>NZ_JALNTT010000028.1:0-500 GCF_023161695.1 Vibrio sp. 1CM2L
GCTCAGTTGGGAGAGCACCTGCCTTACAAGCAGGGGGTCACTGGTTCGAGCCCGGTATCGCCCACCATCTTTAAGCACACTTTTCTTAGTAATAGAAAGCCGAGTGTATTTAAAAATGGTTTTGAAAGTTTAATGCTTTAAAAACTCTTGCTCTTTAACAATTTGGAAAGCTGACTGATTTAAATAACGAAGTTATTTAAATCAAATTTAAAAGTTCTCAATGTTTATCTGCTCTTATTTAATAAGAACAGTATAAACACAACAAACACATTCAAGTGTCTTGTATTCGATTCAAACTTAGTTTGAATCACATTGAGTCCGGCAAACAGTCATTGAGAATTAACCCTTCTTAATGACAACCAAAAACCTTGGTTAGTTGCCATACTAGTTTGTTTTCACTTTTCAAAAGTGAAGGTAAAACAGAGACCCTTTCGGGTTGTATGGTTAAGTGACTAAGCGTACACGGTGGATGCCTTGGCAGTCAGAGGCGATGAAAGGCG
>NZ_JALNTT010000019.1:0-1081 GCF_023161695.1 Vibrio sp. 1CM2L
TATCTTCGTATAAGGAGGTGATCCAGCCCCAGGTTCCCCTAGGGCTACCTTGTTACGACTTCACCCCAGTCATGAACCACAAAGTGGTGAGCGTCCTCCCCGAAAGGTTAAACTACCCACTTCTTTTGCAGCCCACTCCCATGGTGTGACGGGCGGTGTGTACAAGGCCCGGGAACGTATTCACCGTGACATTCTGATTCACGATTACTAGCGATTCCGACTTCATGGAGTCGAGTTGCAGACTCCAATCCGGACTACGACGCACTTTTTGGGATTCGCTCACTATCGCTAGCTTGCTGCCCTCTGTATGCGCCATTGTAGCACGTGTGTAGCCCTACTCGTAAGGGCCATGATGACTTGACGTCGTCCCCACCTTCCTCCGGTTTATCACCGGCAGTCTCCCTGGAGTTCCCGACATTACTCGCTGGCAAACAAGGATAAGGGTTGCGCTCGTTGCGGGACTTAACCCAACATTTCACAACACGAGCTGACGACAGCCATGCAGCACCTGTCTCAGAGCTCCCGAAGGCACACCTGTGTCTCCACTGGCTTCTCTGGATGTCAAGAGTAGGTAAGGTTCTTCGCGTTGCATCGAATTAAACCACATGCTCCACCGCTTGTGCGGGCCCCCGTCAATTCATTTGAGTTTTAATCTTGCGACCGTACTCCCCAGGCGGTCTACTTAACGCGTTAGCTCCGAAAGCCACGGCTCAAGGCCACAACCTCCAAGTAGACATCGTTTACGGCGTGGACTACCAGGGTATCTAATCCTGTTTGCTCCCCACGCTTTCGCATCTGAGTGTCAGTATCTGTCCAGGGGGCCGCCTTCGCCACTGGTATTCCTTCAGATCTCTACGCATTTCACCGCTACACCTGAAATTCTACCCCCCTCTACAGTACTCTAGTTCACCAGTTTCAAATGCAGTTCCGAGGTTGAGCCCCGGGCTTTCACATCTGACTTAATGAACCACCTGCATGCGCTTTACGCCCAGTAATTCCGATTAACGCTCGCACCCTCCGTATTACCGCGGCTGCTGGCACGGAGTTAGCCGGTGCTTCTTCTGTTGCTAACGTCAAGAGA
>NZ_JALNTT010000020.1:0-1066 GCF_023161695.1 Vibrio sp. 1CM2L
CTTAGAGAGCAAGTCTCATCACAGATAGGAGCGTACCTTCTCCCGAAGTTACGGTACGATTTTGCCTAGTTCCTTCACCCGAGTTCTCTCAAGCGCCTTAGTATTCTCTACCTGACCACCTGTGTCGGTTTGGGGTACGATTCGGTATAATCTGAAGCTTAGAGGCTTTTCCTGGAAGTATGGCATCAACAACTTCACACCCTTGGGTGCTCGTCTCGTGTCTCAGTCTTAAGAGTCCGGATTTTCCTAAACTCTCAACCTACTCACTTTCACATGGACAACCATCGCCATGCTTGTTTAGCCTGCTCCGTCCCCCCATCGCAATTATACCAAGTACGGGAATATTAACCCGTTTCCCATCGACTACGCCTTTCGGCCTCGCCTTAGGGGTCGACTTACCCTACCCTGATTAACATGGGATAGGAACCCTTGGTCTTCCGGCGTGCGGGTTTTTCACCCGCATTATCGTTACTCATGTCAGCATTCGCACTTCTGATACCTCCAGCAAACCTCCCGGTTCACCTTCAACGGCTTACAGAACGCTCCCCTACCACTCAAAATAAATTTTGAATCCGCAGCTTCGGTGCATAGTTTAGCCCCGTTACATCTTCCGCGCAGACCGACTCGACCAGTGAGCTATTACGCTTTCTTTAAAGGATGGCTGCTTCTAAGCCAACCTCCTGGCTGTCTGGGCCTTTCCACATCGTTTCCCACTTAACTATGACTTTGGGACCTTAGCTGGCGGTCTGGGTTGTTTCCCTCTTCACGACGGACGTTAGCACCCGCCGTGTGTCTCCCGGATATTACTTTACGGTATTCGGAGTTTGCAAAGGGTTGGTAAGTCGGGATGACCCCCTAGCCTTAACAGTGCTCTACCCCCGTAAGTATTCGTCCGAGGCTCTACCTAAATAGATTTCGGGGAGAACCAGCTATCTCCCGGTTTGATTAGCCTTTCACTCCTAGCCACAGGTCATCCCCTAACTTTTCAACGTTAGTGGGTTCGGTCCTCCAGTTGATGTTACTCAACCTTCAAACTTCCCATGGCTAGATCACCTGGTTTCGGGTC
>NZ_JALNTT010000021.1:0-1035 GCF_023161695.1 Vibrio sp. 1CM2L
CAGGAGGCAAACCGGGGGAACTGAAACATCTAAGTACCCCGAGGAAGAGAAATCAACCGAGATTCCGAAAGTAGCGGCGAGCGAAATTGGATTAGCCCTTAAGCTTTTAATGAGACAGATGAAGGCTCTGGAAAGTGCCGCAATAAAGGGTGATAGCCCCGTAATCGACATCTCATAATCAGTGAAAACGAGTAGGGCGGGACACGTGATATCCTGTCTGAATATGGGGGGACCATCCTCCAAGGCTAAATACTACTGACTGACCGATAGTGAACCAGTACCGTGAGGGAAAGGCGAAAAGAACCCCTGTGAGGGGAGTGAAATAGAACCTGAAACCGTGTACGTACAAGCAGTAGGAGCACCTTCGTGGTGTGACTGCGTACCTTTTGTATAATGGGTCAGCGACTTAATTTTAGTAGCAAGGTTAACCGTTTAGGGGAGCCGTAGGGAAACCGAGTCTTAACTGGGCGTACAGTTGCTAGGATTAGACCCGAAACCAGGTGATCTAGCCATGGGCAGGTTGAAGGTTGAGTAACATCAACTGGAGGACCGAACCGACTAATGTTGAAAAATTAGCGGATGACTTGTGGCTAGGGGTGAAAGGCCAATCAAACCTGGAGATAGCTGGTTCTCCCCGAAAGCTATTTAGGTAGCGCCTCGGACGAATACTACTGGGGGTAGAGCACTGTTAAGGCTAGGGGGTCATCCCGACTTACCAACCCTTTGCAAACTCCGAATACCAGTAAGTACTATCCGGGAGACACACGGCGGGTGCTAACGTCCGTCGTGGAGAGGGAAACAACCCAGACCGCCAGCTAAGGTCCCAAAGTATAGCTAAGTGGGAAACGATGTGGGAAGGCTCAGACAGCCAGGATGTTGGCTTAGAAGCAGCCATCATTTAAAGAAAGCGTAATAGCTCACTGGTCGAGTCGGCCTGCGCGGAAGATGTAACGGGGCTAAGCTATACACCGAAGCTGCGGCTACGTACCTTAGGGTATGTGGGGTAGGGGAGCGTTCTGTAAGCCGTTGAAGGTG
>NZ_JALNTT010000022.1:0-938 GCF_023161695.1 Vibrio sp. 1CM2L
ATCAGCTTTCAGCGATCAACCGGGGGTTCTAGGTTCTAGGTTCTAGGTTCTAGGCTCTAGGCTCTAGGCTCTAGGCTCTAGGCTCTAGGCTCTAGGCAAAATGTACCTGTAGGAATGGCTTTAGCCATGAATATGGTTGTTTAATTTATTCGGCACTGAAGTGCCTCCTACGGGGTTTGTTGCTGAGGGTGACACTGTACTAAACAACCCAACCGCTCAACTGACATCTAATATCTAACGTCTGATATCTCCGTGTTTCAACTGACGGCTGAAAGCTGACAGCTAAAACGCAAAAAAGCCCGACTCTTTCGAATCGGGCTTTTTTTAATTTGGAGCCTGGCGATGACCTACTTTCACATAGCAGCTGCTACACTATCATCGGCGCTGTTTCGTTTCACTACTGAGTTCGGCATGGGGTCAGGTGGGTCCAAAACGCTATTGTCACCAAGCAAATTTGGTTGTCAGTCCGTATCGCTACGTACTAACTAAAATTTGGAATTCTGATAATAAAGTCTTCTAGTATCTACTTTAGTTATATTAACTTCTTCGCTTGTTTCACTATCACATAAAACGCGTTTGGCGTTGTATGGTTAAGCCTCACGGGTAATTAGTACAGGTTAGCTTAATGGCTCGCACCACTTCCACATCCTGCCTATCAACGTTGTAGTCTTCAACGGCCCTTCAGAGACTTTAAAAGTCTAGTGAGAACTCATCTCGAGGCCTGCTTCGCGCTTAGATGCTTTCAGCGCTTATCAGTTCCGAACGTAGCTACCGGGCAATGCCATTGGCATGACAACCCGAACACCAGCGGTTCGTTCACTCCGGTCCTCTCGTACTAGGAGCAACCCCTCTCAATTCTCAAACGCCCACGGCAGATAGGGACCGAACTGTCTCACGACGTTCTAAACCCAGCTCGCGTACCACTTTAAATGGCGAAC
>NZ_JALNTT010000002.1:0-979279 GCF_023161695.1 Vibrio sp. 1CM2L
CATCAGTTGCATCTTTATCTTCTACAGACAACTCGCCGCTAACACTCAATGTTGCAAGCGTGTCATTCTCAGTTACTGAACCGCTATTAACTGTCAACTCAGGCTTGTCGTTAGTGCCTCTGACAACGATTATTAGAGTAGTCTCATCAGTTGCACCTAGGTCATCAGTTACTGTAACTGGTACTTCAAAAGTAACCTCTTCACCTTGAGCAAGGTACTCGTATGATGAAGCGTCAAACTCGTAGCTACCGTCAGCATTGAAGGTTAAACCTTCTACGACAGCGTCGGTACTAAACGCCAGAGACTCTCCTGCAGGAAGGTCAACATCAGTAGCTGTTAGACTACCGCTAATAAACTGGTCCTCTAATAAGGAGCGGTCCTCAGGCTCTGCTACTGGCGCATCATTCACTGGCGTAACATCAATTGTGACAGTTAGCGTGTCTGTCAGACCAGTTTCATCTGTCACGATAACTTGGAAGCTATCTGGTCCGTTATAATTTGCATCTGGAGTGTATTGCCAAGATCCATCTTCATTTAGGGTAAGGCTACCGTTAGAAGGACCCGATTCAACTGAGAAGGTAAGAAGGTCATTATTTGCATCGGTCGCAGTTAACTGGCCGCTTAACAAAGTATCTTCTGGGACAGATGCACTTAGTGCATCTTCAAGCGCACTAAAAGAAAGGTCTACAAATATCGGCTCTTGTTGTGCGAAACGAAATTGCTCTAGCAGGCTTAAGCTTTGAGTACGAGACAAGCCCAGCGCTTCAAATCCCGTTGTTATAAATTCGGTTCCTGGGGTCGTTTCTTCACCGTCTCGTTCTACAGTCCCACTAGTTGCTAAGCTAGAACCATTTTGACCAGCAGCGGTAGCGAACTCATCTCCTAACTCTGTAGGGTCTTGGCCTTCTTCTAATGCGGCAAAGATATTTGCGATATCTTGGTCTAGTTCAACTTCACCATCTTCAGGTGAAAAACGCTTAACTGATACCTGAGGTTCATTAGGTGTATTTTGAGATTCAAGAGTTACATCTCCAGCCTGAAGAGGCTCTCCGTCTTCAAGTACTCTAACCGTGCCATCCACTGAAATAACAATGCGCTGACCCAATGCAAGTGCACCAGTCAAATTCAATGCTGTAATGTCCATATCAACCCCTAAAACCAATTTTCGCTTGCCACGTCAATTTTGTGACATCTTATTTATATAATTCTTTAAAATATAACATTTAACGTCACATCATTCCTAGTTATGAATCTAGTATTTAACAAACCGAGTGCCAAGGTAATGACGCTGATCACATCACACAATAATGAAAGTGCTCACACTATCAATATAAGTTATTGTGTTTGCGAAAAATAACACAGCTAAAAACGTAAAATTGACGCTCTTAAAATCATCATAAAGCGCACAGTAAGCTGTTAACAACTTTACAACCATTTACGGTAGCTTCTCGAGCGAACGTTATATTTTTGGCGGTTCATCTAAATTTCGTATCTAGCACATTAAAAAGCGTAGGTTTAGATGCAGTCCAATTTGGAGAGATGGAAATTGAATTACATTCAAACGACAACATTAGGGTTAGCTATAGCGCTAAGTTTGCCGACAACAGCACAAACCTTAGAGCAAGCCGTTGCGTTTACTTTAGAAAGCAACCCTGAAATCAAAAGTGCTTATAACGAATATATCAGTAAGCGTTATCTTAACGACGCTTCTGGTGGTGCTTATCGACCAAGTATAGACTTAGATGGTGGGATTGGTTATGAACATACTGATCTAGCAACCAACCAAGACACTACCGATCTGACTAGAAAAGAAGCAACGATCACCTTGACCCAGTTGATATGGGATGGTGCTAATACATCCAATGATATCGACCGTACTGCCGCTGATGCAGAGTCTGTGCGCTATCAACTACTATCTAACGCGCAAGACATCGCTTTAGAAGTCACCAAGGTTTATCTTGATGCAGTGAAAGCCTATGAAGTGCTTTCTCTTTCGGAAAGTAACTTAGCGACGCACAAAGAGATATATAACGATATTCGTAAGCGCGTGGAATCAGGTATTGGTTCAACCGCAGATATGTCACAAGTTGAAGCTCGTATTGCGAAAGCGCACGGGAATTTGCTTGCTGCTCAAAACAACCTTTTTGATACACATACACAGTTTAAAAGAATTGTTGGTCAATCTCCGTTAGGGTTAACCTTCCCTCGCGCAGATGTGGGCGCGATTCCTTATACCGTTGATGGTGCGTTGGCAAAAGCGTTTAACCAGCACCCGGTAATCAAGATTGCACAAGCCGATGTTGACTCAGCGAAGTTCCAGTACAAGCAATCCAAAAGCACTAACTACCCGACTGTTTCTTTTGAAGCCGCTCAAACTTGGCGTGATGACGCCGGTGGTACAGAAGGCAGCAGCGATGAGTTTTCTGCGATGGTTCGTTTAAGGTACAACCTTTACAACGGTGGTTCGGATCAAGACCGTGCAGAAAGTGCAGCTTACCAACTCAACAAAGCCAAAGACCTTCGCGAAAGCACTTATCGCAATGTAGAAGAGAGTCTGCGTCTTTCATGGAGCGCACTTGATTTAACGGTTCAGCAAAAAGAGTTCCTATCTGACCACGTAGACTCGGCATCAGACACGGTAATCTCATATGAGAAACAATACCGCATCGGTAAACGTACTCTTCTCGACTTACTTAACACCGAGAATGAATTATTCGAAGCTCGTAAAGGCTATTTAGATGCTAAGTATGACGAGCAATACGCAAAATATCGCGTAATGAACGCAACTGGTAACCTACTCATCGGTTTACGAGTTGAGATCCCAGAAGAATGGAATGAAAAGGTGGAATATTAATGAAGCTTACCAACACAGTATTATCGCTTTGCTTCATGGTTGTATCTGCCAATGCTTTAGCTGAAAACAGCGAAGATGAATTCGAATATCGCGCTCTTCCGCCTGTTACTCAAATTTACGATCTTCAAGATGATGACAATGACGGTGTAATCAACGCGCGAGATTTATGTCCCGATACACAAATTGGTGCTGAGATCGATAACGACGGTTGTGGATCATATTTCGAGTCATCGGAAAAGAAAGAGCTGCATATACTCTTCGCTAATAATTCAACGGAAATAAACCCTGTCTTTCTAGGGCAGATACGCCAAATGGCTGCGTTTTTGAAGCGCTACGAAAGTACCAGTATTGAATTGCAAGGTTATGCCAGCAAAGTAGGCAACGCGGCACACAACCTAAAGCTTTCGAAGGAACGTGCATCGCATGTAAGACGTGCGCTAATCAGCAACGGTATTCAGCCATCTAGAGTCAACATCGTCGGTCATGGTGATTCTGAATTCAGCAGCGATGACACTCAAATCAATCACGCACTGCATCGAAAAGTTGTTGCTTCCGTTGTTGGATTTAAGGGTAATATCAAAGAAGAATGGCACATCTTCACCAAAATTAAAAAGTAGGCGTACCCTGCTTATACCGTACTGAAACGTTATCTTAAGTTAACGTTTCAGTATGGTGATAATTCCTTGAATAGCATATACCTAAGCCGTCTATAATGTTAATCTTGCCACGTTATCAACATAGAGAATTAATCCATGAGCAAACTAACAGCTGATACTCAAGCAAATCTAGAACTTTTCGTTTCTGAAACACAAGAAACTAAACTGGTATGGGGCCTTCGCAACGAAGAAGGTTGGCTAGCATGTGACTCAAGTGAATTCGAAAACAGCGAAGTGATGCCATTCTGGTCTTCAAAAGAAGATGCTCAAACTCACAACGTTGAAGAGTGGGCTGACTTCGAAGTATTAGAAATTCCACTAGATATCTTTGTAGAAGATTGGTTACTGACTCTTGCTGAAGACGGCGTTCTTGTTGGTACTAACTGGAATGCAACATTAGAAGGCAAAGAACTTGAGCCTTCTGACCTAGCGAAATTATACATCTAATTTCCGATATCGGTCGCGCGAATCGTGCGACCGATATACCTCTGATTAGTATCAATAAATTAGAGACCTACCTCGCATAACCTCGTAGCCGCACCATTCAAAATTTGAAGCAACATCAAACTAATAATAGAATATCGTTCTTTATCTGATTGATCGTCTCTTGTGAATCACTTCGTTTTTGTTACCTTTCTACTATTCATTAGCTTTTGTTCTTATAGCCAAGTATCAACATCAGATCGTGACCACAATTCACCAGTCTATACCTCCAATCTAAGTTCTACTCCAAATGCTGATTGGAACGCGCTTTATCTCTCTACTTTAAACCACTCTCCTGAGCGCGCATTAAACATGCTGCAAACACGCTACATCGGCTCAACGGTTTATGGAGATAAGCTTTACCTTGCGTCTCTTCTGTATCAATACATGAGCCACCGAGATCAGCCGTTTTACGGAATCGCTTCAAACGACAGCGACTACCAAGCGATAGAAACAGCGTTTATTTCTGCTCTGATGAAAGACGGCAAAGGCCAATATGAACAAGCACAACAAGGCTTTCTAACACTTTTGGCGAAAATGCAATCTCGCAGTGATTTAACTGGAAAAGCCTTACTAAAATACCAGTTATGCCGATCGCTTAACGAGCAAGCTAAATACCATCAAGCGAACTATTACTGCTCTGCGCTTCAGTCAGATTTACATGACATCGCCGACCCTGTATTACCAAAATTCGGGACTTATCGAGTCATCGCGAACAATCACCATTTCCGCAGTGACTATCAAGCAGCACTAGATACCTACCTATCACTAATAAATGTGTTTCCACAAGGACATGATATTTCAGGGGTTTACAACGATGTGGGTAACTTGCTCAAAGAATTAAAGCAATATGAAAAATCGGCGGAGTATCTAGAGCAAGCTCTCATTCTCAGAGCAAACGCTTCAGATTTAATGAAAGCACAAGTTCATCACAGCCTTGCGGATCTCTACCTTAACCAAGAGCAAAGTGACCTAGCAATTCACCACTTTCAGACAGCAATAACACTGCTGAGCGCAACGTCGCATAGCTACGGTATCGCACTAACAAGTCTTGGCTTGGGAAAAGCATACACTCAAAGGAAAGACTATGATGTGGCGAGAGCCTACCTAATCGAGTCTCTGTCAGCTTCGAGCGAACTGAGTAATGATGTCATTCGCATCAATGCTTACTTGGCGATCAGCGATATGTTCGAAGAACAGAAACTGCCAACGGAAGCGCTCAACTATGCTCAACAAGCGCTAGAATTAGCTGAACAAGTCACAAGGCATAAATACATCGCGCAGTCACTTCTTCAGCTTTCTGATATTCATCAATCACTCGGCGATTACCAACAAGCTTTCTATTTCTACCAGCGATACTCGTCAATACAAATGGAAGCTAGAGACATCGATAATCGACTCGCACTCGAAGCGCTCGGCCTAACGCACGCCAAATATGAACAAGAACTAGAAAGCTCTTTCCTGACACATCAGGCGAAACTCGACCGTGTTCAAATTGAAAAAATGGAACATCAAAGATGGATGTACAACATCGTTGTTATTCTGTTGCTTTGTGCTGCAAGCTTTACGGTATTGGTAAACAAAACGGTTCGCGCAAAAGCCGCAATTGATGGCTTAACGAAAGCATATAGCCGAACTGAGATAATTCGAAGAATCAAAAGAGTGAAACGCTGTAAAGGGACGGACAAACAGCATGTGATCGTGCTGCTCGATTTAGATAAGTTTAAGAAGATTAATGATCAGCATGGGCACCCGACTGGTGATCGGGCACTGGTCCATATTAGTGATCAAATTAGAAAACACTTAGTGAATGGTGAATTGTTTGGTCGCTTAGGGGGCGAAGAATTTGTCATCATGTTAACCGATACCCAACCAGCAGAGGTACGAGAACGCGTTGAAGAGTTGCGCTACGCAATTTCAAGCACTGTCTTCTTATCAGAAAGCAAAAAGTCACTTAATGTGACCGCGAGTTTTGCTTATCTAGCAACCTCAAACGCATTAAGTGACTTTGATGACTTGTATTCAGTGCTTGACCAAGCGCTCTATCAAGCCAAAAGCAACGGTCGAAACTGTATTATTGATGCATATAACGAACCGATTGATTTACCAGAGATTATTTATTCTCAGCCTGTTTGCGAACCAACTCAGCCATAATGCTTTCGCGATCACCGAGGTAATCGTTAAGGCCAACCTTACGCAGTTCACATGCTGGGCAATCGCCACAGCCATCACCAACAATGCCGTTGTAACAAGTCAGTGTTTTGTTTCTAACAAGCTCAAGTGCTGAGTACTGGTCTGCTAGCGCCCATGTCTCAGCCTTGTTTAACCACATTAGCGGTGTTTTGATATCAAGCTGCTTATCCATACCTTGTACAAGTGCAGAGTTCATCGCCTTCACAAAGTCATTACGGCAATCAGGGTAACCAGAAAAGTCTGTTTCACACACACCGGTAATCACGGTTTCTGCACCGATTTGGTAAGCGTAAATACCCGCTAGAGTTAAAAATAGAATATTACGACCAGGAACGAATGAGTTCGGCAGCCCATTCTCTTGCAGCTCATGAGACACAGGAATATCGTCACGAGTCAGAGAGCTGATAGCCAGTTCATTCAACAGAGTCACATCCATCACTTTATGCGCTTTCACACCAAGCTCTTTCGACAATGACTCCGCAACTTCAATCTCTAGTCGATGACGTTGACCATAATCAAACGTAATCGCATGAACTTCATCATACTCTTTTAATGCCTGAACAAGACACGTTGTTGAGTCTTGACCACCACTGAATACTACCACTGCTTTTTTCATCTTAAATCCTTACGAGAACCTTCTACTAGCGACTTATCTTGCCCAGTAAAAATACAACCTATGCGATGCTCAAATATTTGTGAGTTTGTATTGATAAGCGCCAATTGCGCTCAATGCAGGTATCAATACAAAGCTGAGTAGCGCGGTCTTTTTGGCTGATTGGTTGCAGAGCGATAACAGTGTCGTTAGGAACTGCTGCTCGCTCCAATAAACCGTCAAGTTGTTCGATGTCTTTGCTTGTACCTACTGGATGCTTAATTTCGTTAGCACGTTGCAAGGCGCTATCTAAGATTTCCAGTTTCGCTTTCATCGCCACTTTCGGTGACACCGTAACCCAAGTGTCCGGTGTGGCTTTAACTTCTGATGTTCCGCTAGTCTCAATCTGACAGCGACAACCGTGCTGCTCAAATGCTTCAGTAAGAGGAACAAGATCATAAATGCATGGCTCACCACCAGTAATCACAATGTGCTTAGCAGTGTAACCTTGCTTGATATATTCATTCACGATTCCTTGAGCATCGATTGCTGACCAAGTAGGTGAATCTTCTGTCTTAACCATAATATCGCCAAGGCTGGTTTCATCTTCTGGCAACGCTTCCCAGGTCTGCTTGGTATCACACCAAGAACAGCCCACTGGGCAAATTTGCAGACGAACAAAAACAGCGGGAACGCCAGTAAACACGCCCTCACCCTGAATGGTTTCAAACATTTCATTAATCTTGTACAACTTTCCCTCAGCTCAATCATTTGATGAAATTAATCAACCGCAGACCTTAAAGCACTTCCCCCTTTTGGTCAAACAAATGAGTACTGATAAATGAGTTGATCAAAGCCCTAGCCTGAACTTTCAAGTTCCCTTATCCTTTCGCCCATAGATTTCGTTAGCTTTTAATTTTTTAGTAAGGAACAACATGTACAAACTGATTGCTCTTGATATGGATGGCACACTACTCAACAGTGAAAAAGTGATTTCTCAAGAGAACAAAGACGCAATCGCCAAAGCACGAGCTGCAGGTGTGAAAGTGGTTCTTGCTTCTGGTCGCCCTTTAGAAGGCATGCAAAGCAAATTAGATGAGCTTTCGATTGACGGCGAAGATGACTTTGTACTCTTCTACAACGGCTCTATGGTTCAGAACGTATCGACAAAAGAGATCATTCACAGTGAGATCAGCAACGGTAAAGCCGCAAAAGAGATTGCTGCCCTCGCTGAACAGCTTGGTGGTTATGTCCATGCTTTCAGCAAGATCCACGGCTTAATCACACCTGAAAACAATGAGTACACTGGTATTGAAGCGCGTATTAATGGCTTAGATATAACCGAGTTCGACTTTTCTCAACTAGAAGATGACCACGAAATCATCAAGACCATGATTGTCGCTGAACCAAGCAAGCTGACTGAAATCATCGGCAAGTTGCCACAAGAGCTTAAGACTCAGTTTACTATCGTACAAAGTGCGCCATTCTTCTTAGAGTTCCTAAACCCAAAATCAAACAAGGGTGTCGGTATTGAAGCGATAGCGAAACACTTAGGCATTAAAGCGGAAGAAGTCATCTGCATGGGTGACGCTGAAAACGATCACCATATGCTTGAATACGCAGGCCTTGGCATTGCAATGGAAAACGCAATGGAAGAAACCAAGAAACTGGCGGATCACATCACAGCGAGCAACGACGACCATGGTGTCGCAGTCGCGATTGAGAAGTTTATTTTCAACTCATAAACGCTCAACAGGTTCTAATGAGAATTACTTTTTGCTTGTTGCAGAAATGACAAAGGCTGTGCACTGCACAGCCTTTTTGATTTTGTGTTAGTCGAGTCGATTACTCTCTTTTCCATGGCAGACGAAATGCCACCACACCAAACAGAATCAATATTGGGAAACGTAACGTTTCAATAATAAATGAAGCAATACCACTGAAAGAGACAAAGCTTCCAACCCAGCTAATCAGCAGATTTCCCGCTAACAGCATCGCCATCACTCCAAGAACGATCTTGAATGAGAACTGACCGACCAAAGGTTTCGAGTCTGTTAACGTCACTAGGCATGCAATCGTCATCAAAATCGCCACCCAGAATGAGAATGTTGGCAGTGGCCATATCACCGTGAGAACTATCGACAGTAAGCTCAATGCCCACCAAACACCTTTAGAACTCAATAAAGCACTAATATCAACATCCGGTTTTGCATCTAATCTCACGATATGCCACGTCGTTAAAGCGCCTAATACGCCACCCATTAATACATCGCTAAAAAACGCACTGCCTGAATAAGACTTAAATAGCATGATCCACAGCAGGCCAGCGAGCACTATCAGAATAGCTTTTTGCTCCAAGAGGCGCTTTAGTTTCCAAAAAACTAACAAGGTTAAACTGACCCATAAGGCAGCCAACAGACTTGGAAAACTATACCCACTGCTCATCACCAGTTTCAATGTTGGCAAGTAAGCGTGTGGACGTGGAAAACCAAAACCTTGGTGCGCGATTAAAGTAAGCAATGTCACCGAGATCAAAGTGAAGCCAAACTTCAACGCGAAGTTACGGCCAAAGTACCAAGCAATTAGCGGCAATATCACAGTGAAAACCCATGGCTTCGCCAACAAGTCAGTCAAAAGCACAGTATTCGCAAACACGCTTGGCATCTTATCGAACGCGTTTTGAAGCGACACAATCCAATTTAATTCAACTTGATGGACTTTGGGTGCTGCGCCCACCAGCTCAGTCACATACGTTACCGGTTGATCTGTTGCGGATAAAAACAGCTCGTTAATCTCAGACCACTGTTCTGGATAGCGGTATTGGTGATCTTGCAATTCAGTAGGAGGAAGTAACATCGCTCGGCTGACTTCCACGCCATAATGAGGAGCAAACCAGATCGGCAGCTCAAAGCCACCTAACTCATTTCGAGCCTTGTAGCTGATCACTTCAGAGTCAGAAATACAATCAAACACGACGGCACTGTCGGTATAACCCAGTACATCACCGACCGTTACCGACAAACCCGCCTCTTCCCACGTTTCACGTTGCGCCGCGACTGCTGGCGGCTCACCTGAAACAACAGTGCCTCCCGGTAGAGACAATTGACCTGTGATCAACTCATCAACCAACACGATTTGGTTATCAGCACGTACTACACACAAGGCGCCCGCGATATGATAGGGCAAAGTGTTGTTTGCCCAAGCGGAAGTAGTACTCAAAAGAGACAGTATGAAAACTAATAAATATCGAATAACCAACGAGTTTACCTAAAAAATAATAGAAGAAATTTAAGACTGCTGTTGCAGTTGAACTATTGTAATCAAAGCCACACAAAATCGCTGTCTACGTTTTGTGCAAAGCCTTCCTCATCCATTGAATGTGAGGTGTGAACCCCATTTTTTGATAGAAGTCCTTGGCAGGTGAGTTAAAGTCCCAAACTTCTACAAAGACTTGTTCAACCCCATAATCATCAAAAGTACTTTCAACTTTGTTAAACAACTTTTCAGCAATCGATTCTTTTCGATAATCAGGCAAGACAAACAGTTCATCGACACTTCCCATCGGCACTGGTTTGCTCACCGTTGAGATAAGCTCACAAAAATGCCCAGAGATAAAGCCAACAATGAGCTCACCTTTTAATGCCACATAAACCAAACATTCAGGATCATCCAAGTATCGTGCAATGCTTTTTTCCTGCTCAATCTCTTCTGCCGTTTTAAAGTGCTCTGGGCTAGCAAGGTGATGATGATGGTGGAGATCGAACATTAACTCGTTAAGTTGTTCCAAATCCGCATGCTTTGCGGCCCTTAAGGTGACATTCATGACTATTGCGCTTCTCAAACCAAATTAATATTTAAACTGAGTCTAGTTTACTTGGCGTGAGTATCTATACAAGTTATTGAATTAATTCATTGTTTGAAGTGTGTATTTTAGATACAAAAACGGCCACATTACGTGGCCATTCTGTTTTAATGATTGAATTAAACGAATATCGAAGCTGTGGGTTTTGCTGTTGTTGTAGCTTCAGCTTTATGCACCGTTATCTTCTTTCTCTTCTTTGAGTTCAGCAAGCTGTTGTTCTAGTTCAATTAGCTTAATTTCAGCCTCAACTTCAGCAACACGCTTTTCTGCATCGGTGCGATTGTCTTGCGCTAGACCATCAGCAGTAACTTGGGTTCGTTGTGCATTTCTTGCATCGTCCGTATCTTTCATTGAACCCGCAACACCACCGGTCACACCACCTAATGCAGCGCCCTTCACGGCTAAACTCGCATCTCCAGTTAGAGCACCTGCTGTTGCTCCTAGTAAAGCACCACCTACAGCACCACGATTACGTGCAGCATTCTCATTTTCGTTATCCATTGCTGGTGATGCGCAACCAGAAAGAGTCACAATCAGTGTCGCTAAAAGAAAAGGTTTAGTGAATTTCATAGGAGTCTCGCTTAGTTCTTCGTTTTGAGTAGAGCTATCTTAAGCAGAACCGTTAATGAGATAAATAAAGCCACGTTTAGACGATACATCATGTTCAGCTATGTATTATTCAGCCATCGCATAACTTATTAATGATATATAGCTTTGAGCTCGCTTTATCCTCACCAACAAAAAAGGCGACCAATAAGGTCGCCTCAATCGAGCTTTCTCAATAATTTTGTCTTTCACATATCTCTCTTAGCCTTTAGACCAAAAGTTTTGCATGTTTGCTACGCTAGGTGGTGGCCTAACACCGCAATCTCGATAATGATTTTTATCACCGATTCCCAGTATCTTGCCATTTTCGTCATCAATCATCGCGGCAACTTTGACACCGTCTCCCACATGGCGAGTTAACACGACAATTTCACCGGCTCTTTCAGACCTTACCGCGCCTAGGATTTGATATTCGTAGCGGCCTTTCCTTGAATTAACGATCATCTTCGAGTTAATAGGGTCGGCTTCATATCCCACACCAATATCAAAAACCGCTTGATAGAGATCGACGCCAGTCTTGGACACACATTTAAATACCTTGGGATGACTCAAAGGTTCTAACAACGCTCTACTCGCCTCATCCTTTGAAATACTGGCACTAGCAGTACCACTTACCAATAAAGCAATCAACAAAAAGTAAGCTCGCATAAAAAGACCTCAATATGTGGAATTCATAATGAGGTCATAGTAAACGCAATGGATAAGCGGATGAATAAAGTAGAGTTTAGGTAAACCATCACGCTGGCTTATGTATAAATCAACAAGCCGAAGATCAGATTACCTAAGCAACAAAACTTATTTACCGAGCTTTTCAGCAATTTCCGTTAAGCTGGTAGGGTCATCAATCGTCGAAGGCACCACATATTGTTCACCTTCTGCGATCTGTCGGATCGTTCTACGTAAAATCTTACCTGAGCGTGTCTTAGGTAGTCTCTCAACAACCAAGGCTTGCTTAAAACAAGCGACCGCGCCAATCTCATTACGAACCTTGCCAACCAACTCCGCTTGCAACTCAATGCCATCGACTTTTACGCCATCTTTCAGCACAACTAAACCCAATGGAAGTTGCCCTTTTAAGTCATCGTGAATCCCGACTACCGCACATTCTGCAATGGCAGGATGACCTCCCACGATCTCTTCCATTTCCCCCGTCGACAGACGATGCCCCGCTACGTTTATCACATCATCAATACGACCCATGATAAATAGATACCCATCTTCATCGAGATAACCGCCATCACCAGAAACATAATATCCTGGGAATTGGCTCAGATAGCCAGATTCAAATCGATCATGATTACGCCAAACTGTTGGTAGACAGCCGGGTGGCAACGGGCGTTTCAGAGCCACAAACCCTTGTTGATTAGGCTGAGCGACTTCACCGAGTTCATTGAGAATCTCCACTTGGTAACCCGGAACAGGTTTAGTGGAAGAGCCCGCTTTGACTGGTAAAGATTCTAGCCCTGTTGGATTGGCAGAAATAGCCCAACCCGTTTCTGTTTGCCACCAATGATCGATAACCGGCTTATTGGTATGAGATTCAACCCAATCCAATGTTGGCGGGTCTAAACGCTCGCCAGCCATGAAAATCGACTTGAGTGATGATAAGTCATACTTGGTAAGTAGCTCGCCTTCGGGATCTTCTTTCTTGATTGCTCTAAATGCCGTTGGCGCAGAAAACAATACATCGACGTTGTACTCTTCACACACACGCCAGAATGCGCCGGGATCTGGCGTTCGTACTGGCTTGCCTTCAAACAAAATGGTCGTACAGCCATGAATCAATGGCGCATACACAATGTAGGAATGCCCCACTACCCAGCCGACATCAGAAGCTGCCCAAAACACACCATCTTGCGGCATATCGTAGATAATGCTCATCGAGTATTTCATCGCGACCGCGTGACCACCATTGTCACGTACCACACCCTTTGGCTTACCCGTCGTCCCTGATGTGTACAAGATATATAGTGGGTCAATCGCTAGAACAGGCACGCATACGTGAGGCAATGCATCCGCGACAGCTTGTTGCCAAAGTACATCGCGTTCGTTGTTCAATTCGGCTAGAGACTGCTCTCTTTGAAATACCACCACTTTCTCGGGTTTCCAGCGGCTGTCCATGATCGCGCGATCGACCATAGGCTTATATGGCAGGACTTTATTTATCTCGACACCGCAGGATGCAGTAATCAACACCTTCGGCTCGGCATCTTCGATACGCACGGCAAGTTCATGAGGGGCGAATCCACCAAACACCACCGAATGCACCGCGCCCAGTCGCGCACAGGCCAACATTGCCATTGCCGCTTCAGGAATCATCGGCATGTAGATCACCACACGATCACCTTTGGTAACGCCTTGCGTGGCTAACATACCTGCGACTTTAGCTACTTGCTCACGTAACTGGTTGTAAGTGTACGAGGATTGAGTTCCTGTAACAGGAGAGTCGTAAATCAGCGCGGTATTGTCACCTCGTCCATTTTCACAATGATAATCCAGCGCCAGCCAGCAGGTGTTCATCACCCCATCAGGAAACCAACGCTCAATACCGTTATCGTCAGTTTGTAATATCGTTTTTGGTGACTCAAACCAATCAATGGCTTGTGATTGTGTTTCCCAAAACGAATTTGGGTCCTCCCTCGCCCATTGGTACTCGGTGATGTGATCGGTTTTTCTGTTCATTCGATTCGTAGCAGACATAGTGCCTCCTCCATGATTTATCCATTAGTCCAAGCGACTAGCTTTTAGCAGTAGCACTTGATAGCACTCTTTTCTCAGCGTTGTGTTCGTGAACATTTAACCGTTCACGACAATCGCTTTACTTGGGAAAAGGCACACGAATGGCACCTTCCATGATCACTCGGGCACTACGACTCATTATCGCCCTTTCAATTTTCCAACCGCTTTCCGTTTGAATAGCTTTAGCACCCACTTTTAAGGTTCCAGATGGATGACCAAAGGTCACAAAATCACGACTTCCCTCACCGGCTGCCAAGTTCACTAAGGTGCCTGGTACACTTGCAGCTGAAGCAATAGCAACCGCAGCCGTACCCATCATAGCGTGATGAAGTTGCCCCATAGACAAAGCGCGTACCAGAAGGTCTGTATCTTCGGCAGCAACCGATTTTCCACTGGAAGCTTGGTACGCTTGAGGCTTAGCAACAAACGCGACTTTAGGAGTGTGTTGGCGTGATTCAGCTTGTTCTAGGGAATCAATAAGTCCCATCGCAACCGCACCATGTGCTCGGATGGATTCAAACAGAGCCAAGGCTTTTGAATCACTGTTAATATCCGATTGAAGCTCTGTACCTTGATAACCAACCGATTCAGCATCAACAAAAATGGTCGGTATTCCTGCATTGATGTATGTCGCTTTGATGCAACCCAGGTCTGGAACATCTAAAAAATCGACAACATTCCCTGTTGGGAACATAGAGCCACTAGCATCGGCTGGATCTAGGAAATCGACTTGGATCTCCGCGGCGGGGAAAGTCACACCATCGAGCTCAAAGTCACCCAACTCTTGGACTTCTCCATCAGCGATAGGCACGTGAACAATGATGGTTTTCTCTATATTTACTTGCCATACTCGGACCTCGACCACTCCGTTTTCTGGAATACGGTTTGAATCGACTAGGCCACTATGAATAGCAAATGGGCCCACTGCAGCAGACAGGTTGCCGCAGTTACCGCTCCAATCAACGAACGGCTTATCTATTGCCACTTGACCAAAGAGGTAATCAACATCGTGATCGGCTTTACTGCTTTCCGAAACAATAACGGTTTTACTGGTACTGGATGTTGCGCCACCCATGCCGTCGGTTTGTTTGCCATAAGGATCTGGACTACCAATCACGCGCAGAAGTAATGCGTCTCGAGCTTCTCCGGCAAATTGCGCTGCTTCAGGTAAGTCACTTAAGTTGAAGAAAACGCCTTTGCTTGTTCCGCCCCGCATGTAGGTAGCCGGTACTTTTATCTGTTTAGTGTTCATCACAAGCTCCTACTGGGCGAGAAAGTCTTTGGCGAAACGTTGCAACACGCCACCAGCGCTGTACACATTCACTTCGTCTGCAGTGTCTAGTCGACAGGTTACTGGCACATCCAGCTTTTCACCGTTTTTACGTGTGATGACTAGAGCCAAATCAGAACCTGCTTCAATGTCGCCGTACACGTCGTAAAGCTCGGTGCCATCCAACTCTAAGGTGTTCCGATTGGTTCCCGCTTTGAATTGCAAAGGCAGCACGCCCATGCCAACCAAGTTGGTTCTGTGAATTCTTTCAAATCCTTCAGCCACAATCACTTCAACACCCGCTAAGCGCACCCCTTTGGCCGCCCAGTCGCGTGATGAACCTTGTCCATAATCGGCACCAGCAACAACAATCAAGGGTTGTTTGCGGTTCATGTAAGTTTCTATCGCTTCCCACATTCGCGTAACTTGACCCTCGGGTTCAACTCTTGCTAATGAACCTTGGACGACTTCTCCAGCGTCCTTCACCATTTCGTTAAACAGCTTAGGGTTGGCGAATGTTGCTCGTTGCGCGGTTAAGTGATCACCTCGATGGGTCGCGTAAGAGTTAAAATCCTCTTCCGGCACTCCCATTTTAGTGAGGTATTCCCCCGCCGCACTCGAAGCGAGGATCGCATTTGAAGGGGACAAGTGGTCCGTAGTGATGTTGTCACCCAAAATAGCCAGAGGCCTCATACCAGATAGGCTTCGCTCTCCCGCAAGAGCTCCTTCCCAATAAGGTGGCCTGCGAATATAAGTACTTTGAGGTCGCCAGTCATAAAGCGGTTCAGTCGTTACCTGATCATCATCTGGCTGGAACATTTTTACGTAGATTTGTTGAAATTGCTGAGGTTTAACATGCTCACCGACAACAGCATCGATCTCCGCATCACTAGGCCATAAATCACTTAAGTAGATTGGCTTACCGTTGCTGTCAGTGCCTAAGCTGTCTTTCTCGATATCAAAGCGAATCGTGCCAGCCAAGGCATAAGCAACCACCAATGGCGGTGAGGCTAAAAACGCTTGTTTTGCATAAGGATGGATTCGACCATCGAAGTTTCGATTCCCTGACAACACAGCGGTTGAATACAGGTCGCGGTCGATGATCTCTTGTTGAATTTTAAGATCCAACGCCCCACTCATTCCGTTACAGGTAGTGCACGCATAGCCGACGATACCGAAGCCTAATTGTTCCAGCTCGGGAAGCAAACCTGCCGACTCGAGATAGAGCTTGGCAACTTTAGAACCCGGCGCAAATGACGTTTTCACCCACGGCTTACGAACTAATCCAAGCTGATTGGCTTTCTTAGCTACCAGTGCGGCGGCGACTATGTTTCTTGGATTACTGGTGTTGGTACAAGAGGTAATTGCTGCGATGATCACCGCGCCATCAGGCATCTGCTCGTCGCTGTACTGCTTAGCATGCTGCTCTTTCCAAGATGTTTGACTAATACCTTGTTCAGCCAGCTCTCTGGTTGGCAAACGACGATGTGGGTTAGACGGCCCTGCAAGATTGCGCTCAACCTTCGATAAATCAAACTCTAATACACGCTCATATTGAGCGAAGTCTAGATCGTCAGCCCATAACCCGGTTTGCTTGGCGTAGCGTTCGACTAATTCAACCTGCTCAGGCTCACGGCCCGTAAGCTTCAAGTATTGAATGGTCTGTTCATCGATGTAGAACATGCCTGCCGTCGCACCATACTCTGGCGTCATGTTGGAGATGGTTGCGCGGTCACCAATTGTCAGTGCACGAGCCCCTTCACCAAAGAATTCCAAGTAACTCGAGACCACTCTCTGATTACGAAGAAACTCAGTAATCGCAAGCACAATATCCGTTGCGGTTATCCCTTCTTGTCGTTGACCCGTCAGTTTAACGCCTACAATATCAGGCAAACGCATCATTGACGGACGACCGAGCATCACAGTTTCAGCTTCCAAGCCGCCCACACCAATCGCAATAACGCCCAGAGCATCAACGTGCGGTGTATGGCTATCGGTACCAACACAGGTATCAGGGAAAGCGATACCTTCTTTAGATTGAATAACCGGAGACATCTTCTCCAAGTTGATCTGGTGCATGATCCCGTTACCCGCAGGAATTACACTCACATTTTTAAACGCGGTTTTACACCATTCTATAAAGTGAAAACGGTCTTCGTTTCTGCGCTCTTCAATCGCTCGGTTTTTATCAAACGCTTCACTATCAAAGCCTGCGTGTTCCACGGCTAACGAGTGATCAACAATCAATTGAGTTTCGACTACTGGATTCACCTTGGCAGGGTCTCCGCCTTGGTCGGCAATCGCGTCTCTTAACCCAGCCAAATCAACCAAGGCTGTTTGACCAAGAATGTCATGACACACTACGCGCGCAGGATACCAAGGAAAATCTAAGTCGCTCTTGCGTTCAATGATCTGTTTTAAGCTGTCTTCAAGGGTTTCAGGATCACAGCGTCTTACTAATTGCTCTGCCAATACTCTCGACGTATAGGGCAAGGTTTTATAACTGCCCGGAGATATCGCTTCTACCGCTTCGCAAGCGTCGAAATATTCTAAGCCCGTTCCCGGTAGAACCTTTCGATACTTGTTTTCATCAAGATCTTGGTTTCTTTCAAGTTTTACATCAGACATACATCCACCATTATCTGTTAAATGCTATTCGTTGGCTCTCGAGGCCTTATCACATAAAGAGAAAAGTCGCCTCGAGATATAAGTCGGCTCGATATAGAGGACTAACGTAAATGGATTGGTAGCCAGTCTTGATGCTCTGGCCCGGTGTAGTCTGCACTTGGACGAATAATTCGATTGTTTTCTCTTTGCTCGAATACGTGTGCCGTCCAACCCGTAAGGCGGCTCATCACGAAGATAGGAGTAAACAATTTGGTTGGGATGTCCATGAAGTGGTAAGCCGATGCATGGAAAAAGTCCGCATTACAAAACAACCCTTTCTCGCGCTTCATTACCGCTTCAACACGCTCAGAAACGGCGTAAAGCTGCTTATCTCCCGCCTCTTGAGCTAACTCTTTTGACCAACGCTTTATTAGAGCATTTCGCGGGTCGCTTTCACGATAAATGGCATGACCGAAGCCCATGATTTTGTCTTTGTTAGCAAGCATCTGCATGATGTTAGTTTCTGCTTCATCAGCGGTTTGCCAATCTTGGATCATTTCCATCGCCGCTTCATTCGCACCGCCATGTAAAGGGCCTCGCAGTGTGCCAATCGCTGCTGTGACACAAGAGTGGATATCCGACAGCGTTGATGCACACACACGAGCGGCAAAAGTCGAAGCATTAAACTCATGTTCCGCATACAGAGTTAGCGAGCAGTGCATTACCTTCTTGTGAAGTTCACTCGGTGCTTTATCCGTTAGCATTTTCAAGAAGTAGCCACCCAGACACGCTTCACTTTGATCTTCAGTGTCAATGCGCACGCCATCATGACTAAAGCGGTACCAATAACAAATAATGGCAGGGAAAAGTGCGAGCATTCGTTCGGTCGCAGGCAGTTGCTCGGAGAAACCGGACTCTTGCTCTAGATTACCTAACATTGAACAACCTGTTCTCATTACATCCATTGGATGAGCGTCTGCGGGGATCAGTTCTAAGGCCGCTTTCAATGGTTGAGGTAAGCCGCGCAGACCAACCAACAATGTTTTGTAATCATCGAGCTCTTTTTCAGTGGGTAAGTGACCTCTTAGTAGCAGATGCGCCACTTCTTCGAACTGAGCATGATTAGCAAGATCGGTAATATCATAACCACGGTAGGTTAACCCGGTTCCTGATTTACCTACGGTACATAGCGCCGTGGTTCCCGCACTCTGGCCACGTAGACCAGCACCACCGATTGCAGGTGTGCTGGTTGTTTTTTCGCTTTGTTGTTGGTTTTCTGTTGAAGCCTTTTCGACAGCTGCTTTATCACTCAAAGATACAGACATGGTGAACTCCTTTGCTGTGTTAGTCGCCTGCACTCTTTGGTGCTGCCTGTTTATGTGTCCGATGATCTTTATCATCGGTACTGGATATGGCGACTAACCATTTCACGTTATTGGATTAAGTTGATTTTTGATTAATTGAAACCGGTTTACTCTTCGCTTGAAAACAACTGATCAAGCTTGTTCTCGTAGTCGTGGTAATTCAGGTGTTCGTAAAGCTCTTTACGGGTTTGCATTGAATCCAATAGAGCTTCTTGATTGCCTTCAACTAACAAGTGCTTGTAAACATTCTCCGCCGCTTTATTCATCGCGCGGAATGCACTCAATGGGTAAAGCACCATGTCGACACTTGATTGGGCTAACTCATTACAGTTGTAGAGTGGTGTTTGGCCAAACTCAGTGATGTTCGCGAGGATAGGCACATGCTTACCCGTTGCAGATTTAAGCGCCGCCGAGAACTTCACGTATTGGTCTAGCTGATTCATCGCCTCAGGGAAGATCATGTCTGCGCCCGCTTCAACACAAGCTATCGCTCGCTCAATCGCGCTATCAATGCCTTCAACTGCCAATGCATCGGTACGCGCCATAATCACAAAGCTCTCATCGGTTCTAGCATCGGTTGCCGCTTTGACTCTATCGACCATCTCTTGTTGGCTCACAATCGCTTTATTTGGTCGATGACCACAGCGTTTTTGCGCGACTTGGTCTTCCATGTGTATCGCAGCTGCACCCGCTTTTTCCATAGCTCGAATGGTACGTGCAATATTGAATGCGCCACCAAATCCCGTATCGATATCCACCAGCAATGGCAGATCACATGCGTTAGTAATACGTTCAACATCGACCAACACATCGTTCAATGTGGTGATGCCTAAATCTGGCAAACCATAAGACGCATTGGCGATGCCTCCACCAGACAAATAGATCGCCTGATGCCCCAAGTTCTTTGCCATCATCGCGCAATACGGATTCACCGTACCGACAATCTGTAATGGGTCGTTGTCTTGCACAGCTTGTCGGAACTTAGCTCCTGCTGATAACTTCATAATGACGCTCCCTGTTAATTGTTAATTTCTAATCTTTATGACTACTGATGTTTAGCTCTCGCCAGCGAAGAACCGCTAGCAAATACCAGTCGCCAGTTATTCAAGATCTTTGGATTGAATTTGTTGTTCTATAAGCAATCGACTACCCGAGATGTGTCGTCGCATTAGCATTTCTGCCAGCTCTTCATCGCGATTACGAATCGCTTGTAGGATGTATTTATGTTCATCAAGCGCCTCTTTTGGACGAGACTGTGCTCTTGGCGATTGGTAGCGATACATGCGTAATAGGTGATAAAGCTCGTCACACAACAACGAAATGAGTTTGCTGTTACGACTCGCTTTAATAATGCGGTAATGGAAATCAAAATCCCCATGTTGATGAAAGTAAGAAGAACCTTCGACTTCATCGATGTGTTTTGAGTGTGTCGACAATAATCCTTCAAGCCCGACAAGCTCTTCTTGTGTGATATATCGCGCTGCTAAGCGAGCCGCCATGCCTTCCAATGCCTCTCTCACCGCGTACAACTCGAGTAGTTTGTCTGCCGAAAAGGTAATAACTCGAGCCCCTACATGAGGAATGCGTTCAATCAAGCCAAGCCCTTCAACACGCATTATCGCTTCACGTAGTGGACCTCGGCTTACCTCAAAGCGTTTAGCCAGTTCAGGTTCCGAGATCTTACTGCCCGGTGGTAATTCACCGTTAACAATCGCCTCAACGAGATACTCAGTGAGGTTTTCTGATTTAGTGTTCTCTTTATCGCTCACACGTGTCTTCGTGTTTGCACTTAAGCTGAGATCTTTTATCGCAGTATTCATATTCACGCTGCTCACTTCTGATTGCTGAACCTTAATTGTCAACAATTTCATAACATGAACATAAAATACACGATTAAATTGTCGACAATCAAGCCAATTGTCGACAATTTAGACTAAGGTAGTATTTTTTATAGACGATAAAAATTCAACCAAAAGGCACCAAAACAACTTAACCAATTGTTATTTATAACTTTAAATAGATTAACAACCACTAACCCGATAACTACCCTAAAATCATTTGAAATCGATGTGTCGACAACTTATCGCTGAACTTGTCACACGCAGATCCCGTTGTGTCTATCCACTTACTCACCGATAAACAGATATAAAAAAGGCGCACTCATGTGCGCCTTTCATTCATCGAACCCGTTCTAACAAGCCAACCTTTAATCAAGCTATCTGACGAGTAACTTCTAGGTATTTGTTGATATCAACGAAATCAATTTGTTCCGGTTTGAGATACTCTTCTGCATAACGCAGGTGAGTACCGCTGGTTAAGAACAATCTAAACAGTTCGATATCGAGATGCTCGTCCAACGCCATTTTGTACATGATGTCGACAGCAACACTGATTGGCTTCGCCTTCTTATAAGGCCTATCCGCAGCGGTTAACGCCTCAAAAATATCGGAGATAACTAGAATACGTTCTGGGATTGAAAGGTCATCACCAGTCAGTTTCCTTGGGTATCCCGTACCTTTGAGTGTTTCATGGTGCGTCGAAGCATAGCGTGGAACACGGCTTAGCTCTTTCGGGAATGGCAGATTCTCAAGCATCTTAATCGTGCCAAGCATGTGCTCGTTTATCTTGAATCTATCTTCAGCGGTTAACGTGCCGCGTGCAATACTCAGATTGTAGACTTCGCCTAGGTTGTATAAGTGCTCAGGTACATCCATTTTGATTTGATGTTTCGGGTCAAACTCTAACGGTCTATCTCTTTTCACTATATGCTCTGCTTTATCACTTAACAGTGGCTCTGTCGCAGGTAAGCTCGAACTCGGTTCTCGATTTAACGCCTCTACCGGCGATAAACCAAGTTGATCATCAAAGTTACGTGTCCAAGTCGTCTCAGCTATCAAGCGAATGCGAGCGACTTTGTCATCACTCATGAATTCACCACCAACGTTCGATGTCGCGATAAAAGCAAAGTCATCTTGTAGCTGTTGTTTGGTTGCCACAAGCTCATCGGTTATCTGCTGCGTTGATAGCGTACCTTCAAGTTGCTTTCTCAAAGCAGTAATTTCCGCATCACGCCAAAGTACTTCAAATCGAGTTCTCACCTCGTGAATTCGGTTGTAGTTCGCTTCTAGCTTCGTACCTTTATCGACGATGTGTTCAGGTGTCGTGATCTTGCCACAATCGTGAAGCCAAGCCGCAATTCTGAACTCACGACGTTCATCATCATTTTTAAACTCAAAATCTTTGAAATGATCGGACTGTGATTTCTCAGCCGCGTCAGCCAACATCAAGCCGAGTTCTGGTACACGATTACAGTGCCCTGCCGTATAAGCGGATTTATCATCGATAGCTTGGGCGATAAGCTTGATAAAAGACTCTACAAACGCCTCTTGTGTCTGTTCATGCTGCTTAATCTCTGCAGCCATGCCTTTCACCGCCACAGACAGCTCCCACACCTCTTTGATTCGCGTATTAAGCACTGACACATTGTCGTAATCACGCTGCCTAATTTTTTGCGTTTCGGCTTTCAGTTGACGGATCGGTCGAACAATAGGCGCACCAAAGATCCAAGCTACTGGCAAGGTTAGGCTCATAAGTAGCACCGTCACACCAATAGACGTAGCAACTCGTTTGTTTACCGCGCTGTAGATTTCCGCTTCCGGTATCGCTACGGCAAAATATTCAGAGTAGTGCTCGCCCGTTTCAATCTTTTTCAGATACAGACGCTTAGGTTCTCCATTGAGCACAATTTTAACCATTTCGCCTTCGGTAGTAGCGGTCGCAGTACGTTCATAGAGTTCAGTGTAAGGAATGGTTGTGCCTGTATTGAGAGCATGATGATTGAACCATTTTTGTGACAACACTGCTTTCTGTTCATCAGTGAGTGCGCGAATGGCTTGATTTAGGATTGGTAATAGCTGCTGATGTTTGTTCTGCAACACAATGTGGAATTGGTTTGGGTAATTAGCTTTGAGATCCAACAGCACTTCATTAACTTTCAATCTTGCATGGAAAAATTTGTCCAAAGAGAATTCCAACACAGGCTTAGCGTCGAGTACTGCAAAGCTCTCACCACGATCAACAGCATCAAATGCCAATTCCATACTTGGAAACTCAACAAGCTCAATATTTGGGAAGTCTTTTCTGAGTTGAGGAATAACCGACCACCCAGATAAAATCGCCACCTTTTTGCCGCTGAGATCTCCGTAGTTTGAGACGGTTTGTGCGTTTTCTCGTGTTACAACAGAGAAAGGCAACTCGTAGATAGCATCCGTATATAAGCCTTTTACTCCGTTGCTTTCGTAATTCTGAATAGAGTGCAAACCATCGATGCTACCCTCATGAAACTTGCCCGTTAGCTCTGCCCACGAAAAGCCATTAACAAACTCGAATTTAACGCCACTCATTTCACTGATCATTTTCAGAAGATCAATCGCATAACCGTGTGGCTGTCCGGATACTGCAAAATCCATTGGCCCCCAATCGCTTTGGTTAGAGAGTAACAAAGGAGGCGTGTTCTCAATGACAGCTTGTTGCTGAGCAGACCAATCGATTTTACTTGTCTGAGGGAGTGCATGTTTCGCTTCAGTGTCTCGATTAGACGCAATGATATTGCCCGATTTAGAGTACAGAAATGACTCAACCTGACTGTCTTCATCTAAACCTAACGCACTCGCAGATAACTTACTCGCTAACGAAGACAACACGATATCAATGCCGATTACATGTTGCGTGTCACCAACGGCCTTTGATTCAAAAGCTAAGGAATAAGTTTGTCCCGTGATCTGAAGGTGTTGGAAAAGATAAGGCTGTGTTTTTTCAACTGTCTCAGTATTCGCGGAAACATACCAAGGTCGTGTCGTGGGAAAGTAATTGCTTGGCTCAGTCTTTGAGTCTCTGAGGTTAAACTCAAGGTCGTAATACTTAGTCGTGCGGATACGACCTGCTTCCCTGTCGCTTATCTCGATCACCACCCAACGGTCTGAGCGATCGGCACCAATTTTTTCTCTAACAAAAGGAGAAGATTCCAGATTGATAATTTGGAAGAAGCGTTCGTTAGAAGAGCCTATATAAATACTGTAAAAAAGAGGGTTATCTTTTATCGCTTCTGAGAGAATCCCACGCGACTCTTCGCGAGAGATTTGATGACTAATAGAGCGATGCACTGAAGAGAGTAAGCGAGCGGTATTTATCGCATCTGAATCGACGTTGCCGATATAGTCGCTTAAATCCTGAGATACCATGGTCAACTTCGACAAGGTATGCTCAGTCGCCATTTTCTTACTGAAGTAGTATTGAAGTGAAACCGCGACGATCGCCGTCAGCACTGTCGCAAGTAAAAACATCCCTCCAACGGTAAACCGCAACGAGATTTTTGTGTTTGCCATTATTCTATCCTTGAATAACCACTAGCCCAGAAATGTAAAATGCTAGCAATATTTATATTATTACTACGGCATACTATCTCTAGCAACACATTATTCTATATATTATTCAAGATCTCCCTATATCCCCTTCTACGTCGCAATATCATTGTATTTAAATGACATTTAACAATATAAATCAGCTGCCAATTACCATAATTAATTTAATGGTATTAGTTTTCATAAAATGGAAACACCTCACGCCTTTATTGTCAGGCTTATTATATTATTTACTTTATGCTATAAATTTAGATATAAAATTTTAACATTAAGTCAGTTCGTTAGTATCGACATAACCTTATGTCAGAACATCTTCGAGCATTATCAGGCGAGCCTATGACGGATAATTTCTCCCCTTCTGCCAGCACTATTGTGGCAAAAGATTCTAAAAGCAACGAGCATGCAGTCAGCGATTTTGCTATTTCTGAGTACTTATCGAAGCCTTTTAAAATCGAACTAACCATCATCTCAAAAAACTTTGTCATCGATGATCAATTGGGGCAAAAGCTCTCTATCACCCGCTTCGTTAATGACACCGATAATTTGACCGCTACGCGAGTATTCAACGGTATTGTTACCCAGGTTCAATTACTGGGTATGGACGGTAACCTGCAGTACTCTAGTTACCGCGTCACTCTAAGACCTTGGTTCTGGTTACTGAAGCACACCCACTCTTTCCGCGTTTATCAAAACCAATCAACGAAAGACATCGTTTCAGACGTATTGACCCAAGCTGGCTTCAGTGGCTCATATAAGACGGGCACCATGCCTTCGTCTAAACGCGAATATTGCGTTCAATACGATGAAAGCGACTTTGATTTCGTAACCCGATTGCTTGCAGAAGAAGGCGTTCACTACTTTTTCCAACACAGCGATTCCGACCATCTAATGATGCTGCAAGATGCGCAAAGCCCCTTTCAAAAATCGGATGCTGGCAAGCTAGACATGATTGAGGTCCCATCAGGCAGCAATCCATTAATCAACAAATGGATGCCACAGGGGCAATTTCATGGTGCTAGCATTGAGCTAACCAACTACGACTACTCACAAACCAAATTGGTGAGCAGTAAAGAGAAGAAATCCAGCCATAAGATCGCCAACAATACCAAATTGACCAAGCAGTTTTACCCTAACCTTGGTATCACTGGTGGGATGGAAGATCTCGCTAGCAACCTAGTCAAAAGGCGAATAGAGCAGCTTGAACAAAGTTATCAAACCGTTGAAGCCGAAGCTCAACACGATTCATTTGAATTAGGCACTTGGTTCTCATTATCTTCCCATTTAGATAAGTCTCAACTCGGCGATTATCTGGTCACAGAACTTCACATTCGATACAACACAGATAATCACTGTGAGACCAAACTTACCCTACTCGATACGTCGATTCCTAATTACCCGTCACCGAGAGACAAAGCCAAAATCCACGGTTTGCAAAGTGCGATTGTCGCAGGCAGTACGGCAGGTGAAATCAATCAAGACGATCAAGGCCGCGTGCGTATTCAATTTCATTGGGATACCGAAGCCTCTGGCGACAAAACAAGTTGCTATGTGCGTGTCGCTCAGATGATGGCAGGCAGCGGTTACGGTGCTCAGTTTATTCCAAGAGTCGGACAAGAGGTATTAGTCAGCTTCATTAATGGCGACCCTGACCAACCGATTATCACAGGAAGCGTTTATAACAGTAAAAATCCGCCACCTTACAAAGAGGCGAACACCACAAAAACAGGCATTAGCACTAAGTTGAGTGGATTGGCGAATGAGCTCTATTTCGATGACAAGAAAGACAATGAGCTTTTGTACATGCACGCGACCAAAGACTTCACCAAAGAGGTCGAGAACAACCTGACGGAGACGATCAAAGGTGAGCTGATTCAGAAAACCACCAAGCAAGTGACCGTTTCAACAGAAGATAACTACACGCTTAGCTCGGATAAAGCGATCAGTGAAAAAGGCAAATCCATTTCACTTGAAGCCGATGACAAGATAGAGCTGACCGTTGGTTCAAGTAAGATCACCATGTCTTCGTCTTCAATCAGTATCGAAGCCAGCAACATTGATATTAAAGCCAGCAGTGCACTCAATCTCGAAGGGATGAACGTGACCAGCAAGGCTACATCTGCAAACAAGATCTCCGGTATGACGACAGCTTTAGAAGCAACCAGCTCCAATAGCATTAAAGGGCTCAGTGTCGCGATTAAAGCCAATACCACCCTCTCAGCTGAAGGTTCACTAAGTGCCGAGTTTAAATCCGGCCTAAAAGGCACTTTCGATGGTGGCGTGATGGGTGAATTAAAAGGTGCGATTGTTAAGGTGAATTAGCGAATTTAAATCGCCAACACTTAAACCACGCCGCAGTACAAATTTAGGTAGAACGAAAACATGTATAAAAAGATTCCGTATCAGACAGGCCGACAGTTACTCGATAGGTTCTCAAGCTCTGATGAAGCTCAAGCGCTGATCGATGAAGAACTCAATATTGATGACTCCATTGAAGCGTTGTTGGAAAACGAGCTCTATTTCGATTTGGTTCAGTTTCTGGCTCACGGACTACCGGTTCGAGAAGCCATTTGGTGGGGCGCGCACACGCTCGATGCGAGAAATGATGTCTGGTCTGCCATGCAAAAACAATGTATTTCCACAGCCAAAGCTTGGGTCAAATCGCCATCAGAAGAGCAAAGGCGCAAGAGTGAACTATTCTCTAATAAGCTCAAATTAAATTGCGGGCCTTCTTGGTTAGCCCAAGCCGTATTTTGGAACGGTTCTGGCAGCATTGTGGCACCTGATTTACCCAATGTACTCCCAGACCCTTTTCTGTATTCGAAAGCGGTAGCAGGCGCGATAAACCACTCCGCAGCACTGCCCAATTGGGATAAAACCGACGAGTACTATAAGAAATCTATTGGTATTGCTCTTGAGCTTGCCAAAGGCAGTAAAGCATAGGAGTTACTGATGACGTTAGCCGCACGATTAACTGACATGCACGTTTGCCCAATGCAGACACCCGCTGTTCCGCCGATCCCTCACGTAGGTGGGCCAATCAGTGGGCCCGGAGTACCAACAGTTCTCATTGGCAATATGCCAGCCGCGACGCTTGGGGACATGTGCGTATGTGTCGGGTCTCCAGATAGCATCATCAAAGGCAGTGCCACTGTGCTCATAATGAGTAAACCAGCAGCACGCATGGGAGATACAACCAGCCACGGCGGTACGATTGTTCTAGGTATGCCAACTGTGATGATTGGAGGCTAAATACCTTACTTTTCATGAGGTTTCAAAAAACCGTGACATCGGTCCACTTTCTTAGATGAAGTTCAAAGTTTTGAGTAAATATCTATTTTGCATGAGACTTTTCACGAAAAAGCTCTAGAATTAATAAATGTTAACAAGTGTTTACGAAGCATAAGGATTATGTATCTAATATGACACTTTGGTGCGATCAGGATAACAATAGATTTTTACAGGATGTATATGACAGAAATCGCTCGCCTACTTGTTCCAATCTCGGATGAAGAGCCTTCAGGCTCTTATTTGAAGTTAGATCGAAGTGCCTATCGCAGTTTGAGAAACGTTTACAATAGCGCTCAATCCTCATTTCGACAGTTGGTTGAAACGCCTGATGCATCGTCTGATCCCGCTATCGTCGATGCCAATACAGACAACTGGGCTGAATTAAGAAAGATTTCAGAGGAAACGCTGACTTCACAGTCTAAAGACTTAGAGATACTAGGTTGGTACATCACGAGCCAACTTTTTACTTCTCAACCATTTCATAACCTTGCTAATGCTATCCCGGCTTTAAACCTTTTCATCGACCAATTTTGGGATACGCTAAACCCTATGCTTCCGGAAGCTAAACTCAAAGCTTCTGACGATGCAGGGAAAGCAAAGGAAATCACTGAATTTAAAACTAAACCCCTACTTCAACTCGTTGGTGAATCTGTTGATTCGAGCTCCGTTTATATTCCTTTTCAAATGCTTGATTTTTGTGCAGGCGTTACTTTTGGTGATTACCTCACTGCTGAGCGTAAGGGCAATATCGCAGAGCTAAAAGAATCAGCATTAGGCTCATTTGATGGAAGTGTTTCAGAAACGCTCTATCTACTTGCGAGTATTTTTAGTGAATTAGAGATTGCAGAGAAAAAATTAGCTGAAAAATGCCAAGCTGTTGGTGCGACCGTAATCAGCTTCAACTTCATTAAGACAAACGTACGTGACTTAATTAAAGCGATTCATTTCCTTGTTGGAGAAAAATTCACTCCTTGGCCGTTGGATGACAACTTCCACGTTATCCAAAATTCAACAGAAGCACCTCAACAAGACGATTCGACACACTCGGCACCTATGCAAGCTAGTGCTCCCCAGAATGACTCGAGTCTAACCACGGAAACAAGCCAAAACTCAGGGTCAAGTAACCCGGTAAATCAAGGTAACGGAAGCGTGGCTAGTGACAGCCAAGCACTAAGCAACCTTGCCCCTCAAAACCAGACTCAAACGATTGTTCAAAACGTCTCGAGCATTAACGGCATTGTTAATCGCGATCATGCGTTTCAAGAAATTAGAAAAATAGCTGAGTACTTTAAAGAAACAGAACCTCATAGCCCTATTGCATTCTTACTCGAACGTTCAATTCGTTGGGGCTATATGAGCTTCCCAGAGTTACTCCAAGAAATGGTTGGCAATGAAAGTGTCATCGCCCAAATCAATCAAATGACAGGAATGGACAACCTAGACAAAACCGATTTGTCAGGAAAATCCGTTCCAGTAATGACTTCCGCTCCGGAGAGAACTCCGGTAGCAACACCGACTATTGAAGAGCCAGCGGCAGTATCGCCAGTTCCTGATAGTTCAAATAGTACGACAGATAAAAACCAAACATCTGAACCGACTTCCAACTCATCATCGAGCAGCCTGCAAGATTTTGAGTGGTAAAGCACATTAATGCGTTGAGCAAGGAGAAAGTAATGGCTTCTATTTTTATGAGAATTGATGGTACGACACCAAAAGGTGCAGCAACGGTAGAAAAGATCGGGGGTAAAGATGGATTCTTTGCACTTGATAGCGTTTCTTGGAGTGCAGTACGTGGTGTTGGTATTGATGTAGGTAATGCAAACAATGCGGACCAAGGTATGGTTGCTCTTGGTGAAGTCAACATGACTCGTGGCTGTGATGGTGCAACACCTCATCTAACCACTTTCTTATATGCGCCGGGTCCAGAAGGTCGCACTGTTGAAATCGTTATGACAAAACCAAACCGTGAAGGTTCTGGTGCTGATCCATATCTGATTCTAACGCTTAAGATGGCTCGTATGTCTAGCTACAACATGTCTGGCACAGACGGTTCACTTCCAAGCGAGTCTTTCAGCCTAACCTACACAGAAATTTCTAAGGCTTACTACATTGAAGCAGACGGCGGTAAGATCGAGAAAGGCCCTGAGGTTGGCTTCGACGCTACTACAGCTAAAGTTACTTCAACTGCTAAGTAATTAAACAAGGAGAGTTACCGTGGCACTAAATTCCCAACATAAACGCGTAAGTAAGAACCGCGTAAGTATTACCTATGACGTTGAGACTAATGGCGCTGTAGAAACCAAAGAGCTCCCTTTTGTTGTTGGGGTTATTGGTGACTACTCAGGCCATAAGCAAGACAAAGAAGAAGTGGAAGATCGTACCTTCTATAACGTTGATAAAGACAACTTCGATACTGTTATGAAGCGTGTTGGCCCTGAATTATCCCTAAAAGTAGACAATGTACTTGCCGGTGATGACAGCCAGTTTGAAGCGAGCCTTAAGTTTGACTCGATGAAAGATTTCGAACCTGAAGCAATTATCGAACAGGTTGAACCGCTGAAAAAACTCGTCGAAACCCGTAACCAACTGAAGGTACTTCTTTCTAAAGCCGATCGTTCCCGCGATCTAGAAAAGCTGCTTAAAGAAGTTCTACAAAGTGCAGATACGATTAATGCTCTTTCTGATGAGCTTGGCATTAAAGAAGAAGGAGCTGAGTAATGAGTACTGAAACTGAGAATCAAGCGCAACCGGAAGCAGCGGAAGGCTCACTGAGCTTCCTAGACCGTGCGATTGAAGCAACCACTCAAACTCCTGCAGACACGACAAAAGAACTGTTTTCTGTACTTACAGAACAAGCTCTTTCTGGCACCGTGACGTGGGATAAGAACGTTACAAAAACAATTGAAAACGCAATCTCAGAGATAGACAAAAAGCTATCTCAACAGTTATCTGAAGTCATGCAACAAAAAGACTTACAGAAGCTTGAAGGCTCTTGGCGTGGCCTACAAAAACTCGTTAAAGAGAGCGAACTTGGTCGTGATCTAAAGATCAAAATGGTCGATTACACTCAAGAAGAGCTGCTTGATCAATTTGAAGATGCGCCAGCGATTGACCGTAGCCCGTTATTCAATGCGGTTTACCAAGGTGAGTTTGGTACCGCGGGTGGTGAACCTTACGGCACATTCATCGGTGATTACGAGTTCAGTGCGAAAGATGAAGATGTTGCTCTACTTCGCTACATGGGTGAAGTCGCTGCAGCGTGTCACGCGCCATTCGTTGCTGCAGCCAATGCTGAGATGTTCGAGTTTAATGACTTCCAAACATTCTCTGAGGGCAAGCCTGTTGCTGCAGGTTTCGACTCTCCGGCTTACGCTGCGTGGAATTCATTCCGTGAGAGTGATGATGCTCGCTACGTAACCCTGACACTGCCAAGAACTCTTGCTCGCCTACCTTATGGTGACAAAGGTTTGAGTACGGATGTCTTCGCTTATGAAGAGCTTGGTACTGATATGGATGGTAATCCTAAGCCAACCAGCAATGATCAATTAGTTTGGTCTAATGCAGCGTATGATCTGGGTCTTAAAATGACTCAAGCTTACACGGCTTCAGGTTGGTGTACGTCTATTCGTGGCCTTGATAACGGCGGTAAGGTCGAGAACCTTCCAAACCTAACGTACAAGTCTGAAGCGGGCGACCTACTTCAGCAGTGTCCAACAGAAGTTAACCTAACGGATGAGCGTGAAAAAGAGCTTTCTGACCTTGGTTTCCTTCCTTTAGTTCACTACAAAAGCTCTAACTACGCTGTGTTCATCGGTGGTCAAACAACTCAGAAGCCTAAAACCTTCACTGACCCAGATGCAACAGCAAACGCGGCAATTTCAGCTCGTCTGCCTTACATCATGGCAAGTAGCCGTATCGCCCACTACCTGAAAGTAATGGGTCGCGACAAGTTAGGCTCGAATCTTGAAGCTCCGGATATCAAACGAGAGCTGCAACTATGGATCGACCAATACACCAACGCGGGTGCTATTGGTAATGAGCAACGTGCAAAAACCCCTCTTTGTGAATCTCGCATTGAAGTGGTCGAGCAACCGGGTAAGCCAGGCGCATACTCAGCTGTCGCTCATCTAAGACCTTGGTTACAACTTGAAGAACTGACGACTTCAGTTCGAATGGTTGCTAAGATTCCAGGCTAATATGGATTTGGCCGGAGCAATCCGGCCAAAAATTTTGTATGAAGTTAAATACAGAATGGCAAAACAAATTCAATCAATTAGATGACACAGATAATACCTTTATGAAAGAGGCTTTATCTCTGTTATCTGAGCTAGACAAACACTCCTTAAGCTCTAAATCCTCACTAATTTCATTGATATCTACACTTATATCAACAATCGATTCCAAACTCAGTTTACAGCTTGATGAAGTCCTCCATGAACCAGAGTTTCAAAAACTGGAACGTAACTGGTTAAGTCTTCAGCAGCTTGTTTCCCTACCCGTCAGTTACCAAAGAGCGCATGTAAAACTGCTCGATATGAACTGGGCGGAGATCTCTAGCGACGTCAATCAAGCCTATTCCACCAAATCCAGCGACTTGTATAACAAGATCGGCAATAACGAACTGAATACCTTAGGTGGTCACCCTTTTGGTTGCATCACCTTTAGCCACCCTATCTCGATGGACATCGATTTTGATGCCGACTACGACGATCTGTTTACCGTAGAGCTGTTAGGAAAATTAGGCGAAGCAACACTCTGCCCTATGCTGTTTTCTCCCGTATCAACCTTCTTTGGTGAAAGCGGTGCCGATTGGTTGTCTGATGTCGAACGTATCAATAAGATCCTTTCCGGCCCCGACTTTAAAGCGTGGCAAGACTTACGCAATAAACCGAGCTCTCGCTTTATTGGCATGGCGCTACCACAAGTCCGTCTGAGAAACGCATACAAGAATCGACGAGCTGGCTTCATTTACAACGAGCAAGGTCAAGGGGCTTGGGGATTAGCCAATATGGTACTGGCTACCACTATCATGCGAGAGTTTCACCGCGTGAACTGGTTTGGCTTCCTAAAATCCCGTTGGAACGACAAGCTGCAAGGTGCCGTCGTTAACCTACCAAGCAATCACTATTTCGACAGCCATCTGCAGAAACCGGTGACGGATATCAGCTTGTTCGGCCAACTGTCGAACTTCTACGCTCAAAGCGGCTTTATCCCATTAGCGAAGAGCCCTTTGACCGACAAGTTTTACTTCAATGGTAACAACTCAATTTGGCAGTGCGGGCAAAACGACAATGACAAAGTGCTCACGCAGATTCAAACCACACTGATGTCTTGCCGAATTGCTCATTACCTAAAAGTTCAAGTAAGAGAGATGATCGGCAGCTTCAACAACGCGACCGAGTGTGAGCTGTTTTTGACCCATTGGATTGAAAAGTTCTCGAGTAACGTTTCATTTGCCAATGAGGAAACCTTATCCAAGTACCCACTGAGCTTTGCCAAAGTGAGCGTGACGGAGTCAAGTTCTCAAGCTGGCAGCTTCGCTTGTACTCTGCGTATTGTTCCTCAATACCAATTTGATTACTTCAGTGGTGAAGTAGTGCTGACCACCGACCTAAATGAGGTGGCGTAATGAGTTTTTGGAAGACCTTTATCAGTGATTCAAAGCCCTATCAGGATGCGGAGATTGAAGACATTAAGTTCCATCTCACCAAGCTCCTTGAAGCAGAGGCATCATTAACAGATATCGATAACCGACTGATAGAAGTCAACCGCTCGAACTTAAAGTTTGGTATCGAAGATATTCAATTACTGAGCGCCACTCTTGAAAAAACGCAGCTGACTCTACGTATTGAAACGTGGATTAAAAGCTTTGAACCCCGACTTCATGACATCTCCGTAGAGCTTGGAGAGCGCAAAGAGGGTGACAACTCACTGTCGTTCAACATCATCGCCAAGGTTAAGACAAGTCATGGCGAACAAGACCTTATTTTTGACTCCAAGATCGCATTAAGTGACCTAACCACCTCATTAGAAGAAGATAACTATGACTGAACCTATTATGCGTTACTTCGAGCAAGAACTGGCTTTTGTGCGCCGTTCATTAGGTCAGTTCGGTCAGGAATACCCGACGCACGCTGAGAAGCTCAATATTCATCAGGGGAAGATTGAAGACCCTAGCATGGCTCGTCTATTAGATGGCGTCGCACTATTGAATGCTAAGGTAGAAAAGAAACTATCAGAGCAGTTACCTGAAGTCATCGAAGGTATACTAGGTGTGCTCTATCCTTCTTATATACAAACCGTTCCTAGCGTTGCTTATCTTGAGTTACTCGCAGAAGAAGGCCCGATTGAATCGAGTACTTTGCCAAAGGGTTCGCTTTTCTCAAGCACAAACACCAAAAACGAATGTCTATTTAGAACGGTTGATGAACTCAAAATAGCGCCGTTTAGCTTAGGTAACATCAATGCGCTAAGCGCCCCGTTTAGCTTCAATAGACCCAAATCGGCGAATCAAAGCTCAGCGGTCGTTCAGATCTCACTGAACACTGGCGACCCCGAAGTGCATTTCAGCCACTTAGAACTGAATGACCTCGACTTTTTCGTTAAAGGGTTTGAAAACAATGCGGACTCTCTAGTCGAGCTTCTTCTCAATAACACCTTAGCGATTTCTATCTCAGACAACGAATGCGCTCGACATGTCACCATTGACAGCCACCAGCTTAAAAATCGAATCAGCGATCTCGAGTTCAAGTTTTTACCTGAGCATGGTAATCAATTCACGGGCTACCAACTGATTAACGAGTTTTTCTTTTTCAAAGAGAAGCGACAGTTCTTTAGGCTTAAGAACTTTGCGGATTATGCAGGCCAATTTGATGAGTCAGAAATCATCATTAACTTGTTCATGTCGTCATTGCCGTCCGAATTTATCCGCCTATTCAATAAAGATGTTTTTAAGTTAAACGTAATGCCAGCGATTAACTTGTTTGAGCAAACAGGCGAGCCTATTGCGTACGATCACAGAACCCTTTCAGTTCCTGTGAATGCCGACGCGCATAGCGACAACAATATCGAAATCATCGAAATTCAGAAGGTGTACGAAATCACACCTAACGGTGAAATACCGTTAGTTCCTCTTTTTAAAGAGAAATACACCCACAATCAGCAATATGACTACTGGCAAAGTAAACACAATCACTTTGGTGAAATGAGCATCGCAATCTCACTATCTGAAGCGCCAGAAGCTGAATTTAGCAAGCTACTTGGTACTCATTTACTGTGCACAAATGGCAAGCAAGCGTGTGGCGTAAGCGGCACTCTGGAATGCCTAGAGAGTATTGATTTGCCCGGTGAGTTTTCACCTATTTATCCGCCTTCGGCCCCCATAACAAAGGAAGTCGACCAAAATATCCATTGGGAATTCATTAGCTTACTGAACACCAACTTTTCATCACTGGTGCAGTCTAGTAATCCGGTTGCTGACCTCAAGCATATGTTGAGTTTGTGCAGTCGAGAACAAGTATCGAGCGCTGAAATTCAAATGATTCACTCGATCACGTTTAACTCTCAAGTGTCTGCGATTCGCGTTCTGGGCAAAAATGTATTCTCTCCAGGAACCGAGATCGAACTCACACTCGATGCAACCTCACCCTACTTGGCATTTGCCGATGTGTTGAATCGCTTCTTCCAACAGTTTTGTAGCTTTGATCGATATATCCAACTCAAGATCCGAATCTACGGACGAGATGGTGTCGTTAAAAAATATCCTAAGATTCACGGTAGTCAATTGTGCTTATAACTCAGCGAATATCGGCAATCCTGCGAACTGAAAATGACCAGAGCTTAGACTGTAAGGGGGATATATGAAGCCTTTCATCGAAGACCTAGCCGCTCAGCCTGAAAAGTACGATTTCTCTCAGGCAATGAGGCTATTGGAGCAGCTTCAGTCCCAAAGTAGCGCGCCGATACAGATCCAATTGAAATCGGAGGTGATGCCGACTGGCAACCCTCAAGAGATCCAATACTTCTCGTTAAAGGGAAACAAAGCCAAACTCAGATTAGCAAAACAAGCGCTCTCGGGCGTTAAAGGCGTGATACCTAATTACATATACGAAGAGTTGTTAGCCGCGATCCACAATGAAGATCATTCGCTGCAAGATTTTCTGGACGTATTTAATCAACGACACTTTGAAATCACCTATCGAACCAATGCTCGACGTTGGCTACTCGTTGAAAGTGAGCAAAACCCAAAGAAAACAGCATTATTGAATCACTTTGCTGCGCTTGGAAAAGAGCACAAAGAGTATCTCCAATATTCACTACTGCTAAGCCAACAAAGCCGAAACCTGACGACTCTGAAAAAGATTTTAAATGACTTCTTCCCTTACTCCATCGAGGTGGAGTGCAAGGCATTTGAACAACGTCTATTACCGACCGACTCGTTAACTCGCATCGGTGTTAATCGAGATTTTAACAGTCGCTTAGGGCAAGGTTTTTTGGTCGGCAAAACTTGTTTAGCCCATTTCAACAACTTGAGTATTTTTATTACCCCAAAGAACAGAAATGAGTTCCTCGAGATTCAAAAAGATGACCAATTTGCAAAAGCCGTGTTGTCTTTGACTCAGCACTATTTAAAAGACAGTACGCCTGTTGCCATTTATCTGAACGTCAAACGTTCATATTTAACCAAACCCCGTTTATCAAGCAAGGTTTCTATAGCTGCTCGTTTAGGTGAAATTGACTACCTTGCACCTGAGCGTAACCCCAATGAAACCGTAAAGATTTTGCTTTTGTAGTTCATAAATACGGAATGTGTAGATTATAGAGATACAAGGAATTGACTATGACACAAGTAACTCTCACTAACTTAGTAGGAAAGCTATCTCCCGAACTGAAGCAAGCGTTGGAAGCGTCTGCGGGCGCGGCGATGAACCAAGGTGTTGGAGCGATAGAAACAGAACACTGGATCCTTCAGCTTATTTCCCAAAAAGATCCGAAGCTAATGGCGTTGTGCGAATCTCAAAAGCTGTCATTAGACGCCTTAGTGAATGAGCTTTCCAAAAAAATATCTATGCTTCCAAAAGGCAGCGAAGGTCAGCCGACACTAAGCCATGGCTTAACTGAATTAATCAAAGATGCTTGGATGATTGCATCGGTAAACTATGGTCATGGTGAAATCGTCAGCTTGCACCTTATTCAAGCGCTGATGCAACAGAATGTGTTAGGCGTAAGCACTCTGCAACTAGAAACGCTAAGCAGTGTTTCACTCGAGTCTCTGCAAGGTCTGATAAAGAAAACCCCTATTGCCCGTAATTCTGCAACGCCTTCAGCCGGTGGCTCTGTCGATACCACACCAGCAGGAAACGACGCACTGAGCAAGTACACTGTAAATCTGACTCAACAAGCGATTGACGGCAATATCGATCCTATTTCTGGCCGTAATGCCGAAGTAAGAAAAGCGATTGATATCTTGTGTCGTAAACGCCAAAACAACCCGATTATGGTCGGTGAACCCGGTGTAGGTAAAACCGCTGTTGTTGAAGGTTTGGCGTTAAGAATCGCAGCCGACGAAGTTCCTAGTGCTCTACAAGGCGTGCAAATCCACTCTTTAGACCTTGGCTTACTGCAAGCGGGTGCGAGCGTTAAAGGTGAGTTTGAAAACCGCTTAAAAGACGTTATCAACGAAGTAAAAAGCTCAGAAGTACCTATCATTGTATTCATCGATGAAGCCCACACCCTTATTGGCGCAGGCGGCGCTGCCGGACAAAACGACGCGGCCAACCTTCTCAAACCAGCCCTAGCTCGTGGTGAGTTCAAAACCATCGCCGCGACAACATGGGCGGAATACAAAAAATACTTCGAAAAAGATCCTGCTCTAACACGCCGATTCCAAGTCGTGACTATTGAAGAGCCTAACGCAGAAGATGCGATGCAAATGCTGCGTGGTGTAGCCGCTTCATTGCAAGCTCACCATGGCGCTTTTATTGCTGAATCCGCGATTGAAGCGGCGGTCAACTTATCGATCCGCTACCTTCCAAGTCGCCAACTGCCAGACAAAGCCATTAGTCTTCTTGATACTGCCAGTGCACGAATCGCACTGACACAAGGCGCGAAGCCAGAAGTATTGGAAACGTTAGAGCAAACCATTCGTTACCAAGAAAACGAAAAGTCGGCGTTAGAAAAAGAAGATGCGTTGTTCTCAAATAGCGCTGAATTGATCAAAGAGCTCACACAGTCGATTGAAGAAAACCAACAAGCATTGTCAGCGTATTACACACGTTGGGAGAAAGAGATTGAGTTAGTTGACCAAATCAAATCCGTTCAACAAGAGATCACTGAAGAACAAGAGCAAGATGCTGTCGACGCTAACAAGCAAAAACAGCTCGACACCCTGCGTACTGAACTGGCCGACCTGCAAGGTGAAGAACCTCTTGTTTACGCCATGGTCGACGACAACACCATTGCTCAAGTGATTGCGAATTGGACAGGTATTCCTGTTGGCAACATGATGAGTGATGAAATCGCCAAGCTGCTGACCTTAGAAGACGAGCTTAATACTCGAGTTATTGGTCAAGATGTCGCAAAAAACGAGCTCGCAAAAGCGATTCGCATATCACGCGCTGGGTTAACCGATAATCGTAAACCGATTGGTGTGTTCCTGATGTGTGGCCCAAGTGGTGTGGGTAAAACTGAAACCGCCATGGCACTTGCGGAGCAACTGTACGGAGGTAGCAACGACCTTACCGTTATTAACATGACCGAGTTTAAAGAGGAGCATAAGATTTCGATGCTACTCGGCTCACCTGCTGGCTATGTCGGCTTTGGTGAAGGTGGTGTGTTGACGGAAGCTATCCGACGTAACCCATACTCAGTACTACTGTTGGATGAGATGGAAAAAGCGCACCCTGGCGTGCATGACTTGTTCTATCAAATCTTCGATAAAGGCCATATCAAAGACAGTGAAGGCCGAACCGTCGACTTCAAAAACACCATCATCATCATGACATCGAACGCAGCTGATCAAGCTATCTGTGATGTTTGTGCTAAAACCACCGACCGTATCGACAACGACGAGCTACTTGAAGCTATTCGTCCGGACTTGCAACAATACTTCAAACCCGCTTTCTTAGGACGAACCACCATTGTCCCTTACTACCCACTTAACGATGAAGAGTTAGCGAAAATCACTGAGATCTCGCTCAATCGAATCAAGAAGAAACTCGCAGAACAGTATCAAGCTTCCTTTACTTGGGATGCAGACTTCATTCAGTTCGTGGTCGACCGTAATACCGATCCAACGACAGGTGGCCGTGCAGTCGAGCAAATTATTAACCGCTCATTGATGCCGAGATTAGCTGAAGAGTGTATTGGAAGGCTCAGCCGAAGCGAACCTATTACTCAAGTCACTGTTAGCGCAACCAACAATAGTGCTGACTTCGATTTATCGATTAAGTAGGTTTTAACTATGAACAGCAAAGCCAGCCAAACATTGACCAAACCTTCATTAATTAACCTGTCACTTCGGGTTAAGTTGATGTTTGCTATCATGGCGGTTTTGCTGTTTTCCATCACCTTAAATGCAACGCTAAACTATTTTAATTTCGAGAAAAGGCTCACTGAAACCTCCGACTCCATCTATGAAATTGTATTAGAAGAAACACATAACGATATCAATCAAGCGATCAGTTTAGGCTTGCCGCTCTCAGCAATATCGAACATACAAGGCATGCTGGATCGTCGATTGAAAATCGTTGACGGTGTTACCGCCTTAGTTGTCGTCTCAAGCTCTGGCGAACGACTGTTCGGTACCGGAGAACAAAACAGCGAAAATAACCGTCAGCTATCACTCGATATCACCAACTCTTTTGGATTAGTTGAGGGGCAAGTAAAGCTCTACTACTCCACAACTCTGTTAGAACAACAAAAAACCTTCTTGCTCAAGCTCCAGTTCCTCTATTCGGCAATTTGGATACTGCTCTCTTGCCTGTTTGCCTTTGTCGCTTTGAAGTACCTATTGAAAGGTATTGTCGGCCGAGTAAAAGGCGCAACTGCAATATTTGAGTCCGCGACCGATTCGGATGAATTACTGCCAACGATTACCCAAGCTCACAAGGCGCTGCAATCCCCAAACTCATTGTCTAAGTTTGAGAAGTTGAAAAACAAACACTTTCCTGTGTTTATCATCTCTCTTGCCATCCTGTTGACGATCATTGCTAACCTAGGCGTTTCGTATCAATCTTTAGACAAGTTTTCACAGATTTACGAGGTTAAACTCGAACAGAAGTCCAATCTGATTGGCGACTCTTTAAATCAAATGATTAAAGAGCTACTCGATAAAGGCGTTCCTGCCGATAAGCTACATGGCCTCGAAGACGAATTTGCGTTCTTCGTTGATCATCATAGTGAGATTCTATCGATTAACTTTGAAGGACAATCGGGCACTTCTTACCGTTATCCTGCAGAACAGGTCGATCACCCTTCTATTCGCGAATCGACATTCTCACTCAACAACAGCCACACAATTCAACTGAATGTCACTACCGACAACAACTTGATCATTAACCTGCTTAAAGAAAGCGTCATGGACATGATTACCGTGTTGGTCGCCTCTTGCCTCGTGGTTGCAGAAATCATTCTGTTCATGTGTAACTTCATGATTATTTCGCCTTGGAATCAGGTAAAGAAAGTGTTCATGTTGGTCAACCGCGACATCGTGAATCACTTAGCCAAGATCTCTACGCGCGACGAAATTGGCAAACTGCTCAACCTGACTAATCAAGCGATCACTAAGTTAAACCCGACTCAACCATCACAAGACATCGATAAGCAAGACTTTCGATTCATTCGCTTGCCACTGTTTTTATTGGTGTTCTCAGAAGCATCTTCACTCGCCTTCTTCCCTAGGTTTGTCTCTTCACTGGAAAACACAACCGGTTGGATCCCTGAAAACCTAGTCACGAGCTTACCCATTTCTCTGTTCATGTTGTGCTGGGCTATCTCACTGCCATTTGCAGGTTACTGGTCAGATAAAGTAGGCAGAAGACATTCATTAATGACAGGTGGACTCATCACTTGTATTGGCTTGGTTGCTACTGCGTTCATTCAATCTCTCGAACTCTTGTTGGTAGCTCGGGCTTTTACCGCTGTAGGCTACGGTATCGTATTTATTTCAGCGCAAGGTTATGTGTCAGATACCACAAAAGACACTAACCGCACCAAAGGAATGGCGACTTTCTTGTCAGCCTTCTTCTCTGGTTCGTTATGTGGTGCTGCGATCGGTGGAATTCTTGCAGAGAAGCTGGGCTATTCAGAAACGTTTATGCTTGCGGGATTATTGGCAACGCTCAGTGTGTTACTCGTGTATGTGTTTTTCGAAAGATCTAACACCAGTAATTCAAGCAAGCCCGTTCAGCTGAAAGACTTTAAGCTGCTATTAAGTAATAAGTATTTTGCATTAATTACGATATTCAGTGCGATACCAGCGAAGATCGTACTGACAGGCTTCCTCTACTACATCTGCCCTGTCTATCTGCAATTCCTTGGCGAAAGCAGCTCTGTTTCTGGGCGGGTGATAATGGCGTATGGCCTCGCAATCATATTGATTTCACCATTAAGCGCGATCTTAGTTGATAAGCTTAAAAACAAAATGGCCTTCATTTTTATTGGTGGTTTGCTTTCATCCCTTGCCTTGCTCAATTTCTACTTCTTCCAAGGCACATTAGGGCTGCTACTTATCGTGATCATTATTGGTATTGCACACGGCATCTGTGTTTCTCCACAAATACCTTTGGTCATCGACCTCCTGTCTGGTCAGGGCATCGAGAAGGGAAAAATCATCGGTATATTCAGACTTACAGAGCGTATCGGTAATATTGCGGGGCCAATGCTGGCTGGGGTTTGTTTGAGTATCTTCGGTTACGACCAAACTATTCTTATATTTGGCGCGTCGCTTCTCGCGAGCTCCTTTAGTTTAATTGTGTTTTTCTCAATATTCCTGAAGTCTGATAAACAGAAGCTAGGGGTTCAATCATGAGATTTATAGTGTTCGTTCTCAGCTTTATTTTGATGTCCCCATCTTCATTTGCTAAGAGTGATGAAAAACACGTCATTCTTTTATTATGGCGGGGAGTAACGGATGCTGAACAAGGCTTCATGGATTATTTATCCCAACATATTGATGTGAGATTTACCGTTCTTGATGCTAACCGAGATAAAGCTCAGCTCAAACAACATATTCGAGATCTAGAATATAAAGAAGCCGACCTCATTTATTCATTTGGTACCACTATCACATTGAATTTATTAGGAACTTACACTGAACCTAGCGAATTTAGAATAAACAACACGACGCCCGTTGTATTCAGTATCGTGACCGACCCTGTGGGTTCTAAGTTAATCACTGATTTATCTTCAACAGACAGAAACTTTACTGGTGTATCGCACATCGTACCCCATGAAATACAGTTTAAAGCGATAGAAAAGCTCAATAACATTTCAAGCCTTGGGGTTATATATAACGCTGACGAAAATAATTCGATTATCACCGCAAATAAAATGATGGAGTTATCGGAAATTTATAACAAGCGTGTTATGTTGTACCCATTAAACATTGATAAAACCAAGTCAAACAGCGACTTAATTAACATCACGATAAACAATATGAAACGTGATGGTATCGATATGGCTTATTTACCCCCGGATTCATACATTATCACCCAAGGCGGGGACGTCGTATCGGGGCTACATTCCGCAGGTATACCTACTTTTTCGGCGACCGAGAGTCCGATAAGAAAACATAAGGCCCTGTTTGGCATTGTTAGCCGTTACTACAATGTTGGTCAATTCGCTGGATACAAAGCGAAGAACATATTGAAAGGAACTCAAAAAGCTTCAGACATCCCAATAGAATCACTAAGCCAATATTCCTATATTGTTAATATCGAGGCTGCACACAAGCTCGACTATTACCCGCCAGTGTCTATTTTGAAGATTTCTGAAGTGATAGGACACTCTAATGACGTTAACTAGAGCCTCTACCATCAGACTATCGTTAGTCACCCTACTCATCTCGACGCTTTGGTCGATGAGTGTCTTTGCTCAAGTAAAAATTGGGCCATCTCGCCTAATGCTGACCACACAAGATTGGCCGCCTTACCAAAGCTACGAAAACGCGACAATGCAAGGAATTGCTTTGGACAAGGTTAAATGTGCCTTAGGTATCATGGGACAGCCTTACCAACTCACAATGACAACTTGGTCGGACGCACAACTGCGCGTGCATAGCGGTAGCCAACACGGCTTTTTCGTCGCCACTAAAACTTCTGAGCGTGATGAATACGCTACGCTCTCAGCCCCCATCGCAAAACAGACATTGAATTGGTATTTTGGCCCTGGAGTGGAGCCGAAGGTTGATGAATTGTCAAAGTTAAACCTTAACTTTTCTGCCAAATTTGGCTCAAACAAATGGTTTTGGCTAAAACGTAATGGATTTAACGTCGTCAAGCAGCCACGAGATGCTAAAGTATTACTAAGACTTTTAAAACAAAGGGAAATTGATGTTGTTTTAGAAGATGAGTTGGTCTTTAAAAGAGAGTTGAACAAAGCCTCTTTACCACTCGATTACTTCAATTCGACGAATTTAGATATCAAGGATATGGGGGTCTATTTTTCGAATCGATTCCTTAAAACCTATTCGGGTTTCTTAGACAGTTTTAATTCAGCCATATCCAAGTGCAAGGAGTAGCCATTGTCTATCAGTGTTCACATGATTTCTGTACCTGCTGAAGAGGTTGTTTCCTCTAGAGTGACGTATCTGCCCGAAAGTGGCGGAAGCTTAGGTCGTTCTCCTTCATGTGATATTGCGCTGCCAGATCAATCAAAATGGATCTCGAGAACTCACTGTCAGCTCTACCCGACAGGTCGAGGTTACGTGATTAAAGACATCAGTAACAACGGCGTATCACTAAACGACAAGTCTCTAGCAAAAGAGAAAGAGTACGTCATTACCGACGGCGACATCATCAAACTTGGTGGCTATACACTGCTGGTTAGCTTATTGAGTGACCCAAAAGTCAACGCGGCCAATAACACCACACAGGATGAAACTTTTATAGAACCTTTTAACTTAAAGCTTGATGACAGCGATACTGACTTTTTAGATGACTCACCAGAAGTTGCTACCGTTCAGAAGACCTCGAACTTCTCTTCGAAGAATGTTCTGAGTGACGACCCCTTCTCATCTGATCCGTTTGAAGATTTGGACGATGACAAAGTCATACCGAACATTGAAGTAGACGAAATCTCTCACGCCGATAACAACATGCTCTCTTCTGCAGAGTTAGAATATCTGCCCGTCAATGTTGAGAACAATACGCGTATAGAAAAGTCGATCGACAAGCTCATCACGCTGACCGAAAAGAACCAACAATACTTACAGAATCCTCAGCTTCAACAAAAAGCGCTGTTCGACGCCCTAGAACAAACCGTTGATCAGTTCTTAAATGAGTTCGCACCAAAGCAGCTTGAGAGCCAATTTAGTGAGTATGTCAGTAGCGGCATTTTTACCAATAAAGATAAAAAGTATTGGAAGATTTACCGAAAGCATTTTCAACACCGTCAAGACAACGGAGATTTCAGACGCCAATTCAAAGCGTTGTTTATGGAGAACATGCAAAAGCAAAGTGAGGAAAGAGAATGAAACGCCTCATACTCTTATCGCTTTGTTTACTGATCACAGCATGTTCTTCATCAGATCCAGCTCCTGTTGTCACTCAATATTCGTTGACCGTTAAAGCTGATGCGACCGTCAACCAATACAATGATGACCAAGCGAACCCAGTTGTGGTTAGGCTTTACCAACTCACGGATCAACAGCTGTTCAAACAACTGCCGTTTATTGATTTGTACAACAATGACCTGCAGTTATTGGCGGCAAACTTAGTTTCAAAACAGGTATTACCGATTGTACTACCTAACTCAGAGCAAAAGCTGACGTTAGACATCAACAAAAACACGCAATACATTGCAGCTCTGGTCGAATTCGCGGATTACCAGAATGGCACAACCAAGACCGTTTTGATTATGCCTTCCGATCCAGAGCAAACCTTAGAGTTAACGATTACAGGGAAGAAAGCAGAGTTAGCCGTGATACAGCCTGACTCCAGCTGGTGGCAAATCTTTTAATAAAAAAGCCAATATATAAAAATAATAGAAAAGGATTTTACGTGGACGCTTTCAAAAAAGTAGTGTGGCAAGAAGGGATGTTTATTGCCCCTCAGCACTTTCAGCAGCAAGATCGCTATGTGCAAAACTACATTCGTCAGAACATTGAAACACTGGCTGGTTTTGCCCCTTTCTTTGGCATCACTGAGCTAGTGCTTAACCACGATCTCTTAAAGATCGGTAAGCTATCTATACCGAGCTGTTCAGGTGTGTTCCCCGATGGAACCCAATTCAACCTCAAACAAGAGATTGTTGTCGATATTCCGCAAGGCACCATTGAAACCATCGTCTACCTTGCTCTGCCAATCTCTTTGCAAGGCAATAATGACTACAGCGAAGATGGCCAAGAACAGAGCCGTTACATCACCCGTTCAATCAATGTATTCGATACTTCTACCTCCGAAAACGCCAGCGTCGAAGTCGACGTAGCTCAGCTGAATATCGGGCTCAAATTCGCGGGAGAAGACACCTCTGGCTTTACCCTCATTCCAGTGGCTAAGATTTTAGAAATCAGCGACTCAGACGAAGTGATGCTTGATAGAGCCTTCATCCCTGCTTGCTTGCATTACGGCGCTTCTACCCTCCTCAGCGAGCGAGTCAAAGAGATCCACGCGCTGGTAAGCAACCGAGCTCAAAACCTTTTAAAACGCATTGAAGCTGGCCAAGGTCAAAAAAGCCCTCAGTCTATGATGCAAGATTTTCTGTGGCTGCAAACTCTCAACACCTGGTTACCGTGGTTTGAGTTGACCATCAGCAACACCAAATACCCGACCCATGAACTGTATTCAAAACTAAAACAATTTGAAGCTCAAGTCATGGCGTTAACACCAGCGATTCCAGGTGAGTGTCAGCCTCTAAAATATGACAAGCTCTATGACAACTTTAACCCATTGTTTTCGAGCCTACGAAACCTACTCACGTTGGTTCAACAAGATTCAGTCATCGAATTCAAATGGGATATTTCACTGTTTGAGAAACGCCGTCTACTTCGCACCTTAATCAAAGACCCAAGCAGCGTTTATAACCGTCGCTTCGTTCTAAGTGTTAAATCCGACATCAGCAGTACAGAGCTTAATGAGTTGTTCCCTATTTCGGCCAAGTTAAGCAGTAACAATAAGATCGTAGAGCTAGTAAGAAGCTCGCTTTCTGGTATCTCATTAACACCGCTTCCGATTGCACCAAGCGAGCTTAAGCCGATACAAGGCGTCGCTTATTTCGAAGTGGATACTAAGGATCGAAATTGGTTAGACATGCTAGACACACGTGACGCGATTGCCCTACATGTTGATGCGCGCATTCCTGCTCTCGAAGTCGTTCTATACGCGTTGAGATAATGGCTATGGATTATTTAGACGAAGAAACACTGGTCATCGATAAAGCATCAAAAGGCTCTGCTAACACAGAGTCTGATCAGGCATTCTCCAAATTGGTTGCTGTACACTCCACCAGCACTCAAGAAGAGTTTCTGCGTCATTTTGATAAGGCAGAGAATCAACTGATCAACATCAGCAGTGATTTACTGACTAAAACACTCAAGATATCCACACTGTCTGAACCCGAAGATCTTACGGTCTTTCGAGAACAATTTATTCAAGGCATCAACGACATAAAAGCTCAAGCAACCGAGCTCACTTACCCTATCGCGGTGATCGATAAGCTGTGCTTTTTATACGCTGTAGTCATTGATGAATTCATCATCTACACCGAATGGGGAGAAAAACGCGGTTGGGAAAACAAGACCCTACTTAGCGAATTGTTTGGCATGCGTAACGGTGGCGAACTGTTCTTCTCTGTTGCAGAAAAAGCCGCAAGACAACCCCACAAGCTAATAGACCTTTTAGAGATCATCTACCTATTTATCAATATCGGATTTAAAGGCCAATATCGTGAAGGCGGCGCTGAACAGTTAAAAGCATTTGTTCATCAGCTAGAACAAACCATCAGCCAATATCGCTCGGCTAGCGGTGTGCATTGTCGTACTAAAGTAAAACTCCCAGAAGTAAGGAAACCGACTAGGCGTAAACGTTACTTCATCACTAGCCTGTTTTTCTTCTGTTTAATCGCCACCAGCATTGGCTTAACTGAATTTTGGTACACCAAGACCCACGAGCAAAGAGCGCGTGATTTCACATTCTTGCCAAGCTTTAGCGAACGTTACGTCTTATCGGGCGAAATCAAAGATATCGTATTCATCAGCGATGATAAAGACTTGGTAAATCCACCTCGTCACGCCAGCAAAGCGGACGCAATAGAAGCATCACAAACCAACGACTTTACGCCAAGTACAGCAAATTGGTTGGTTCAACTCGCCACCTTCTCAAGTAAGAAGAACGCCGAAGCTTTCATCAAGAACCTATCACCTTCAGCTTATGAGCCGATTATCTCTCCTTACAAGAAGTACTACCGAGTGATACTAAGAACAAACACCTCAGAAGAAGCGAGAAGCACCAAGGCGTGGTATGTCGAAAACGACCAAATAAACGCCATTATCGTTCGCACTTCTGCACACGAGTTAAACAAGGAAGAGTCTAACTGATTATGCCGGATGCCAAATCAAACAAGTCAGGCAATGTAAAAAAAACAGTAGGCATTTCTGCCCTAGCCTCTGTCGCCTTTTTTACCGTCGCTTCTAGCGTCATTCTGCTAACACCTCTCAACGCTTATTTGGTGTGGGCGCTTGCCACTATCGCCATTATATCCACGCTTATCGGCTTCATTTGTTACTGGGTGCTGATCAAACGCAGCGCAAAATCACAAGAAGAGTCATTAGATAAAGAATTGATTCAAAAGCGACAAAAGCAACTAGCCAGTCATTTCAAGCGAATGATCAGTGGGCAGAAACGTAAAACTCGCTTAACCAGCCGTTACGACCAGCCAATCTATCTATTACTAAGTCAGAACCCGAATAAAGACAAAAGCATCATCACTCAAATGGGCTATGAAGCTTATAAGCTCGATGACTTCGGCAATGACATTGAATTCCCAATCCTGTTTTGGGTCAGTGAGCACTCGATTTTGGTTTCTATCAGTATGGGAGAAGACCAACACCCTGAGTACCTTAAAACACTGTGTCAGTCGTTAACTGCGTGGCGACCAAGACAAGCCGCCAATGGCTTATTGCTTACCACCGATGTTTCCTCGTTATTAGAAAACAATGAGCAAATTACACAGCAAGCTGACGAGCTTAAATCGACTATTAAGACTTTTAATCAAGCATTTGGTGTCAGCTTACCGATTTATAATGTTGTCTCGAATATGGGTAGCATCAGCGACTTTTGTCAGTTCTTCTCTGCGTTTGATGAATCCAAAAGAGACGAAGTGTTTGGTGCCACCGCGCCTTACTCTAAACACGGTGGGATCGATGCAGACTGGTTTAACGATGAGTATGATCACTTAATCAGCGAGCTGATTGCTAATATGAGCAATGCGCTTGCCGGACAACTCAATCAAGATTATCGCAACTCCATAGCCAGTGCCCCTTTCCAGTTTGGATTATTAAAGCAGAATCTTTGGTTGTTCCTCAATCGTTTATACAGAGGAGAACAACTTAGTGATGCTCTGCAATTCCGCGGCTTTTACTTCACGCATGATGGACAAAGTTCAGCGCAGTCAGATTTATTGGCGAGCGCTGTCTCTTACTCAGTAGGTCACGAGCATTATCAACAAAACGAGCAAATCCCGGTTAACCAAACCTTATTTGCTCAATACCTAATGACTCACGTGATCCTATCGGAACATGAGCTGGTCGGCGTCAACAAACGCAAAGAGAACACTCTGCTCGTTAACCAAGTCGTTTTCACCCTATCTTGGATTGCCTTGCTCGCCGCCGTGTTGCTGGTGATTAAGTTTGATTTTGATTTCCAGAATCAACGTGAAACCAGAGCGGATATCATGCTTGAGCGCTATAAAGAGGCGATATCGGCATCGCCTTATGACATCGAGAATATGGCTGACAATATCCCCAACCTATTCTCACTACAGCGTATCTATAACCTCTACAAGCAGCCAGAGCCTTGGTACAGCCTGCCGTTTATGCCAAATCCGAGCATCAAGAAAGAAGTCGAAGAAGCCTATTTCACCGAGCTACAACAAGTCCTGATTCCTTCAATGGAGAATACGCTAGAGAAAGACCTGTTTGTGTATGTAAACCTTGAGGATCAATCTCAGACCCTATCTCTGTTAAACAACTATCGTCTGTTGTTTAGCAAAGACAGAACCAACGTCCAAGAACTCAAGAACTACTACATTCGTACGCTCCAAGATCAAGGCGAAGCCGATAGCGTCAACATTGCTCAGCTTGATGTGCTACTCAGTGACATCTTTGCTCGTAACCTGACACCAGTAAAATCGAATCATGATTTAGAAAGCCTCGCGAAGAAAGTCATCACGCAAACGGGCATTGAAACCCTGCTGTACGAACACATTCAGAGTTCTACGGCCTATGCTAAGCGCGTCGATATTCGCGGTGAGCTAGGTGACAATTTCGGCTCGGTGCTTCAGTTTTCACCGAGTTACGCTGGCTACTTGGTTCCGTATATCTTTACCCCGACGGGGTTTAACCAACTCGATTTATCGGTGAATTCCCCAACTCTGAAATCCGCTTTACAGTCTTATGAAGGCGTTGCAGGAGCTTACCCTAGCGCACTGGAGCTGCATCGAATCAGTCGAGAGTTAAAGCAAACTTACCAGAATGATTACATCAACTATTGGCGTGATTTAGTTCGTAATGTCGAAGTCAAAGAAGTGGCTAATCCTACACAACTGAAAAGTGCATTAACGAGCCTGTCGGAAGCAAGCAATAACCCATTAGTCAGCTTGTACTCGACGATCGCTAAATACACCTATGTTGAGCTTGAAATCCCTGTAGAGGATGACAAGAAACAAGATCCTGCGAGTATGCCGATTCAAGACCCTGACAAAAAAGAATCCGCTCGTCAGATATCACTCAGCTTCCAAGCTTACAAAAAACAGGTATCGCCTAACGACCAAGGTAAGAAGCCAATCGACAACCTACTTACTGCGTTTATCAACGCTAAAAAGTGGGGAGACAAATTTTACGAAACCAAAGAGCCGCAAAAGGTTGCCTTTGATACGCTGTCCGTCACTTTGCAAGCCGGTAACCCTATTGCGTCCCTATCGAGCCTATCCAACAGTCATTTAGCGGTCGCTGAAGAGCTGGTTAACAAGGTGGTACACCAAAGTAATGAAACGGTAATGTCACTGGCTCACGACTACTTAAACACAGCGTGGTCGAACGAAATTTATCAGCCTTATCAACAGCGCTTGGCCTCTTTTTATCCGTTCAATCGAAAGTCTAAAACGGATGTCAGTGTGGCGGATGTCAAAGCCTTCTTCGTTACGAATGGCATAGTCGATAAGTTCTCTCAAACTCGCCTTAATGGATTCGTTAAAGATAGCGACGAAGCGCCTTATTTACCGGGACTACTGCCGGGTACAGGCTTATCGATTACGCCAGAGGTTTGGACAATGATGGACAAAGCTGGCGATATAAAAAGTGCCCTATTCTTAGCTGACCCATCGAACATCCTGATCAATTTCCAATTAAAGGCAGTCGATATGACGCCAAACATCACGGAGTTTTCGATCATTTCTGATAAGCCAATCTTTACCTATCGTCATGGGCCGACGTTATGGAGCCAGCAATCGTGGCAAGGTGATGCGAAGTTTATCGAAAAGCTAGGTATTCAGCTTAGTGCACAGGACTCTACAATTGGCCAGAACACCGTAAAAGGCACATGGAGTTGGTTCCGCTTATTCGAACCCAACGTGAACTTTACGTCTGCACAAGACACTCAGGTGGAGTTTGTTTACGGTGACAGCAAGGTGAAATTAACAATCAAGACTCAAGGCCAATCGAACCCGTTTGTCCCTGGCTTCTTCTCTGGATTCTCTCTGCCAAGTGGGATCTAATAACGCTTTCCCAACTCGCTCGTCTTGCCTATCAAGGCGAGCTCAACTTTCTGAAGATAATGTCTCTTCAAACAGAGAATACGTGAAAGGAGATGTGAAAGATGAAAAGCTTCTACAAGCGTTTAAAGCTCATGGCTACACTAGTCTCACTCGCTTAAGTCTACGAGTTTTCAGGGCCCAACATCCTAGTTGGGGACTGGTGACCATCAAATATGCTCAAGAGCTGAAGCACCGTCACTTTTTAAAACAAGAGGCTGAATTTCTGTATTCAAATACCAATACCGACTCTAATAAAAAGGATACCTGGCCGAACTATTGTGATTACTTTTCTTGTCATCAGACTGACTGCCTAGTTCTTTCTCACTTGAGTGGTAACACACTGCTGGAAATTCAAAACAGCTCAAATATCAATGCCGGTATGCCCTCTCAATGGCTTAGCACTTTAGAATCAGCCATCAACCGAATCCATACTCTTGATTTTGTTCATGGAGATATTAAGCCATCCAATATCGTGCTCAGCCCACAAGGACAAGCCCAACTCATCGACTTTGGCTCCATCACTAAAATGGGAACTGAACGTGCTGCGCTTCGCTTTGAAAGCTACACACCTCGATACGCGATGCTTGGTTCAGTAACAAGTAGGCTAGACGATTGGTTCGCGCTTGCAGTCATGCTGGAAGAACAGTTAGATGAAGCGAATCTACCCAGTCGGTATCAGGTTCTACTGAAACAGCATAGATAAGCCCGATATTCGGCATCGCGTGTTTCCCCTGTAGCAAGTCCAAGATAGATTTGAAAAGCTAATTGAACGACTGAGTAACTCTGAATGATTCAGTGTTAGCAAACGAGAACCTGAACTATTCAACCTTGATCGCACTACGACATAATCCATTTAGTTATTCTTTGTCAAATAACGGTTAATATATAAAATATCTATTAAAAATAGGGCGTACCATTATTTTCTTAGATTCCAGAATCAACAATTAACCCTCCTGAAATCATGCATTTCCGCCAAATTCCACTACGCTTTATTAATATAAAACATAGCAATCTGATTAAATTTTTTAGGGACGAAAAATGAATCAAATTACGACAGATAAACCGATCATTCTGGTTGTTGATGACATCCCGGACAACATTCATACCCTCTCAGGGATCCTGAACGACGACTTTAAAATTAAGGCTGCAACATCCGGAGTAAAAGCGCTAAAAATTGCTTCTACTCACCCAAAGCCTCATCTCATTCTTCTCGATATCATGATGCCTGTGATGGACGGTTATGAAGTATGCCGCCGACTTAAAAGTAACCCTGTCACTTCTGACATCCCCGTTATCTTTGTGACAGCTAAGACGGATGTAGTAGACGAACAGAAAGGCTTTGAACTCGGTGCTGTTGATTACATAACTAAACCAGTCAGCCCTCCTATTGTGAAAGCTCGCGTTGTCACACATATCTCTCTGTATGACCAAAACTTGGCACTGTCTCGTAAGGTAAGACAGAGAACGGAAGCTCTCGCCATGAGTCGATTGGAGATAATCCGCAAACTAGGCCGCGCCGCTGAATACAAGGATAATGAAACCGGAATGCACGTTGTAAGAATGAGTTACTACTCAAAGATTCTGGCTCAGCAGTTAGACGTCAGTGAAGAGTGGGTGGAGTTGTTATTCCAAGCAGCTCCGATGCACGATATTGGCAAAATCGGTATTCCTGACTGCATATTAGGTAAACCTGGCAAGCTTGATGCGGATGAATGGGCAATCATGCAAACACACGTAACGATCGGCGGGGATATTATTGGAGACAACGACTCTAAATTGCTAAAACTCGCCCAAGAGATCGCTCTTTATCACCATGAGAAATGGGATGGCAGCGGCTACCCTCATAAGCTATCAGGCGAAGACATCCCTCTAAGTGCACGTATTGTTGCAATAGCAGATGTATTCGATGCCCTCACCAGCGAACGCCCATACAAGAAAGCTTGGCGGATTGAAAAAGCGATTGAGTTAATACAAGAGCAAGCTGGCCATCACTTTGATCCTAACTTGGTTCCTATTTTCATTAGTAAGCTCGATGAAATGCTCACTATCAAAGACTCTTTTACTGATGAACAAGAACACTAAGTTCGCTGGTACTTTATCAATACAGGCACTTTATGAATACTGTTTCAAGATTTGCTACTGATTCGAAATTAATCTTAACCTCCTTTCTGGTCGCAGCCATCGTGGTGTTTTCTGTCGCGGTAGGTGCTTGGATCAATCTCAACGATCGCTTCATCGGCGTTGAACAATACGCTTCCAGTACTCGCTTATTGACCTCACTCGATAAGCTTCGCGTTTATGAGTTGTCTTTTAGTAACGACTACAGCGAACAAGTCATCTCTAGCTTTGATCAAGAAGCAGAACAAACCGAGGTTCTAGCAAATGATTACGCCGACCAGTATGCAACGTCCCTTCCTATCAATTTACTCACGGAATATTTAGTTCAATTCAAGCAATATGTCGACATTGTTGAGTTGAACCAATCAACTCGAACGCTTATGGACGAGCGCTCCAATGCCGCAACAGACTTATTACGAGAGATGAGGGATCTACACAATCAAGCGATCAATCAAAACAATCAGAAAATTCGCGGTCTACGACTAAACAGCGAAGAACTGACCAACGTCGCACTAAAAACCAGTCAACTTGCCACTCTCGCCGTTAACATCCAAAATCTTGAAAAAGAGTATTTACTCGATGGCGACCTAAAGACTCACTCGTTAGTCAAACTTGAGATGCAAAAGGCTTCACAGCTCATTTCAGAGTTGCAAGAGCAGATTTTGGATGACAAAGGACAACAACTGTTAGAGGTTGTAGATAAGGCAAAAAATCGCTATTACACCAACTTAGTTCAGCTGCAAGGCATACCAGCATCTTCGAAAAAGTTAAGAGCATCCCTTATCAATCAAGTCACCCTAAGTGGCTCTGAATTCTCACGCTCAGTTAGCTTGCTCTATCAAACCAAACAGAGCCAAGTCGCGGAACTGAGTCATCTCGTTTCTCAATCTCAAGCAGAACTCTCTTCCCAATTGCTCATAGGGCAAGACCTATTGGCGATTCGCACGCTACTAAGTCGTTCAAATCGATTCAACCGAGATTTTCTGCTCGCAAATTCAAAGGAACAGAAGCTCATCGCCGACAAAGTGTCACATGTGATTAATGAGATGCAATCCAAATCTAGCAACGCGCAACGACTTATTACTTTGTATGCACCAAACGTAAAAATTACTGCCTTTGACGAGCATATCAGCGTTTATGAGTCGCAATTTATGGAGTTAGTCAGTTCACAGATGCGAGGTCACCAACTACTCACGGCGATGGATGAGAGCTTCTTAGAATTTCGAGATTTCGTATCCCAACGTCACCTTTCAGAAAGCGTCAATGTCAAAGACTCTTCTAGCGTGACGTTCCATTTAGCCATAGGTGGCGTGATTTTCTTCGTCATTATTTTGTTAATGGGCTTGCTCGCTAACAAAGCGCATTCTGCTTTAGAAACTTTCGCACACAGTCTTGCCGCAGCAAGGGATGAAGCCGATGCAGCAAACCAAGCAAAATCTGACTTCCTCGCTAACATGAGCCACGAAATTCGTACCCCAATGAATGCCATCATCGGTATGAGTTATCTGGCATTAAAAACCGATTTAACCAAGGCGCAGCGTAACTACATCCATAAAGTGAAGCTCTCTTCCGATACCCTACTCGGCCTAATCAATGACATTCTCGATTTCTCGAAAATTGAAGCCGGAAAACTCGATATTGAGAAAGTGGACTTCCAACTTGAGAATGTACTCGACAATATTACTAACTTGGTTGGCTTACGAGCCTCAGAACGCGACCTAGAGTTGCTCATTCAAGTCGACAGAGACGTACCGACTAACCTGATTGGGGATCCGTTAAGAATTGGGCAAATATTGATTAATCTAAGTAACAATGCTGTCAAATTCACAGAGAAAGGCGAAGTGAAGATCGCTATCTCGGTTGCAGAAAGAGAAGGCGATGACATCCAGTTGAACTTTGCCGTCTCAGACAGTGGGATTGGTATGACGCAAGAGCAAGCCGCCAAGTTATTCAACAAGTTCACTCAGGCTGATAGCTCGACCACACGCAAATACGGTGGCACGGGCTTAGGCCTCGCCATCAGTAAAGAATTGAGCCAACTGATGGGCGGTGATATTCATGTCTCAACAGAACTTAGCAAAGGCTCGACCTTTTCATTTACGATTGCCACTCGCGTCAGTCATTCCATCCAGCAGCATCGTGTAGTAGTGCCTGCATCAATTAACGACTTGAAAGTGTTGGTCGTCGATGACAACTCCAGCGCACGCTTGATCATGGGTGACATTCTAGAGTCGTTGAAGCTAACGCCAACACTAAGTTCATCGGTCGATGACGCTCTTGTTGAGTTACATACCGCTGACGCTCAGAACAAGCCATTTGATTTGGTTATCTCCGACTGGAGGATGCCTAAGCGAGATGGCGTAGACTTATTAGCAGAGCTCAACAATGGGCAGCAGCTAAACACAATACCTAAGATCATGATGCTGACCGCTTACGATCGAGAAGAGCTTGCTGAAGCGATTGAACAAAGAAACTTTAAAGTACCGAGTATTCTAGACAAACCAATCACCTCCTCTCACCTTTATGACTCTATTGTCTCACTCTATGGGCTCGACTCAGACCGTATCTCACGCAGTGAACTTGAACAACAAACTCAGTTAGCCAACGTCCAGCAACTAGCCGGAGCCAAGTTACTCTTAGTTGAAGACAATGAGATCAACCAAGAACTCGCGACTGAACTACTAGAAGGACAGCAAATTCAGGTTTCGGTAGCCGAAAATGGCAAGCTAGCGATCGAGCTTTACCAACAAGCCATTGCAGACGGACAACCGTTCGATGGTATTTTGATGGATTGCCAAATGCCAGTAATGGACGGCTATGAAGCAACAGACTACATCCGTCAGCAGATCAACGATCAAGACATACCGATCATCGCGATGACAGCTAATGTCATGGAGCGAGACAAAGAAAAGGCGCTCGGTTGTGGTATGAGTGACATTATTGCTAAACCTATCGATGTCGGTTCAATGTTTGCCACTCTTGCGAATTGGGTATCACCTTCCCGTCCTGCTGCGTTTGTTGATCCAATATCACATCAAGCAGAATCAGTGAGCTCTATCTCTGACGAGTCAGAAAACAGCAGTGCCTTTAATACAGCACTCTCCAAAGTTGAAGGTCTAGACATTACGCTTGGTTTAATCAGAGCCAACAATAATCACCAACTGTATAGCAAGCTATTACATCGATTTGTCGAGGCCTACTCTGACAAAGATAAGCTTGAAAGCGAGCTAGCAGGCGGCAGCGCACCACGTTATCTCCACACACTGAAAGGGGTGGCTGGCAATTTGGGGGCGAAACAACTGCACACGTTGTGTGAAAACCTAGAAGCACAGCCAGATGACAACGATTTGAAAGACAATGTGATCGACACATCGCTTAAACTAAGCAAATCAATCAGCCAAGCCTTGTCTCAAATTGAAGTATCGAAAGATTCAATAGCGACCAATTCTACCAAGTCGGAAGAGAGTTCTGAACAGCAGCAACCATCGACTACAGACCAGCAACTCTACCGCCAATTGTTGGAGGCGACGGCTAATGATGACACCGATGCACTCACCATAATTCTTAACATTGAAGATGGCGCTAAGATTGGGTTATCCCCTTCAGAATTCAAACGACTCGAAGTTTCGTTGGAAGAGTTTGATTTTGACAAGGCAACTGAGATCTTAAAAGGATCGACCTTGCCTAATTAACCGTCTGATAAGTAAAAGAATTCCTTACAAACATTCCAAATTTTATAGAGAGCCTGATATGGCTCTCTTTTTTTCGCCTTCGCACAACACGTCACCGTGAACTTTATGAACAATATTAATCCAATGTTCTTTATTCTCAATATCGCCGCATTGCAGACATTTCATTAACACACCGTTAACTTTAGCTTCATCTGCTAAGCAATATCCTACTCATCTGTTTAGTAGCTGGAAATAAAACATAAGTTTCTCTCCATTGAAGAGATCCCCTACATAAGGAACGTGAACCATGTTCAAGGCACTGAAACCTACTCTTGCGGCTTCTATCATCGCAGCAACCTTTTCTTTCAACACTTTTGCTGCTGACGTAGAAAAAATCCACTTCCTAATCCCTGGCGGCGCTGGTGGCGGTTGGGATATGACAGCTCGTGGTACGGGTGATGTATTGGTGAAATCAGACATCGTAGAAAATGTCTCTTTCCAAAACCTGTCTGGTGGCGGTGGCGGTAAAGCGATTGCTCACCTAATCGAAACGGCACAACGCCAAGAAGACACGCTAATGGTGAACTCAACGCCTATCGTTGTTCGCTCACTAACAGGTATCTTCCCTCAATCTTTCCGTGACCTAACTCCGGTAGCAGCAACCATTGCCGATTACGGTGCAATTGTCGCGTCTGCAGATTCTAAGTACGACACTTGGGAAGACGTCGTTAAAGAGTTCGAAACCAACCCACGTAAAGTGAAGATTGCTGGCGGTTCCGCTCGTGGCAGCATGGACCACCTTGTGGTAGCTGCAGCATTCAAAGGCGAAGGCTTTGATGCGAAGAAAGTGCGTTACATTGCCTACGATGCTGGTGGTAAAGCGATGGCGGCACTGCTTTCTGGCGAAACACAGCTGCTTTCAACGGGCCTTGGTGAAGTGCTAGAGATGTCTAAATCTGGCCAAGTAAAAGTGCTTGCTGTGACGGCTCCAAAACGTCTTGACGCTGCGCCTAATATCCCAACACTGACTGAGTACGGCAACGAGACAGTATTTGCTAACTGGCGTGGGTTCTTCGCGGCACCGGGCACAAGCCAAGCGAAAATCGACGAGTGGAACGAAGCTCTTGGCAAAATGTATAAAACCGATGAGTGGCAAGTGGTTCGTGACCGTAACGGTTGGATCGACAACTACAAAGCTGACAAAGATTTTTACGCCTTCCTAGAAGACCAAGAAAAACAGATGGGCGATCTAATGCGTGAGCTTGGTTTCTTGAAGTAACCAACAACCAGAGAGGGTCTTTGTGCCCTCTTACTCTTTCCTGTTTCGCCGTACATGAGTTAACTAAAACTCCTTTGTTTATTCGTAGTGTATTGCTAAAGCTTGTTGATTCGTTGTAGAGGCAAGTGGCTTAACCAAGTCATGTAATTCGCTCACCTTTGGTTAGTGATCCCAGACATTCTTCATTAACTCGCTCATGTACGGCTTTTTTACTTTTTATACCACCCCAAATGGAGTTGGATATGTCGGACTTACCAACCAAATTTCTGAGTAAGGAATCTTTGCTTTCGAAGGATCGCATCGGAGCCATGATCTTTATGCTAGCGTGCTTGTGCTACGGCTATCAAACCACGCTGATTCCTCTGTTCCCCGGTGACGAGTACGAACCCTTCACAGCAAGAACCTTACCTACCCTGTTGACGTTTATCGGCATTGGCCTTTCGTTGATCCTGCTAATAACAGGACAACCGGATAAGAAAGTCACATGTGACACAACACCGCTGAACTGGAAACTGCTGATTGGCTTCTTGGTGTTAATGGCACTGTACGGTGTTGGGCTGACTTATCTTGGCTTTGTTTTAGCAACCAGCTTCTTCTTACTTGCAGGCTTTTACCTACTGGGTGAGCGCCGCAAAGCGGTTTTATTTGGCGCGTCGTTCCCTTTCGTTATCGCGTTCTTTCTTTTATTAACTCAAGGCTTAGATATCTACCTAGAGCCTGGTTTAATCTTCACTCTTTGGTAGGGATAACATTATGTTAGACGGAATTTTACAAGGACTTTCTACCGCTGTGATGCCAATGAACATCATGATGGTAATTGTGGGCTGTTTCGTTGGCACCTTCATCGGTATGCTACCGGGGTTAGGTCCAATTTCAGCAATCGCGTTGATGATCCCTATTACATACGGCCTAGACCCTTCTTCTGGCCTAATCTTGATGGCTGGTGTGTATTACGGCGCTGTATTTGGTGGCTCAACGTCATCCATCTTAATCAATGCTCCGGGTTGTTCTTCAACGGTAGTTACTGCGTTTGACGGCTACCCGATGGCTCAAAAAGGTCAAGCAGGTAAAGCACTTGCTCTCGCAGCTTACTCTTCTTTCACAGGCGGTACGCTTTCAGCAATCATGCTTTTGATTGCAGCTCCGGCTCTAGCAAGCGTGTCACTGAGCTTCCAATCTTCAGACTACTTTGCATTGATGCTATTAGGTTTATCGGCTGTAGCGGCGTTTGCAGGCTCAGGTCAGGTAATCAAAGCGTGGATGATGACTATTCTTGGTTTGATGCTATCAACAGTAGGTATCGACAAAGGCGTTGGCGTTGAACGTTTCACTTTTGGTTTAACGGATCTGATGGATGGCTTTAGCTTTCTATTATTAGCGATGGCAACATTCGCACTGGGTGAAACCTTGATGGGTATTCTAAAACCAGAGCAAGACACCAGCGCGGAAGAAAGCCAAAAGATGTCTGATATTGGTAGCATGAAAGTCACCAAAGAAGAGTTCAAAGAAGTAGCGCCAGTATCGATTCGTTCTTCGATTCTTGGCTTCTTTACTGGCGTACTTCCAGGTGCTGGCGCAACCATCGCTGCTTTCTTAAGTTACGGTATGGAGCGTAGTCTAGCGCCAAAAGACAAACAGAAAGAGTTCGGTAAAGGCAGTATCCGTGGTCTTGTTGCACCTGAATCAGCAAACAACGCAGCTTCAAGTGGCTCATTCGTTCCGCTACTAACGCTGGGTATTCCGGGCTCTGGTACAACCGCGATTATGCTTGGTGCATTGATTGCCTACGGTATTCAGCCAGGTCCTCGCTTGTTCGTTGAACACCCAGATGTATTTTGGTCAGTCATCATCTCTATGTACTTTGGCAACATCGTACTGGTTATCTTGAACCTGCCTTTAATCCCTTATATTTCTAAACTGCTAGCGGTACCTAGAACAGTTCTACTACCAATGATTATCTTCTTTTCAATCACTGGCGTGTACTTGGTGTCATTCAACACGATGGACGTATTTGTGATGCTACTGGTAGCGATGGCAGCGATAGCATTAAGGCTAGCCAACTTCCCATTGGCACCATTACTGTTAGGCTTCATATTGGGCGGCTTGATGGAAGAGAACTTAAGACGTGCATTGATGATCAGCGATGGTGAGCTGAACTTCTTATGGGAACGCCCTATTACGATGACCTTCACTATTCTGGCGGTACTGGTGCTGTCTAGCCCGATTCTAGTGAAAATATTTAAGAGTTTTAGAGCGAAGCCAGTAGAAGTGTAAAGCTTTATCGAATCAACTAAACCTCAACGAAAGGAGCCATTGGCTCCTTTTTTCATTTAGAGCCTCAATTCAAACCAGCGGTTAAAGATGGTAGCAAACTCACAAACCTATCTTTACAACACACATCGCGCTGATATTCATAACAAATTCAAGTAAGGTAACCAGTTAGTTAACGTATTGGATTCTAAAACTATGGATTGGTTGGTTCTGTTCTTATCAGGGGTGATTGGCGGTGTGCTTAACTCCATTGCGGGTGGCGGCAGCTTCATCACCTTCCCTGCTCTATTGTTTGCTGGTGTTCCACCAATAGCAGCCAACGCGACCAATACCTTTGCTTCGTGTGCTGGATACATTAGCGGAGCCTACGCTCTGCGCCACGAAATTCAATCTGGTACTAAGCAGCTAAAACTGACCATTGCTTTGTGTGTCATTGGCGGTGGTATCGGGGCTTTCTTGCTGCTTCACACACCAGAAGCTCTGTTCACTCAATCCGTTCCTTGGCTGTTGCTGTTTGCTGCTCTGCTTTTCACGTTTGGTGGCACGCTCAATAAATGGTTAAAGCAAGCCACAGCAAAACATAAGCACGCCACCAGCGCAGGCGCATTCTTTTCCGCTTTATTGCTTTTGATTGTCTGTATCTACGGTGGGTATTTTAATGCCGGTTTGGGCATTGTGACATTGAGCTATTTGGCGCTTGCTGGTTACACCAACATCAACGTGATGAATGGCATCAAACTGCTCGTGTCCGCGTGTGCTTCCCTAGCAGCGATCGTGTTTTTTATCGTCAATGGTTCGATTGATTGGCCGTCTGGCATGGCTGTATTATTGGGTACATTGGTTGGTGGTTATTATTCAGCAAAAATCTCTCGCCGCATCCCTCAACAATATGTTCGTACCACAGTGATCATCGCGAGCTTTTTGATCACCGCTTACTTTTTCTATGCTAGCTAGGTTTTATACTAAGTAGGTTCTATACCAACTAGATTCTATGTTAAGTGAGTTCTGTACCAACTCGGTTTTAAGCTAACCAGACATTCGGTCAATAAGACTTGCGACTGGAAAGATAAAGCAAAAAGACTCCACCCTTCTCATATCGATTTCGCTATTTTCTTGCTTATAAAATAGCCAGGCCAAAATGTGTGAGACGAGTCCTTCAATTAGCAAATTTGATAACAATTTAGACTGTTTTTTAGCCTTTATTTTGCCAAAGGTGGGATAATTCTCCTGTCGAAAGTGAGACTTCATTAGGAGGCGTTATGAACACTAAACTCGGTCATGTCATGTCATCAAGTCGACTCATTTGCTTTGTCGCTTTTCTTGCTGCCACATTCGCGTGGATCCTAAAAATGCCCGCTCTGTTTTCTGTGTCGGCGCTATTCTTACTGGTCAGTGCGATCGTTTATGTCACCGATCTTTGGAAGAATCAAAGAAAGAACCGCGAAGCTTAGCCATTTACGGTTTAAAGCGAACGAATTAAAAAAGGAGCTCATAGGCTCCTTTTGTGTTTTTCGCTTATCTAATTAGGCGTACTAATCGCCGACACCTTCTTGTTAACGACGCCTTCTTATTAACGACGGAAGTTACGACCGTTACCACCTCGGCGCTCTTTAAATGCAGACGCAGCTTTAGCTTGAGAAGCGTGGATAGACTCAACCGTTAGTTCCATTGGCTCACGAGGCTCTAGCCCATGGCGGAATGTACGTGAACGCGGCGGCATCTGGTACTCAATGTCCGATGCTTTAGGCATACGCTTGAAACGGTAAAGGTAGAAGTTTTCAACCTTTTCACGAGCCCATTCGGTTTTCTTCAGGTATTTAACTGCACTTGCCACTGTAGGCTTAGTGTTAAAGCAGTTCATACGCATTGCCGCATCTAAAATTTCCCAACCATAGTGATCCACTAATTCAGTGATCATGGTTTCAAGCTTTAAGCCGTGTAGCGGGTTATTTTGTTGCAGTTCGATTCTTTCTTCTTCAGTCATAACATTACCTTTTTCAAGGCAACTAAAGGCCTTGAATTTACTCTAGAACACAGTCATCACTGACCATTTCTAGCTCAATCACTTGGGCATTACATCCATTGCCCTTATTTATGCCTTTATGATGGCATAAAGCATACTCGTTATCCTATTTATCTTTGAAATTAATTTCGAATTGGTCACTTAACACCCTACCTTAGCTCGCTATACAGTCTAAGCACATTCTGCAAACAAACCTTCACCCCAAAGGTTATGAAACTGGTTCAACTTAACAAAACCTACGGTAACCGTATGCAAAAACCATATATTTAGTGATGACATTAAAGTTTTTCAGTACGCAGTATTACATTTTAATAACACAGTGCTATGGTTTTATTGAATATCGAAACGGTAAAAAACCCGATTAAACAATGACATAATTATAATTAAAGGTTGGCTTGCCACATGTTTGACTACTCCCATTTCAGTAGAGCAGCGGCCCAAGACAAAGACATCGTCGCCATAGTCGATGATCTCTTCCAGCTAGCTCGCGAACACTACCCCATATTATCTCGGCTATCCGTGGTGCTATGCAGTGAAAATAAAGCATCGAATTATTTTGTATCAGATTCACTGTGCCAAAACGCCAAGCATCACTACATCGAACAGGAGATCAAACCCAACTCTGCTTTAAGTCGTCTGGCTGAATCATTGGAAACAAGAATTGTTGATGACCTCTCTTTGATGAATCCGACTAAGCAAATCTCTCATCTACTCGAGCTTGGTCACCAAAGTAGCTACACCACTCCAATCCACTACCAAGAGAGTAACCTCGGGTTTGTTTTCATCAACGCATCATGCACTGACTTTTTTGCTAAGCAGACAATACAAAGTGACATCGCCTACCTCACTCAAGCGATTTCGAACCTGTTTGTGCAACTCTTCGAACGTCAGAGACATTTTCAGTCCTCATTAGCAATCGCCCTAAACATGGGGCACGCACGTGATCCTGAAACCAAAGAGCATCTGATTCGCATGGGAAAATACAGCGAGCAGCTGGCACGTACGCTTTCGCATAGTAACAATGAGATTACCCACCAATTCGTTCACCGCATTCGCTTGTATGCCCCGTTTCACGACATAGGTAAGTACCGAATTCCAGACAAAGTGCTCTTCAGTACTGAGCGTTTTTCGGAAGAAGAAAGAAACATCATGAACAATCACACGATATATGGCGAAGAGATGATTGATGATGTGGTTGCCCTTTCCCACCACAGCTCAATGTGCGGCGAAGAAGTTCAGTTCATCAAGAATATTGTACGTCACCATCATGAACGGTTTGATGGCTCGGGATTGCCAGATGCGCTCATTGGAGAAGCGATTCCACTGGAGGCAAGAATTGTAACGCTAGCAGATGTATTCGATGCTTTACTGAGTAAACGAGCTTATAAACACGCATGGTCAGCATCTAAGGTAATGGACTACATTGAAGCCCATACTGGGCTGATGTTTGATCCAGAGTGTGTGTCTGCGCTGAAGCAAAACCTTGATTACTTCATGTCGATACGAGAGCAATACAGTGATGTGCAAAGTCCACAAGCTGCGCTCGCTTAACGGGTTGTATTAAATTTACTTTACGTGACTCTCTTGCAGAACCAACAAAAAAGGATGCCAATCGGCATCCTTTTGTTTTCTAGTCTACAGCGGATAAGAACAACAAGGTTCTTAACTGATTCTAACTAACGATTATACGTCGTAAGTTGTAGAAGCAGTGTCGCCGCCTGTACCAGTCCAGTTTGTGTGGAAGAATTCACCACGTGGACGGTCAGTACGCTCGTAAGTGTGAGCACCGAAGTAGTCACGTTGAGCTTGAAGCAGGTTCGCAGGTAGACGTGCAGTTGTGTAACCGTCTAGGAAAGATAGCGCAGAAATCGTACATGGCATTGGGATACCTGACTCTAGAGATTTCGCTGCTACTTTACGCCATGCCACTAGGCTGCCTTGTAGGATGTTTTTGAAGTACTCGTCAGAACCTAGGAACGCGATGTCTGGGTTTGCTTCGTACGCATCACGGATGTTGCCTAGGAATGCAGAACGGATGATACAACCACCACGCCACATTAGCGCTACGTTACCGTAGTTTAGGTCCCAGCCGTTTTCATTCGACGCTTCACGCATTAGCATGAAACCTTGAGCGTAAGAGATGATCTTAGAAGCCAGTAGAGCTTGACGTAGTGCATCAACCCACTCTTGCTTGTCGCCTTCAACTGGAGTGATTGTCTTCTCAAACAAAGCTTCAGCTTCAACACGTTGGTCTTTAAGAGCAGACAGGCAACGAGAGAATACAGACTCAGAGATTAGAGTCAGTGGGATACCTAGGTCTAGTGCGTTGATACCCGTCCACTTACCCGTGCCTTTTTGGCCTGCAGTGTCTAGGATCTTCTCGACTAGCGCTTCACCGTCTTCATCTTTGTAGCCAAGGATGTCAGCAGTGATTTCAACTAGGTAGCTGTCTAGCTCAGTCTTGTTCCAGTCAGCGAATACTGCTTGCATCTCGTCAGCAGACATACCTAGGCCATCTTTCATGAACTGGTATGCTTCAGTGATAAGCTGCATGTCACCGTATTCGATGCCGTTGTGTACCATCTTAACGAAGTGACCAGCACCGTCGTTACCAACCCAGTCACAACAAGGCTCACCAGCGTCAGTTTTTGCAGAGATACCTTGGAAGATTGGCTTAACCGCTTCCCAAGCTTCAGCCGCGCCGCCTGGCATGATTGAAGGACCGAAACGAGCACCTTCTTCACCACCAGATACACCAGTACCGATGAAGTGGATGCCTTTCTCACGACAATGCGCTACACGACGGTTAGTGTCTGGGTAGTTAGTGTTACCACCATCAATGATGATGTCGCCTTCGTCTAGAAGTGGGATTAGGTTTTCGATGAACGTGTCTACAACGTCACCAGCACGAACCATAAGCATCACTTTACGTGGCGCTTCTAGTTTCTCAACTAGCTCTTCTAGAGAGTAAGCACCAACAATGTTAGTACCTTTAGCTGGACCTTCTAGGAACTCGTCTACTTTAGCAGCAGTACGGTTATGAGCCACAACTTTGAAGCCGTGGTCGTTCATGTTTAGGATAAGGTTCTGACCCATTACTGCTAGGCCAATTACACCGATATCACCTTTCATTATTTTATCTCCTTGCGGCTATTCGCACTTATGCGATAGCACTTGCTGCATTTGAATCTAGGAACCACTCTGTTTCGCCAGTTTTAGACTGGATTTTCGCTGCCGGGTAAGGCAGTTCTGAAGCAGGAGTTGTATGAATTTCTTTAACGATCTCAACTTTGCCTGCACCCAGTACTAGGTAGCTGATTCGTTTTGCTGCTTCTAAAACTTTCGCTGTTTTAGAAACACGGATTTGACCAGACTCTGGGTGAGAAGCTAATACAGATAGGTTCTCATCTTGGTAGTTGGTTGCACCCGGGAATAGTGAAGCTGTGTGGCCGTCTGCGCCAACACCAAGCAGAATCCAATCGAATACAGGCGTACCGTTTTCTGTTGGGATTACGTCTGCCATCTCTTTTGCGAAACGCTCTGCTTCCGCTTTTGGTTCATCTTCACCACGGATGCGGTGGATGTTTTCAGCAGGAAGGTTTACTTGAGTAAACAACAATGCGTTTGCTTCACCGAAGTTGCTTTCAGCGTCGTCTGGTGCAACGCAACGTTCGTCGCCCCACCAGAAGTGAAGGTTATTCCATTGAATACCTTCCGCGTAAGGCGCCTGTGCTAAAAGCTTGAAAAGCATTTTTGGCGTGCTGCCACCAGACAGTGAAATGTGAACAGGTGTGCCCTGCTCGCTGTATGCTTTCATTTCATTTGCTAGGTTTTCAACAACCAGTTCAGGCGTTGCAAAGATCTTGTGATTGATCATAGTTCGCAGTAATCCGTGTCTGTTAAGTTTTTGCATGGGAAACGCCATGCGCGGCCATCACGTTGCAGAAGTTCATCTGCTTCCTGTGGGCCCCAAGTACCACAAGCATAGCCAAACAGTGCTTGAGGATCTTGCTTGAAGTCTAAGATTGGTTGAACGTACTTCCAACATGCTTCTACCGCATCGGTACGTGCAAACAGAGTCGCATCACCGTTCAGTGCATCAAGAAGAAGACGCTCATAAGCCGTCAGCATCTGAGTTTCAGGCAAGTCAGAGTAAGAGAAGTTCATTTTCACTTCTTTTGCTTTGAAGCCTGCGCCTGGCTCTTTCAAACCAAAGCTCATCTGAATACCTTCATCCGGTTGGATACGGATAATCAGCTTGTTCTCTGGTGCATCTTGACCAAATACTGGGTGTGGCGTGTTCTTAAAGTGAATCACGATTTCAGTCACACGTGTTGGTAAGCGTTTACCCGTACGTACGTAGAAAGGAACACCATTCCAACGCCAGTTATTGATGTGAGCTTTCAAGCCGATGTAAGTCTCGGTACGAGAATCATCCGCTACACCATGCTCTTCACGGTAACCTAGTAGGTGCTGACCACGAACATCTGATGCTGTGTACTGACCTAATACTAAGTCTTTACGCAGATCATCTTCTTCTAATGGTTTCAGACACTGAAGCACTTTAACCACTTCATCACGAATAGAATCAGCGTTAATTTGCGCAGGCGGCTCCATACCTACCATCGCTAGCACTTGCAGCAGGTGGTTTTGGAACATGTCGCGAACTGCGCCAGAACCGTCGTAGTATCCGCCACGCTCTTCAACGCCAAGGAACTCAGCACCTGTGATTTCAACGTAATCAATGAAGTTACGGTTCCACAGTGGTTCAAACATCGCGTTTGAGAAACGAAGCACTAGAAGGTTTTGAACCGTCTCTTTACCAAGGTAATGGTCGATACGGTAAATCTGGTGTTCTTGGAAGTGATGATGGATCTCTTCATCCAACGCTTGAGCTGATGCTAGATCGTAACCAAATGGCTTCTCGATAATCAGACGACGCCAGCCGTTCGATTCATCGTTAAGGCCATGCGCAGCAAGGTTTGCTGGGATAACACCGTATAGGCTTGGCGGGGTTGCCAAGTAGAACAGCGTGTTATGGTTTTCGAATTGGTAGTCTTGCTCAAGCTTGTCTAGACGTTGTGCTAAACGAGCGTAGTCGTCTACATCTGAAGTGTTGATCGCTTGGTAATGCAGATGTTCGATAAATGCATTCAGCGTCTCTGGTTCAGTTTTTTCCATTTCCTGAAGAGACTTCTTCAGCTTCTCACGGTAAGACTCATCGCTGTACTCAGTACGGCTCACTCCAAGAATCGCAAAGGATTCTGGTAGTTGATTGCTAGCATACAGGTGGTATAGAGCAGGAATTAACTTGCGGTAAGTTAGATCTCCCGACGCACCAAAAATAACGATGCTGCTGTTTTCAGGTATTACCATCATCTTTCCTATAAAAACAAGGTTTTTAGTATTCGCCAAAGGTATCAGCGACATACGAAAATAGATAATAGGTCTTAACTATTACATCAATAGTAAGCACCTATTAAATTTGAGAATGCGTTTGGTAAACGAGGGTGAAAGCTATCACCTCTATTCGGGACAGTATTGTCTATGACTATTTGATTTACATCAACCACTGTGAAAGCAATCGATTAAATATTGACTCATTTCGAACAAATTCTAATCGATAGTTCCATTCATTTGACCCGAGGGAGAAGCAAATCGGCATCCTCAAACAGTGTAGTCAAGAAAGAACGCTATCTGGTCGGTGGAGTGAGCAATAGGAAAGGAAGAGAAAAGTAAAACCAGCTTATTCAACTGGCTTTATATTTATTGTGATGATGTCGTGTTTATCTTTGCGCTTTGTTGTAGCAGCGCTCCGGACGCCCCACGGTACCGTAATTTAAGTCCGCGACTAACTCACCAGTGGTAATCAAAAATTCTAAATAGCGTCTGGCGGTGGTTCGGCTAGCACCAATTCGTTCTCCGGCTTCATCGGCGGTAATATTGACGGCATCAGCTTGCTGAAAAATGGCTCTGATTTTGTCCAACGTTACGCCATCAATGCCTTTGGGTAAGGTGGATACTTTTCCAGAGTCCGCTTTGGCATTGGCTTGCAGCATCTTATCAACCAAACCTTGATTCAAATCCGACACACTTTCAAACTCTTGCTGTTGAGATTGATACTTTTTCAGTGCCGCTTCCAAGCGAGGGAACATCACTGGTTTCAATAGATAATCGACCACTCCACCACGCATTGCTTGCTGCAGCGTATCCACATCTCGAGCAGCAGTAATCAAGATAACATCGCAGCCTTGATTGCTCCCTCTTACGTGATTAAGAATATCGAGCCCACACCCGTCCGGCAGATACACATCCAATAACACCAAATCCGGTTTTAAGATGTCCAGTTGCATCAGCGCTTCAGACTGTGTAGTGGCAATGCCGACCACGTCAAAGCCACCCATCTGTTCTAAATAACGATGGTGTAGCTCTGCAATCGCAATATCATCTTCAATGACCATGACTCTCGTGATTGCGTTCATTTATGTTCTTCCTTTAACCATGCTTTTTCCGTCACGATGATCTTCACAAGATCGCTTCGTGCTTAATAATTATTGTTCTTCTTTTGGCAGATAAACCGTCATTCGCGTGCCAAAATCGTGGTTGTCGACCATTTCAAGCTGCCCTTGATATCGGTCTGCCAGCTGCTTTATCAGATACAAACCCACACCACGATTTTGCTTCGCTTTGCTCGATACGCCTTTTTCGGTAAGTGTTTTGGTTGCCAACTCTTTCGGCAAACCGCACCCTTTGTCTTCTACTTCTACGATAATTTCATTACCAAAATCACTGATTGAAACTTCAATAACCCGACGCGCTGGCGCAATTTGCCCCTCTTGCTTAATAGCCGTCATGGTGGCGTCAAAGGCGTTATCAATCAGGTTGCCGAGAATTGTGACAACGTCATCCGCGTTCAACCAACTAGGCAGAGCTTCAAGCCTTGAGCCTTCTTCCACTTTAAGCTCTAAACCAATTTCTCTCGCGCGCTCCGTTTTCCCAAGGAGCATACCTGCGATGAGCGGGTCTTTAACGGTTTCACGCAAGAACTCGATCAAGCTTTGATAGTGCGCCGTTTCTTGGCCAATCAGTTGCTGTACTGAATCCAACTCGCCCATCTGGATCAAGCCGCTAATTGTGTTGAGCTTGTTTTGATGCTCATGGGTTTGTGAACGCAGTAGATCTGCATATTCTTTGGTTTGTGAGAGCTGGTCTGTTAAATCGTTGATTTCATCGCGTAATCGGAAACTCGATACCGCCCCGACCACCTCACCAGCCACTATAATCGGGCTGCGGTTGGCAATAATCCGCTTATTGTTCAAATACAATTCAACATCGTGGTCAGTGTCGCCGGTTGATAGCAGTTGTTCTAAATCACTGCCTGGCAATACATCAGAAAGGCGCTGTTGGTTGAGTGCTTTATCCCTGTCTATCGATAAAATATCGCAGGCACTCTTATTAATTGAACGTAAAATGCCGTGCTTATCGATGCTCAGAATGCCCTCTTTCACGGTACTCATAGTTACATCTAGCTCAACATACAACCGGCCTATCTCTTCAGGCTCAAAGCCTAAAATAGCGCGTTGAAAACGGCGAGATACATAACTCGAAATCAAAGCGTTGACCGCAACCACCAGCAACGCCATCACAATCAAAAAGGCTAAATAAGGTTCGATTCGATCTTGTAAAGAATCCAATAAGTAACCAACTGACACCACCCCAATAACGGTACCTTGAGTGTCTTTTACCGCGGATTTACCACGAACTGAAAAACCCAGCGACCCTTTGGCTGTCGACACATAAGACTCGCCCAATACCAATGCTTTTTGGTTATCGCCACCACGCATGGGTTTACCGAGCCTGTCATCGTAAGGGTGAATCAGGCGGATACCTTTATCATCTCCAACAACGATAAACGCCGCGCCAATGAGCTGAGTAAGGTTACGAAATTTAACTTGGGTTTCTTCAGACAAAACGTAGGGAACGCCATTAGGGTCCAACGTTCCATTTTCTTGAATAATGCTGGTGACAAGTGGCGATTCAGATAGAAATTCAGCAACACCTAACGCTTTCAAACCCATCTCTTGTTCTTGAGATTGTTTGATGTAGTAAAAACCAGCCGCTGCAAGAATCAAAAGTTCAACGAGGCCAGTGACCGTCATGATAATCAGTAACCTTTTACGGAAACTGATACTGCTCCATTTCATATTCCACCGTCCCTAGTGTTAGACGATCAATGTTAACACCAAGTTAATCGCATGACCTTTCTAGGGACGTGAATTTGTGACTGCTACTCAACTAAATAATTGAGCAGATTGTTAATTGATAATCCTTTACGTTGTTCATTTCGATTAATCGTTCATTTTTAGAACGGATTAGATTAAAAACCAAAATAAACGAATAAATATTGAGCTAGATCACTAAGCTTTTAGGTGTTTTTTAGGTTGTTTAAAATAAATACAATTATAATGGTTGCATATGAAGAAGTTTATTGTTGCTAAGCCATAGTTCATGATTTTCAGACCGCGCTTTAAATCGAAATTTCGATTAACAAAATAGTAACAACCCTTCGCTCGCTGGACGTATCTATAACTAAAAGTTGCACGCTCGCCGTTACGAATGATGGACAAACGGATTAAGTATTCTCCCCTATTCATCCATCGTTATTTCAAACTCGGCTAGCCAGACAACGAAGAGGTGACTGATAAAAGCAGCACCCAATAATAAAGCATTGATGAGCAGGAAGTATCGATCAGTGGCAACGTCCAATAGAAACAGGATAACAAACATAACGTATAAACATTGTTGAAAAGGAAACAAGGCAATGAAACGCGATAACTTTGGAATTTGTCTTACTAAGACTATGCTGTTCAAACACTTACAATCGACTTTTACTCACGTAAGAGCCTATGAGAAAGATGGTACCTCCCCACTCGATCTCAAGGTATTGTTAGCATTCCCGCAAATGTCAGGTAGAGATTTATTACAAACAATGCAAGGTTCAAGACAATTGGTATGGCGCGCCGATCACCATTGTCCTAGCTTTAAATAAGCCACTTCATTTTGTAAAAACACTTCTATACTGAACTTAAAGAGCACGCTTATGCGTGCTTTTTAAGTTTCATTTATCTTTGATATTCACGTCACTCAATCTTATTTACACTTGATTAACGAGTTATGAGAATTTCTATTCATATGAGACAATCTATTCAAGACAAATGACTATCGCCCTGTTAACATTAGAGTTAATACTCTAATTGGTATTTAATGCAGATGACCAAACCAAAATTCCGATACCTTGCGATCGCCAGTATGCTTCTCGGCACTATGGCTTCGCCAGGCTATGCAGCTCCGCTCACTTTTTCTGAAGCGTGGCAAATATTGCAAGAAAACAACAACTCACTTGCGGCTCAACAAGCCAACGTTGAACGTTATCAACACCTTCAGAACTCAACAAGTAGCCTCAATCTTCCTTCTATTACCTTAGGGGCTAACTACACGCACCTTGATAGTGATGTGACGATTAATGGTGAACAGTTCGGCGACAGCTTAAGCGGCGTAGATCCAGCATTTGCTCCCTTCTTAGCTCAGTTAGGTGGTGTTACCTCAACGATTACCGAGCAAGATATCTTCAGCTCTTCTATTCGCGCGGTGTGGCCTATCTTCACTGGTGGTCGAATAACCGCTGCGCAAAATGCGGCTGAAGGTAAAAGCGAAGAAGCGCAAAGCCAACTGTTGATGGAGAAACAAGCTCGCTACGAAGACTTAAGTAAGTATTACTTCTCGGTGATCTTAGCGGAAGATGTGGTGAAAACTCGCCAAGCCGTAGAAGCTGGCCTAACTCAACATCGTGATTTCGCCATCAAGCTTGAACAGCAAGGACAAATCGCCCGAGTAGAACGTCTACAAGCCGATGCTTCCTTAGATAAAGCCATTGTTGAACACGCGAAAGCTCAGAACGATCTTAAAATTGCTCAATTGGCGCTGACTCAGATCCTTGGTCAAAGTGAAAGTGTAGAACCCTCTGAACAACTGTTTATCAATAAGAACCTGCCTCATATGGACTTGTTCATTGACCAGACACTCATGACCTATCCCGGCCTTAAGATTCTTGATGCAAAAGAGAAACAAGCAAGCAGCTTAATTAAAGCCGAGAAAGGTAAATACTACCCAGAAGTTTATCTTTATGGTGATTACAGCCTGTATGAAGATGACTCTTTAGCCAGTGAAATGAAACCCGATTGGCTGGTTGGCATCGGTGTGAATGTGCCACTGCTTGACACTTCAGGCCGTTCAGACAAAGTCGCCGCCGCTCACAGTGCCGTATCACAGGTTCAATTCCTTAAGTCACAAGCCAAGCAAGACTTAACCGTATTGGTACAAAAAACTTACCTTGAAGCAAACCAAGCGATTGAAGAGGTTCAAGGCCTAAACTCAAGCTTGTCTTTGGCTCAGGAAAATCTATTACTTCGTAAAAAAGCCTTCACACAAGGGCTCTCTAACTCATTAGAAGTGGTTGATGCAGAGCTTTATCTTGCGAGCATTAAAACCCAGCAATCTGCTGCTCGCTTCAAATACCTAATCTCTCTCAACAAGCTGTTAGCGCTAACCAGCGAAATGAATGCTTACTCAAGTTACTTAACCTCTTCTGTTCCGTCTGATTTCGACTCAAAAACAGACACCGTTAGCCAGTCAAAAGGATAATTCATGAAACCTATTAAGCCCCTTCTTCTATCTTTAGTTGGTATCGGCGTTATTGCCTGGGTCGGATACAGTTTCTATCAAGCTTATCAACCTCAGCCGGTTAAGCTTCAAGGTCAAATCGATGCGCAGCAATACAGCATCTCATCGAAAGTACCTGGCAGAATTGATGAAATATTCGTGCGCAAAGGCGATTCGGTTGAAAAAGGCGAATTGATCTTCTCTCTATTAAGCCCTGAGATTGATGCGAAATTAGAACAAGCAAAGGCCGGTCAGAAAGCCGCTGGTGCATTAGCACAAGAAGCAGAGAATGGCGCGCGTACTCAACAGATCCAAGCCGCTAAAGACCAGTGGTTAAAAGCCAAAGCAGCTGCCGATCTGATGGACAAAACCTACCAACGTGTAAACAACCTTTACAACGATGGTGTGGTTGCCGAGCAAAAACGCGATGAAGCCAAAACACAGTGGCAAGCGGCAAAGTACACCGAAAGCGCTGCATTCCAAATGTATCAATTAGCGCAAGAAGGTGCTCGTGACGAAACCAAAGTGGCAGCCGCTCAAAAAGCGTTAATGGCAGCTGGCGCGGTAGCGGAAGTTGAAGCTTACGCAAAAGACACACAGATCCACAGCTGGTTTAATGGCGAAGTCTCTCAGGTTCTATTAAGCAGCGGTGAACTCGCACCACAAGGCTTCCCTGTTGTAACTGTTATCGACACCAAGGATGCTTGGGCTGTGCTCAATGTTCGTGAAGACATGCTTAAGCATTTCGAGAAAGGCAGCCAGTTTGAGGCGTACCTACCGGCTCTGGATAAATCATTAACTTTCCAAGTAACTCACATCGCCGTAATGGGTGATTTCGCAACTTGGCGCTCAACAGACGCAGCACAAGGCTTCGATTTACGTACTTTTGAAGTAGAAGCGCACCCTGTCGATACGAACGAAACACTGCGTATGGGCATGAGCCTAGTGGTTGAGCTTTAGGTGACTTATGTCTGCTAACTCTCAATATACTGGATCGCAATCTAGAGGCTCGCAATCAACTGAGCATCATAGAGCGAAGAATACCTTGCTTAGGCAGTGGGCGATTGTCCGCAAAGACAAATGGTTGTTGTCTTGCCTAACTTGGATTCCTTTGCTGCTTGCTGCCAGTATCTGGCTGATTTTTTCACAAGGGATCGCTCGTGACTTACCGGTCGCAGTTGTCGACCTTGAGCACAGTCAAATCTCGCAACAGTTCACACGCCTTGTTGATGCGTCACCAACGCTGCAAGTCACTCAGAAATACAGCTCTGCGAGTGATGCGGCGAAAGCGATGATCGAACGCGATATCTATGGCTATGTTGTGATACCAAGGCACTTCGACCGAGACCTTCTGCTCGGCTTGAATCCGCAAGTGTCTGTGTTCTATAACAGCCAATTTATCTTAATCGGTAAGCTGGTGAACTCTGCATTGCTACAGGCTCAAGGGACTTTTAACGCGCAACTTGAAGTCGTGAAACAGCTGTCACACGGTGATACCACGGTGCAATCCGCATTAGGCCAAGCAGTAACAGTGCAAAGCCAGATCACACCACTGTTCAACAAGAACACCAGTTATGCTCAGTTCTTGGTGTCTGCGGTTATTCCTGCACTGTGGCAGATCATGATTGTGGTGGGCACGATATTGGTTTTGACGGCAAACGTTAGGGCTCGCGGCCTTCACGCTTGGTTATCCAACGCCCCTATGAAGTCACTCGCATCAACATTAACGCCCTACCTTGTCTTGTTTTTTATGTTTGGTATCGCGTTTAGTTTTTGGTTCTATGTGCTCTTAGACTGGCCATTTAACGGCAGCTTTGTGGCATTGACCGTTGCCCAACTGCTAACCGTCATAAGTTGTATCATCATGGGTTGTATGTTTTTCTTCTTAACACTTGATCCTGCAAGGGCGATGAGTTTCGCTGGCGCATTTACGGCACCAAGTTTTGCGTTCATGGGCATTACCTTTCCGGTGACAGACATGAACACGGCAGCTCAAATTTGGAGAAGCTTATTGCCCGTGAGTCATTACATCGAAGTACAAACGGCGCAGTCTAGTTATGGCGCGAGCGCAGCACAGTCTTTGATCAACCTCTCTTCTATGTTGTGGTACGCGGTTCCTGCTTTGGTGGTGATGTTGTTAATTAAGAAACACTTGGCGCAATCAGCTCTAACTGCACAACAAGGAGTAAAACGATGAGCTTTACTCAACTGCTCAAGCAAGAACTCTTAGCGGTATTGCGCAACCCTGTCGTGCTTCTTACGGTATTTGGTGGTGTGGTCTTCTATTCATTCTTGTATCCATTGCCTTACGCGAACCAAGTTCCTCAACAACTGAAAGCCTCAGTTGTGAACTTGGACAAGAGTCAAAGCAGCTACCAATTAGAGCGAATGGTGGATGCCACCTCTCAAATCGCATTGGTTCGTCGAGACTCCACCATCGCCGATGCAAAACAAGCCGTGCTTAACCAAGAGATTGGCGGATTCCTTGTCATTCCAGAAGATTTCTATAAGGACTTGCTGCTCGGTAAGAGCCCGACACTTTCTTACGCTGGTGATGCTTCTTACTTCTTGGTCTACGGAACCATTGTTGAAGGGCTTGCCAAGGCCGGTGGTACGTTAGCTGCGCAAGTTAAGGTCAGCCATTTGTTAGTCGAAGGTGTGCCGTTAGAGTCCGCAGCCAAAGGCTACAGCGCCTTTAGCTTGAACCTAAAGCCAACCTTCAATAGTCGCATGGGATACATCGACTATGTTGTTCCTGCTGTATTTGTGTTGATTCTGCAACAAACCCTAGCCATGGCTTCTGGTTTAGTTGGCGCTACGCAAAATGCTCAATCGACATTCGGATATTGGAGTAGAACGCCACCAGCCAAGTTGATCCTTGCTCGTTGTTGCACCTTAGTTGGCATCTACTACCTATTATCGATGTACTACTTCGGCGCTAGCTTTTCGATGTACGGGATCAACTTGCTCGCCTCTATGACTCAAATTCTAACTCTACTGCTGCCTTTCTTATTGGCCAGTTGTTTGATCGGGATTTTTATCGGTGAGCTAGTACCAAGAAGAGAGCTGGTCACGGTTGTAGTGTTAATCAGTTCAATGCCACTGATCTTTTCTTCAGGTTTTATCTGGCCGGTTGAAATGATGCCTGAATGGTTAGTTTTGTTATCACAGCTGTTCCCAAGCACACCGGCGATCCAAGGTTTCTTAGCACTTAATCAGATGGGTGCATCTTGGCAAGAAGTGGCGTCTCAATGGACATTACTATGGGGACAGGTTTTATTGTGGGGTTCGTTATTGGCACTTAAGCTCTACCACAAATCCAGCAAAGGCACGGTTGGCAATAGCAATAGTCATCGAGCCGTTTAGTTTTATGTTCTAGCGGAAAGTATTCATGCTTTCCGCTCATTAAAAAAGCTCTGATAAAGGGCTTTTTTAATATCCTCAGATCCGAATACACCTTCAGCCTTCGAATGTTTAAACACCGCCAAAACATATCGAATACTCGAACTCTCCTACGTTCCCTCTATGTCCCCCCTATGTCCCTAAAGCCCATCACTCTGAATTCTCCTTCACCCGTCCCTAAAACAACTACTGCATATACTGTTCTCAGCCTAAAAAGCACCGACTTATTCCAAAATGATGACAAAACCCGAACAATTGTAAATTTATTGTAAAAATTTCTTTGTTGGCATTATTTTTATGTATAGGATTATCAGTAGGACTTGGTAGCCCGAATACCATAGTCTTATTGGTGCACATACCAAAAGGATATCCATATAAAGCAAGATCAGTACTTATATTTATTTCGTTTTTAGACCTAGCTACAGCCGTTTATGTTGCCGTCGAATGAAGTAGATATACCGCTGAGATATACAAATCAAATAGAAAACAAACACAACAGCAACAAACATAATTTATTAAAAAGACAGGGAAAACCATGAAAAACATACGTGAATTATTTTTTGGGTTTATATTATTGTTTAGTTCCAGTGCATTTGCAGAAGAAGGATCATTTAACCAAGCTATCAGCAACTTAAGTCAAAGTGTTGATGGGTTTTTCAACGAATACACAGGTTGGTTCGTTGGGCTGATATTTAAAAGTGTACCGATTGGTGAAGCTAACTTCCCCGTGATTGTTGGCTGGCTGTTGCTCGCTGCGATCATCTTCACTGTTTACTTTGGCTTTGTTCAATTTAAACGTGTCGGCATGGCGATAGACATTATCAAAGGTAAGTATACCGACCCTAACTCTAAAGAGGACGGTGAGGTTTCTCACTTTCAAGCGTTAACAACGGCGCTTTCTGGTACTGTCGGGCTTGGTAACATTGCCGGTGTGGGTGCTGCACTTGCGATTGGTGGTCCTGGCGCGACATTCTGGATGATCTTGTGTGGCCTTCTGGGTATGGCTTCTAAGTTCTGTGAGTGTACCTTAGGTGTGAAATACCGAACTATCCTACCTTCAGGTGTTGTTTCGGGTGGTCCAATGTACTACCTAAGTCAAGGTCTTGGTGAGAGAGGTTTAGGCGGACTAGGTAAAGTGCTCGCTATTGGTTTCGCATTAATGTGTATTTTGGGCGCATTGGGCGGCGGTAACATGTTCCAAGCTAACCAAGCACACGCCATGTTAACTTACGCATTTGATGTACCAAGTGAATACGGTGTGATCACTGGCCTTGTACTTGCCTCTTTAGTTTTCTCTGTGATTGTTGGTGGTATGCCTTCTATCGCATCGGTAACGGAAAAAGTTGTTCCTTGGATGGCTGCTCTGTATATCGGTATGGCTCTGATTGTTATCGGTTCTAACCTTGATCAAGTTGGCCCTGCGTTCAGCGCAATCTTTACAGGTGCATTTACTGGTGAAGGTGTTGTTGGTGGATTCATTGGTGCGTTAATTCAAGGCTTGAAACGTGCAACGTTCTCGAACGAAGCAGGTGTAGGTTCAGCAGCTATCGCTCACTCAGCGGTTAAAACAAAAGAACCAATCACCGAAGGTCTAGTATCACTATTAGAACCGTTCGTTGATACAGTAATCATTTGTACAATGACAGCATTGGTTATCACTATCGCTGGCTTAAACGTAGGTCCATTCGATGGTTCTGGTTTAACAGGTGTAACGCTGACTGCTGCATCGTTTACTGAAACGGCAGAAGTATTCAAATACACACTCGCTCTCGCAGTAATCATGTTTGCGTTTTCTACCATGATCTCTTGGTCGTACTACGGTCTTAAAGCTTGGACTTACCTATTTGGTGAAGGCAAAACAACGGAGCTGATTTTTAAAGTGATGTTCTGTGTGTTCGTTGTTATTGGTGCCACGATTCAATTTGGTGCGGTAATCGACTTCTCTGATGCGGCTATCTTTGCGATGTCTATCTTCAACATTCTTGGTCTGTACTTCTTGATGCCAGTTGTGAAGAAAGAACTGCAATCGTTTGTTGCTCGTGTGAAATCAGGCGAAATTAAAACGTATGAGAAATAACGTTTAGTGGAATGAGGTTGCTCTAGTAGCTAACTGGATTCTAAGAAACGATACAGCTCTAAAAACGAAACTGTTCTAAAAATTTTTGTAAGACCCTTTGCTTGAGAAAGCGAGAACAGGACTGCAACTTATTCAAAATCCCTACCAGCTTGGCTTGTGGGGATTTTTTATGTCTGAATGATTAGGTTAATTTTTATCTTCAATGCCCTGCTCACTCTTTTCGCCCTTTTCACTATCGTGTTCAACATCGACACGACGAACCAACTCTTCTACTTCGATCATCTCTTTTTGCGCTAATGGCGAGCGACAATCATCGAAACAATAAGCTATGGTGCAGTTCTCACAAAGATACCCTGGCATCACTCCATCCCTTGTCGTCAAAGCAGCCAAATGCGAGTGAGCAATCGACTGCGTGTTCATCCTGAACAACACTATTATGCAGCGACTCTGATCTAAAAATATGTATGCAAAGTCATTAAATAGACAACAAGTGACATATCATTATGGTTATACGTAACTATTCACAAATATCTAAGCAAACAATGAAAACACGCAAATAATCAATAATGAGAAAGCACCGACGCATGCTCCTGAGAAAACGCAAAACGCCCACATCACGTGTGTGATGTGGGCGTTTCAATATTTACTGTAAACCAATGTTAGGCTGGTAAAGCCTGCGGCTTATAGACCCATCTCTTCAGTGAGCGTTTTGATCTGCTTGAGATCCATGGTGTGCACTTCAATCATTTGTCTGATATCACTCAGTCGAGAGTTAGCGTTATCTTGCTTCTCACACGCGTCAGATTTCGCATCCCATGATGTACCGTCTAAGTAAACATCACACGCTTTCTTAAGAGAGCTAAGGTTCTGCTCGAGTTGATCTCTTTCTTTCTCAAGCTTTTCAAGTTCTTGAGATATCTGTAATTCTTTTCGGAAAACTTCACGCGAACGCTCAAACAAAGTCGATTGCATGTCAGCCTGACGATTAAGTTTCTGGTTGTCTTGCTGAGTTTGCTCTAACGTTTGCTTCTGTTCATTTAGCTGTTGCTCTAACGAGTAGTTCGCCTTCTCTAAAACCGAAGACTGTTTTGCTAATTCTTGGAGTTCTTTTTGATGCTCTTCCGTTTGTTTCACTAGAGCAGCTTCTACTTTCGCATCGATTTCGGTATCAACTTTTGCCACTTTAGTTTCAACGGATGTCATCAACTGTGCTCTGCTGTCATGCAGTTCTTGATATCGAGTTTCAAGTACCTGATAAGTGGACTCCCACTTAGAAGCCGTAACTGTAGAACCAATTAAGCCACCCAGTGCTAAACCTATGACAGCAGCAATGCCGATATAGAGCTGACTGCGCTTATCGCGTTCTTCAATAACAACCACTTCATCTTGTTCGCTTTGTCCAGATTGCTGGTTCACTAGCGGGTACTCCCAAAAATTTGTTTAACGTTACGCGGTCACTGACACGAATGCCAGTACTGATAGTGTAGGCTCAGTTAAACCTATCGCTCAAGCCAGAAGCACTTAAGCTCTGCTAACACATTCATACCACCTGTTTACAGGCAGGGTTAACGAGTTAACTCCGAAATCATCAAGCTGGCAGTATACAAAAGGAAGCTGCTAACGATAACTATCACTACCCATTTTTGCAGTTTTTCGTTTGTCCGATAACGAAATAGTACAAATGCCAAAGCCAATAAAAAAACAATCGCTATTAGTCGAGTCATAACTCCTCCTTGTTTCTCTATTTTATACCATTTAAATAAGCAAGTTACGTCAGAGACTCGTTGTTTGATCATTTAGTTGAACAACATTTGTGCAAACAGATATTTTGTAGCTGACATCACATTTTATATGATCTAGGATACGCCTACAGATTACCTAATTATTTAGGTAATTGTTCCGATGAAGACTGCAGGAGAGTGGTTTTTAACTAAATATTAACATTTAGTTAGATTGACCCGCCGAAGAAGTAAATCTTTCAGGTGCTTTATGCTGGAGAAATCCAGAAAAGTGAGGACTGTCGTTGGAGGAACCTCTGGAGAGAACCGTTAGATCGGTCGCCGAAGGAGCAAGCTTAGTGCCCGTTACTTATCTATAAGTGATTCGCTAAGTGAAACTCTCAGGCAAAAGGACAGAGGAGTGGAAAGCAACAGCCTTAATTAACAAAAGAATTCTATCTAGAAATCCGTATGTATTAAGTAGTGCTCCCGATCCCTGCGATCTGCACTGCCTTCCCTCTTCTCCTTAAATTTTTAATTTATTAAGGGGAATCTATGAACCACCTACAAGCTACACTACAAACCATCAACCAATTCGTTTGGGGACCACCACTGCTTATTCTGCTAGTGGGTACAGGTATCTACTTTACTTTTCGCTTAGGCTTACTCCAGTTTAGACACCTCCCAACTGCACTGAAAATGGTATTCAGCAAAGACAAATCTGGTACGGGTGACGTATCGAGTTTCGCAGCTTTGTGTACTGCACTTTCAGCAACCATTGGTACAGGTAACATCGTTGGTGTAGCGACCGCAATCAAGATTGGTGGCCCTGGTGCGCTATTCTGGATGTGGCTTGCCGCAGTATTTGGTATGGCGACCAAATACGCAGAATGTCTACTTGCCGTTAAATACCGCAGAACCGATAGCAATGGCGAAATGGTTGGCGGCCCAATGTACTACCTGCAATACGGTGTCGGCTCACGAATCTTGGCGGTAATGTTCGCTGTCTTCGCGCTCGGTGTTGCTTGCTTCGGTATCGGTACCTTCCCACAAGTCAACGCTATCTTAGACGCAACTCAAATCTCATTTGGCGCTTCTCGTGAGATCTCTGCTGTCGTTCTTACGATATTGGTGGCGGTGGTAACCCTTGGTGGTATCCAATCTATAGCCAAAGTGGCAGGGAAAGTTGTTCCTACTATGGCGGTTATGTACGTCGTCGCGTGTTTAAGCGTTCTAATTTCAAATGCAGACCAACTACTGAATGCTATTACCCTTGTTGTTATTTCTGCGTTTACCAACACAGCAGCAACCGGTGGTTTCTTTGGCGCGAGCATCATGCTTGCTATCCAATCAGGTATCGCTCGTGGTGTGTTCTCGAACGAATCTGGCCTAGGTAGCGCACCAATGGCTGCAGCAGCGGCTAAAACAGACTCATGTGTGAAACAAGGACTTGTCTCTATGACAGGTACCTTCTTCGATACCATCATCATCTGTACGATGACAGGCTTGGCGCTTATCTTAACGGGTGCGTGGCAGACGGACCTTTCAGGCGCTGCGATGACCACTCATGCGTTCGCTGTTGGTTTGAATGCAGACACCCTTGGCCCTATGTTGGTTTCTGTTGGCTTAATCTTCTTTGCGTTTACAACAATTTTAGGTTGGAACTACTACGGTGAGCGCTGTGTTGTGTTCTTGCTAGGCACCAAAGCAGTCTTGCCTTACAAGATCATCTTCATCGCCTTGGTGGCTTCTGGTGCATTCTTGAAGCTCGACATGATCTGGATAATAGCCGATATCGTGAACGGCCTAATGGCAATTCCGAACCTAATCGGGCTTATCTTGCTGCGCCACGTTGTTATCGAAGAAACCAAGCTATTCTTCAAACCGTTAACTTCTTCAAAAGATTGTGAAGCAGTTAAAGCGTAACCTGAATTGATTGAATACCAAGCCCGCACTCAACGGCGGGCTTTTTTATTTTCATCACATAGCGAAACGTCTTCAATTATTATGCAGAACATATGCCCTTATAAATAACAAGAATATTAAATCGACTACTATGCGATTTAATAAAGCAAATAGAAGACTACTAAAAAGGACACTAATAAAACCAACACTTAATTAGATATTACTTATATTTAACAGATTGTGTGTAGGTGTCGGCGTTTTGTCACAAAAATATTAAATTTCTTTTTTTTTCAACAACACAAAAACCAGAAGAATAAAACATGTGACTTTAATTCATATATTAGTCAGTTTATAGTCATCTACATTGTAGAGAGAATTATAATAAAAATAAAACGTTGGCTATATGATCAGATTCGACCCGATTAAAAACCGTATTTATAACGATGAACGTTCTATTAAAGTAGGATACCGTGAAACTCGGGTCCTGGAGTTATTACATAAAAACTCACCCGATATTGTTAACAAGCAAGATATTATTAGCTTCGCTTGGGGAAACGAGTTCATAGGGGATACGTCACTAGCGAAAAGTATAAGTTTACTGCGCCAAGGGTTCGTTAAATTAGGCATCAAAGAAACCCCAATCGTCACCGTTCCTAAGGTGGGCTATCGCCTTATCGATGAGTGCGTGGTGATCGACTCGCCCGTCAATAATGCAGCCACAACTCCCCTTGTTGCTGCGAGCAACCTAATACCTGTAGGCAATAATGGTATTGCTATCGGTGCAGCCGTTGCAGTCGAACCTAAGCCTAACCCTAAACAAAGTTCTTCGGCTTACTTCCCCACTGCTGAAAGCCGAAACAAGTTGTGCTACTTCACCACTGGCTGCTTACTGTTAGCATCAGCGCTATTGGCTTTTGCTAAGGTTAATGAGAGAAACCTCAGCGATATCAATCCCGTTAACCGACTCAGCGAGCAGTGGATAGGTCAAATACAAGTTTTCCAAGCCCCTGAAATGGCGATGACGCCAGAGCTAGAAAGCATTCTCTATCAGTATCAATGTGATTGTGTGGCGTACATTAGCGAAGAAGCTGAGTATTCAGAGCTTTCTATTCTCAACAAAGCCACACGCCAGTCCGTCAACATCTTTTACACGCCAACCCAACTAGATCAAGCCAGTACCGAACTGGCGTTATTCCTAGAAAGAGGTCAATTATGATGCCAATCGTTGCGCTCATTTCTGCATTCGTTTTATTGGTTGGCATATGGAGTATCCCTTCGCCCCAACCAAAAGAAGAGCATCGCTACCAACATAGCGTGGTGGACCTAATAGTGAATGACAATGTATTACGTACCGACGGATTAACGAAAATAAGTAACAACAAGGTGCTGCACCTGATGTCCGTTCAAGATGACAACATGCCCGACCCACTTGTTCTGCGATTCAGGGGAACAGCCCGCCCTTCTCAATCACTTTTCTTTTCTATTTCTGGCACCATCGACTTAGTCTCTGTGCAAAAAATAAATAAAACAATGAATGACAGCCGATTGTCGCCTTACCTGTTAATCAACGATGACCCATTAACGGTAAACATTGATATCTTAAGTTCGAATGATTTATTCGCCATCATTAAAACGTGTAATACAGGCCGAACGCAACTTCTGGCCAAACGATAATTAGAGATAGTTTAACCACTAGTAACAAGTGCCCTATTATCAAGTAGCAAGCTTTTCCGATATTACACATAAAAAACGGATGGTTATTTTCATTATTCTATCAGCAATGCAATTATTACCGTCATCCTTACTTTAAGTGTTTGCATTTTAAAACCGATAGCAAATCAAAGTATTCAAGTTAGACTTTTACTCCTTGTCACTCACTACCTGCCCACCTTAAAACTACGAGCATTATGAATGGTTATATCTGTTCTTCTAATTAACCATTCATACAAGCGCCAAAAATAACGTCAAATAATTTTGATGTCTAAGCCCGAATAATAGGCCTTCATTTTTCTAAAAACGGTTTGAGCCCCATCAAACAATTTACGTTTAGTTGCATACTCTTTCATCGTAAAAACACTAATGACAATACAAACCATTGAATTGACGGGGTAATTTAATTCAACCCTTTTCAGTATCTATCTATTTATCAACATGAAAAAGTGAACTGGTCTTGTTAACTGCACGGCACACAAAACATTATCAAAATAGAAAAATTACAAATGAGGGAATTGTTAATGATCACAGTAAACAGAAGTCTCTTAGCAACCGCAGTGTTGTCTGTTCTATCAACCGGTGTAAATGCGAAGATTTACCCAGACCAAATAGTGTTTGACCAACTTGGTGAAGATGTATGTCGCTCTGGTTATCGTCCTATAGACCGTTATGAAGCCGAAGAGCAGAAGAGTGCTTTGGTCGCTCGTATGGGCACTTGGCAGATCACCGGATTAAAAGGAAACTGGGTAATCATGGGGCCGGGTTATCATGGCGAAATTAAACAATCAAGCAGTGGGTCAACGTTCTGTTACCCAAACAACGACCAATCTGAAATCCCTAACTATTCCGCCAAATCGGTTCAGGAAGGCAGCGAAATCGATGTTCAGTATGAATTAGTGAACAACCGTAACGACTTTGTTCGCCCATTAAGCTATTTAGCTCACAACCTAGGTTACGCTTGGGTTGGCGGTAATAACAGTCAGTATGTTGGCGAAGACATGACGATAAAGCGCTCTGGCGACAGCTGGGTAATACAAGGAAATAACAATGGTTCTTGTAGTGGCTATCGCTGTGATGAAAAAACCAAAATCACCGTCGACAATTTTGCCTACACCGTTAACGATGACAACTTTTGGCATGGTGATGTTGTCGAGTCAGATCGTGAACTAGTGAAAACGGTTTACGCGACGGCAAGAAACAACAGCAACATCGCGCAACAAGTGGTGGTCGACCTAAAAGTAGACGAATCAACAAACTGGTCGAAAACGAACAGCTATGGATTCTCACAAAGCGTTCAAACAGAGAACACCTTCAAGTGGCCTTTGGTTGGCGAAACTAAGCTCACTGTTAAGTTCGAGGCTAATCAAAGCTTCGCAGAAACAAATGGCAACTCCACTAGCGAACAAGTAACACTCCAAGCTCGTCCTATGGTTCCTGCGAATTCGGAGCTACCGATTCGAGTTGAGCTGTATCGTTCAAGCATCTCTTACCCGTACCGATTCAACGCCGATATTAGCTACGATGTTGAATTCAACGGCTTCCTTCGTTGGGGTGGCAACGCGTGGCACTCCCACCCAGATAACCGCCCGTACAAGGCTCATACCTTCACCATGGGTCGTGGCAGCAGTGAATCTGCCGACATTCGCTACCAATGGGATCACCGTTACATCCCAGGTGAAACAAAATGGTGGGATTGGGGCTGGGCGATTAAAGAAGCTGGCTTATCAAGCATGCAATACGCGACTGGCGGAAGCTTACGCCCCTTCCACTCTTACGTGTCTGGAGATTTCTACGCTGAATCTCAATTTGCAGGTACTATCGAAATTGGACAAGCAACACCAATTACTAACAATCTACGCAGCAAAAGAAGTACTGATTCCGTCAACGAATCTACTGAGCGCATTGGCGACATCGAAGTTACCACCAACTTTAACGCCGATGAGTTGAGTGACTTAGGTTTCGAAGGTGCTGAGATGAACATTAGCGTCGTTGAATAACTGCGCTGTTGAATAAGATCGGTACAAAGATCTACCAGTAATAAAGCACAAAGCCCACGACACATCGTGGGCTTTCATATATTCATGTTCAACTGGAAACGGTGAGCTACACAGGCTCTTCCATCAGAAGCTTAACACCTAGCCCAACCAGCACCATGCCCGTCACGCCTTCCATCCACTTCATAAAACTCGCGTTCTTGAGCAAGTTTTTAGCAGAATTAAGAGCACCAGCCAAACCACACTGCCACACCATCGCAATCATAAAGTGTACCGAAGCCATCAACATAGATTGCAATAAAGGTGAACCTTCAGAGTTTACAAATTGAGGTAAAAAGGCCAGATAGAAAACTGCCGTTTTTGGGTTAAGAACGTTAGACAAGAAGCCTTCACGCAAAGAACGCTTTGCACTGTAAGCTTGTTGAGCTTGTTCTCCGACCTTCAAACCGCCACCGTTTTTCATCAAAGCTCGTAAACTGCTTAAGCCAAGCCAGATGAGGTAAACCGCACCCACCATCTTAACGGCTTGAAAGAGCTCTGCGGATTGGGCGAGGATTGCAGATATACCCACCGCAGAGAAAAACGCGTGTACATACAAGCCGCTACAAATACCAAAGCTCGTCATACAACCGTCAGCTAAGCCAGAGCGGCTGGTATTACGAATCACCAAGGCCGTATCTAAGCCCGGCGTTAGCGTTAAAATAGTGATGGCAATTAGAAATGCCTCAAAGTTCAAAATATCCATATCATTGTCATTCTTGTTCAGCGATCTATCATCAATACCGTGTATCTGAACAATTCGCAAGCAACAATTGCCACCAGCTATACAACTCACTGATTTTGTGCACAATAGAACAGTTTAATTTGTTAATAAATAGTAAATTCAAGGCATCGTACCGCCTCATGCTTTTCTCGCTATATCTTCGACTGCGAAGGTCGGCGTCATTAAAAAGCAGAGCCATAATCAAAGTACACGAGAGATGAACCTTAACGCTGACACAGCCCTAAGGATCATTTAAAGAAACCAAATTAAGAGTAGTCAAATGAGCGCATTCAAAAAACTAGTCGAACACTCTCAAAAATGTTCACGCTTTCAACACCTAGCCTCTATTTGTGGTTGGGACCAAGCTTCAATGATGCCAGCAGGTGGTAACCAAGCTCGTAGTGAAGCGATGGCCGAGCTTTCGGTTCATATTCACGGCCTAATGACGCAACCACAACTTGGAGATTGGATTGCAGACGCTGAAAACGAAGCGCTGAACAACGAACAACAGTCGTCACTTCGTGAAATTAAACGCCAATGGCAACAAGCTAACCTACTTCCAGAAAAGCTGGTTGAAGCGAAATCTCTAGCCGGTTCAAAATGTGAACATGCATGGCGTAGCCAACGTGGTAACAACGACTGGGTTGGATTCGAAAAGAACTGGCGTGAAGTGGTTGAACTATCTCGTGAAGAAGCGCAGATCCGCGCCGACGCAGCTAATCTAACGCCTTATGATGCGATGCTGGACATCTATGAACCGGGCACTAGCTCTGCTTCGCTTGATATCTTGTTTGCAGACGTTAAAACCTGGCTACCAAGCTTGATTGATGAAGTGATCGAGAAACAATCGAGCGAGCAATTTAACGCACCATCTGGCATCTATTCGACCGAGAAACAGAAAGCTCTAGGTTTAGAAGTCATGAAGCTGCTTCAGTTCGATTTCGAACACGGCCGATTGGATGAAAGTGTTCACCCATTCTGTGGTGGCGTACCTTCAGACGTACGCATCACAACGCGCTATGACGAAGCAGAATTCGTTCAAAGCTTAATGGGTATTGTGCATGAAACAGGCCACGCACGTTACGAACAAGGCTTACCAAAACATCTAGCTGGCCAACCAGCAGGTGAAGCTCGTTCTATGGGCATTCATGAATCTCAGTCTTTGTTCTTCGAGATGCAAGTAGGCCGCAGCGACCCATTCATCGGACACTTAGCGAACTTGGCTGGTCAGCAATTCTCAGGCTCAGAATTTGAGAAAGAGAACTTCCAGAAGATCTACACGCGCGTGAAGAAAGACTTCATCCGTGTTGACGCTGATGAACTGACCTACCCTGCACACGTTATCCTGCGTTACGAGATTGAGCGTGACTTGATCAACGGAAAGATCAAACACACCGACGTTCCAGAGTTATGGAATATCAAGATGCAGTCATACCTTGGCTTAAGCACTCAAGGCAATTTCACTAACGGTTGTATGCAAGATATCCACTGGACGGACGGCGCATTCGGTTACTTCCCATCTTACACATTAGGCGCGATGTACGCGGCTCAGTTCATGGCTTCAATGAAGAAGACGGTCGATGTGAACTCTGTGATTGAAAGCGGTGACCTATCCCCTATCTTCACTTGGTTGGAGTCGAACATTTGGAGTAAAGGCAGCCTGCTTACTACTGATGATTTGGTGAAAGGTGCAACAGGTGAAACCTTGAATGCGCAATACTTCAAAGATCATTTGAGAAGTCGTTATCTGTAGATAAAACCGCCCAACCACATTGAAGTGTTCTACTTGCAGAGCTTGCTGTGTAAGTAGAACCAAGCTGAAAAAAGCATAGTTCAGGTATTACTCCCCTTGGGAACACAACGGCCTGATGCAAAGGTTCAAAATGCCAAAGGCAAACGTGGTTTATTCCTTGATCACACACCGCAAAGCAGCGCTCTCTAACTCAAAGGTGGACAAAAGCTTGTCAGCGCATTTGCTAATTTAGCGAATTACGGATAACTACAAGTATGGAAAATTGCCAAACTTGGTGCCCAGTATTGTTGGATACTAATCACCAATAGTTACCTTCTATGTTTTTTAAATCGAATTAATTCATTAGTCACATGCTCGAAGAAAGCTGTCAATACAACATTATCATTCTTGTCAAGATACAAAGCACACAAGTGAGCCGGTAACTTTTCTCTGAGCTTAATAAAATGTACATTGCTCCAACGGTGATAGCTAAAACTAGTTGGAACTATTGAGACTAGATTACTGCTTGCCACAATTGAAACCAGTGTGTTTGGCTCATAAACCTCTTGGGCAATATGGATATGATGCCCATGTGTCATAAAGGTATCGACAATCAACTTGGATGATGCCGAGTCCTGCCTTTGCATAAAGATAAACTGCTCATCTTTTAGCTCATCAATCGAGATCATTTTTCTGTCTTTAAAGGCATGGTTGTTGGCAACCACCACGCACATTTCATCATCAACCATTTTTTCAGCGGTCAATGGCGTTGTATTGATGGTGTCGGCAAATCGAACCAAACCGATATCAATTTTATGTTTATCTATGCTCGATTTCTGCTCTTCTGGGGTCATCTCAAAGATCTGAAAGTCGTAATCAGGGTAAGCATCTTTAAAACTGCGCAGCGCATCCCCCAGCCCAGCCCAAAAGAACGAGCTGATGAGTCCGACATTTAGCGATTTTCTTTCATTTCTTCCCTGCTCGATCACCTTGCGCACAGATGTATCTAAAACTCTGAAGATTGTCTGACACTCCTCAAAAAGAATCTGGCCAGTATTAGTCAGCTCAACGGTTCGTGTATCACGGATAAATAGCGGGCTACCAATAATTCGTTCTAGCTCTTTAATCTGAGCACTTAATGGTGAGTTGGAGATGTGCAGTTTTTTTGCTGCATTGCCGAAGTGTTTGTCCGTGGCAACTTGAAAAAAGTAGCGGAGCATCTTAAGTGTGATCTTTGATGAGTGATCTAGCATGGTTTCCTCTGTGATCTTTATCACGAGCTGTACACGATGTGCCCATACTCTGATAGAAAAAATGAGTAAAGAGGTCACAAAATTTAATTGCCTGTTTAATAAGGATATTTTCACCAATAATAACAGGCTGTCTACTAATCAGACCAAAAACCTCTGTTATTAAGGAGTAATAACAATAGGATTGTGCCGAGTAACAGCATAATAAGTGCTTTTTTTGAGATATACCAGCTTGCATGAGTTCTAGATACTGCCACCACGTAATCTTGAACAGGCGTTAATCATGGATATTTCATCAAACCATAAAGGTGTATTTGTCGCAGGCTCTTACAACCTTGATATTGTCTCGCGAGTGGCTTCATTCCCTCAAAAGGGAGAAACAGTACGTATCCTATCTAAAAAGTTTCTTTCTGGTGGCAAAGGGGCAAACCAAGCCACCGCATGTAGACAAGTAACAAAAGACACGCACTTCTTTGCCAAAATTGGTCATGATGACTTTGCTAAACGAGCTAAGCAGCACCTAGAAAGGCAACAGTTTGCCTCTCTCACGTTAGCTGAAACCTACCATTCATCGACAGGTGTTGCGTTGATCACGGTTTCTGAGCGTGAAAAAGATAACTGCATTGTGTTGGACCTGGGGGCAAATCTGAAGGTGAGTGATGCGGACATTGAAAACCTCACTCCGCAAATAGAGCAAACTTCCGTCGTCCTTGTGCAATTGGAAAACAATATTGAAGCGGTTGCGGCAATGTTGCGTAAGGCAAAAGAGCAGGCCAAAACCACCATCCTAAATCCAGCGCCTTACCATGAGCAGGTCCATACCTTAGTCCCACTAGTAGATGTGATTACCCCCAATGAAACCGAAGCCTCTGAGCTAAGCGGTATTGTGATTCATGATATTGAGACAGCAGAACAAGCAGCGCGTTTTATTCATCGTATGGGGGCAACCAACGTCATCATTACCTTGGGCGGCAATGGGTGTCTAGCTTATGACGGTAATGAATTTAAGCGCTTTTTGTCGTACCCCGCTGAGGTGATAGACACCAGTGGTGCGGGAGATGCGTTTAATGGTTCACTCGCGGCATCCTTATCTCTGGGTAAATCCTTAACGGAATCAATTAGCTTTGCGACAGCCTTTGCATCGTGTTCAGTAGAGAATGAAGGGGCTGCGAACATGCCTTCCATGACGCAAGTAGAAGCAAAGCTTGCGACTGTAAGGAAGTAACAATGCGCAACATTATTATTGATACTGATATCGGCGATGATGCTGACGATATTTTGGCATTAGGTCTCGCTTTATCGACAGAGCAGCTCAATCTTGTGGGTGTGACAACAGTATTCAAGAACACGCGCCTAAGAGCCAAAATGGCAAAGCGTGTGCTTCAGCTAGCAGGTCGCGAAGACATCCCTGTCTATGCTGGGTGTGAACATCGTATTAATGGCGAAGAAAACGATGACGAAGAAATCCCCTGCCAGTACCAAGGAAAAATGGATAGCCAGCCTATCGAAACCGAGCATGCTGTCGAGTTCATGGCTGATGCTCTCTCACAGGAAAAACTAACCATTGTTGCCATTGGTCCATTAACCAATATTGCAACACTAATAAAAGAACACCCAGAGTTAATTAAAAATATTGATGAATTGGTTTTAATGGGAGGATGTTATTACCGACATGTCAATGAATGGAACATTATCTGCGATCCCGAAGCTGCCGATATTGTTTTTAACTCTGGCATTGATATTCGTGCAGTTGGTTTGGATGTTACAACTAAATGTCATTTCGATGGTGACTATTTATCTCAGGCTAAAAATAATGCCAATACAGAATTGAAAAAGATTCTAATAGAAAGTTGTGATGCTTGGTTTGATAAAACAGGATTCACTCCAATTCTTCACGACCCTCTTACTGTATTTGCTCTGCTCGAAGAAAGCGATATTGAATATAACCAAGAACAAGTTCATGTCGAATTAAAAGGCGAATACACAACCGGAATGACGGTGTGTACTGAAGATGGAATTTGGGGCAGAACACCAAGTAACCCCAACTGTTTAATCGCAAAGAATTTAAATTATTCTCGATTTATTAAATTTTTCCTAAATAACGTGTTTCTAAATTAAAGGTGAGGTCATTATGGCTTTAAATAGAATGTCGGTCTTAGAGAAGATTGGCTTTGGTTCAGGTGATTCTGCAATCAACCTATCCATGATATCTGCAGGTATGCTGATTTACGCATTCCACGTTCAAATTGTTGGTTTAACCCCTGTTGATGCAGGTTGGCTACTGCTACTGGTTCGTATTATTGATGCGGTAACCGATCCGGCAATGGGCTGGGCAACGAACCGTTACAAGTCGCGTTGGGGTCACTATCGCCATTGGATTGGCTTTGCTGCAATCCCTATGGGTGTCTCGATGTACCTGATGTTCACCACGATTGGTGACACTTATAAAATGCAGCTCATTTGGGCGTACGGCACTTATATATTCAATACGTTGATGTTCACTATGGTGACAATTCCTTACATCTCAATGATTGGTGTAGTGACGGATAATCCAGACGAGCGTATTACAGCAAATTCGTGGCGCTTCACAATGGCGAAAACGGCAACGCTAATGTGTACATCATTGGTTCCATTCTGGGTGACATCACAAACGGATCAGGTACAAGGCTATGCAACTTCGTTTGCTATTCTTGGCACGATTGGCGCAGCATGTCTTCTATTTTGTGCATTCACAACTCGTGAACACATCGAGATAGAGCCAAACACTGTACCCGTTAAACAACAGCTAAAAAGCTTAGTTAGAAACGACCAATGGATCGTGCTGTGCTCTGCTTGCATCACACTTATGCTTGCCTTCTTGGTACGTGGCAACATCGCCTTTATCTACGGGACAGAATACGCTGGCGCAAGTTTTGGTGTACAAATTTCCGTTTTTCTAGGGATGTGGTCAGTCGGTGGCATCCTTGCCGCAATCGTGTCAAAAAAACTGACCAAACATTTTTGTAAGATTCGGGTGTTCCGCGTATCGATGTACGCCTCAGCACTCATGGGCTTGTCGATCTACTTCTTAGTCGGCCAAGGCGAGTTCGTTGCTGCTGTTATTTGTTACTTCCTTTACTGTTTCCTAACTGATCTTAATACCCCAATTTTCTGGGCACTGATTTCTGAGGTAAGCGACTATGGTAAAAAGAAAACAGGTATTGATTCATCAGGCATTTCGATGGGTGCAATTTCATTCTGTCAGAAGCTTGGTATGGGCCTATCCGGTATTGTAACCGGTTATACACTGCAATATTTTGGTTATTCAGCAGACGCAGAGAAAACACAAGAAGTATTAGAAGGCTTGTCGTTATCACTCTCGATCACACCAGCTATTTTCTTCTTAATTACTGGCCTAATTATGCGAAAATATATTATCACAACCGATTACTACAATAGCATGATGAGTAAACCTGCGGATGGGGTGATATTAAACAAGCACTAAAAACCATCGAAAAAAATTAAAAATAAAATTTCTTGGTTAAATATTAATTTTTATAATCTAACAAAAAATATAATCAATAATTAAAGAAAGAGTAAAAAATGAATAAAATACCCCCTCTATCTATACTCGCAGCAAGCATGATGTTCCCTACTATTTCGATGGCAGAAAATTCCTTAGAAAATGAGGATATATTAGATAATAATCCTGTTTATATAGAGTTCTATACACGTTATGAAGAAGAGCGTAACGTAGGTCTTCAAGGTTTAACTGGTTGGATTACTTTTACTGACTTTTATGACATCCAGTTTGGTGCGGAAGTGAACACCGATGGCTATTATGAATATAACCTAGGCAAGTTTGTTCCATTGACGGAAAAAGCATGGGTTCATACTTATGTTGGTTATACACAATGGAACTACCGCTTGTCGCTACGCGCAGGCTACAACTTCGATAACGGCCTAATGATAAATGCACGAGTTCGCCCTGAATTCGGTTATGACGATTGGATTGGTGAGGATGAGAACGGTAACGAGGTGAACTACGGTACTAACCTATCTGTCCGTACAGACCTATTTGTTGGCTATAACTCTGATCGATACGAGTTCTTTTACAACCGTGTCGATAATTTTGAAACCGATGAGGAAATTGCCGACACCTTCCGTAATGGAACCCACATGGCAACGGACCATGAGTTCCGCGTCACTTATACTGCTAATAAATGGCGCCCATACTTCCAAGCGACAATCATGAAAGATGGTTTTTTTGATGGCATATCCTACGAAGACGATCTCCGTTGGCAAGTTGGTTTTGCGCTACCGATGAACATTTAATCTAATTTTACTTTAAGCATCCAATTATTCGTAAGATACGAGACAACTATTACTCGCGGTAATAGTAACAACTAATGCCGCGTTTATCGTATTTTGCTGTTTACGAATTCTATTATAATTTGTTGTTCCATTTTCCCTACCACTCAGCACTGCAGTGAAATAATATTTACCAAGCTAGAGTTATTTGAAAAAGTAGGTCCAATACCCATCCACAAAGTACAACGAGTAAGAGTGCTAGCTTGGAATGGGACAAAAGCTTGTAGCAACAAAGCTCACGAAAACACTCCATGCTCCAAACGGTCAATCAAATTGAGTACAGCCTTGGTATCTTCGGCTGTCGAAAGCAAATCAATTGGTCGTTTGTTACCAAGTCCTCGAACTGGGTGCTTAAGCCATTGATTAGCAGCTTCTTCACTACCAAACAGTGCTAACGCAGCCTGAAATACTTTATCAAAATTCTTTTTGGTTTCTTTATTCACCTTAAACTCCGCCTAAATTTATATGATAAGTCCTATACACCATACCTACATCAGGAAAAGTTGGTCAAATAATGATTAGCAAACGGATAGATAGTAATGAGCTCAGCAATAATGGGGCATTTCTGAGGGACCGACGGCGCAGTCGGTTACTTCCCATCTTACACATTAGGTGCGATGTACATGGCGCAGTTCATGACTTCAATGAAGAAAACGGTCGATGTGAACTCTGTGATTGAAAGCGGTAACCTATCCCCTATCCCCTATCTTCACTTGGTTAGAATCAAACATTTGGAGCAAAGGCAGCCTGCTTACTACTGATGATTTGGTGAAAGGTGCAACAGGTGAAACCTTGAATGCGCAATACTTCAAAGACCATTTGAGAAGCCGTTATCTTTAGTATTCTCAAAAAGAGCGTTCTAGCAAAGAAAACTAGGTAATAGACGAATAAAAAAGGCTGAGCAGGTTATCTGACTCAGCCTTTTTACTGTTTAGAACTAGATCATTTATCGCCATTGAGCATATCGAAGAAGATCTGTCTCGACTCTGGCGTGTTTTCTCTGTGAGTTTCGTATTTTACATGCGTGTTTGCATCAACAGCTTTTGATAGCTTGATGCTCCATAGTGCTTTCATTTGATTCGGTACAATTGAATATCGGACATCGATAATACGCAGCTCGTCTGTTGGGTCTTGAGCGATATAACCATTTGAAAACCAGCGGAAACGTTCAATGTCTTTGGCTTGTTGAGATTCAGGATCAAGCCAAGGCAAATCCCTGCTAACATTCAGTTTCGCAATCGACTCTCCGGGATACGTGTTTACCGATGTGCCGACCCGCACTGCGTCTACATGGTAATGAGCCTCTGTTTCGTACACCACTTTCCACACCAAGATATTCGCAAAGCTTGGTTTTGCCTCTAATCGAATCGGTATGTGTTGCCTTTCTTGCGCTAATTGCCAGCCAACCGCCTCTGCCTTGTCTCGCTGAATCATCCCTAATGTTGGATAGATTAGCGCCCAAGCAAATGCGACACGCGCTAGCCAAGGCGCTCGTTTCAACGTTGCAAACACAAGCAATACTAGGATGGGAAGCGTATAAACAGGATCGATGATTGAGATAGTATTCCAAGCAAAACGCGCGTTGGTGAAAGGCCAAAGTAACTGCGTGCCATAAGTGGTACAAGCGTCTAACAGTGCATGAGTGCCATAACCCAAAGCACAAAACAGCCAACTTTGTTTGAAAGAAAGCCCACGCCTTTTTGCAATCAGGTGATGTAGAACCAAGGCACAGATCAAACTGCCAATGGGGATAAAGAAGAGTGAATGGGTAAACTGTCGATGAAATTCCAAAGCCAACAAAGGGTCACTTTGAGACTTAATCAGTGCATCTAAATCTGGCGCTAACCCGGAGAGCAGCCCTAATACCCCAGCAACTACCACATGTTGTTTTTTGCTGGCCGATTGTGACAAAGAAGCGCCTAGCACGCCCTGCGTTAAAGGATCCATAAACCACTCATTGATAGCATTTCGTTGAATCAAACAAGATACATTTAGCTATAGCGGTGAATTGTTCATAACTAAACGATTTTATCAATATACTCATGTACATAGCTGTATAAGCATAGACCGATAAACAAAAAAGAGCAGTTATGAAACTGCCCTTTTCTAATTATTGGTGGTTGATCAATTTATTCGTTTTTGTTCTATATATTCACACTTGAACGATCTTTAATTAACGAGCAACCATGCTTGCTGCGATAACCACCAGCAGTACTGAGAAGATTTTCTTAATCGTTGGAACCGGTAAATGGTTGGTTGCTTTTGCGCCCAACGGAGCCGTAAACCAAGAGGTGCACACGATACCTAGCAGCGCAGGCAAATAAACAAACCCAGCAAAACCGTCAGATAGAGCAAAGTGGCTGCTGCCTGAACTGATGTAGCCTATCGAGCCAAACAACGCGATGACAATGCCACAAGCCGACGCACAACCGATGGCCTTTTTCATATCAACAGAGAAGAACGTTAATAGCGGAACCAGCAATGCACCGCCACCAATCCCTATCATGGCAGACAAGCCACCCGTAATGGTTGTCAAAACAGTGAGTACCCCTTTGTTAGGCAGTTTTCGTTCCTTAGGCGCATCATTTTTGCTGCTTAAGAACATCTTGATCGCAATAAGAACCACACTCACGGCAAACACAATACGAACGACTTTTTCTGGCAACAGAGCCGCCATAAAGCCACTAACCAGTGCACCCAGAGCAACACCCAACATGATCCAAGGCGCCAGATCCCAAGGCACGTTGCCATTCTTATGGTGAGCAAGTGCAGAAGACGTAGAGGTGAACAGTATTGATGCCAACGAGGTAGCGATCGCCGCGACAACCACTTGGTCAGACGGTAGAACTTCTAAATACAGTAAAATGCTGCTTAACACGGGAACAATGATCAGCCCTCCGCCAATACCTAACAAACCGGCTAGAAACCCAACACCACTGCCCAGTAACGCACAGTAGAAAATCAACAACAGCAATTCACTCATTTCATCCATCTCTTAATTAAATTAATTGTCTTAAATAACGCACTATTAATGTGGTTATATTTCCATCAAGCTAATTAATATAACTGACACCGACTTAAATATTCAAACAGAATAGATCATGAATATTCCTCATGTTGAATGTGAAGTAATACCATTGTTAATGGTCAACCTATCCACGTATAAAAACCTTAAGCGATTAACTTTATACGACATTAATTCTATTAAGCATTAATTTCAGACAGCATAGCCTTCGATTCTTAATCCGGTCACAAGCAAAAAATAAAAGCCGTTTTAATACTAAAGACCGAGAGAATCAGAAAACAAATTGGGATACCAAATCAGCATGAATAAAGAATTTAATTTTACGATTAAGAGCATTAGCCTCGACGAAAACTACCAGCCTGCAGACAGCACGCGTATCACAACCAACTTTGCTAACCTGGCTCGCGGTGACAGTCGTCAAGCGAACTTACGTAATGCACTACAAATGATCGATAACAGTTTCAACGCGTTAGCACACTGGGACAACCCTAAGGGCGACCGCTACTCTGTTGAGCTTGAAATCATTTCTGTTGACATGGACATTGAAAGCAACGGCGAAGCATTCCCTTCAATTGAAGTGCTGAAAACCAATATTGTAGACCGTAAAACTAACGAGCGTATTGAAGGCATTATCGGAAATAACTTCTCTTCTTATGTTCGAGATTATGACTTTAGCGTACGTCTATTGGATCATAATAAAGGCCAAGATAAATTCAGCATTCCAGAAGATTTTGGTGATTTACACGGCAAGCTATTTAAATATTTCGTTAACTCTGACGCTTACAAAAAGAACTTTAATAAGCCACCTGTTATTTGCTTAAGCGTGTCAGATAATAAAACCTATTACCGCACTGAAAACCAACACCCTGTATTAGGTTTTGAATACCAACCGAATGAGTCTTCTTTAACTGAGCAATATTTTAAGAAGATGGGCTTACAGGTTCGTTATTTCATGCCGCCAAACAGTGTTGCACCTTTGGCTTTCTATTTCTTTGGTGATCTACTGAACGATTACTCTAACCTAGAGCTTATCAGCACTATCAGCACCATGGGTACGTTCCAGAAAATCTACCGACCTGAGATTTACAACGCGAACGCGGTTGCGGGCAACTGTTACCAACCAAACTTGAAAAACTTGGATCACTCGCTGACTCAAATCGTGTACGACCGTGAAGAACGAAGCCAGCTAGCGGTTGAACAAGGTAAATTCGCAGAAGAGAAGTTCATTAAGCCATACCAATCAGTTCTAGAGAACTGGTCGGCAAATTACGCACTTTAATCGTCTATTGCGCTCTCAAACCACCCAAGGATAGGCAGTATTATTATGAAAACACTATTACCGACTTCAACAGCGGGCAGCTTGCCGAAACCGTCTTGGCTTGCACAACCAGAGACGCTTTGGTCGCCATGGAAACTGCAAGGCGACGAACTCACAGACGGCAAACAAGATGCGCTGCGTGTCTCTCTGCACGAGCAACAGCAAGCAGGCATTGATATTGTGAGTGACGGCGAACAAACACGTCAGCACTTTGTAACGACCTTCATTGAACATCTGAATGGCGTTGATTTTGAAAAGCGTGAAACCGTTAAAATCCGCGACCGTTACGATGCCAGTGTTCCTACAGTCGTTGGCCCTGTTTCTCGTCAGAAATCCGTGTTTGTTGAAGATGCGAAATTCTTACGTCAGCAAACCGACCAACCGATCAAATGGGCTCTGCCGGGGCCTATGACGATGATAGATACGCTTTACGATGCGCATTACCAAAGCCGTGAAAAACTGGCTTGGGAGTTTGCAAAGATCCTCAACGAAGAAGCGAAAGAGTTAGAAGCCGCAGGCGTTGATATTATTCAGTTCGATGAACCTGCGTTTAACGTATTTTTTGATGAAGTGAATGATTGGGGCATCGCGTGTTTGGAAAGAGCCATTGAAGGGCTTAAGTGTGAAACGGCAGTGCATATCTGTTATGGCTACGGCATCAAAGCGAATACGGATTGGAAAAAGACATTAGGCACCGAGTGGCGCCAGTACGAAGAGGTGTTTCCTAAGCTGCAGCAATCAAATATCGACATTATCTCTTTAGAGTGTCACAACTCTCATGTGCCGCTTGAACTGCTTGAACTGGTGCGAGGCAAGAAAGTAATGGTCGGTGCGATTGATGTTGCAACCGATTCAATTGAAACACCGGAAGAAGTGGCTAGCACTCTACGTGAAACACTTAAGTACGTTGATGCCGATAAGCTATACCCTTGCACCAACTGTGGCATGGCTCCCCTGCCTCGCGAAATTGCCTCAGCGAAGCTTAATGCGCTCAGTGCTGGTGCAGAGATCGTTCGTAAAGAGCTTTCAGCGTAACGCTTTCCTAAAGAACAAAAGCTATGCCTTTAAGCCTAAGTATCATATCGATGCTTAGGCTTTTTGTTATGTGAGTCAATGAGCTTTACGCGCTGCTTACCAGGTTTTATCTAGGTCTTGAGCATACAAAGAGATCGCTCGTTGGTACTCTTTAATTGCTTCACTATTGGTCGTAGAAACTAGCAACTCAAGTAACAGCGATGTCGCTTCTTTATGGCGACCTAAATTGTACAAACACATTGCGTAGAAAGGTTTCACTTCTATCGAGTCAGGATACTCATCCATAGTCTGTTCGAAATAGCCTAAAGCCTCTGCATAAAGGCCAAGGCTTCGATAAGTACTCGCCAAACCGAACAGCGCATCAAAACGCTCTACTGAAGAAAGCACACCAGACAGAGAAAACACATAGTGCTCAATCGCCTGTTGCTCTTTGCCTTGGTTGTCGTAAGACCAAGCAATCTGTAAATGAGCTTTCGCTGCATAGTTTTCATCAGTGAGAAGCGTTGCCAACAAGTCACGCGACTCTTGATACTTTTCTTCTTTTCGCAATTCGATGGCTTGTTTGATAATGGTGTCCATAACTCTCCCTGACGCTTAAGCGCTGTGCTATGCGTTCATTTCTTCGAACATCTGTTTGTAAGACTGAGTTTGCAGTGCCGATTGAGTCAGCCCGAATTTATTGGCTAACAACTCAAGCTCACTTTTATACACAGACAACTTAGATTCATCGTCCGTCATGATTGCAAACTCAGCAAAATCACCGATACCCGCAAGAGAATCAACCGTGATATGGAACTCTCCAACAAAGTAAATACTGCGAGTTTTCTGCGCTTTAAGAATCACTTCGTATCCCAGGTTCTCTAGCATGCTCTTAGCATTCGACGCATCGGTGATGTTTGTCGCTTCACATCGATCAGGCTCAGGGCCTTTTACGATCCATAATTTGATGCCCGACGGCTCCATAGTACGAATACACAAGCTTTTGTTCTGAGCCTGTAAGCTTCTATCAGGGCTATCAAAATACCAATCACATTCCTGATTGTCTTGCAGCATTACTTCATGAGGAATTAGGTTCAAAGTTTTCAAGAACTCAGACTTAGAGCTAAGTCGATACTTCAGCTCAACCTCATATTTGCCTTTGAAATGGTCGTTGGTCATAAGATAGCTCAGTGCAAAAAAGGCGATACTAGCACACGAACCGCATCCGAAATACAAACTGACGCACAACACAAACTAAAGCAGTGGAACTATGTTCGACACGCTAATACACGCTGCCATTCTTCTCGGCTCATAGCGCCTTTAGAAAGGTAAATATTGTGCTTCTGCATTGCGCCTTTCGTGTATGAAAGCTTGATGAATGAGCCAATTTCAAACGGAAGAAAGCTACGCTGTAAAGTCACATCACAAGCAACGCCATTTAAACGTACATGACCGTTCGTGATTTCAAATGAGCTATCGCGAAGCTTCCACCACAACATTAGAATTTTTATTAATGGAGGAACATAAATTATCAGCCCTATGGTTAGCAGCGATGAACGATCACCGTCTGATATCCAATAGACAATACCTAGTGCAATAACAATAAACAGTAACTCTGAAAATAAGTATTTAACAAAATTTAATTGGATACGGTTATCCATGACACCCTCTCAATGATGATCCTAAAAGCAGCTCCATTTCAACGAGCCCTTTCACTTCAGACAACTGAGTAAAACCTTTTGATTGATATAGCTTAATCGCGGGATTCTCACTGAACACACGTAGCACTAACTGAGTTGATGCTTGATTGTTCGCATGTTCAATAGCCAAATCGAGACACTTAGAGCCAAAACCTCGACCTTGATAGTCAGCTAATATCTGCAAGTCCCTAAGAAACGTTGTACCACTAGCGTAACTGAAGCGAACAACACCAATACGGCTATCCTCCACATAAATTTCATAGTTATCCAGCTCATCCCAGCTCCGTAAAAACTGGCTATGACCCCAAGCGATGCCACGCGCATCGTAGTAACTCGCCATATTCGTTTTGGTGATCGATTCAGCGAACTTAGGATCTGAACCTTTGACCAACCTTACTTCCATATTGTGTCCTTTGTTTTCAAATCACATCTGAATACGGCATAGAAAAATGCCGCATATGTTGAATCACTTTTAGGTACATTCTGGTTTCACTTCCTCCCATTGTGTATCCCATTCTTCGCCTAACAAATTAGAAAGTTTTTCACAGTCGTATAGATAGCGAAGACTATCTTTACAGTACGAAGTAAGTATTTCAGTTAACTGAGCAGACGCTTTCTCGTTGTCTTTGAGTTTTCCGTACATCATCAAACCAGTCCTAAAGGTGTCTTGATCGAGGTCAGACGCTTGCTTCGATAACATCCCAAAGGAAATAGCGTTAACAGACAGGGTTAATGCAATCGCATCGCCTTCATCTCCCTCTAATTCACAAGCACTATAACGAGCTAACAAGTTCGATGTTTTAATTAATGGGGCAAGGTCTTTTGTATTGGCATATTTATAGGTTTCAAAACCTTGCCGTACCGCAGCTTTATGACTGTCTTTAATGCTCACAACATAGTCTGTCAAAACATGTAAGCTCGCATATGCGCCTAGCCCGAAAGCCACAATGAACACGGCGATTAATCTGATCACTTATCTCTCCTAAAAGAACCTTATGCTGGTCAATTTTAAACGGCGTCTTGTAGTAACAGCTCTACTTGCCATCGACCTTTTCTATAAACCAACTTCCTTGGCACGGTCCATTGGTTAAGTGCCATCGGCCATCAAATCTATTGCCACTGCCATGTGCGGAAAAACGATAATCCCATTGGCGATGTTTAGCATATAAACGTAAGTCGCCGCTTTCCGTCACCCAACCCTCTAACGGTGTTCCATTGTAGGTAAGCCTCAGGATAGCCTTACCCTCACGAATGGTTCCGGTGATGGTTGTGTGTTCACACATATTATTGCCAGTGGTGTTAATACGGCGGCCTAGCCACTCACCGTCGAAATCGGTAGAGGGAACAAATTGGGGACTATCAGGAAGTTTAGGAAACGACTCGGAATTACTGGACCCGAACCACTGGAGTTCACGACCAACAAGGAAGAAGACAACAAAGCCGATTGATATCGCTATCACAAATCCCTTTTTCATGAGCCTCTTCCTAATCAGCTGACCTTAAGAAAAGAACCCTAACATAATGAAAAGTAATAACTTACCATCAACTGAATTAATTTTGACATATTCCACAAATTGCATTCAAATGTTGAATATAGAGAAAGCGGCATCGTACAAAAATGCCGCGCATTGAGAATCAATGATGTGCAGTGCCGAAAGATCTGCACAGAGAAGCCCTAACCTCCCAAGGCATTGCGCCAATACTGAACGGTTTTCTCCGACACCGAGCCTGTCTCGCTCGCCGCTGATACTAGAAACTCACATAAGCGAGTTGCGACTTCTTCATTACCTAACAAGTATAAACTGCGAATGGCTCGCGTTAGCCTTAACTGGTTATGGTCATGATTTTTAAGCCATACGTGATTTGCCGGGCTAAGTGGCAAGGATGAAGATATTTCATTCCCGTTGCGCTGCATACCCCAAAACTCAAGCATCAGGTCGAGTACTTGTAGATGAGCAGCGCGAAGCGCTTCTGAATTAGCAAAAAGCGCCCTATCTTCTTGAGTAACCAACGGGGCATGTTGATTAAACTTAGTCCCCTCATCGATTGGGAAGAATACTTGAATGTATTTATGGTCATGCTCCAACCAAAAATGATTGTAAGCCAATAACTGTTCTATATTTCGACCAAATTTATCTGGCGCTTCACCAGATATAAAGCGAGCAATCTCACTCATTTTAAAATCCTACTGACTATAAACCCCCACTTGTGGGCGAATGCATTATTACGCAGTAAGCCGTGAAAAGCCTAATCCTTTACGTTGTAAGTACCGATCTGACTTAGAACTCGACATCCTACGCGTTAGGAATCACTTTTGAATAATCTCGACTTACTTTTCTAACAAACGACACTGATATTCTGCGACACTTTTTAGTTCTGCTGCATGTTCAGGGAATCGTTCGTGAAGAAAACACAATGCATCCGTTGGTCTTGGTCTTGGTCTTGGTCTGAGACTTAAGCCAGCAACCAGTGTGGTAATAACTGAGTACTAAAACCTGAAGTACTAAAAGAGATAGGTAATGTATGCACCGAAAGATTACATCTTTCAAAGAGAAAAGCCTTCAGAAAGCGTCCTTCGGTGCATACAATTTCAAGCGACTGACATCAATGACTAGCGTAAGTCGCTAACATAAAAGACTAGCGTAAGCGTCTCAACACAACCTGCTGGTCAAGCTCATTCTGATAGTCAGTGTAATCAAGCCCTTGATCAAATATGTACTCAGTGACAAGAGTACGAATGCACTCAACTAATGTGCTTGCTTGCCAAGGCTTTTCAAAGTAACGGTCGATGCCTGCTGCATTAATCGCATTGATGGTATCAGTATGAGTGGCCTGCCCCGTAAGAAGAATTTTCTTTGTATTCGGAAAGCGGCTGTCATGGAACACTTCAGTGAGTAACTCCACACCCGTTTTCCCTGGCATCACATGATCAGACACGATGACGGTAATGTGTTCGCCTTCTGCGTCAAGTTCATCAATGAGATCAAGCACTTCTTGCGCTGATTCACAATCTTCAATATTCAGCCAACTCGCCAGCGGCTCTAAATCTTGTATCACTGCGCTCAGTACTTCTCTCTGGTCATCGACACAGATTAAATTAAGCTTCTCCATGTTCACCCTCTATTGGTAACTTGATTCTAAATACAGTTTTAGAAGCATCACTTTTCACAATGATACTTCCGCCATAACCTGCCACAATCCGCTTAACTACTGATAAACCCAAGCCCAATCCAAACGATAGACCACCTTTTTTAGTGGTGAAGTTGGGCTGAAATATCTTTCTACGAGTCGCCTCGTCTATCTCAGGGCCGTTATTCGTGATCGTAACTAATATTCTTTTCTTACTTAATCTGGTTTGAATTTCTATTGTGGCATCGTCTGAATTCGACATTGCATCACAAGCATTCTTTACAATGTTGACCCAAATCTGAACGAGCTCTGTTTTCGAGCCTTTAAAAGACGGTAAATCCGCAGGGCTCAATCGCACAGACACTCTACGTAACTCACTTTGTAACAAGGATAAGGCATGGTTAATGGAATCGTTAATATCAACCGCTTCTTCGGTGTCGATATCAGTTCTGCCAAGTTGTTTAACCGATTTTACGATGCCGACGGTGTGTCTAGATGCCAAACGTAAATCATGTAAATCACAGCCCATCTGCCAAAAACGAATCGCTTCTTCTGGGTTTTTCAGCCAATGTTTTGAAATAACGTCTGTTGCAGATAAAGCGTCAATTGGAATCGCCTTCGCAAGAGAGCGAGCAATGTTTTTGTCTAAACCATATTTTCTTTCAAATTGTCGCCCACGTGTTCGTGCTTCTAACGACGACGTTTTCTGGCCATGCATTAACCCAAAATCGAAAAATTGACTGGCTTCTGGATGCACTTCTTCAAGCAGATCCATGATGACCGTTTCAAGTCGGCCAGATTTACTATTTACTACACCAATAGCGTTGTTAAGTTCATGGGCAATCCCTGCAGCTAATTGACCCAAGGTCGTCATTTGCTCAGCAGTATGTAACTTCTCTAGCGCTTTTTGTTTCGCTATCGCTTCTTGTGTTGCGCGGCGTTGACGACGCGACAACTCATTGACAATCACAGGTGTGAACTGTGCGGTAAGAGGACCAAATTTACGTTCATCTTCTGCTGGCGTGTCTTTATCGATCCACGCTAACTCAACATCGGTTTTAGCAACAACCGTTGAAGATGCTGTCCAATTACCTGAAAAGAAGCTATGAACGCCTATAAAAGCCCCACTACCCGCGCTAAATACTCGCACTTGCGGTGTATTATCTTCGGAATAAAACCCTTCAAGTTCCCCACTCAACACATAATATAAACGAGTGTTTAACGCTGATTGTTCAATAATGGTGTTACCGGCACGGCACGTCACCCGACGTTCTGCCTGGTTAAAATAGCGATCGATCAGTGCTTCTAGCTTTTGTTGATACACGTATCGCTACCCTATGTGACCAATTGAATGTAGCAGCCACACCATAACAAAGCTCAATAGCACACCAACCACACCCAAAATAATACCGATTCTGGCCATTTGATTACTTTGCACATGACCAGTGGCATGAGCCAACGCATTCGGTGGCGTACTGATTGGCAGCGACATACCTAATGAAGCGGCAAAAGTCACAACTAGGATTAACGTTAACTCACCGCCTAGTGGCGTGAGTGAAGCCATAGACGAACCTAATGCAGCCATAATTGGCATTAACAAGTTAGCCGTTGCGGTATGAGACATAAAGTTTGCCATTACCAAGCACAAGAACGCCGCTCCGAACAACACCACATATGGTGAGTAGCTATCAAACGGAATACTGTGTACCACGAGCCTTGCTAAGCCAGTTTTATCGAGAGCTAAACCAAGCGCAATACCACCTGATACAAGCCACAATACGTCCCAAGAAATTTTCTTCAGGTCTTCTTTATTGATGATCCCTGTGAGTGAGAACACAGCGACAGGAATCAGTGCGACGGTATAAGAGTTCATGCCATGGCTTGAACCCATTAACCAAAGAATGATGGTGAGCGCAAAAGTGACGTACACCGCAATGGCTTTTGGTGTTTTAAGGAATTTACCTTTAATACTTAGCTCGATTTTCTTTTGGTCGGCTTTGTACATAAAGCCTATTAAAAACCACGCTAACGCCATCATAATAACGACAAACGGCACACCAAATGCCATCCATTCGCCAAACGTAATGAGGTTATCGCCAACTAAATATTTAAGTGCGATAGCATTCGGAGGGGTACCGATCGGGGTACCAATACCACCGATGTTAGCGGCAACGGGGATACAAAGCGCAAACGCTACACGACCGGGGTCTTTCGGACCAAACACAGCCAATACCGGCGTTAAAATGGATAGCATCATTGCCGTTGTTGCCGTGTTAGACATAAACATCGAAAAGATACCGGTGATCAACATTAAGCCGAGCATCACAAACTTTGGGTCTTGTCCAAATGGCTTCAACAACACGCGGGCTAAGTTTACGTCTAATCGATATTTAGTGGCGGCCATCGCTAAGAAAAAACCGCCCAAAAACAGCATGATGATTGGACTGGCGAATGTCGCCATGATGTCGCTGTATTTTAACAACTCACCAAAATGTTCCTCCCCATGCTCAAATCGTAAAAAGATCAGCCCTTTATCCGACAACATCAATAATTGCAGAACGATAATAACAACAGACGTCGCGTAAATCGGGATAGGCTCAAACACCCAGCACAATGCCGCTAATAAAAAGATCGCAATAACGCGTTGTTGAATAATCGTAAGGCCTTCAAATGGAAACGCTGATAGCGGCATTACGAGGATAATGAAAGGAATTAAAATGGGGATAATGTATTTAATATAGGGGCGCATAGCACAAAAACTCTTCCTGAGATAACAACTACTTAGAAATTAGATTTACAGTTCTAATTTAGATCCGACAACGAATTATCGAGCTCTTATCGCTATCTCACTCTCGGCTAGATCAATGATTACGTGATCGCGATACCCCCAGTTTCGTTTCTGTGCGCTACCTCAACGTTTGTATGTCATTTATTGTTGAAATTAAATTCAGGAGAGTGGTTTCTACGTTCCTAGTCATAATCCGTTCCAGTTACTCTAGATACTGTCAGAACAGATCAGTCACTTAAAGTCACGTCCATAAATTAAAGCCATACCCATAAATTGAGGACCGCTTCTGATAAAAGCGCTGAACGACCTTTTAAAGGATGAAGTAATGGATACTGGCACTACTATAAAGTGCCTTTTCTAATAGTTGGTTGCTTGTCATGTTTCCTCCGTGAAACTGATGTTTGATGAGAGAATCAGGACTGCTCAACACCGAACGTCCAAATACACATCATATGCTTATCGTAATGCACGGAAAATACCATGCATTACAATTCAATCTAAAGCCATTATCTAAGTGGCTTATTTGCTCAGGTTGTTCGGAAATACGTTCGTTTTCACTTCCGTAGCAAACTCATTTGCTGCGTCAAAGATAGTTTGGCTGCAATGGGCGTACTGTTTTGAAAACGGAGGCCATCGGCTACCAAGCCCAAGCGCATCATTGATGACTAACACCTGCCCATCACAATCAGCACCCGCACCAATCCCAATTGTAGGAATGCTGACCTCTTGAGTAATCGATTCGCCAAGTGAAGAAGGTATGTGCTCAAGCACCAACATAAACGCACCGGCTTCTTGAATCGCTTTTGCTTCTTCGCTGACGGTTTGAGCATCTTCAGCAGATTGCCCTACTTTCTTGAAGTTTGTTGCCGTTTGCGGAGTTAACCCCGTGTGGCCAACAACTGGGATACTGTTTGCGACAAGGTGAGCAATAACATCGAGTTTTGCACCTTCCAGCTTTATGCTGTCGGCACCCGCCTGCATCAGCCTTTTAGCATTAACTAACGCAACTTCAGGAGAACGGTCGGTTAAGTATGGGAGGTCACCTATAATGTGAGTATTTGGAGCACCGCGACGCACTGCCCCTACATGATATTCCATGTGCTCAATGGTCACATCTCGCGTACTGCTAAAGCCCATTTCAACCATGCCGACAGTATCACCAACAAGAATAATAGGTATCCCAGCAGATTCGATACTTGCAGCCACTGGGAATGTATAAGCGGTCAACATCGGAATACGTTGTTTCCCTTTCATTTCCATAAAAGAACTTGGAGTGTGTTTCATGTTCTTGCTCTCATAAAATCATGCGTTATTAAAGCACTGATACTATTAGTTTTAATTGAGCTATGGAAGAGAAAATCTGGTGTTAACTAAACACCCACAAATTATGTTCAATTCAGAAAATACGTTGAGTTAGTGGGCGTTGAACCTAGGGAAAGTGATTGTTACGATGAACTATGAATACCATAACGCCGCTGTTAAGGAGTGAGCAACGCAATACCAAGGCCGCCGCAAACCACCTTAATCACTAACATCAACGCATAGTGAAAATGCCACGCGTTGCGAATCACTCTTAAACAGATTGTTATACCGTTGTTTCACGTTGATTTGTTTTAAATTGCTCAATAGATTCCTTAATCGTTTCACGAGACTCAAATTCTGGATTGCAAGAGTAAAGCATCCATTTATGAATTACCTTTGGTTTACCTCGAAACGCGATAAATGACTGGATTTTTGCATACCTCTGTAAAGGCTTTGATTTAGTGTATATTTTAGCTTTTAAAAATGCCCGTTCGTACGCAAGGAAATAGTAAAAACAATAGATGTATGCCAGCAAACTAACAGATAGCAACATAGGAACGAGAAAATCACGAAATGTCCCGATACTGAAAAATTTAGTTGGTTCGCTATAGATGCTTAGCAACGAATCAATGAGTAAGAACAACCCCAAAATAGCGATGATTACATCGACTACTTTTTTCGCTGGTTGATGTTCCGGTTTCACAGCGAAAGCACTGCAACAACTAAGAAACGTCAATAATGACACTAAAATTAATTCCACCACAAAACTATAAGAATGAAATGCCACCAAAAATTCAATAAGCACTATTAATTTTAACTGACTATTTAAAGACTCTCGAAGAAACTCGATAGGCTCGCTAACTTTCGTCGTTTTTAATAGCTGAACAAATGCGATAAACACAAACCACAGTATCGTGTTTTTTAACTGACCAACATTCCAAACATCAATACGCTCAAGTATGAAGACCACAAAGATCGTATAAGCAGCTAGTGTCGCAAGCGTAATAAGAATTGTCTTCTGTAACATCGTTCGGGCAACACAACCTAGCGAGCTTCGTACTTCTGAGTGTTTAATCATCATCCAAGCAAAGAAGGCAATTATGAGAGTCGCCGATGCTAATTCTCGATTATTGAATACGTTCAAAATACTCCTCACTTATGAAAACGGTATAACGCCCTGTTAGGTGTGAGCAACGCAATACCAAAGCCGCCGCATACTACCTTAAACACTAAACGCAACGCACAGCAAAAATGCCAAGTGTTGCGAATCACTCATAAACAGATTGTTAGGCTTTTATTTCGTCAATTTCATATTCATTGTTGTAGAAGAATACGGGTGAAACTCAGGTAACAAACTTACTATTTGTCCATCATCGAAGTGATGGTGGGCGATCGAGGGGAAAAGCTCTTCCGGCACTGGAATTTTTGCATTTGGGTTGTGAAACATTGATAAGCCTTCCGCCCATGTTTCTGTTGATTCAGTAGTCACCTGATACATGAACGTTTTTGGCAATGAAGCATTAGGGTTATGATCATGGCACGTCCCGAAACGATGCATGATTATGTTATCACCACCAAAGCCCGCCTGTTTACCGATACGGTTAAATTTTGAGATTGTGCCACTTGCAGAAAATATAATTGCACTGACATTTTCGGAATCTGGTTGAAAGAAATAGCCAGAAGGTATCTCTTTACCATTAAGCTCATGTTTATCAATTTTTAAAGCTGAAATTACCAACTTTCCGTTTTCATCATAATCAAAGTCATGTTTAACACCATAAAGGTAGTTAATCAACGCAGTTGAACTCCACTGCATTGATTGATCATCATGAAAATCCGCGATAGCGAAAACTAGAGGGTGACCTTTAACCTGCTCAAGATTCCAATATTCCTTTTTTAGTTTAGAGTATAGAGGGCTTCCAAATTTAATTGGCATTTCATTTTTATGTTTTTCTTTTACCTCTGATGGATCTAGATACTTAGGCTCGACTTTAAAAGCAGACACTGGATTGTCTGGCTTTCTACCTACTATGACAGCTTCAATTGCTACCTTTTTCCCATATTTCTCAACAATGAAATCTGGCGCATTATATTCTCTATTAAAGAATAACTGCTCCTCATTTAGGTAAGTATTTAGGTAAAGCTCCCACAATCTCGCATCAAAGCCTGTACTTTGAAATTGTTCGACAAAGTTACCATCAATATCAACAAAATGTGACATCAGCTCATTAATAACCGTTTTAGCAGGTACAAATGCTTCTTCTTGCAATAATTTTGAGAAATATAAATGTTGCTTGTGGAAAGGAACAACAGGAGTAAACAAATCTACGTTTTTTTGCTTATCTCCTTGAGGAAACTCTTTATTACCTTTTCCAACGTGCCATTTAATGCCACCTTTCACCCAATTGGTTGCTTCTTCTTGAGTTTCAATTGACGCTTCAACATCGAATGCCCTAAACCTACCCCCTTCATCTCTACCGAACAAGACTCCAACAAAATCGTTATCTATCGTATCTCTTAGAACAAGTCCTAAGACAATTTCATTTTCATCAGTAAAGTATGCTAGTTCTTCACTCATATATGCAGCGGCTGGACTCCTTGATTGAGCAGCAAGTGCATTGAAACGTTTAGGGTCTAAATCTAAAACTTTTATTTTGTCCATAATTACACCGAATCTATAAGAAAGCCTAACACCGTATTAAGGTGTGAGCGACGCTTGCTATACTTGAGCTAAGCGAAACTGCCAAGCGTTGCGAATCAATCTTAAATGCTTTGTTATCTTTTAATCATAACTACTGAGTTGAGCACTTTATTTCCTTGAGGGTTAGATTGTTCGGCAACGTACTGTAATTGTGAAGATTTAAACTCAGTATCAATAAATTTTATTTCAGCCTTTCCGCGATTGTAATTACCACTAGAAACATCTAAATGTAGGTCTAAAAGATAGTTCTTTACATCATCGATATTGACTTCAAACGGTACTAATCCTCTATCTATGATACTAACGCTTCCACCATTAATTAATAATTGCCCGCCCGCGTCGTAGACATCTTTGTGTACCTTGTTTCTATAGCTCGCCATATGACTAGGCTCTAGATCTTCAACCTTAAGGTTGAAGCCATTAGCTATAGTGTAAGGGTCTGAACCAATAAACCAGCAGATTAGCACATCAAATGAAGCCTGTTGGAAAACTTGGAATTTCGCGACGTCAAATAGATTTAAGATAAAGATATCTACTCGAGAACTTGTTTCTTGGTATTTCCCGTTAACACTTTTTACAACTGACGTGGACACGCCATGATTGGTTAAATATTCTTCAGCTTTTGAAGCTAAGTGTTCATTTACCTCAACACATATAACCTTAGGAACTTTTTTGGCTATTTCCAAAGTACTAAAACCAGCACCACAGCCAATCTCTAGTGCTCGAGTCGCGCTAGGTAAAGAGCTTGCCATCCATGTGTAAAAGTTTCTTTTTTCAAACCCAGATGAGTTTTTCGACCACTCATTGGCATATTGTAATTTATTCATTGGTGTTGCATTTTTAAAGTCCATTTATACCTCATTAAGTCATTGTATTGGGGGAAAGATAACGCCGCATTAAGGTGTGAGCGGCGCTTGGCTATACTTGAGCTAAGCGAAACTGCCAAGCGTTGCGAATCATTCTTAAATGCTTTGTTAACTGCGTATGCGTTCGGCTTGAGCAGCATAAGCATCAACAAAATCAATATTCATTTGCCTTAAAGCTTGCAAAGACTTCTTACTATCGAGCAAAACAATATTTTTATTGCCTTTCATGAATGATTTTATTTTTGATTTTTTAAACCCAATCTTCATCTCAGTTGTAAATATAGGAATGTAGAACATTAGTGCGCCTATAATTACAACTCTCATAACAAAACTACTGTCTGAATGCTGCACCGTCGAAATACGAACATGAAATGGGTTTAATTCACCTTTACTGGTAACTGAGCGACCATTTTCTTGAAAATCTTTTATTTGAGTAGCATCTAATATTTTTGGTTTAACTAATCCAGTTAACAAAAAGAGTTCTTGTGCGCAATCAGACTTATCATTATCCAGTATGTAGGGGATGAACTTTTCGAATAATTCAGGATGCGACCCTGCCGAACGAGTAGAGTTGAATGAAACTTTTAGTAGCCAACGTAGTAAAAGGTCAAAATCGTATGATAATGAAATACTTGGCTTGGTGTAGTTTTCAACCATGATCTGGTTATCTGTCACGAATGTTTGAGCATATCCATCTAACCCACCAAGCTTTACATTATTACAATCACCACACACATCTTTTACGATCATTTCTGACGGCAACATTTTACCCGCTTTTTCATTCCATCCCGTGTGATTTCCAATTTTTTCCTTCTGATACTTATACATGAAATTAGGAATCACATGTTCTCGAGTAAGCTTTTCATCTTTTTTACAATAGGCACAACTTGCCATAAATACCTCAATAGTTTCTTTAGCAGCTAACAGCTATTAGACAGAAAAATTCCGTATCTAAATGCAGAGTTTTCTATCTAGTTCTTATGTAGCCTATCTTAAGCCACTTACTTTATTCATAACAATTACTTATCGTTCTTAGTTTGTGATTGAACAAGAAAATGTAGATTTTTTCTGTCTAACAAGATCAAATGTAGAAAAGTTGAGAACTGTGCTTAGTAGTATTGTTAAAACAAATTTACTATTGATAATAAAGATAATATCTCCACTTCCAAAATTCTCTTATTTACTAATTTGTAATTAATATTAAAACAGAGAAATATCGGAGTTAACTTAGATAATTTTATTCTATCAATTCAAACAAAACGGATTTTAATAACTCCCGCCCCTTCATACGTTTACGATAAAGAATAAAATTGAATTTTATAAAAACAATTTGATCAATAATATTTTTTTGTAAACTTTGAATTACATACCATAAAATTTAATCTCCCTGATAAACTTGTCATAAATCCAAATGCTCTTCCAATCTTGATTCGCAACACATGGCATTAGCGTGTTGCATATAGACTTCCTATAAAGCCGTTGGGAAGAAGGAGTTTATATTAAAATCAGGAACGAAAAATGAACCAACAACGTCAACTAAGCTGGAAAATAGCAGCTATTCTAGGGACATCTTTTGGCTTTAATGCACACGCTGCAGAAATGATCAGAGTCGATAATGATACACTGCTACAACAAAGCCTCGTCGCGCAGTCGAAGAGTGTTGCCCCACTAGAATTAGGTTTTTCTGAAGTTAAACGGGTGGTACTGCCCAATGGAAAAACAAAAGTCCGCTATCAACAAACTCACCTAGGTTTACCCGTCTTCAACACTTCGGTTGTCGCTACCCTTTCCAAAAACCAACCCACTCAGGTGTTTGGTTCGATGGCACAAGGGATCAGTGGTGACTTATCCAGCATCGCGCCAAAACTGAATCAAGAACAAGCGATAGAAGCCGCTCTGTCTGCTCACCGCACGTTTACTGTCGGCAAAAAGTCGATTGAAAACAAAAATGCAAAACTGATGGTGAGACTGGACGAGAACCAAACCGCGCAATTGGTGTATCTGGTCGATTTCTTTATCGCGTCTTCAATGCCAGAGCGCCCTTTTTACTTTATTGATGCCACGACTGGCGATGTTCTCCAAAAATGGAATGGACTAAACCACGCTAAAGCATTAGGTACTGGCCCCGGTGGCAACCTCAAAACCACTCGATATGAATATGGTAGTGACTTCCCTAGCTTTCCCATCGACAAAACAGGCACGACTTGTACGTTAGAAAATGAATCAGTTAAGACAGTCGATTTGAGGAACGGAACGTCTGGCAGCGCAGCCTACAGTTACAACTGTGCCGACGGCACCAACTACACCGATCATAAATACATCAACGGGGCTTACTCACCTCTTAACGATGCGCACTACTTCGGTAATGTCGTATTCGATATGTACAAAGAGTGGATGAACACATCGCCTTTGACTTTCCAGCTGACGATGCGAGTTCATTACGGTACCGATTATGAAAATGCCTTTTGGAATGGCTCATCCATGACATTTGGAGATGGCAAAAATACCTTTTACCCATTAGTCGATATCAACGTGAGTGCTCACGAAGTTAGCCACGGGTTCACCGAGCAAAACTCCGGCCTTGTGTACCGAAACATGTCGGGCGGCATCAATGAAGCCTTCTCCGATATTGCGGGCGAAGCGGCTGAATACTACTTGCGTGGCAATGTGGATTGGATTGTCGGTAGCGATATCTTCAAGTCTGAAGGTGGTTTGCGTTACTTTGATCAACCTTCAAAAGATGGTCGCTCGATTGATCATGCCTCTCAATACTACGATGGTTTGAACGTTCACTTGTCTAGCGGTGTTTACAACCGCGCCTTTTACCTTTTAGCGAACAAATCGGGTTGGAATGTACGTAAGGGCTTTGAAATATTCACGGTCGCAAACCAATTGTATTGGACGGCAAACAGTACCTTTGATGCTGGAGCTTGTGGGGCCGCGAAAGCCGCAGCAGACATGGGCTATGTGGTTGCTGATGTTGAAGATGCTTTTAACACAGTAGGCGTGAATGCGAGTTGTGGCGTAACCCCTCCAACTGGCAATGTGCTGATGAAAGGAACGCCAATTGCGAACCTAAGCGGGAATCAATCCTCGGAAAGCTTCTACACGTTCACTGTTGATTCTGCATCAAGCGTGACGGTTTCAATGTCTGGTGGCTCCGGCGATGCCGACCTTTACGTGAAATCGGGTAGCAAGCCAACGACATCGAGTTACGACTGTCGCCCTTATCGCGCTGGAAACAATGAGCAGTGCAGTGTGAGCGCTCAACCGGGTGTCACCTATCATGTGTTACTGCGCGGATACTCGAACTACTCAGGCCTAACATTGCGTTTAGATTGAGTTAGAGCAAAAAGCGAACCGCGTTAAATGGAGATCAACAAGGCCAAACTGTTTTGCCTATTAGGTCTTGAAATAAAAAACCTCCGGTTACGCAGGCGTGACCGGAGGTTTATTGGATAAGTTGTCATTGATACTACAAGTAAGATAAAGCTAGTAAGGTACAACTAATCATCGAGTAGTGATTAGAACTCTTCAGTATCAATCTCACGTTGAGTTGCCGCGTTATAACGTCCACCAGCTATCTTGTTTTGAGGAATGATACCGTCTATCACGCGCAGCAATTCATCAGAAACTGATAGCTGTTGTGCATTCCAGTTCTCTTCTAAGTGTTGAAGGCTTGTAGTGCCCGGCAATGCAATAGAGTTCGGCGCTTTTTTCAAAGTCCAAGCCAACGCCAATTGTGCCAGAGTCGGAGTTGAACCGCGATTGTCATTAATCGAAAAGCCGTTCTCTTCAGCAAACATCGGCAACACAGACTCAAACTGTCGTACTAAAGACAAATTAGACTCGAAGTGTTCATCAGAGAAACGTGGCATGGCTAAGCGAATATCACCAGCAACAAACTGATTATCTTTCACTTCGCCCGTCAACATACCGCGACCAACAGGGCTAAACGACACAAAGATCGCATCTATCTTTTGGCATTGCTCGATTACCGCGATTTCTGGATTACGTGACCAGAGCGAATATTCCGATTGCACGGCTGCTATCTTATGAACCGCGTTTGCTTTGGCGATGGTGTCGGCAGAAACTTCTGACAAACCTATGTGCTTGATCTTACCTTCTTCCACCAAACGAGAAAGCTCATCAATACTCTCTTCAATCGGAACACTTTTATCCCATCGATGCAGGTAGTACAAATCAATAACGTCAGTATTCAAACGCTTTAGTGAATCTTCACACGTTTTGCGAATGGTTTCTGGCCGCCCATCAATCGCTCGCTTGCCATCAGGCCCTTTGAACATTCCACATTTACTGGCGAGGAAAAACTCATGACGACGATGACCAACAGCCTCAGCTAACAGTGATTCATTCGCACCAAAGCCATACAACGCAGCCGTATCGAGCATGTTATAGCCCAAATCCAATGCTTGATTGAGTAACTTAATGCTATCCGATTTCTGAGGCGGAGTGCCATAAGCATGCGACAAGTTCATACAACCTAAAGCCACTGGCGCTAATGTCTGCCCACCAATACTAGCCATCATCGTTTATCCTTATACTGCTAAAAATACCAACTGTGGAACCAATACGACTTTAAAGAACGGTTCTTCTTTAAGTCACTACTGAGCGTTAACTTGCTACTCAGCTTTTAATTACTCAGCTTCAAGTAACTGTTCAAGCTTGTCTAATGTTTCCATTGCAGGAAGGCAGCTCGCCACACTCGAATTTGGCTCACGACCCGTTTTGATTGCATCGAAGAATTCGCGGTCGATAAGCTCAATACCATTATTAGAAACCGCAACACCCTCTAGTGAGATAGGGTTTTCTTTGCCGTCATACAGGTCATCATAACGCGCTAAGTAAGTGCCCTCTTCACAGATGTAACGGAAGAACGTACCAAACGGGCCATCATTGTTGAATGACAGTGAAAGCGTACAAATTGCACCTGATGGCACTTTCATTCCAATGCTCATGTCCATTGCAATACCCAAGTCTGGGTGAATTGGACCTTGAAGCGCTTGCAGCTTAGTTGCCTGTTCACCGGTTTGGTATTGGAAAAGGTCAACCGTATGGCACGCGTGATGCCAAAGCAGGTGATCTGTCCAACAACGAGCTTCACCTTTGGCATTGGTGTTCGTGCGGCGGAAAAAGTACGTTTGAACGTCCATCTGCTGGATATGAAGTTCGCCGGCAGCAATCTTGTTTTGAATCCATTGGTGGCTTGGGTTGAAACGACGAGTGTGGCCAGCCATTGCGATTTTTCCAGATTTCTTTTGAGCTTCTACCACACGGTAGCTGTCTTCGATGTTGTCCGCCATTGGGATTTCAACCAAAACATGTTTGCCTGCTTCCATACATTCAATCGCTTGTGCTGCATGCATTTGTGTTGGCGTAGCAAGAATTACTGCTTCCACTTCATCAAGTACAAGTGCGTCAGATAGATTGGTAAAGCCCTTTGAATCATGACCATACTCTGTGATCAGTTGATCAAGCTTATCTTGCTCTGGAGAAACCATCGCAGTTACGCGAACGCCTTCAATTTCACGGATAGCATCCAGGTGTTTACGTCCAAAGGCACCTGTCGCGCCCACAACACATACGTTCATATTCATTCCTTTAATTTGATACCCGCCCTGTTTGGCTGGTGTTGCTTAATACTTGTTACTTAATGTTTGATTGCTTAATAATCGATGGCTTCTACGTTTAACCCAGTTCTGCATTCAGCTAATCACAACATTCGCTTGCTGAGATTTTCGATTTTTTGGTTATCCCGTTATTCATTCACTGCGCGAGTTCGAGTATTGGCCAACTGCCCTAATACCAAATCACTCAGTGTAGATAGGTCTTGCCCTTGATATTCGACCGGCATCTTACCGAGTGCGCTATGCCACTCCATCGCACCGTTCACCATCGAGCCATTCAAATTTAGTTCGCTTAAGGTGTTAGATACCTCTTTAAGCTCGTTGGAACGTCGCTCCCCATGAGATAACATACGTTCCAAGTGATATTGGCCAAGATCGTTCAATGGCAGGGCTGGATACGTTGTACTAAGTGATTCGAGCACATGATTTTCAACCCCCGCTTTACGCGCTGCCAACAAACATTCCGTAGTGAGAGCTTCAAGTCCTTTTACCATCACAGAACGAATCATTTTGATGCTTGATGCCTCACCCACTTGGTCAGACACCACTTCAACGTTGAAGCCAAGTGTGGTCAGTAGCGGTTCAATCTCTAATGCTTTTTTTCCAGAGATCAACAATGGGATTGCAGATGTTCTTCCCGACACCGGGGCCATAATTACAACATCAAGGTAGCTTGCACCGCATGCTTCAATTAGCTCAGCATTCCTTTGTTTTACTTGGGGTGAACATGAATTACAGTCCAAGAATATCTGTTTGGGCGTAAATGTTTTCGCTACGTTTTTCGCCACTGCTTCTGCTTGATCGGCCGTCACCAGTGAAAAGACTAACTCAGCACCATTTATCGCCTCGTGGGCTTCAAATGCACCTTGAACGCCATGCTTTATGTATTCAAGGAGAATGCTTTCGCGGTGCTGTGCATGGTTACTTTTGATATCGAATCCACTGATCACTTCTGGTGCTTTATCACCCCAGCTAACCAAAAATGCTTGTGCAGCTTCACCAAACCCAATGAACGCAGCTCTTGTTATCGTCGCCATAATTCTCTTTTTACCTGCCAACTTATCTGCGTTTTTCATGACAGTTACCTTAGCATTGGCACCTAAAGAGCGATAATCAAATAAATATAAGGGGTATTCAATTTTGGAAAAATGCCTTCACTTTTAGATCGCATTTAAGTGTCATGATTTAAGTTGAAAATAGAAAGCCAAACAGAAAACAAAACAAGCCGAACTGAACTCAACTGAGAATAACTAAAGCTGTACACCTTTCTCACGTAACAACGTTAGAAAATGGTTTTGAACCGAGGTAGCAAACCAGTTCTTCCGCATGGTTAAACCGATTGGGCGCGACTGCTTTTTGCAATCAAATGGCAGAATGGTGAAGTGCCCCTCTTCAAGTTCGCGAGTAATCTGGTGCTGAGAGAGGATCGTTAATCGATCGCTGCCTAAAAGCAGTTCTCTTACCAACATCTGCGAGCTTGCCTCAACAATTCGAGTAGGTACATCACGTTCCTGAGACGTAAAAATGTCTTCAAACATTCTACGTCCAGGCGTGTTTACATTAGATACAACCCAACTCGAACCTTGTAAATCATCAAGTGTTATTTGCTCTTTCAAGCTCAGTGGGTGATCGTTTCTAGAGAGGATTTTGTTATGTGATTGAAACAGAGTTTCTTGGCGAATATCGGTGCTCGGTGATGGGAAACGCAGCGCACCAATTAGGATATCTAGCTCACCGTGGCGTAAGTGATTGAGCAAGTCTTGATACGGGCCGTCGATCACATGAATTTGGCAATCAGGGAACTTACGAGAAAACTCATTGATGGTGTTTGGTAGTAAACATGTACGAGCAAGAGGCAAACAGCCAACCGTAATCACACTGTTATGGCGGTTACTCAATAAGCCAACCTCTTCGATACCTTGCTTGATTTCTACGAAGGCTAATTTACTCGACATCACCAGAGCGCTACCAGCCTTACTAATCGTAATACCCGTGCTGTTTTTTTCGAATAAAGTGATACCAAGGATCTCTTCAAGATCTTTAGATGCACGATACACTGACGACTGCGACACTTCCAAAATTCGACTGGCTTCAGTAAAGCTTTTACCGTTAGAAACCGCGATCAATGCTTTCAATTGAGTGGTTGTTATATTGAATAAATAGCGCTGAACGCTGCTTTTTCGCTGGCCTTTCGCGACTTTTAGCGAATCAGTAATGCCTTTACTGATGTACTCCAACGCACGTTCAATTCGAAATGAAAACGCTTCTCCTTGTTCGGTCGGTTTCATGCCATCGGTGGTACGTTCGAACAGCTCACTATGAATGTTTTTTTCCAATTTCGCTATCGCTTGTGTGATAGCGGGCTGAGACAAAAACACCACTTCCGAAGCCTTGCTAATGCTTCCAGTATTCACCACTTCTGATATCGCTCTTAGGTGTCTCAAGTTTGGAATATTTAACATGTTATCGCCTCAAAAGTGCTGTCAAACTGCCATTTACATTCAAATTCCAAATACAAACGACAACTTCAAAAACGGTGCTAAATGCCACATTTAAACCCCGTCAACTATCGAACACATTCAGCACATTTTTTGAATACTCTTCCAGCAGAAAAGCTGAAATCTGTGAGTTGATGTAGATAAAATGTAACTCCACCAAGGTAAAGATGTGACTTCATTCTCCAAAAAAGAAATACACGAAAATTCATTTTCAATCCCCTTTTTTAATACATAACCCACAGCTATATATCAGTAACTCACTGTTTTATAGTGCAATGCAAATGGAATATCAAACTGTAACCCCAACACGAATAGTTAATGTTATCTCAAAATTGAATAACACTTTCACTATATGAATTATCGGTTGTTAATTTTAGGTGATAACTTTATCGACGTAGAAACAGGAGGTTCACAAATGAAAACAATAACTAAACTTACACTCGCTCTATCGCTTGCATATGCAGGTTCTGCTGCTGCTCTGGACATCACTATTGGGCATGTAGATTCACAAGATTGGACGATCTCTAAGAAAGGCGCTGCAACACAGGTTTTCAAGAACCTTGTAGAGGCTGAATCTGGTGGTCGAATTAATGTAAATATCTACCCTTCAGGTCAACTTGGTGGCGAGACAGAGCTACTTCAGTCGACTCAAGAAGGTATGTTAACCATGACTATGGTTTCTGGTGCTTACTCTAAGCTTTGTAAGGAAGCTAACGTACTAGAAATTCCTTACCTGTTCCCTTCAGCGCCTGTTGCTTGGGAAGTACTAGACGGTGAGTTTGGTCAGAAATTGAATGACCAATGTTTGAAAACGACGGGTCTACGCAACCTCGCTTATGGCGAAACAGGTTTCCGCCATTTCACAAACTCAAAGCGTGAAATTACTACGCCGCAAGACTTAAACGGTCTTAAAATCCGCGTAATGACAACACCACTTTACGTTGAAATGATGAAGTCATTGGATGCAGAGCCTACACCTATTGCATTCCCTGAAGTTCCTGCCGCTCTGACTACTGGCGTTATCGACGGACAGGAAAACCCTGTCAGCGTAATCAACGCGAACAAATTCTATGAACTTCAGAAATACATCACTCTAGACGGTCACGTTTATGGTACTGATTTCCTATTAATGAATGACGATTTCTACACATCTTTGAATGCCGAAGACCGAGCAATCATTGATCGCGCTGCAAAAGTTGCAGGCACAGTAGGTCGAGCTATTCAGCAAGTGAATTCAGCAGAAGGCTTAGAAGTACTTGCTCAAAAAGGCATGAAGATTACTTCGCTAACGCCAGAGCAACAGAAACAATTCCGCGATAAGACACAGCCCGCTGTGATCAAATGGTTATCAGGCACTATCGACTCGAAATGGATTGATGATGCACTAGACGCAGTAGAAACCGCGACTAACTAATTCATAACCGAATAATCAATACAAAAACCCTACAGCATTACTTATAAGAAATGAGTCGTTATACCTCTGATGTATAACGACTCTTCCCAAGGAGACAGGGAACATGATTGAGCAATATAAAAAGCTACTTGCGATTCTCGCAGGGGCTTCACTCTTCAATTTGTTTGCAGTGATGTTGATCACCACAATCAGCCGTTACTTTTTTAATACCTCTATCCTATGGGGCGAGGAGCTGAGCAAATACTCAATGATTTATGGCGTTATGTTCGCTACATCATTGTGTTATTTAGAAGGCTTACACATCAAATTTTCTGTTCTTGATTCAGTCAAATCAAAAGCATTTCAAAAAACGCTGGAAGTCATTGTCGACCTATCTGTTTTGTTATGTTCGGTGATCTGGACTTACTCAGCGTACCTATTTGTGATCAAACGCGGAGGCATTGAGTCAGCTGGTATTGGGGTCTCTATGTACTACTTCCAATCAGCATTGATTGTTGGCGGCGCTTGCCTGTTTATAGCCGCTACACTGCGTTTAATTCAGCACGTGACATCAGCGCGTGTATCCACAAGAACTCAAGCTATCCAAAGCGACGTATAAGGAATCGTTATGCCTTCAATTGCCTTAATGGGATCCATGCTAATTTTTGGTATTCCTCTCGTATTCAGCATCATCTTGGCGATGTCGTTCTACGTCTCTAGTACTCCCATCTCTATCAGCCTAATAGCCCAACGTATTTTTAGTGGTTTGGATTCTTACTCTATCCTTGCGGTGCCTCTGTTTGTTCTTGCGGGTGAGCTAATGAACAAGAGTGGTATCACCAGCCGTATAATCGATTTCGCTAACGCATTAGTGGGTCACTTCCGTGGCGGCTTAGCTCAAGTAAATATCTGGTCTTCAGTGATGTTTGCTGGTATCTCAGGATCTGCAGTTGCTGATACATCAGCACTTGGCCGCGTGTTTATTCCTCAAATGGAAAAAGAAGGCTACAGCAAAGAGTTTTCTTCAGCGTTAACGGCAGCGTCTTCGGTTATTGGACCGATGATTCCGCCAAGTATTCCGGTGATCATTTATGCGCTTATTGCGAGTGGCGTATCTGTCCCTGCCCTATTCTTAGCAGGCATTGTTCCTGGCGTATTGTCTGCAGTTGCTCTGTCTATTTTCGTGTTTATTTACGCGACTCGTCACAACATAAAAAGCAACGTGGTTCGTCAAAGCCGCCGTAAAGCATTGGTAAAGGCGTTTGTTCCACTAACAATGCCAATCTTCATCCTTGGTTCAATCTTGATGGGTATTGTGACACCAACTGAAGCAGCAGCGTTCGCAGCTTTCTATGCGCTACTGGTTGGCATGTTCGTGTATAAATCTCTGAGTTTCAGCGACCTACCAGAAGTGTTTATGCGTTCAATGCGAGATTCTTCAATTGTCTTGATCCTGATTGCCGTTGTATCTGTAGCGAACTGGATTCTTACTTTCTCTCGCGTTCCTCAGTTCATCAGCCAACAGATTTTAGGCAGCATCAGCGACCCAATCATGTTTTTGATTATGGTGAACGTTATCTTGCTGGTCGTTGGGTTATTCCTTGAAGGCATTGCTGCAATGCTGATTCTTATCCCAATCTTTCACCCGATTGCGATGAGCTTTGGTATCGACCCTGTTCACTTCGGTATCGTGGTTATCTTCAACCTAATGATTGGCTTGATTACACCACCAATGGGGATTTGTCTGTTTGTGTCCAACACCATATCAAAGGTCGGAATCGCCGCGATTTCTAAGCAAGTGATTCCACTGTTCCTACTTGAAGTATTGGTGTTGTTCTTCATCACTTTTGTTCCGCAAAGCGTGCTGTTCTTGCCACAGCTATTCGGATACTAGAGCACACACAAAACCATGTCTGTATATGAAATATTGCTGCCGCTGATACTGATTGTCGCGGCAGGCTTTCTCACGACTAAAAATGGCTTTTTCTCTCGCCATTTCATCGGCGACGTAAGCAAATTCGTTCTTTATATCTCACTTCCTGCGGTCATTTTTGGCAGTGTCACTCAATTAAATTTGAGCGAAGCGATCAACAAAAACTACATGTTGATCTATGCCGTAGGCGGGTTGCTGTGTATGACCATCGCAGTGTTGTATAGCCGATTAATCATGAGGTTGAAGTGGCAAGATTGCTTCATCAACGCTTTAGGTAGCGGGATGCCAAACAGCGCATTCATAGGTTTCCCTATCGTGTTGTCGATTTTTAATGGTCAGTACGCGGAAGCGTTTCTAATGAGCGTGTTGATTGAAAATCTCGTGTTTATTCCTGTGTGTTTGGTGTTACTGGAGTTCTCGAATGAAACCGACTCATCGCTCAAAGATCAACTTATCGAGATTGGAAACAGGCTAAGAAAGAATCCAATCATCATTTCGATCACCTTGGCACTGAGCATCAACCTGTTAGGTATTCAGCTGCCAGTCGTGATTGGAGAAAGCGTTGGCATTCTCGCCAAAACCTCAGTCGCTTTAGCATTGTTTGCGATTGGTGGAATTTTGGGGCAATCACTGGTGCTAAACCAAAAATCACGCATTGCGCTGGTTACTAGCATCAAATTGGTTTGCTTCCCCATTATTGCGCTTGGCTTACTTTTGGTTTGGCCGGTAGAAGGAGATTTAAAATATGTACTGCTTATCTTTTGTGCATCACCAATGCTCTCTATCTACCCCATTCTTGGCGGGATTTATAAGCAACAAAACTTCTGTGCGAACACATTGATTATAACGACGCTGGCCTCTGGATTTACCTTGTCTATCGTTGTTTCGCTCATAACTCATAACTCATAACTCATAACTCATAACTCATAACTCATAACTCATAACTCAAATAACAATAACTAAAACGTTCACTCATAAGGTCTTAAACATGGAAAAAGTTAAAATTGCTGTTGCTGGAGCAGGCTTAATCGGGAAAACACACATCAAGCTCATTGTTGAAAATGAACAATGTGAACTGGCAGCTATCGTTGATCCGTTCCCAGCGGCGAAAGAGATTGCCGATGATTACGGTGTGCCCGTTTATGAGAGCTTAGAAGCGCTGTTTTCCGATGCAAAGCCAGACGGTGTAATCCTCGCGACCCCAAATAAGTTACACGCTCTGCAAGCACACGAATGCATTGCCGCTGGTGTGGCAGCTGTCGTCGAAAAACCAGTGACAGATTCTATCGAAGATGCGGTTGAGTTATTGAAGCATGCAAAACATGAGAACAGTAAAATACTGGTTGGTCATCACCGCGCTTATAGTCCGCTTTTGGAAACCGCTAAAAAGATCATCGACAGCGGTGAGCTTGGCAAACTGGTTTCTATTATGGGCAGTGCGGCATTTTACAAGCCAGATTACTACTTTAATGAAGGCGACTGGCGCAAAGTAAAAGGCGGCGGCCCTATCCTTATCAACATGATTCACGAGATAGGCAACCTGCGTCACCTTGTTGGCGATATTGTCGGTGTTCAGGCGATGAGCTCAAGCAGTGCACGTGACTTTGAAGTCGAAGACACAACAGTCATCTCTCTGCGCTTTGAAAACGGCACACTAGGCTCTTTCCTATTGTCTGACGCTTCAGCAAGCCCACGCAGCTGGGAACAAACCTCACAAGAGAACAAGTCTTACGCGACGTACGAAACCGAAGATTGCTACCACGTAGCGGGCACCAATGGCTCCCTTTCTATACCAACTATGCAGGTGAAATCGTTCGCGAAAGACGTCACTCCATCATGGTGGAACGAAATGCTTGAGCGCAAAGAAGATATTCACCGTGAAGATCCTCTAAAACGTCAGCTTGAACACTTCTGCGCATTGATTCGCGGCGAAGAACAAACACCAAAAGTCAGCATTTGGGATGGCCTACAAAATCTATTGGTTATCGACGCGATCATCAAAGCCTGTGAAACAGAACAATACGTACCCGTTCAAGATGTAACACCACAGCTTAAGTAAGGAGCCACCATGAAATATTCAATCGCGACTGTGTGCTTGTCTGGCACGCTAGAACAAAAAATGCATGCTGCCGCTAAAGCGGGCTTTCAAGCTATTGAGATCTTTGAGAATGACCTCACTCAATACCGCGGTTCCGCTTCTGACGTTAAACGCATCGCAGACAGCCTAGGCTTAGAGATTCTTGTACTGCAACCTTTTCGCGACATGGAAGGCATGCCAGCTCACCTTCGCCAAAAAAAGTACAGCATGCTTGAGCGCAAGATGGACCTCGCCCACCAGCTAGGCACTAGCCGTTTAATGATGTGCAGTAACGTGCATCCTCAGTCATCTCCAAACGTTGCACAGTGTGCTGAAGATTTATACGCATTAGCAGAACTGGCAAAGCGTGAAGACATGCAATTAGGCTATGAAGCGCTAGCATGGGGTCGCCACATTGCCGATTATGATGACGCTTGGAACCTAGTGAAAACAGTCGACCACCCTAACCTTGGTGTGGTTCTCGACACCTTTCACATGTTTGCACGTGGAAACACATTGGATACGTTGAAGAACGATATTCCAGTCGACAAAATCGCTCTGGTTCAAGTGGCCGACGCACCAAAAATGCAGATGGATATTCTTCAATACAGCCGTCACTATCGTTGTTTTCCTGGCCAAGGTGACTTCCCCGTTATCGATTTCGTAAAAGCGCTTAAAGACAAAGGCTACAACGATTATTTATCCCATGAAGTCTTTAACGATGAGTTCCGTTCATCATCGCCAATCGAGAAAGCGATCGATGGTGTGCGTTCTTTGAAATGGCTAGAAGATCAAACTAACGACGCGTTCAATGCACCTAAGATCCACGACCTCAGCTTTATTGAATTCGCAGTTAAAGAGCGTGAGAACAACCCTTTCTCGGATGTGATTGAGTCTCTAGGCTTCAAAAAGACTCATTGCCATAAGAGTAAGAATGTTGATTTATACCAACGCGGTGACATTAACTTTATATTCAACTACGAGAAGAATTCAAACGCGCAAACTTACCGTGAAGGTCATGGTGAATCGGTATGCGCGCTCGGCGTTATCACTGAAGATTCAAGCCGTCTTGTTGAATTAGCGAGCCGTTACAACAGCCCAACCATTCATCAAACACGTCAAGAGAATGAGCTAGATATCCCTACTCTCAAAAGCTCTGGCAACTTGCTGATTCACCTTCTTGAAGAGAACGAAGCATCGAAGTTCTATGAAGTAGATTTTGAACCAGTCGCTGATCATGCGCCTATGGACAACAACTTCGTCCGCATCGACCACATGGGGCAAGTTGTAGCACCTGATTCATTGCTGTCTAACCTGTTCTTCTACAAATCCATCTTCGGCTTTGTACCTGAAGAGAGCTTTGACTTGCCAGATGTGAATGGCCTAATCACTAGCCGTACCATCAAGAGCGCTAACAGTAAGATCAAGATTGCATTGAACAGCACCAGTGCTAAGCAAACCTCTGCTCAACGTTTCTTGAACGACTCTAATGGTGCGAGCATCAACCAAATTGCCATGGAGTGTAAAGACATCTTCTTAGCGGTTCAGGATCTCTCTCCTATCTATCAGTTGAAGATCCCAAACAATTACTACTTGGATATTCAAGCGCAATTTGATTTACCCGATGAGTTGATTCAACGCCTAAGTGAAAACAACATTCTGTACACGGAAGACGAAACAGGCAGCTTCTTCCATTTCTACACCAAAGAGATCAATGGCTTGTTCTTCGAAGTCGTTCAACGCATAGGAGACTACAGCAAATACGGCGAGACTAACGCGTTCATTCGTCTAGCGTCACAAGCGAATCAGTTCTAACAGGCATTGTTACCTAACTTTTTTCACCAAATATATCCGTTGGATACAACCTCACTTGTATGGCAGCAGATATATTAACTTGCTATTTTTCTTCTTGAGCTTTGCTGCACTTTACTCATCTTCGGTAAGTGCAGCTTTTTTTTTGTGTCTAGGTTCTGGTGTTTTTAGTTCATGGGCTTGTAGGAGGGCTAACAAGTTTTTGGGCAAGAGCTTCTTAGTGCACTCATCCCGATGCAGTCGAGTGCACTGTGTTTTACCCTACTCCAGAAACCAAGCCGTAAAAAAGCCCCTAGCGATGCTAGAGGCTCAATTTTGCTGCTTATGTTGATTAGAGGTATTAGTCGTCTAACAAGAACTGAATGGCTAAGCCGTAACCTTTAGTTCCCATACCAATCACTGTGCCTGCGGCTACAGGCGAGATGTAAGAGTGATGACGAAATGCTTCGCGCGCGTGAACATTTGAGATATGCACTTCAACAACAGGAACATCGACACCTTTGATTGCGTCATGCAAAGCTATTGATGTGTGCGTGTAAGCGCCTGGGTTGAATACCACGCCTACGCATTCACCGGCAGTAAATTCACGACCGGCTTTGTGCACGGCATCGATCAAATGACCTTCGGTGTTACTTTGAAAGCATTCGACTTCGCAATCATATTTAGCGGCTAACTTGCGGCAGTTTTCTTCTACATCTGCCAGTGTTTCATGACCATATTGCTGAGGCTCACGAGTTCCTAGTAGGTTTAGGTTTGGTCCGTTCAACACTAATAATTTTTTCATTGTTCCTTTCCTTACTTCTATCCTTAGACGGGATTTGAAAATTGATTTTGACGAAATTGAGATAGCTCTTGGGGTGTTAATTCACGGTCGGTGAACAGTTGAAACGCATCAACCGCTTGATGAAAAAACAGTTCAAAGCCAGTTAAAACCGCGAGGTTCGCCCCCATCGCAGCTTTGATAAATTCAGTTTCAATTGGCGTGTACACAGCGTCAAATACCCACATCTGGTTCTCTATCCAATGACTTGAGATAGGTATGCCCGGTGTCTTGTAATGCCCTATTGGAGTGCAATTAAGAAGGCCATCCGCCTCTCTAACGTGCTGCTCTAACGTTGTCTCTGTAAGACAAGTTACCTTAACATTTCTTTTTTCTAACAGCTGAGCTAAACCATGCATTTTTTCGGTATCACGGTCATAAAGCGCGATGTGTTCGGTTTCTAATTCTGTTAAAGCCGCTGCCACCGCTTTACCCACACCGCCACAGCCTATAAGCACTGTTTTACCGGGCTTACAATGCCGAAAAACATGGTAGGCATTAATGAAGCCAGAGAAATCAGTGTTGTAAGCAAACGTACCTTCTGGGCGAAAAACTAATGTATTGGATGCTTCAACTATTTTTGCTGACGTATCCAAAAAGTCAGCCACTTGAACCGCCATCTCTTTATAGGGATAAGTCACATTAGTCGCGTGAATATTACTCTCTTCCATTTGAGATGAATGCGCTCGAAAATCGAGTATATCTCCACTCTCTAATGGGTTTAATTGATAATCGAGCTCTATATTAAGTTGTTCCGCTAATAGGTTATGGAACTCGGGTGACTTGGATTTATCAATATTGGCACCAATAAGTCGACAATTAATCATTTCACTTCACCTTCTTCGGGATTTTATTTAAAGCTACCAGAATCACGTTATTCAACGCTAATCACTTTTATTCAACACCTATTCATTTTTTATTTTCTATGGCACCAACCCATATGGAATATCGCTTTTTCGTTGCCGTCATTGCAGCTCTCTATCTCAAAATCTTATACCTTCGAAATAAATTGAAATAGTCGAGAATAAGCCTTGGTCGTTATAGTTGTTAGCAACAAAAACAACAAAGGACTGCCGAGATGATTATCGACTGCCATGGACACTACACAACCACACCACCTCAGGTGGGCGACTACCGCGAAAGCCAAAAAGCGGCGCTAGCTGAAAACCCAAACCACATTGGTAGCAAAGGTTCAATTCACATTTCAGACGATGAGATTCGCGAAAGTATCGTAAATAATCAACTTCGTTTACAGAAAGAACGTGGTACGGATTTAACGATTTTCTCTCCTCGAGCAAGCTGGATGGGACATCACATCGGCAATGAGCACACGAGCCGCTTTTGGACAGAACATCAAAATGATCTTATTCGTCGTGTGTGCGACCTTTTCCCTCAAAACTTTGCACCGGTTGCTCAACTGCCGCAATCACCAGGCATTGACCCTTCAAAATCGGTTTCTGAGTTGGTTCGCTGTGTTGAAGAGATGGACTTCATCGGCTGTAACTTGAACCCAGATACAACAGGTGGCTTTTGGAAAGATGCCTCTTTGGGCGATCGTGCTTTCTACCCTCTGTATGAAAAACTGGTAGAGCTAGACGTACCCGCAATGATCCATGTAAGCGGCTCTTGTAACTCATGTCTGCACACCACAACTTCGTATTACTTGGGCGCAGACACGACGGCTTTCCAACAATTAATGACCTCTGACGTGTTCAAAGACTTCCCTGAGTTGAAAATCATCATCCCACACGGTGGTGGCGCAGTACCTTATCACTGGGGTCGTTTCCGCGGTATCGCGCAAGATATGGGATTGCCACCGCTTGAAGAAACCGTGTTGAACAATATCTACTTTGATACTTGCGTTTATCACCAGAAAGGCATCGACCTACTGCTTGATATCTTGCCAGCGAAGAACATCTTGTTCGCTTCAGAAATGATTGGCGCAGTGCGCGGTGTTGACCCAGAGACGGGCCACTACTATGACGACACGAAACGCTACATTGATGCCAGTGACAAGGTCACGGCCGAAGAGAAATCGATGATTTTTGAGGGTAACGCTCGTCGCGTATTCAGCCGACTAAAAACATCTTAATGCCACTCTACCCATTTAAGAATGGGCACTTCGAACAAACTTTCTCTAAAAAAAGAAGCATAAGCAAAGAGCAAAAGGAATTCATCATGAGTCAGAACATCGTTGTTCAACACATTAAACGTGCAGACAAAGAGATCATTGAAGGCTTACGCAAATGTGGCGTAGCAACCATTCATGAATCACAAGGTCGCCGTGGTTTATTGGCCGATTACATACGCCCTATTTTTCAAGGTGACGCCGTTGCAGGTTCAGCGCTAACAATCTCAGGAGCTGCTGGCGACAACTGGATGATGCACGTTGCCATCGAGCAAGCGAAAGCGGGGGACTTTTTGGTGTTCGCCCCTACTTCACCTTCAAACCACGGCTTCTTCGGTGATTTATTAGCAACGTCAGCACAGGCACGTGGTGTGGTTGGCTTAATCATTGAAGGCGGTGTTCGTGATACTCGTGACTTACGCGAAATGAATTTTCCTGTGTGGTCAAAAGCCGTATTTAGCCAAGGTACCATCAAAGAAACGCTAGGTTCAGTCAATGTTCAGATGACGTGTGCAGAAGAAATCATTAATCCTGGTGACATCATGGTCGCAGACGAAGACGGAGTGGTTGTGGTTCGCCGTGAAGAGGCTGAACAAGTACTGCATGCGTCACTAGAGCGTATGGAGCGCGAAGAAGCTAAACGCGTTCGCCTAGCGAATGGTGAGCTTGGTCTAGACATCTATGACATGCGTGGTCGATTAGAAGAAAAAGGCCTGAAGTATGTCTAATCAAGCGCCATGCATGTGGATGAGAGCTGGCACCTCAAAAGGCGCCTACTTTCTGAAAGATGATTTACCTATCAACTCTTCTGAACGCGATGCATTTTTGCTGTCGGTGATGGGCTCGCCAGATGAACGCCAGATCGATGGTATAGGAGGGGCTGACCCTCTAACATCTAAGGTCGCGATCGTTGAACCATCGAGTCGAGAGCTTGTAGACATCGACTACCTATTTCTACAAGTGTTTGTCGACCAAGCATTGGTTAGCAGCAAACAAAACTGTGGAAACATCCTTGCAGGGGTCGCTCCTTTTGCTATCGAGCGTGGGTTAGTTGAAGCCAAAGAAGGAACTACATCAGTTCGTATCTTCATGGAAAACACACAGCAAATCGCTACGGTAGAAGTTCAAACCCCAAACAAACAAGTGACCTATCAAGGCGACTGCCATATCGATGGCGTGCCCTCTTCATCAGCGCCAATTGCGGTAACTTTTGAAGATACTGCTGGCTCAACATGTGGTGCGTTAATTCCGTCAGGAAATGTTATTGATACAATTGACGGTATCGATGTCACTTTAATTGATAACGGAATGCCAGTTGTTGTGATGTGTGCGAAAGATCTCGGCATCACAGGTGACGAATCACGTGAACAACTCGACAATAACCAAGCTTTAAAACAGCGTTTGGAGTCTATACGGCTTCAAGCTGGTCCATTAATGAACCTTGGTGATGTTTCTGAGCTCTCTGTCCCTAAGATGTCTTTGGTCAGCGAGCCTCAATATGGCGGCGCAATCTCTACTCGCACATTCATCCCTCACCGTTGCCATGCGTCTATCGGTGTACTAGGCGCGGTTAGTGTTGCCAGTGCTTGCATACTCGATAACGCTCCAGCAAAACAACTTGCTCAAATCAACTCATCGAGCCAGGCAGAACAACTCGCTACACAAACTGAAACCAGCGTGAAAGTTGCTCTGGATGTAGAACATCCTATTGGAAAAATGAGTGTGGTTTTAGATATCAAAAACAACCAAGTTCAATCAGCTGCCATTCTTCGCACTGCGCGAAAACTGTTTGATGGCACAGTGTTTGGACACCAGTAATAACAAGGAAGAATAATGGACGCTGATTACCTACCGTTTCATCAAAACCCAAGTAAGCCTAAGTTTATCGCTCCGGCTGGTGCTGTCGACGCTCACTGCCATGTATTTGGTCCAGCGGCGCAATTCCCATATTCACCTAAGCGTAAATACACGCCTTGTGATGCTTCAAAAGAACAACTGTTCGCCTTACGCGATCATCTTGGCTTTAGTCGTAACGTGATTGTGCAGGCCTCTTGCCATAGCACCGACAACTCAGCATTGCTAGATGCCCTAGACAGCGCTGGTGAACTGGCTCGCGGCGTGGCTTTTGTCGATGAAACTGTCACTGATGAAGAACTGCAAACCATGGACGCCGCAGGCGTGCGCGGTATCCGCTTTAACTTTGTAAAACGCTTAGTTGATACCACACCAAAAGACGTCCTTAAGAAAATTGCGGATCGCGTTCGACCTTTAGGTTGGCATATCGTGGTGTACTTTGAATCTCAAGACATCGACGACATTGCCCCTTTCCTCGACGAACTTGATATGACGGTTGTTGTAGACCACATGGGTCGACCAGACATCGCACAAGGTATTAATAGTGAAGCCTTTGCTAAGTTCATCCGCCTTATGGAAAACAACCCAAACATTTGGACAAAGGTCAGCTGCCCAGAGCGTCTAACATTAACACCACCAAACTATAGTGATGTTGTGCCTTATGCTAAAACCTTGGTCGAGCGATTCCCTACCCGCGTACTTTGGGGTACAGATTGGCCACACCCAAACATGAAATCACACACACCTGATGATGGACACTTGGTTGATGTGATTCCACAGATTGCTGAAACCGATGCCCTTCAACAAGCACTGCTTGTGACAAACCCAATGAAATTATACTGGCCAGAGAGTGAGTAACCGCAATGACTTATTTGAAAGATAAAGGAAATATCCCAGGCACCGTTTTGTTCGATGGATCAATGGCCATAAAAGGCTATGGCTTAAACAAGATGTGTTACACGCTAAATGGTCAGGCTGGTCGTGATGAATTCAAAGCCGACGAACAGGCATACTGTGACAAATTTGGACTGAGTGATGCTCAGAAAAAAGCAGTCCAAGAACGCGATGTATTGGCACTTCTAAACGAAGGCGGCAGTATCTACTACTTAGCGAAATTCGTTGGTATGTTGGGTTTAAACATGCAAGACATTGGCGCCATGCAAACAGGCATGAGCGTTGAAGAATTCAAACAAATGTTGGTTGAGGCAGGGAAATAATCATGGCTAGAGTTATTGGTGGTATCAGTACTTCACACATTCCTTCAATCGGGAAAGCGATTGAAAACAACCTTCAAGAAACAGAATATTGGCAGCCGTTTTTCAAAAACTTCCCGGGAATTCACGCTTGGTTAGAACAAGAGAAACCGGATGTTGCCGTTGTATTCTACAACGACCATGGCCTTGAGTTCTTCCTAGACAAGAAACCAACCTTTGCTATTGGTGCCGCTGCGAGCTACATGAACGCCGATGAAGGTTGGGGAATCCCTACAATTCCAGCAATTCCGGGTGATCCTGAATTTTCTTGGCACATTTGTAATCATCTAGTTGAGAGTGAGTTCGACATCACTATCTGCCAAGAGATGAAGGTAGATCACGGCCTAACAGTACCAATGCAGTTGATGTGGCCAAACAACAGCTACTCACACATGAAGGTGATTCCTGTTTGTTTGAACGTAGAGCAACACCCTATGCCGTCACCTAAACGCTGTTACAACCTAGGTAAAGCGATTGGTGAAGCTATCGACTCTTACGATAAAGATCTAAAAGTTGTGGTGCTAGGTACTGGCGGCCTATCCCACCAGCTAGATGGTGAACGTGCGGGCTACATCAACAAAGAGTTTGACCTGTACTGCATGGATAAGCTAATCAGCGACCCCGACGAGCTATCTAAACTGACGATTCACGATCTTATTGCCAATGGCGGTGCTCAAGGTCCTGAATTCATCATGTGGATGGGGATGCGTGGTGCATTGAATGGCGAGTTAAATGTTCTACAAAGTGACTATCACGCACCTATTTCAAATACTGGCGCAGGTACTATGTTGATTGAAAATAAGTAGTCGCTCCCCGACTCTAAACTTGATCGCTATTGAGCTTTTTCAGCCTACTCTTTCATGAGTAGGCTTTTTGTTTCACAACGCTAACTTCATACTTAATTGGTGAAGAGTTCGCGTAGCCACAAGTTCACGATGTCGTCATTGCGGTTGCTGTGCCAATACACGCTCAATGATGGTGTAAGGTATTCAAATGGCACTTCTAGCAACTTTATCTTGTCTTTATCAAAATACGCGTCCGCGACCCCTTTAGGGAAAGTTGCAATCCAATCACTGTTATAAATAGTGTCCGAAAAGTCAGCGATGGAATTGAGCTTTCTCGCCACCTTTCTTTCGGAAAAGATTGGGCTGTGAAGCTCGGTTAACTGGTTTACTCGATAATTATCATGCGTCAACATCACGTGCTTTTCAGCTAAGTAGCGCTCTAAAGTTATCTGTTCTTCTATCTGCGAGTGGTTTTGGCTGCATACAACGCACAGTTCATCGCCCCAGATCTCTTGGCTCTGCAGTGTCGGGTGAGCATTAGTAAGGTCGACGACAAGGTCGATCTTCTTCTCTCGAATATCCGTTGCCATGTCTTCTTTGATGTTCACCACTTCGATAACGCAGTTGGGTGCTTCTCTTTGAATCCTGTCCAAGATACGAGGCAAGATCACGCTGCTTGAAATGCTCATCGCAGCAATTCTGAAGGTGTAATTACACTCTTTCGGGTCGAAATCGTGAGTTTCAGGGAGTGAGTGTGAAACCAGCTTATGTGCTTGCTTGAAGATTGGGTACAGGTCGTTCGCGACTGGCGTAGGCTCGAGTGTGTATGATTTTCTAACGAAGAGGAGATCCCGATATTCGTCTCTAAGCTGCTTTAGGTGCGCGCTGAGACTAGGTTGAGATATATTGAGCCTTTCTGCCGCGTACGTCAGGTTTCCTTCTTCATATATCGCAATAAAGTAATATATGAGGTTGAGGTTAAATCGTTTCATTCGAGCTCTTCAGGCAGTCATGTATTTAAATAAACGATAAAAATAATATCGTTTAAATGACTGTGAATTATCGCTTTCCATTCCCATATTTTAGTTAGGGTTATGACAGAACATTGTTAAAACGCCAAAATAAAATGACACGAACTAGTACGGTAGTATTTAAAGAATAAACTTCGAAAATAGGTAACAGACTGGTTTTTATAAAGATATAGGTTTTCCTGATATCTAGTATAGGCATGGCGTTATATTAGAAGACGCTTGAGTTTGACATAATTCCCGATTCCTAAATAGACACATATAGAAATAGAGAATGATGAACCGATTTGTAAAACCGATAATAATCTCAGCAAGCCTAGTGACTTTATTTGGCTGCGTAGGTAGTAACGCAGTAACTGGTAAACTAATGGAATTTAACGTTAAAGCCGTTGATAACCGTTACGCTCGTGGTGGCTTAAACATGTTACTTGCCCCTGCTTACGGTATTACCGTTGCTGCCGATTACATCGTGTTTAACTCACTGGAATTTTGGACGGGTAAGAACCCAATCAACAAGAAGCCACACATCTTCGATTCTAAGGTGGATACTTACATTGATGTTAATGACCAACTGGATGACAGCCTAACAGAAGCGCCTATCGACCCATTGGCAAAGCATGTGATTGACCACAGTGAAATGAAAGTACTTAACCAAGACGAAATCGCAATTGAGCTAACCTACAACGACGGTACTCGCGCGACTCTAACGGGTCAACGTTTCGGCGATGAAGTTCATTACTCTATTGATAACCAAGTGATTGCAAAAACAAGCTTGGAAGAGATGCAGATGTACATGGCATCGGCTGAGCAGTCTTAAGCAACGCAGAATTAACTGATACACCCCCAATCAATTCAGTTAGTCAGTACCTATAAAAAAGAGAGGTTAGCTTAGTCGCTAACCTCTCTTTTTTGTTTGTCGTTTTTATTTTGGTTTATGACGAATAACCGTCACTAATAAGCGAAATAAGGAGAGAAACGTTTGATATTGAGCTGACGAGTCATGTTGCTCAACTGTTCTTCTCGGGTATCTTGAAACTCATCCAATCGCTGGTAAATAGTGAAGTATCGATTGATGTTGGCGACGTATTTGACAGGCTCTTGGCTAATATTTTGTTTTGCGACCACTTCAACGTGATTAAACCATTTATTTGGGTTGTAACCTTGCTTGGCGGCAAGCACACGCATTCGTCTGATCTTAGCAGGCCCAGCATTATAAGCGGCTAAGCTAAAATGAATCTTGTCGATATCCGAGATTTCAGGTAAATCGAAGTATCGGTCATAGATAAAACGCAGATACTTGCTGCCCGCATGAATATTGCTTTCTAAGTCGTAAACATTATCAATATCGACATACCAATCTTTTGCGGTTTTAGGCATCACTTGCATAATACCCACCGCACCACGATGCGATATTTTTGAGTTATCCAAGCCTGATTCTTGAAAAGCCATCGCTAACAAAATAAACCAATCGATCTCGAACTTTTCCCCATAAACCATGAACAGCTTTTCTAGCTTATCCCGCTCTTCATTTTGTATCGGGTTAGAGGCTCTATTCATCCATGACGTACTTTCGAGATAACGATTGTCGATGACATTACCCAGCAAAGTGCCCTGCTTTGAATCTTGCAAATATTGGTCGATTTTGGCTTTCAGTTGCGGGCTGTTTTTGCGAATCGCCCAAGCAATATCGCCATTGTGCCTAAAGGCAAGATTGTGATGGATTCTGATGTCTTGCTCTAAGTTACCCCACAGTTCAAGCTTGTGGCTATCCACGATGGTTGCGGTAATTTGTCCGCGTTTAATCAAATCGAGCAATTCAAGATCTTGGAGGTTGTCACTTAACAAATGGATATAGATGGGTGCTAAACCGTTCTTCTCTAGCTGTTTATTCACTGAGTGAACGCTGCTGATATAACTGGAGTTTTGTTTTAGCCAAACCTCTCTACCCTGTAACTGGGTGATGTCGTTAATCAAAGGTGTAGAACGGCTTGTCACTAGTAATTCATCAATGTCGCTACGAATGGGAATGCTGAAATCGACTAATTGCTCACGCTGTTTGGTCACTGTTAAGTTGGCGATGGCAATATCACCTTGCCCCTGATTCAAAGCATTGAGCAATTCGCTCCGTTCAACCGGAATCACCTTAACGCGCAGTAAAGGGTCACGCAGCTTTAACTCTTGATCAAAGTAATAAATCTGCTCGGCAAGAATCCCTTTCGGCTTACCATTTTCAATATGATAGAAACCCATATCACCAGACACTAAGACACGCACAACGCCTTTTTCACGCAACGCAGAGAAGTCACCCACATAGGATTCGAGTGCGTTGTCGGGTATTTCAAAACCAAGAGTCGATTTGGAAATAAGTGAAAGAAAAACCAACACCTTCGATAAACGTGAAGCGCCATTAAAATTCGTCATATTCAGTATTCCTAATGCGTTTGAGCCAAAACCCTCAATAGTGTTAGGTGTTGCTTGGGAGCTATCGGGCTAGAAGCGATTCAACGTAAAGGAACATTTCTTAACGTTGTTCGATTGCAATCTACGTTGATGAACAGAGTACGTTGATGTGTAAAGTGCGTTTGATGTTCAGAGCAATCTGGTGAGCGTTGTGGACCGTTTAGGCGTTGCTTTGATTCGTTACTTTTTATCAAGGGAAGCGAATTATACCGGAAACCATCAAGTCTGAAATAACGCACTGGCTATAGTAGATATAGGGGGCTCCTATAGATCTCCCCCTCTAAAAGCACCATCAGAAGTCACTCTTCGCAGTCTCTAATAAATCCCCAAATAGGCCAAATACCACTCAGCAGTTAATAATTTCATCATTAAGTTATTGATTGGTTTATAAATTCAGATATATCAAGTCAGCACTATTTTAATATTTTATAAATTATTTAAATTGAGATCCTGTGCTGCACAACGAAGTAAAAATGGCTGCCTAACTTTTGAACACATTCACGTTACTGATAGGTTAATCCTTATAGGGCAAATGCTCTATTAATGATAAAAATTAAAATAAGGATTATTTATGAGACCATCTATTTCTATCAGTATGGTGCTTGCAACGACAGTGGTTGGCTTCCAGTCTTTTGCGCAAAATATTGAGACAACTGATTCATTAGGTATTGCAGAAAGTAGCGCAGCGCAAAAGCAATCTCTGGCGTTGCAAATCAGTGCCCGCTACTCCGATCTTGAGCTTTCTTTAAAAGACCAGATAACAGAAAAGCAACTGTCTACACCGATAGACAAGCTTAACTCAGCCAAGCCCTACTCTGCATTTTCAAGTCGGATGCAGAAAGCGGATCTTGGTTATCGCAAGATGAAAGGGATCAACGACTTCAGCGACTCCGTGTTAGAGATTCGCATGGCTGATGAAGCGATGATCGAAGCTTGGAAGAATGGCGAAAACCCGCTGTTTGCATTTGAACCATCAGGTGATGATTCAAATTGGCAATACATTGAAGCGTATGACGTGTACGGACAGGTTCATGAACTAGATGTGTACCAAATGCCAGACGTCCCAGTGTTTGTGGTTGATAGTAACGGTGCGGAAGAGCTCAAAGCCGGCTTAATGGCAATGCAGGCAGAGATGCAGAAGCTGGGTACTACAACGCAAATCAATGTCGATAGCGATACCAATATCGACGGGAATAAAAGCAACGTCAGTAAATCTCAAAAGCCGTCCTTGATGAACAAGGCACACCGCTCGATGGCCTTGTCGGAACCTGAGCCATTGAATACCACGCAATTAACCAAAATCCGTTTGGCTGTTGACCAAGAGCCTTGGATCTCTGGGAAAGCGGAAATCTACGCGATCGTAACGGGCGTCGATTCAAGTCGTTTAGAGCCCCAAATAGACCTCGTTGAGATGCCTTATCTGGATTACGACAAACAGACGTACTACCCAAATCAGACCGTTATCTTCTGGCCTCGCTACCGCTGGGCCGCTGCTGATATGATCTTAATGGAGCACGATGATGGAACAGATTATAAAGCGCTAGCAAAACTCTTGGTTCAAGCCGCAGAAGAGATACTGAAGATGATTCCTGATCCAGAGGTTCAGGGCTATGCGATCATCCCTCAGATCACAGGCAAGATTATCGATGTGATTCCTGATGGCGTATTAGTCAATGACGATGACTTCGTGGATGTGTACTACACCTTAATGCAGAACACGCCTTATGTAGACCGTCCGGGCGCAGGCGGGAATGCTGTCGCATCGTTTGCACCAGTCACGATTTCGCCAACAGAGTAAGTCGTTTCTTATTGAGTTAGGGCTTAATCGCTAGGCCCTAACCCTTCATTATCGAAGCTAAGTAAAACACAAGAGACCTACTCAGAACCTAATTACAGGGAGTAATCAAACACAATGATGTCTTCTAAAAGCGGACGAAACACATCTTTCAGCGCATCATGCTCAGGGTGCGGAAGGTATTTCTGACGGCCTTCTTCATCGGCGAACGTCATTAACACCGAATGGGTATAACCTTGATTCTTGTTTTCAGGGCTGTCATTTAGCCCCCACTCTACTGAAGTCACCCCTTCAACTTTGTTTGGCATCGCTTCGAACAACATCTTTAGTTTTTGAACCTCTGAAGCCTCTGCGTTTTCTTTAAACTTAATCAGTAAAATATGACGAATCATTCCTGTTTCTTTTCGAGTCATTCCTAGTCCTTTTCGAATCGTTCGTTCGCTTGCTCGTTTGTCATGCTTAACCAGCACCGAGTCGCGTTCTTAAGTTAGAGGAGAACAAAATGCCACACGTTACACAACATGCCAAGGCTAGAACACTAGAGTTTATAAAATAACTCAAATCCCCAAACAAAAATGCTGCACCCAAGGGCGCAGCATTTCTTATGACAATGGTAAGCACGTTTTAACGTTAATCACGACGACCGGTAAGCTGGATCGTTTGGTCTTGATCGACGCTCTTGTGGAATTTTATTCCGCCATTAGCGGCGTCATTTCTTCCTTCAAGCACAGGCTCAGATTCAACACGCTCAGCCTTTACTTGATTACCTTCGCTTCTCGTCATATCGAGAGTACTCGCATAAGTACCGTCAGCCGCGAAAGCCGTGTTCATAGATAAAGCCATCAATCCAAGTGCGATTAACTTGTTCATACATCACCTCGTTGTATTTCTAATTCTTTGTTCGTTTGATATCTGTGTTTTTGTTGGGGTAACTCTAACAATCGAACATGAACCATTCGAGGAAAAGCAAGATTTACCAAATGGAAAATCAAGGGATTAGCGAAGTTTTGACGCTGTGCTGTCTTATCCGTTTTGCACTGCCACTATGATATTAGAGTCACATAATTTCTGTACGCCAACCGCACAGAGATTGCTGCCTATAAAAGGAATCATTTGGAGAAAATGTGGACATCAATCTAGATATTCAAAATATCCTCGTCATCAAGCGTATGTATGAACTTCGCAATGTTGGACTGGTGGCGGAGTCGCTAGGAAAAACCTCTGGGGCGATCAGCAAGAACCTCTCGAAGTTAAAGTTGCAGCTCGACGATCCACTGTTCATTCAAACCAAAAACGGGTTTGAACCCACGACTTTTGTTGAAACCAACATCGAAAATTTTGAGCAGATACTCAGCAGTATCGAAGCGATAAAGCATCAAGTATTTTCGCCGGAGACTTACCAAGGCAATATCAAAATCTACGCGAATACTCTGTTCTGGGAACGCTTTGGCTCGAAGCTCTTATTTGCTCTGACTAAAGCGGCACCGCATGCTCGCTATTCATTTCTTAGATGGGGAAGCAACGCGAGGAACAGGCTCATCGACGGTGAGGAATCCATTGCAGTTCACTACTTTGATGAAACCTTGCCACAGTCGATTTCTCAAAAGGCGTTCGGGGAAGGGAAAGTGGTTTTCTTCGTGAGAGACGATCACCCTGCGAAAGACTTTGAATCACTGGCCAACTATCCAATCGCTCTATTTAAAACACCAGGATGGAATGACAATAAATATCCGGTCCTTGAGCGTCTTGGAAATATCGGTTTTCACGTAAACCCAAGAGTGGAAGTCGACCACCCTGCGATGATTCACGATGTTATATTCAAATCCGACTATTTTGGTATCACTCTCAGTGGCAGCGTGCCAGAAGGCTGTCGCAGTATGGACTTGCCAGAACAATTGACCATAGATGTGAGCTATGTGATGAGCTGTCGCCGCTCGCAAAAAGACGCACCTTTGAATCAGTGGTTATTCCAAATGTTGAAATCTACCCTGAAAAACAAACAAGCGTAGTTCAGCTTTTAACGGGTTAGCTGCTTAAAGGCTTAACGGTTTAACTCCCCCTACCATCAAAAAAAGAAAAGGCTCCCGAGGGAGCCTTTGATTATATTTCTAGTGACTATTCGCTTATGTTTTTATTTTAAAATGCTTCTTCGAGCGTTTGTTCATTCTTCTTTTCTGTCTGTTTTTCAACGGTTTCAACCTCTTTCAAGCGTGCAGTAAAGTGTCTTAACACCGGTGGTTCGTAGGTAAAATCGAGCCCTTTCACTTGCCCTGCATTCTCTTTCACTTTTTCGAATGCTTCGATGATGAAATCCATGTGTGTTTGTGTGTAGGTCGCGCGAGGAATAGTAAGGCGCAATAACTCTGCAGGGCATGGATGTTGTTCGCCCGTGGCAGGATCGCGACCTTGCAATAAGGAACCAATCTCAACCGCTCTGATACCCGCGACTTTGTACAACTCGCATGCCAAAGCATGTGCTGGGAACTGCCCCGCTGGAATATGAGGAAGCAGTTTACCCGCATCGACAAACGCAGCATGACCACCCGCTTGTTGGCACACGATACCTATCGCTTCTAATCCATCAACTAAGTACTGAACCTGACCAATACGATACTCTAACCAATCTTGGCGCATGCCGTCATAAAGGCCGACCGCAAGACGCTCCATCGCGCCACCTTCTAAGCCACCATAGGTTGGGAAGCCCTCTTGCACGACACACAAGGTTCGACACTCTGTGTACACATCCATGAAAGCGTCGTCTTTAAAGCACAACAAGCCACCCATTTGGACCATGGCATCTTTCTTGGCAGACATCGCTAAGCCATCCGCGTATTTGTAAGACTCACGCGTGATCTGTTCGATTGTCCAATCCTGATAACCCGCTTCTCGTTGTTGAATGAAGTAAGCATTTTCAGCGTAGCGCGCAGAGTCCATGATCACAGGAATGTCGTACTTCTGAGCGATTTCATACACGGCTTTTAGATTGGCGATCGAGACAGGCTGCCCACCAGCAGAGTTACAGGTAATGGTACTTACGATGTAAGGAACATTGGCTGCGCCCGCTTCTAAGATCGCTTCTTCCAGCTTCACCACATCGAAGTTGCCTTTGAAATCCGCATTCACAGAGGTATCAAACGCTTCTTTGGTATAAACGTTTTTAGCCACACAGCAATTCACTTGAGTGTGACCTTGTGTTGTATCGAAGAAGTAGTTCGACAGAGCGACCATTTTGCTTCGGTCGAGCCCTTTCTCCATTTCGCGCTTTTTGATAAGAACCGGAATGTAGATCTGCTCTGCACCGCGTCCTTGGTGTGTTGGAATCGTCAACTCGTAACCGAAGATATCCTTAACTGCATTCGACAATGCGTAGTAACTGCGACTGCCACTGTAAGCTTCATCACCCATTAACATCGCGGCTTGCATACGCTGAGTAATAGAGCCGGTTCCGCTGTCTGTCAGTAAGTCGATAAACACATCATCACTGTCGAGCAAAAATGGGTTCATGCCCGCGTCGACAATGGCTTGTTCACGATAGGCGCGAGTTGTTCTTTTTACTGGCTCTACGACGCGAATACGAAACGGTTCTGGTAGATGTTTGAAGTTTTCCATAATAATACCTTTCAATACATTCCGATCAGGTCGAAATGTATTTTCTTTAGATGTCACGAATCCTCACCATTAAATTAACAGTTCCGTATAAAGACACACAGAAAATTAATAGTGAAAATAAAAAATTAAATAATGACTTATTAATCAAACCTAAACAGAGGCTAAGATAATTAGCGAGAACGACAAAACAACGAACACCTTGCACGAAATAATAAGTGCGACATTCATGCGTTCAAAGGTTATCAAAGCTGCTGATAGGTAAACAAAGCACGCTGCTTTGCTGGCGCGTGACGCCTAGAGGGTACTACTCTGAAGAAAGGTGGAACGAGAGCTGGTGATCTAAGGTATACCAAGCTAACAAGGTTAGCCAAGTTGTTGATTGCCATTTCAGATACATGTTCACAATATATCCCTACGTTGAAATCAAGATGATCCGAAATTTAAATATAGTGCAATTGTTTTATAAATAAAGCTTAGAGAAGTATAAATGTGATCAATATTTAGAATGGTAATTAAATACGATAGCGTGTTATATAAACTGTGAATCACAGCTGTTTATATACTATTAAACTAGTTCAGCGAGAACCTTAATAATATCGAATCTCTTTTAAACTCATTACCTCTCTAATAAGGGACGAAGATTGCTGTTTTCTAAAAACTCCATCTTCTAGAGAGCTAAAAAGCTAAGCTCTAAAACTCGCCGATCTAGAAAAGATAAGTTCTGATGAGTCTCAAACCTCACCAGAACCGTATTCGCAGTGAATGACTTACTTCTTCTTAACAGCTTGCTTGATGGCCATTTCAGCCAGTTTTGGGGTCGCTGCTTTCAATGCGCTGGGTGCCACCTTCTTACCCACTTTGACTGCTTTATTCAGTTGGCCTTTAACCGACGAGCCTCTTTTCATGGCTTCTAAACGTTGGCGGTTTCTCTGCACGTTATTTGCGTCAGCGATACGCTCGATCAACGTCTGCCTTAAAGTATCTAAACCAAACTGTACCTTGTTTGGCGCAATCGCTAACGGCAAAGCAATGTCCGGCAGCAGAAGTGTTTGATTGTATTCAAGCGCTTGAGCAATGATCTTCGCTTTGGCCGATGTTGGGTTCTCTAAGTCATACGGTGGCTGCCAATCGTCTACAGGCTTTAATCGGTCTACCTGATTAACAACCGAAACAACTATCGGCTTCTTACGTGAGATGTTCTTAGGATCGTCATAGAAAGCATCAAATCTATCTTTCAACTGCTTATCCAAATCACGTGCAGATTGATTGGCTTTAAGCACCCATAACACTACGTCGGCTTGGGTCATCTCTTTCAGCATTAAGGCTTCGGTTTTAGGGTTGCCATCAAGCCCTTGGAGATCAACAACGCGAACATCATTATCGTCGACAAACGCGTTGTAAACCGTTGAAGTATCGGTTGATGGCAGTACATCGACTTCGGCAACCAGCTCCTGCTTAAGGGCATTAATCAGTGAGGATTTACCCGAACTTGTTTGCCCCACCAGCACAATCCGTACTGGCTCTAATTCAGGAGCAAAACGTTGTTCGTCGACTTCTGAAACATCAGATGCTGTTAACGCTTCGTCTTCAATGCTGAACCGTCCGCTATAAAGATCAATCGCCACCGCTGCCACTTCATCTAACAAGGCTTGTTTAGCGACGTATTGCATGTCATCGACCACACCTCTTGTCATCGATGCGGTCGCTTGTTCTCGACCCAAATCGGAAATCACTTTTAGTGGGTTCAAATAGAGGTTTTTAAGGTGATTCCCCCAAATAGCGGCCTTAACGATCTTCTGCCCTAGCTCGCCATATTTGTCATAGGCTTCATAGCCCGCTTTGATGTAAGAAACCTTGAGATACTCAATACCAGGTATATGCTCTCGCACTACCAGTTTGTAGCGTCGGCTGACTTCTTCGAACAACTTTAGCCCTTCAGGAATCGAAAAATCGAGCGATTTCTTCTCAAACTTTTTCGCAACGAATTCAAGTACCTCTAAACCGGTTTGGTCTAGGTTGCCCCACTCTATGTCGACCATTAATTGTTGGCGTACATGGTGTTTTGAATCATTCCAGATCAACAGTTCTTTTTGAGACCAATCAGCCGAAGCCTTAACCAATGCATCGTTGATATCAGCTTTTGTATGTTGTGATTCAGATTCAGAAACATCCTCACCAAGGTCGTCGCTCTCTTTGTTTGAGAAGGGCTCCGTACTTGAAGATCGGCGTGAAGAATCGCGTGAAGAACGACTAGAAATAAACAAAGGAATGGTGAACACCAAGGTACTCACGGCAATGGCAATCGACATTTCGAGTAGGTAACCGTATTTGACCGCCAAGAAGACACCAAAACCCATCATGATAATGCTTGGGAAAATGGCCGAAATCAGGGCAATGCCCCAGCGGCCGCTCGATAGCACCGCCAGTAATCGAAATAGGTTTCTAATTTTCTTCATAACCCGACGCCGCCTTTCCTTTTTTCAGGGATTCTTTGTAGATCTTCTGCATCTCTTGTTCAGACACTTCTTCACCTTTGTTCTTATGATAGAAGTAAAAACAAGCCGCGCGACCTAAACCATAAGAGGTGCCGAAACTCATTGCCGCTGCAGCCACCGCACCTACCGTTTGACCATAAACTGGAATCAGCTTTATCAACTGTCGAGTACCCAGCTTCATTCCGTATTGCAAAGCAAAGCTGCTTCCGAGAGTGCCTATCAATTCACTGAAGACTCGCTTGTTCCACTCGACCCCATATTGATTCGCCAAGCTGTGAAGCATTTTGGCTTGAATCGCAGGTACCGACACCAAACCAACACCCGGAATCAAGTCGCTCGCTGCCGCACTTCCTGCATACCAAAGCACTTCGTTTTCTACTTGATCAAAGTTGGCTTCTTCTTGCGTGGAGTGCTCTTTGTCTTGCACCATCATTCCGATCACCGGAAGAATACTGGTCAGCTTTTCTAACAAGATGTCATAGTTGTAAATTGAACCACTGTTATTGCTCGAGTCATCCGTTTCGAAATCGACCGCAACCGATTCAAACTCTTTACCCCAAGCCTTCTCTACTTGGTTAGTGTTGAACTGAATTTGCCTTGCTCGATCTGGTTCACTGGAAGACAACACCGCCGTATGAACCAGCAACAAGTGTTTAATCTTTTTCTGTTTCTTAATCTGTTTTAGAGCCGTAAGCACCGCGGATTGTTCAGGTTCGTCGGCTTTCATCACAACGACTAACGCATTACCTGCCTGACCGATCTCTTCCAGATCCTCTTTCGCATCGTAATTCGCTTCACTTAAACCTCTGGTATCGAGAAAGCGCATCACGGGTTTGTCTTGCGGAAACTCATACGACATCGCTGTCATGGTACAGGGAGCAAAACCATTGCCCACTTCGACAGAAGAGTCGCCAGTAACCGCTTGAATAAACGATGACTTGCCCGCCCCCGTTTTGCCCAACAGCCACAATGTAGGAAGATGCTTGCGCTGATATTCATGGGCCAGAGTCAAGTCTGGGTTCTTGCTCGGATTAATGAAGTCTTTTATTTGATCAAACATGTTTAGAGTAACGCTCACTTGATGTTGAGATTCGAGTTGATGACAAAGCAATACTGACTTATATAATCACAAATCATATTAAACTTATGTTTGTTCAGTCGCACAGGTTTACAATGCCTAAATGCTTGTTTTTATTTGCGCGCTCATTTTTATAGACGCTTTTTTATACGTGCGGGTATCATCGTATTGATTCGCGTACCTAACGAACATCAACAAACACAGAGAGCTCAAAGAGAAGTATGGAACAAATTTATTTAGCTGGTGGTTGCTTGTGGGGTGTACAAGAATTTATTAAGTACGTTCCTGGTGTTATCAGCACAGAAGCAGGTCGTGCCAATGGAAGCGCCCAGCCAACAGAGAACAAGACGACTCAAAGCAACGGCACACAAAACGATTACGATGGCTACGCAGAGTGCGTACAAATTGAATTTGATCCAAGCATCACGTCAGTCACGATTTTGATGGAACACTTGTTTGAGATTATCGACCCTTACAGCGTGAATAAACAAGGTGTCGATGTCGGAGAGAAATACCGCACAGGCGTTTACAGCACTAACGCAGAACACTTAACCGAAGCTAAGCACTATATTTCTTCAAGAGATGATGCCGACCGCATCGCTGTTGAAGTATTGCCATTGACTAATTATGTCGCCAGCGACGACATCCACCAGCATCACTTAAGTCACTTCCCTGAAGATCACCACTTATGTCATATCCCTTGGGATCTGCTGCATAAGTATAAATCACAATAGTCACGACGTAAGATTGAGATGGTCAAGACCTAAGATCGATAAAGCCTCAACAGACATTATCTGTTGAGGCTTTTTAAGTGTTATGGTCAGGACTGCTATCGTGAATTGATTTGATAGCTCAAACCATTAAGCCATTAGCCATTAGCCATTAACTAATAAATTACTTAGTCGTATTCTCAAGTACGTAGTCCGGACCCGCTGTTTCAGCCGTCACGACCGCAAGTTTAGACACGTCTGCGCCTTCACCTTGGTAAGCGTTAATGCCGTTTTCTACAACGACTTTTGGTAATTCTACCGAGTAGCCTTCGATCAGTTCAGAATCCGTTACTTGGCCTACGTAGGTTTCGTCTGTGTAGGTTGCGCCAACTAATGGGAAGTCTTGCGTTGCACGGACACTTACAAATTCAGGTGACTGCGAGTTATCAACCACGTTGTGTTTGAACGCCACATCAACGCCAGCATAAATGCCTTCCACTTCTGCGTTGTTGAACAGGCTTACACGGTGGCTTTGGTTGCCGTAAACAATGCCCCACTCAGTATCAACTAGCGAGTTGTTCTCGATCGTGATGTTTTTCGGTGTCCACTGCTTGTTCAGCTCTTTGCCTTTCACCGATTGATCTAGCTGCTCACCATTCGCTACGTCGATGATGCCCGTGTTAATAACAATGCCGCCACGTAGGTCTGCGTTGCCTTCAATCACACCATCACGACCACGAGTGTTGGCAATGTAGTTATTGCGAATCACATGATCTTCATCGTAGATACGAATGCCGCCCGTTAGACGCTTCTCGTTACCCAGAATCATGTTGTTCTCAACTGTGTTGCCTTTACCGTGGCGCAGTGAAATAAGAGCTGCACTTTGGAAGATCGTGTTGCCTGAGATCGTGTTGTCGCCCGACTTAATCGAGATAAGCTCACGCTCACCATCCATATCGATCATTAGGTTGTTCACGAACTTAGAACTTGAATCCCACTGTGAAGATTTAGAATCACCAATACGGATCGCTTCCCAGCTGTTGCCGTTGTAACGAATCGCTTCTTTGATGTCGAATTCGTTGAACTGGTTAGGCTTTTGATCCATGAAGATGTTATTCGCGATCAGGTGGTTGTCAGCTGTGTCATCTTTTTGTACACCAATCAAAGTGCCGCGTTTTTGCTTACCTTCGAAACGGTTGTTGATGACTTTGCCGTCTTTACCCCATAGAGAAACCCAAAGGTACTTTGGATACTCAGAACGACGCTCATCTGGCTCGTACGTGTAATCATGGTTGAAGTAGTAGAATGTTGAGTTTTGAAGCGTATTGCCATTACCCATCATACGAACTGCGCCAAAACGTTCGTTAGGACCGCCCTCAGTAAATACCAAGCCATCAAGCGTGATGTCATCGCCTTTCAGTTCAAACTGAATCAAACCAGTGATCCACGCAGAACCTGCTTGCTCAGCCTTGATAGTGATATCATTCGCCGTAATCGTCACTTGACCTAAGTTCGCGTATTTACCGGCAGGGATAACCACTTCGTCGCCATCTTTTAGGTTTTCAAATTGTGCTTTAAGCGCAGCCACTTGATCTTCCGAAGCAACGGCTAAAGTGTCGCCATCGACCTCAGTTAAGCGGTCACTGCTCAATAGGTAACTACGGTCGATTTCGCTAACAGCAGGCGTAGCTTGTTCAGCGACACTGACTACGGGTGCTGTTTTTTCTTGTGTTGTACAGCCTGTTGCAAAAGCGAGTGTGAACGCGCTAATAATGCTTACCGATAATAGTTTTTTGTTCATCGTACATCTCACATTAAAGTTTGGATTATAAAAATGACGGCCACCCATTTAGGTGGCCGTGATGTTATTTAGGATGCGTATTAAATTAGCCTTCGGCTGGAGTGACTTCGTCTTGTTGCTCGACTTTGTCATCGACTGCTTTAACAAGTAACAGACCAACAGAGAACACAATCAAGCCACACAGAACGAATACCATGCGTCCCCACATTGGGTTTGGCAGTACGAACATAGTCATTACGCCCACACCCGCTACCGCGATAAGTGAACCCAACATACGACGTTGCTTGTTATCCAGTTTCTTCTGTTCATTACTTTCAGCAACTAGTGGTGTCGCTAGGTTGTTGAAGAACTTGTCTACGTCTTTCTCACGGTGCTCAGCAAGAGGCTTGTAGAACAATGTTGAAAGAACAAAGAAGCCAGCAGTAAATATGATGTGACCGATAAGGCCGATAGCCACTTTCAGGTCAGCCCACTCACGACCAGTTAGTTCATTTAGACCGAACCAGTTTTGAATCATGTCCGCTGTAATAACGAAACCAACGAAGTAAGAAACCACACCACCTACAACTAGCGTACCCCAACCTGCCCAATCCGGTGTTTTACGGATGAAGAAGCCACAGAATGCTGGAATTGTCATTGGGAAGCCGATCAATGCGCCCACGTACATCATGGTGTCGAAAAGGCTCAGACCTTTAAGAGAGTTGATGAACAAAGCAACCAAGATGATCGCGATGCCGAAGAAAGTAGACGTTAGCTTAGAAACAACCATTAGCTCTTTCTCTGTCGCTTTAGGGCGAAGAATCGGCTCGTAGAAGTTCTTAACGAAGATACCTGAGTTACGGTTTAGACCAGAGTCCATTGAAGACATAGTCGCAGCAAACATGGCGGCAATCAGAAGGCCAACCATACCTGCAGGCATGTATTCTTGAACAAAGTAAAGGTAAGCGAAGTCAGCGGCTTTGCTGCCAGCTTCTGGGTAAGCTGCTGCTAAATCAACACCTTGACCAGCCATGAACCAAGAAGGCATGAACCAGATGATTGGACCAAGCGTCATTAGTACACAAGCAAGCAGTGCTGCTTTACGTGCGTTGTTTGAATCTTTCGCAGCAAGGTAGCGGTAAGAGTTAAGCATGTTGTTGGTAATGCTGAACTGCTTTAAGAAGATGAACACAGCCCAGATGCTGAAGATGCTCATGTAGTTCAGGTTATCACCCGTAATGAATGAATCTGTTGGGAAGTCGTTAACGATCTGCGTAACGCCGCCACCGTGGTAAATAGCAACCACAGCACACGTCACCGTTACCGCCATGATGATAACCATCTGCATAAAGTCAGATGCGATTACCGCCCAAGAGCCGCCCGTTACTGACATCACCAGTACAACCAGACCCGTTAGGACAATCGTCGTTGTCATATCAAAGCCGAAGATACCCGATGCGATGATCGCAAGACCGTTCAACCAGATACCAGCAGAGATAACGCTGTTTGGCATGCCAGACCAAGTAAATACTTGCTCATTCACCTTACCAAAACGCATACGAATCGCTTCAATTACCGTCACAACACGCAGTTGGCGGAACTTCGGAGCGAAGTAAAGGTAGTTCATTAGGTAACCGAATGCGTTCGCGATGAAGATAATCGCTACGGCAAAACCATCGGTAAAGGCTTTACCTGCTGCACCAGTAAATGTCCAAGCACTGAACTGGGTCATAAATGCGGTTGCACCTACCATCCACCACAGCATATTACCTCCCCCACGGAAGTAATCACTTGTCGTACTTGTAAACGTTCGGAACATCCACCCTATCGCAATTAAGAATAGGAAGTAGATGCCAACTATCAGGGTATTGAGTTCCATCGTTAGACCTTTTATTTATGTTTTTTTGTTGAGGTCACTATAGATAGATGGCAAGTATATTTGTACTACAATAACCCAAATGCGTGACAGTGATCTTACAGTCTGACAGTCAATTAATCATACAAGTGATCGAGTTCAAAGTTGCACCACCTAGGAGCGCAATTCCTCAAGTCAGTGCAGTTATCCGTACCAAATTTCGACAAAAAACCCGAAAAACATGAACAAAGCCTCTAAAAACCGAAGAGTCATCGTTAAAAACTATTATTCTTGACGATCAAAGCTCAAAGAAGAACAGCAAAAATATCGTTAGATATAATTTATAAACATGAATCAAACCAACACATTTGTAGTACAAATAGGATTGAAAATTTGCTTTGAAAAGTTCCCTATATTAGGCAGCCAATAATGAAAACTTGAAAACCACTATTAGATACTGACAGGGATACACGGAAGTGAAATGCTTTTAACACACCCGTTACACTTTCCCCGTCCAATAAAAAGGTGTCATTATGAAGAAATACGTTCCAATCTTAATTGCTCTTAGTACGGTATCTTCTATGAGCTATGCAGCAACACCACGTGAAGATGCTGTTGACTACTTACAGATGCGTAAAGGCGTGGCTTACCAAGTAAACCATTCAAAACCCTTCACTGGTCAATTTGAAGAGAAGTTCGATAACGGCCAAGTCGCGACCCAAGCTCAGTTTGCCGATGGCTTAGAACTTGGGCTAGAAACTAACTGGTATCCGAATGGCCAAGTCGCTTCTAAAGTGAATTACGTAAAAGGTGAACTGCAAGGCAAAGCTGAAACCTGGTATCCAAACGGACAGAAAAAAGCAGAACTCAATTATAAAGACAATGAACTATCGGGCACCGCCTCTCGCTGGTATCCCAATGGGGAACAAAGCCTGACAGCTGAATACAGTGGCGGACAAAAAGATGGATTGGTAACGGACTACTACCCGAACGGTAACAAGGCCAGCCAAGCGAAGTTTGATGAAGGTGAAGTCGCGAACGGAAAACTTACTCGCTGGAATACTAACGGTGACAAGGTTGAAGAACTGACCTTTAAAGACCACAAAGTCACCTCTAAACAGGTGTGGATGCCTACAGAAAGCTAAGCCTCAAGAACGGCTCTCACTGAGCTCTTTGATATAGCTAAACGCCTGCTGTTAAAGTTTGCAGCTGCACGTCTGCAACTAAGAGACAAGAGAAGAGAAACGAACATTCATGTGATTAAGCGTGAATGTTCGTGGCTTTTTCACTTGCTCTTTTCACGACCTCTTCCCTCGTCACTTCCTTCCAACTTTGCCTATCTCCCTTCACTGTTATTTACAGCACTCTATCTAGTGATAAAACAATCACCAATAGTCATTGAAAATAATAAATATTTAACTTGCGCATAACCTTTCCATAAAATACTGTAAGCAAACGTTTCCGTTGCGAGTCAGATCTCAATTACCGACCTCGTAAGCTATCTACACGCAAATAAGAGAAACACGATTCCAAATACGTTGTTGAGTCATATTGTTTTGCTTTGGTGCCCGCCTATGAAAATTAAAACCTCCCTTTTTAGCCTTGCTTGTTTATCCATTGTCTCTTTATTGGTTGTCGTTTCATTTACTGAAATCGCCAATCTAAAGCTGATCAAATTAGAGAAAACCTTGATCAAGGTGAAGTCGCTTGAAGTTTCTATGCTTCAACTGAATCGAACAGAACTAGAGTTTTTGATCAGTCACGACAAAACCCTCAAGCCTGAATTCGCCAAAGAGTATTCACACTTCCAACAGTTGATGAATAGCTTCTCTGTTTTACTTGAAGAGTCAGACATAGCGGTGCCTGAGCTAGATAAGCTCAATCGAGAAGTGAAGCAATACAACAAAGACTTTTCCTTAATGGTAGACGCGATAGACCGTAACCCGGAAAAGGTCAGTGAACTGAAATCAGAAATGAAAATGCTGTTTGAAGATATCATCTCTATATTCACCGGCGTTGAAGTCCGTTTAGAACAACAGGTCGAATCGATTCAACAAACCATTACCACGTTTATTGTGAGCTCAGTACTTGCCGTCACGGTATTACTGATGGCCTTATCTTTTGGGATCTCATCGCGTGTTGCAAACAAGATAGCCTCATTAAACGCAACTATGTTGCTCGTCTCCCAACAACGTGACTTTACCGTCACAGCGGAAGACAGCGGCTCAGATGAAATTGCTGAGATTGCCAAGTCGTTTAACACCGTACTAGAAGACATTCGCCAACTTGTTGGTCAAGTGCAGGGGTCGATTCAGGAGCTGGGCAACATTTCCAACCAGTTGCAACACGACGGTATCGAAGTGGAAGGCGCGTTGAATAAGCAGCAACAACAAACAGAAAATATTGCGACCGCGATAAACCAGATGGGCAGCAATATCCAAAATGTGGCCAACAACAGTGAAAACGCGTCATCAAATGCGCAAACCAGTTTCGCCACCGCGAATGATGGCCTGAACGATGTAGCCTTCACCAGAGACACAATCAATACTCTTTCAACCGATCTCGTGAGCGCGAGTGAAGAAGTGAATCGTCTTTCTGTTCATTCCGAGAAGATCAATACCGTGCTAGAGGTGATTAAAGACATTGCTGAACAAACCAACCTACTCGCTTTGAATGCCGCCATTGAAGCAGCGCGCGCTGGAGAACAAGGTCGTGGTTTTGCGGTTGTTGCGGATGAGGTAAGAACCTTGGCAGGCAGAACACAACTTTCAACCGAAGAGATCTCAACCATTATTCAAGGGGTTCAAGACCAAACCCAAATGGTGGTTAACACGATTCAAAATTGTTGTGAGAAAGGGAATACCAGTGTCGACTCTTGTGAGAAGGCACATTCTAGAATCACATCGGTTATCGCAGATATGGAAACCATTCTAAATAACAGTTTAGAGGTATCCAATGCCATGAAGGAGCAAAGTGAGGTCACATCAGAGATCATCGAAAATGTAGATGCCATCAAACAGCTGACAATGACCAATGTGAAAAGTGCTTCAAAAAACGCAGCTTCTGCAACTTCAGTCGTAGAGCAAACAGACTCACTTGAACGTGCTGTCATCAACCTAAAAGCCTAGCTATTAAGCCGTGGTTTACACGCTTATTAAGCCTCAAACGACTCTCTGCTCAAATTTCAGATAAAAAAACGCTCATGTTGCCTGTATCAACATGAGCGCAAGGGCAGATCTTCGACTACCATCTCCTACCTTTCTAAACGAAAGCAGAAGTTATAATTAGAATAGTTGGGAGCAATAATCAAAATGCTTTCGCAAGCACTTCAACGATTTCTTCTTTGTCGCTGATGAGAACAACGGGTAACTATTCGAACCCTGTTCATTCCTATCAAGTTCGTACTCATATAGCAGGCTATGTCACTGCCTTGCCTACTACATTTCAAACCTTCTTTGATTGAGCTTTGAATCACCTCAAGTAAATGCCTCATGTTCTTAAAGCGATTGGATTTAATCCATTTAGCTTCAAAACCATTCTTACTTATTCGGCTTCACACCGTCAGTGCATCCAATCAACACAGCAAAGTTATGTGTTGCTACAGAAAGTTAGTAAATAATAATGTATTACAAATAAAAATGATATCTAAAGGTTCAATTTTTTGCTGTAGCGCACATTTATTGACGAACAAAACTCTTCAAAACCATTATCAACATCCAAATAAAACACTAAAAATCATAAACTTACTAGCAAACTCTAACTTTGTAACCCTTTGTAAATAGTGGTTTTGTCCCAACAACACGATCAAATTCACAGATTATGCGCCTTCAAATCGTTAGCATATTTGTATTATTTAAATGCAAAACAAATTTGAAATAACCACGAAATAATTTCAATAACAAAATGCATTGAAGACAAGAACTACTCTATTTGGCTTGTAATTATGGCCAATACTCAACCTATAAATATGGAATTAATACCATGAATAAAACTAAAATCGTGATTGCTGTGGCATCTGTACTCGCTGCTGGCTCTGTATCTGCTGCGTCTTTCGATATGAGACACGAATACAAGAGTCATACAGATCAACACGCTACTCGTGTAAAACTTGGCGATAGCATTGGCAACTTCCTTGTAGATATCGAGGCGAAATTCAAGGGAGAAGACGGTAAATTCATGGAAGATTTGAAGAACAATGGTTGGGAGCTTGGTCTAAATTACCGTCATGTACTAAACGATAATTGGACAATGACTTACGGTATGCCAATTGAAGGTCGTGAATCTGGCGTTACATACAAGCCTCAAGTTCGTGCAACATACAAAGTGGATAGCGTTGATGGCCTAAGCCTAAGTGCTCGTTACCGTTACGATATGAGACAGAACACTAGCACAACTGAGTACGAGATCGACAGTGATGGTGAAATTGTCAGTGTTGAGAAAAACATTGAAAACCAACGTCGTCACCGTCTAACAGCAAACGTTAACTACTCAATGGAAAACTGGCGCTTTGGTCTAGAAGGTAACTACTACAAAGCGGATGGATATGACATCTACGACAACGACGATACCAACTACGAGTTGAACGCAAGTATTCGCCATATCATGGGTCAGTGGGCACCATACGTAGAGTTTGGTGATGTGAGCACTTCATCAACTAAAGCGACTCGTGAACTACGTAGCCGTGTTGGTCTAACTTACAGCTTCTAATCGATAGCTATATGAATAATCTAAGATAATTACTGTCCTAATTTTCTAAGACCTAAACAAAAGCCAGCTTAATCGCTGGCTTTTTTTCCTTTTAAATCAGTTCAGTAAAATAGAGCCGCATATTTGAAGCCCTTTACCTAGCGACTGATCCGATAAAGGAATGCAACAGTCACATCATCGTTAGGGACAACTCGCTTCTGCTGAGCCAAAAACAATTCCGCTGTCGAAACGGCATCGGCTAATGCATTGTGGCTGTTGTACTCAGGAAGCCCGTACCTTTCGCGAGTCCCTGCCAAGGTTAAATCGACTTCTTCATGATTGCTGATCGCTTTCTCCATGCTTTTCTCAATACACAAGGTATCAAGCCAAAGCAGAGGAATCGCTCTTAAACCGTAGCAGCGAAGAAGGTATTGGCTAATGAACTTCTCTTCGACCACACAAGCGTGTGCGACAATGATCTTGCCTTTTGCTGCTTCGAAAAACGTCAACATCGCATCATGAATAGACGCGCCCTCTTCCAACATTTGCGGCGTAATATGGTTGATAACAGCGGTTTCAGCGTTGATCTGCGAATCGTTATTCAGATAAATATGCTTGGCTGACGCTAAATCGATTCTTCCTTTAACCACATCGACCCACCCCATAGATAAGATAAGGTCTTGTTCGCTGTCTAAGCCTGTGGTTTCGAGATCTAAAATAATGTATTCGCTGTCTTTGGCCAAGTCCGTCATTTCAGGGCATGGCTGTTCTACGAGATCATGTAACGCTTCTGGCAACTTAACCGTTCCTAGATATTGCTTACGTTTACGTTTAATTCGCTCAAGCGGGTGAAAATAGTTTAACAAGGCTTTCATTAACGTGCTCCGAAACGAATTTTCGCCGCTTCTTGAAGGTCAGCAATGATCCTAAAGGCATCTTTCAAGTGTTTACGCTCAAAGCTACCAAAGCTATCTGGGTTGATGTTGTTGTCAGGCACATCCCCGTTCTTCAACGCTTCAAGTTGATGACCAAAACGGAAAGAGAGAATGAACTGGTAAGCACCCAGAATGTTCTTGAATGCATCGTCGCTCAGCATGCCTTTTTCATTAGCAGCAGCGAAACGTTCGTCAGTCGCCGACAAGTCGCACTCCACAGCAAGGCCATAAATACGCGCTAAGTCGATAATCAAGTTGATCGCGTACTTCTTCACGTTCAGCGTTTTCTTATTCTCACCTGACTTCTCTAACACTAAGCTATTGAAAATACCAAGTGGTGGATTGGTATTAACCGCGTCTTTCACTAACGTGCTTAAAAACTCACGGTTACCGCGAATATTGCTGTGCAGCTCATCGCGAAGAATGCCTTCGAACTCACTGTTGCCGTAGATAGTACGAATTTCTAGGAACACACTGATGTTAAGTAAGCGTTCATACTCTGGGTTAGCCACCCACTTCTTGTAGTAGTGCTTCCAAACACTGAGTGGCTGACACCATTTCGGCGTCGCGGCCATGAATTTACCTGGACATAGTGGATAGTGGCAGCTTGCTAAGCCGTTGGTCACCATCATCGCTAAGTGCTTGAAGTAAATACGGTCACTGTCTGTTGCATCGTCAGCCAGAACAATCGCACTGTCTTGGTCCGATAGCATGTGCACTTCATTACGCGCGTGCGATCCGGCTACGATCCAAGAGAAATCACACGGTGGTGGGCCTAACTTATCAATCGCTATTTGAATCAATCGACGGGTGTAGGCGTCCATAATCATGGTCATTACCTTGCCGACGGTTTCAGGCGCCACTTTACCTTCCACCAGCGCTTCAAAAATAGCTTGTCGCTCTGAGGTGAACGAAGACATGGTTTTCACGCTGCCCGCGTACTTGATTTTCTCGATCAAGAATATCGCTTGAACACGGTGGTTTTGAACCAAATGAGACGTAGTAAGAAGACCAACAACCTTATTCTCTTTCACAACGGGCAAGTTACGGATATTAAATTGCATCATGATAGAGGCCGCATGTAGCACTAAATCATCCGGTTTTACTGTAAGTGGAGAGTGCGTCATTACCTCAGAGATCAAACTATCAGTACTCACGCCGTGGGCGATCACTCGCTTCGTCATGTCTCGGTCGGTGATCAGACCAACAATGGTTTCACCTTCATAGATCACGGCACAAGGTGAGCGTTGATGAAGCATTTCAACCGCAACCGACTGGATGGTTTGCTCAGACTTAACAATCGCAACCTGCCCGCTTGCTACTTCTTCGACTTTACGAATGAATAGGCCTTTCTCTTTATTTGACCAAACCACATCCAGTGCCGACTTCAAGCGAACCTGCGCCTGTGAAGCAAAGTGTTCTGCGCAACTTGGAAAGGCTTTGAAAAGCGTTTGAAGTGCCGAGTGTGGAATCACATAAAGCAAGGTGTTCTCGATTGCGACAGCTCTATAGCCTTTTTCGTCGTTGACTTCAGAATCTAAGAACGTAAAGCCGAACAAATCTTCACTGCCTAGACGAGCACGAAGCACACCATCCGATTTTCGTTGCTCCATAGAGCCCGTTCGAATGATATAGAGCGATTTTTCCTTCCCCGATTCACACAAATCGACCACATCTCCCTTGCCGAGATAGGTAATTTGAACGTTAGAGGCAAGTTCGCGAAGTGCTTCTTTAGGGATCTTATCGAATGGGTCGATTTGACCTATAAATTGAAGAATATTTGGCAGTAGAGACTGGGGCATAATCACACTCACAATAATTTAATTAGTATTATTATATAACTTAAAATACTGGTTACTAGTGCTTTTAACGAAACAGCAAATAATAGATTAAATATTGGACACCAGTCAGGTTTTCATCAAATTTGGATGCAAAAAAAGCACGTATCAAACGTGCTTTTTAGAGGTCACTGCTGAAATTAGCTTTTGAATAACCGTAATTTTAACTTTGACTACCCTAGTTTTACGAGAATGACCTCTCGTCGATAATGCAAAACGATCAAAGCTAAAATAACAGTGAAAACAATTAACTAGCGGCTGGTAATCTGTGGTTTGTTTCTAACAGGTGACTTGCTGACGCGTGGCGTGCTTTGTCACTATTACCTGCCATGATTGCTTCATAAATCTGGCGGTGTTCGTTAATACAAGTACTTCCCTCTTCAGAAGAGTGAGAAATAAAGTTAACAAACATGGTCGTTAAGATGTTACCAAATGGAAGATAGAAGTCGTTACCTGTTGCATTGAAGATCAGGCTATGGAATTTCATATCAATATCTAGCCAACGCTCTTGATCAAGCGTTTCTTCGCTAGAGATTTCTACCATTTGTTGGAAAATACCAGACAGCTCAATGCGTTGTTCTGCACTCGCGAACTGAGCAGCTAAAGCACACGCTTCTGGTTCAATCGCGCGGCGTAAACCCAAAAACTGATGACAGAATTGGTCTGTATCGGCCAAACCATCCATCCACTCGATCAATTGTGGATCTAAGAAGTTCCAGAACGCGCGGTTAACAACGCGAGTACCAATCTTAGGACGAGATTCTAATAGACCTTTTGAAGTCAGAAGCTTAACCGCTTCTCTTAATGCTGTTCTACTGATACCAAATTGCTCACACAGAGCCATTTCACCAGGGATAATAGAACCTTGAGGCAAATTGCCCGACAAAATACCACGAGCTATTTCACGTGCAACTTGCACATGAAGGCTTCGCTTAGAGCCTGAAATAGAATTGAAAGAGCCAGCCATGTGTCTACTTACTTATTAGATATGTATTATTTAACCCGGACTATAGCATTGATTTATATCTTCACCAACACAGCATCAGAATAACGTGAGGTCACTACCAATAAAGGCTGGAGCAATATTTCACAAACCTGCTCATCTTTAGGTTTATAAAACCAATTCAACCCATTAATTCATACAAATAGTTCTCATTTACAATTTCAATGTATGCGTGAACTCACAAAACCACCCTTACTCTCACTATTTATGTCGGTAATAACCCGTTTTTAGATGAACACCCTTGAATATAGCAAGTGTTATTGTATGATTTATTGGTGTAAATAATCTACAATATAGGCGGCTCTGATGTTTAACGATTTAAAAGGCAAACGCATTCTAATTACTGGCTCTACTGCTGGTATGGGTTTAGCTACCGCACGTGTCTTTGCAAAATACGGCGCAAAAATCGGCATCAATAGTCGTGCTTTCAGCCCAAAAGTCGATGACGTTCTATCTGAACTTACCGCACTGGGTGGCGATGTTGCTTTTTTCCCTGCAAACCTAATGGACACATTAGAGTGCAAAAGGTTAGTCAAAGAGTTTACTGATCATTTTGGTGGCATGGACGTGTTGATTAACAACGCCGGTGGCCTTGGTGGTCGCGCCAATCTAGAAAATATCGATGATGAGTTTTATGAGCGCGTAATGAACCTTAATGTTCGCTCTGCGCTGATGACAACTAAGTTCTCTATCCCGCACTTACGCGCCTCTGCTGCTGAGTCCGGGCAAACATCTTGTGTGATTAGCACGGGCTCTATTGCCGCTCGCGAAGGCGGTGGTGTTGGTGCTGGCATCTATGCAGCATCTAAAGCTTGGTTACACGATATTCACCGTAATTGGGTGAAAGAGTTCGCGCAAGACAATATCCGTTTCAACATTGTTTCACCGGGCACTATCGACACCGCATTTCACGATGGCAAGAGCGACGATTTGAAAGCGACCATTGCTAACAACATTCCAATGGGACGCTTTGGCAATATTGATGAAGTTGCTCCTTCATTTGCTTTCTTTGCATCGCACGCTTGCAGCGGTTACATCACAGGTCAAATCCTAGATGTTAATGGCGGACAAATAACGCCTTAGTTAGATGGTTTTTATAAGCTCACTCAGCGATTTAAGTTCGCCACACTATATAAGGTCAACAGACCCGAGTAGATGAGGGAAAACCTCACACTAAATTCGACGGATACACTGACACTAAACGCCAGATTCGTCTGGCTTTTAGTGTTTTCAAAGTTTCAATTTCAGGTGGTTTAAATGTCAATATTTACATTGGTGGAAGATTCAAGCCGCCGAATTCATGTTCAAGTGGCGAGACAAATTGCTCGCAAGATCTTGTCAGGCGAGTTAGAAGAAAATCAAAAGTTACCCAGCGAAATGGAGCTGTGCGATATCTTTGGAGTGAGCAGAACTGCCCTTCGAGAATCAACCAAGCTACTTTCGGCAAAAGGTTTAATCGAGTCGAAGCCAAAAGTGGGCACTCGTATCAAGCCGAGAACACAGTGGCACTTCTTGGACCCGCAATTGCTGTACTGGATTCAAGATTTAGAAGATACCAAACCCTTCTTGTCTCAATTTTTAGGCTTAAGAAAAGCGATTGACCCGGAAGCGTGTGCACTCGCTGCAACTAATGCAACCGTTGAGCAACGCAAAGAGCTTTCGATTCTTTTCCAGAAGATGACCATCGCGGCAAATAGCTTCGATTATGAAGAGTGGACGACCAACGATCACCTGTTTCACCAAACGATTTTCTTATCGACAGGTAATCAGTTTTACATTCCATTCGCCAATATTCTGTCGACTATCTTCAAGCAGTTTATCGACCACTCCGCTGAAGGCGGTCGCTTCTGTTTAGAAGAACATAAAGCGATTTACGACGCGATAATGTCAGGCGATGCCAAGCAAGCTCGAATTGCTTCTCAAGTCCTGCTAGACGATGAGAACCAAAAGCTCTCTAGGGTTGAATTAGCCATCGCATAACCGAGATTAACCAAACTGACTTGTGTTTCAAAGACACAAGTCAGTCTTGTTTTAGCACCCATTTTTTAACCATCAACTACCGTAGTGTTTTCTTCTTTAAACGCTCTACTCCGTCACCTCAGAGAAAGCTTACGGTTATACACATAAGGTGTTGTTTGTGTCTTCGCAATCGTACGTAAGGAAAAATTTCTCTCTCGCCTGGCCCCTCGCCTTAAACGGTATCTTAATGCAGTCGATGTTGATGATCGACACGTTGCTGGTTTCTCCTCTTGGTGAAATCCCTTTAGCTGCAATGGGGATTGCGACGACTATCGTTGCCTTTGTACTGGGAATTCAAATGGCGCTGGCAAACGGTACTCAGTTGGTATTAAGCCGCGCAGTGGGCTCTGGCATCACCGCTTCATTATCCAAAGCGTTTTGGGCAGGTCTGTTCATCAACTTAGGTATCGCGACAATATTTTGGTTTCTGCTCACCTTTTTAGAACAGCCTTTAATTCAAGCCTTAACCGACGATAAAGCCCTTTACTTAGAAATCAGCCGCTATCTAGACATCTCGAAATACATCGTTATTTTTACCGCGTTAACGCAGGTGATCATTGCTTTATTTAATGCGCTAGGCAGAACTAAAGTCCCATTCAAAGGTTACTTAATTGAACTGCCTATCAATGCTGTACTCTCGTATGTGCTGATTCATGGCTTCTCTAATTTTGAAGGGATTGGAGTACAAGGTGCTGCATTAGGCAGCATTATTGCAATAACGATCCGCTTGCTGTATTTGGTTTTGTGCGTGCATTTAAGCTCAGCGATTTCACTCAAATTAGACGCTCAGCGATCTGAATTCTTTACCAACGTTCGCCGTCACTTTATAGAAATATTCCCCGTAGCAGCGAACGTGACCATGCTTTTGATTGGCGCAACGATATATCAATTGTTGTATTCGCAACTTAACATCAACGCTTACGTAGCGATTACTTTGGTGATGCCTTGGATCAGGGCTGTCTCTCAATTTATTACCGCTTGGGCTCACTCTTCCGCGATTACTATCAGCCAAGCGATTGGCTCCAAAAAGATGGATGACCTAGTCAAAAACGTCGATACCAGTATCGATATTGCAGTCGTCATTTCTTTCGTTTGTGCACTCTTGTTCGCAGGATTAAGTCTGGTCATTGGTGACATTTACCCGAACTTGGATGAGTCTACCTATCAAGCATTGGCCGTTATCGCCCCACTCTACATTTTCTTGCCAATTGTTCGTGGCTACAACACGGTTCATGGGAATGTACTAAGAGCACTAGGAAAAACGACCGCAGTCTTCAAAATCAACTTTACTGGTCAATGGGTAATTTCAATTCCATTGTGTGCATTGATCATCTTTGGTTTAGATGGCTCTATCTTTTGGGCCTTTGCTATCCAACCATTCGAAGAAGTCGTTAAAGCTTTCCCATTCCGTCACTTAGCTCGAAAGTCTCTTAAAGAGTTTGATGCCGACAAAGCCAAAGAGTTGATGTATGACTAAACTCGATATCGATTTGCCGTCCTAAAATCTTTCTACGCTTTCTGATTACAACCTTGTCTTTTGACAAGGTTGTATTGTTTCAACTGTACCTTTCATTGGTAAGCTTCAATACACTCTCGCTGATACCCGGTTCATCTTAAATCTCATAGAAAACAAAAAGACCACTCAACATTTGGTTAAGTGGTCTTCGAAAACATTCCTTAAGGACTGTGTCGAGCTAGCCTACTGGCTATGTACTATTTACCGTTCAACTTAAGAGCCGAGAAAGTCACACTGTTGTAGTCGCCATTCTTTTTATCGACAGCGAAATCGCCAGTACCGCCACAACCTGGCCCCCATACAGGGTGAGAATCGCTCACGCTGCATTGGCCGTATGCGCCCGCTTTGTAATAGAAATCATCTTCAGCATAACCCGTTGGTGAGTCAAGCTCATCAATACCCTTGCTCAGATCGATTTCATACTTAACCGTATCGTGACGTTCTGTTTCAAACGTTAGGTACATCATGGTGCCTTTCACTTCCACTTTGTAGCTAAACTCTTCACCAAGAGCAATTCCTGCTTCACCCGGCTCTGCTGGGTTTTCCCAAGTGTTACCCCAAACAGGGTAAGCGATATCGGCACGGTTAGGATCTTTCTTCTCTAGGTTACGCTCATAGTTCCAAAATACTGAACCCATTTCTTGGTCAGGAAACTTCTTATAGAAGATCTTTAGCGGTTCATTACCATGCCCGTAACCTGTTTTTGCTTCGATCAATGCGTCATGTTTCTTCGCGTGTATTTGACCAACAACCACCGAGTGAGCTGGGTACTTTTCTGGGTGCTTAGCGTTAATCGCAACGTGATTCACTTTTAGTGTCGCTTCTAGTGTGCCGCCAACCGCACTGTACTCGCTTGCTGATGGATGGCTAGACAATGCCCATTGATTACCTTTGTCAGCCGTATCGATAGAGAAGTCAGCACCACGTGGCATCTGGCGTAACTCAGAACGCGCGTTTTTCGAGTTTTTCGTCGTAATCGCTTGGTTCTGCACTTCAAATACAAGGTTGCCGTCTTTATCAAGATGGAAGAAATCACTGTGTGAGTAGCTCATCATAGCTACCCCTTCTATTTCATCAACACGACCATCTTCATTAATATCCGAAGGAATCGTTATTTTCCAATTACGCATATCAAACTTATCCGCAGGCACTGGATAAGACACACCATTATTTGCAAACGACACAATAGGTACTGCTGATAGCAAAGCTACAGCAAGCATATTTTTTTTGAACATCCAAATTATCCTTAATAACAAACGAGTATTTGTAGACCCATTAATATTAAACTAGGCAGTACTACCCTAATCTGTAATAACAGGTTTATTTTTTATTGAATAAGCTAACTTGTAGAAGTGGGCTTCGCTTTCACCATTTTTAAATTGGTTATAAACGCCAGCCTTATAATAACTCACCATATTTTTCCAATAGCTAATGTCGTGATTAACTACAGTGCTGTCGTTATGGTTGATGATTAATCTTTGGTTACCTACGTAAATATCAAATTTGTCCGAGCCTTTTTCAGCTATCGGGCCAAGCGGTAACTTTATATAAGCTTTCTTACATTCCGCTGAGCCTTTATTGCCACTCTTGGAGCTGCAGTTGACCGCATTATTTTTTATGATTGCCCAATACCAATCGGTCTTACCGCTTCTATTTGCATCATAAACCACGCGAACCAACGGGTGAGGTATATATCCTTCTCCATGGGAACCCTGTTTGCCATCGTAATACGTACCCTTGTTATGCACTTGCAAGTACGTCATTTCATCTCGTTTCTTTTCGCTATTCTGAACCGAATCACGAGGGTTAATAGGCATAAACTCAGCGCTTAAATGGTGGTATTTACTGGGTTCATCGATTTTGAAGTTGTCGTTAACGCGGATCTCACTGCGGTTTTTATAGCCCGCCATTTTAAAGACTAACGCTTGAGTCGGTTCATCAAGATAAAAATGTTCAAACACCACCTCATCGAACTCACCTTTACTCGCGTAGTCCTTTTTATTCCCGGGCTTCCCCTTAGGATCAGACATTTGCAGCTTAGAAACTTTCAAAATCTCTTTGAATTGAGAGGAATTAGCAGGGACTCCTAAATCGGACGCATACGCCCCTAACGAAAGTGAAGTTGCTGCGGCTAAGCATATTAAGTTTTTCATTTTTCTTACTCGACCAACCATTTGGTAAACGTAAAGACCATGGAACCAACAAACTAACCAATGAAATAAAGACAGTTTAATTCCAGTTATCCAGGTCATGTTGTTACGACCACCGATAAAACATTTGTATTATTTTATCACATGCTTTTTGTATTTCTTGGACAAGTGGGGAAATTGAGAGACCAGTCATTATTGAGATTAAACACAGTATTAAAAGTGGGATATTCATAACACTTTGCTATATAACGAGTTCAAAAAGTTAAATTTGTTACCTACAGCGCTACATTTTAACAATTAAGAGTGTTTTTTGTTCGAATTATAGAAATTTTCGTGACTCACAACTGAATTAACAAACTAGTCAATACTCCATTTATTCGCATTGAGTACCAGCTCACGGTTTTTCATAAACTTAACATATAAGATTATTGTATGAGTTATTGGGTGGCTCACTAGGAATACCCTACCTTTACTTAATCTTAAATCTAAAAATACGAGAGTAATGATGAAAAAAATGAATATGGTTGCTATCGCAGTGGCAACAACTTTATTTGCAGGAATGGCATCAGCGACAACACTTGATTACCGCTATGAGTATCGTGCAGCGACTGATTATACAAAAACCAATGGCGATGAAGCTCATGTCGACGCTCGCCACCAGCACCGTGTAAAACTAGGTCATAGCTTCAAACTGTCAGATAAGTGGAAGCACTCAACGGGCCTTGAAGTTAAATTCCATACTGACGATTCTTACTACGACGCAGATTCAGGCGAAGTTAAATCAGCGAACAGTAGAAGCTTCTATGATGGCAACTGGTACATCTACGGCATGGAAGTCGAAAATACCGCAACTTATAAGGTTGATAACAACTGGTACCTACAAGTTGGTATGCCAATCGCTTGGGACTGGGATGAGCCGAACTACAACGACGGCGACTGGAAGATGAAGAAGGTTACGTTCAAGCCTCAGTTCCGTGTTGGCTATAAAGCAGACATGGGTCTAACCACCGCAATTCGTTACCGTCACGAATATGCTGATTTCCGTAACCACACACAATTTGGTGACAAAGACTCTGAAACTGGTGAACGTTTAGAGTCAGCTCAAAAGTCTAAAGTCACACTAACGGGTTCTTACAAAGTAGAATCTCTACCGAAGCTTGGCCTTTCTTACGAAGCAAACTATGTAAAATCTTTGGATAACGTACTTCTTTATAATAGTGATGACTGGGAATGGGATGCTGGCTTAAAGGTAAACTATAAGTTCGGTTCTTGGAAACCTTTTGCTGAGATCTGGTCGTCTGATATCAGTTCATCTTCAAAAGATCGTGAAGCTAAATACCGTGTTGGTATTGCTTACTCATTCTAATAAAAATAGTCAAAATATAGAATAGCCCTCTCCTCTTGTAATTTATTTGGGCATATTTTAATTACTTTATTTTAAATAATAGGATGTTCTAATCAGAATTAGCTTCATCCTAATAAATATTTAACGACTATTCATTATCTATTTCTTATGTGATTTACATATGGATTTAATATCATAAAGAGAATATTTTATGCAGATTTCTAAAGTCGCTACAGCTGTCGCTCTTTCGACAGGTTTATTATTCGGTTGTAACAGTGATGGTTTACCTATTCCGACGGATGGTTCTACTGATCCAGGTAGCCAACCTTCAGCATTAACTACGGGTTACTGGCAAATCAGTGATGGTAACTCCGCTTCAATATCCGCGTCATCAAACGCAGATCTTCCAAATGTGTATGTTTTCCAAGAAGACGGTAATCATAAGTACTATGACGACGACGACGACTTAGGTACATACACCATTAAAGATGCAAGTGCTTCTACCAATAACTATGATGAAGAAGCTGGCACTGTTTCTTTTACTTATTATGAAACGGGATCATCGACTCTTGAAATCTTAGATGGTGTTTTTTCATTCGATGACGCAGGTGTACTGAGTATTTCTGATGAATCTACCGGTATCAATTATTCAGGTTCAGATCAAACCGCTACCGACAGCGTACAAGACGCAATCAGTCAGGCCAATGAAGCGAGTGGTATTAACGGATATGTTCAGATTTTAGATACAAACTTTGGTACGGGTTATGACGGTGTAGATAAAGATGTAGGGGAACTACGCTTAAAGCTATCGGATAGCAGTACAGGCGCGACTGTTGATAGCATTGAGTCAGGTAAAGTGACCGTTGACTTGATCTACCAAGTGGATGAAGACTCAAAAGAAGAAGTTAACACGTCAGGCAATAACGCTTATGTGAGTCTTTATGCTTCGGGTACATCAAACACTAACTTGCACGGCGAAATCATTTTTAACGCTGGGGAAATCTTCTATCGTTCAACGGTTACTGATGGAGATGGTAAGCCTCAAATTCCTGATGAGCCTGTAGGTACTTACACTTTAGGTGAAGATCTCGCGGTTGAAATCAGTTGGGCTAACGGGTACTACACATTCAAGGTCAATGACACCGTATACGACAATAGCGGTAACGGCTTTGAAGCTTTCGATAAAACTGCTGTTACTCTAGTTTCGTTAAAGCTTGGCGACACTAAAAATACTACGCACTACGAACTTAATGCGGACAACTTTAAGGTTTATTCAAATGACACGGCTACTGACGAGTTAGTATTTGAAGATAACTTTAATAGCTACCCTAACGGTCAGGTTTTGTCAGGCAATCCATACAACAACAACACAGCGGAAGCGACTGTTATTGTTGACGGTGGCAGTACTGAGCCAGAACCCGAACCAGAACCAGATCCAGAGCCCGGCGAAGTCACTGATGATTTTGAAAGTTATACTGTTGGTGAGCAAATTGATGTAGCTAATTCCGCTTATAACGTACCCGGAGCGGATAGCAACACAATTATAGCCAATGTAAGTGCTGATTTTGCAAACTCAGGCACTAGCTCACTTCTTTTACACGATAACTCAAATACTGGTAAACCTGTTGTGTCTCGCGAATTTTCCGCAGGCCCTGCTGAGAGTGGTTCAGTATCCATATCTGTCTATATCCCTGACGCTGGTTACAATAAATCGTCGTACTTGTTCCTTGGTACTTCTGACAGTGCTTCATCGAGTAAAAGGTTTACAGAAATAGCGTTTGGCTCAACAGAGATTAAGTTCAGGAACGAATCTGGTGACCAAAAAACGCTTGCAAATTATGCACAAGATACTTGGATTGATGTAACGTTAACTTGGGCTCCAAACGGTTCTGATGACACTTATGACATCACCATCGATATAGATGGTCAAGAGTACGTTTCTTATCAGGATGCAGATTCAGCAATACCGTTGAAAGCAGAAAATGACACTGGAGCTCCCACGTTATTTGCAGTTTATGTAGGAGACACTGCAAACGTGGACACGTATAGTTATTTTGATGATTTAAATTCCGACTTGTTCTAGATTTATACCATTGACTTAAAAGGAGGCTCATTGAGCCTCCTTTTTACGACTTAAGCCTTATGACAAAGGTTAGAACAGTAGCTTGCATTATTTTCTATAATTAACGTCATTTTATTTTTCTATACAAATCTACGCGATTATCTTCCATATCTTACTGATTCCTATCGATTCAAAATATTCTCTGTGTATTAGCCACCCCGTATAATTTTTCGCTTGAATAAAGCTATGCGAGAGCAATTGATATTTTCAAGTCCCTCCCGCTCTCCCCCAAGAGTCTTCGTTCGCACAAAGCATCCACAGCCTATAAATTCGTCTCTGAATATGAGGAAACTTTCATGAGTATTGATGCCAATTCATCTGTTGGTTTAATCACCCCCAAGACAACCTAAGCCAATCTTTCCCAGTAACATTGCTTGTAACCGCTATTTACTAAGATAGGCACGTGAAGCGAATGGGAATCTGTGTTGAAGATTGAGTCAGGGGTGAGCGACAATGCTTAGAACTTAGAACTTAGAACTTAGAAGTAAGGCTAACCATCAGCCCTTTACTTGAGCTATTTAGCGGCCTGTTATTTACCTTACCCAAACAACAGGCACAAAAAAGCCTCCAACCCCTGAGGCTGGAGGCTATTGCGATAGCTTTAATATTAAGTGTTATTCGGTTAAATTACTTTTTGTATTGATCGTGCGATACGTCTAGTTGGTAGAAAGTCGCTTGTGAGTAATCGTCTAGGTCGCCGCTGATGTTTTGGTTGTAAACACCGGCTTTGAAGTACATGTACTTGCCGCCTGCGTCGTAGCCGCTGTTGCTCATATCAACTACTTGTACAACGTCGTCTTTGCCTTCACGCATTAGCGTTACAGTCATCGTGTTGCCTTTAACGTCAATACGGTAGCTGAACACTTCGCCAAGTGCGATACCATCGTCACCCACTTCAGCAGTCATATCGCCCACTAGAGGGTAGAAGTCCTCTTTAGTTGCGTCTTGGCTTTCGTGTGCGAAGTAAACCGCACCCGTTGCTTGGTTTGGCAATTTACGGTAGTACAAACGAATCGGCTCATCGTTTTGATCGTGAATCTGACCAATGATAAAGCGACCTACTTCATTCGCATTACCCGTCGTTGTTGCATGGTCGATTTTCAACGTCGCTTCTAGAACGCCGTCAATACCCGCAGCTGCTTCTAAGTCAGATTCAGGAGCGCTTGAGAATACCCAGTTGTTCTTGTTAACACCTTTAGTGCTAATAGACTGATCACCACGACGCATCATTTCACGAAGCTCTGTACGCGCGTACTTAGTGTTTTTAGATGTACGTACACCTTTCACGTAAGCTTTGAATACCAGGCCGCCGTCATCAGCTGTGTAGAAGATTTCAGGGTGTTGGTAACCGTTTGCAAGGTTCCACTCAGAAACGTCATCAGGTTTGCCATTTTTGTCATGGTCAAATGGTTGAGATAGGTACCAATGCGTCATGTCAAAGTTTTCGCTCGGTGCGTTACCAGCAACTGGTGTCGCTGGCAGGCCTGTCGGAACTGGAAGTGCACTGCGAGTGTCACATTCAACGGTCGTCTCACAAGGGTAAACCGCTGCTACACCGAAGTTACCAGAGCGTAGATCTTTGCGCGCATCTTTACGTGCTTTTTCCACTGCTTTCATTTCAGCGATCATTGCCGCTTCTGCAGCTACTACGTCTGAAGTAATGATATGGCTAGCAGGACAAGCGTTAATGCTACAGTTAACCGCAGCTAACCCCGTTACACTGTTCCAACCGTTTTTGGTGTTACCGTGACCAACGTATCTTACGTAACGTGCTTGCACTGCTGGCTCGAATTGGAAACGCTCTAGGCCGATCGCTTTACCTGAGCTCAGTTGGTTTTCAAGCACGGTTGTCCAGCTTTCGCCATCGACACTCACTTGAATATCAAATTTAGATTGGCGCTCGTTACCTTTGCTGAAAGATGCTTGAACGGCATCAAATTCTTGCACTGAACCATAGTCTAGTGTTGCCCACTCACCGTCACCCGCAGATGACCAACGTGTTGTAAGGTCTTGGTCAACGAGACGATCAGGGCCATTACCATCATGGCTACTAGCGGTAACCGCAACTGGCGTCAGAAGCGCTTCACCAGTTTCTTTGTTATTTGGAAAATCAGCAGTAGGCGTGCTCGTGCTCGCACAACCAACCGCAAGTAGAATAGAAGAAGCGAGTAAGGTTTTTAGAGTGATTTGTTTCATATTTAATCCATTATTATATTACAAAGGCAGCGTTTGTAAGTGAAAACAAAATTGGCAAACACGAGCTATAAGGCGTTTATTCTCTCAGTATTTGCGACAACACAAAAATATTACGTAATCTTATAATACAAATAAAACACTTCGTTGAATAAATGAGACTGGGAACACTTTCCGCATTTTCCATACTTTAACTGGATCACACTTCCTATTGATAAAAGACAATATATAAAAATTTAGAATGCGAAATGGGCTATCAAGGGCGAAAAAACCGAGCGGTAATGGTAAGAATTTGCATCACTCGAGCAGAGTATTTGTCGTTCAGAACACATCATTAAAAAGTGTCGCAGCAGTTAAAAAAAGACCACATTGTTAGGAATCAATATGGTCTTTAAAGCAGTCATTGTTGTTACTCAAACGTCAGCTAACTCAATAATGTTCGGCTCTAAGAGAACTAAAGCTCACATCAAACACTTCACCCGCATAGTCGCTATCAGGCTTAAACTGTGGATAGATGCCCGCTTTGAAATAGAAAGCGATGTCTGTCGATGTCCAATCTGATGTTAACGAAACCGTGTCCCCATTTTTATCTGTGTAATCTTGTCCCCAAGGGATTAAATGAGAAACGGTGTTAGTTCCATCTAAATCATGAGTCGCCAAGTAGACACCGTTTTGATTGGCACGAATCGTATATCGCCACTCTTCACTTGCCGAATAAGTCCCTAACTCGACACTGAACGGGTCACAATGATCACAGTCTTGGTTGTTGCGCTCAAAATCAGAGTTCAGTATCACTCTTACTGGCTTGCTCTCTCCTTCCCATAATAGTTTCACCAATGCTTGATTGATCTTCCAACCATGGATTTGTCCAAGTACCACTTTTGGATCTTGATTGTTGATGTTCGGGTAATCTTCAACTCGCAAGGTGGCGGTGAGCTGATGGTTAGTTTTATTGGTTCGTGTGTCGTTCAAATACCAACTTGTATCTTCATCGCTGGTGCTACAATCCGGTTGAACACTGCTTTGATACAACTCCCTGAGCTCAGAGCGAATATAGCTAGAATTTTCGGTAGAGGTGCCATATCCCATATCCGCTCTAAAGTGCACTCTCCCTTCATCGGTATTGAAATAAGAAAGACCAATATCGCTGTCGTAGACATCACTGTCGTTGGCGAGAAGGTCTTTGCTCGATTCACAGCGCTCAGGTTCTAGTTCAGCAGCACTGTCACCGCCACTTCCATACCAAGTGTCTTTGCTCGCAGGAATCGTCAACTTCCAATCGTTAATATCCCAATCGTTTGAGCCGTTGACCAGTGTGGTGGTGTATCGCAGTGCCTGAAAGTGAGCCGTGGCTTCACCATTTTCAAATTGATTATAGATACCCGCTTTAAAGTAACTCAGTAGGTGCTGCCAGTAGGTGATGTCTTCGTCGACTTTAACTTCATCGTTCACTTTGATCGAAAGGGTGTTTTCATAAACAGAAAGATCAAACTTGGTGAAGCTATCGAGATCCGCCTCTCCTAAATCATAACGATTATATGAAGTGGCGTAACAATCCGAAGAGTCAGCAGCGCTGCTACAATCAATGGCATTGTTTTTCATGACTGCCCAGTAGTGACCTGTGAGGCCATCTCGTTCTTGCTCCCAAACCACACGCAATAGCGGATGAGGGATATAACCCGTACCACTCTCGTCTGTACCTTTATTGTGGATCTGCAGCACGGTCACTTCATCGTGATCAGCGGGAGAGCTCGCCATTGCATGCTCAATATCAGGCAAGCTTATTTCCGCATGTAGACTGCGTCTTATGCCTGCTTCGTTGATATCGAAGTTTTCTCCCTCACGAACTTCAGAGCGCATCTTGTAGTTCGCCATTTTGAAGATAAGATTCTCCGTCTCTTCGTCAGCATAAAAATAATCACTGACATAACCATCGAAGTTACCATCTTTGACTTCAGAGGTTTTATTGCCCTCCTCTCCATTAGGATCAGATACCTGAAGATCTGAGCTGGAAAGGATGTTTTGATACTTGGCAATATCATAGGGAGCAACAACACCATAAGACGTTCCTGGATTATTGCTATCAGAAGGATCACTACTGTCACTTGAGTCACTGGAACTGCTTCCACCGCAGCCATACGTAAGCGAAGCGAGTACTACGATGAAGATTGGCTTATTCACATTTATCTCACTTATCCATAAGAGTTGAGTGATAATGTATATTTGTACTATTTTATGTCAATTGTCTATTTATCAGAATGTGAGGTGCGGCAAATGAAGTGAAATGAACGGATATTGCGTAGAGTTAGAATCAAGAACAACGCAGAAAGGCCACTCTAAACTCGATAGTTATTGAGTGGCTTTCAAACTAAAAATCCAAATTAATACATTGATTTTATAGCATATTAGGGAACAATTTAAACTTTAAAGCTGTTCATCAACTCACTAACGCTGCCGTTAAGTGTTTTGATTTCTGCTGATTCAGTCAACTGATCTTGGCTTAGCTTATTAAGCTCCTCAACAAAGCTTTCAATCTTATGCATGTTCTTAGCAATGCTCTGAATAAGGGCGCTTTGCTCAACAGACGAACCCGAAATGTCATTGTTAAAACGACTCACCGTTTCCATCTGTTCCGTTAACTTCGCCAACATATTTACCGCTTGAACCACTTGAGCACGAGTCATTTCACAATTGCTTTTGGTCAACTCAATCGATTTAACCAAACCATCTGATTTAGACTGCAAGCCAGACAGCGCTTCATCAATTTCAGAAGTACTGATTTGCGTTCGGTTGGCTAACGCACGGACTTCATCAGCAACCACCGCGAAGCCTCGACCATGCTCACCCGCTCTCGCCGCTTCAATTGACGCATTCAATGCCAACAAATTAGTTTGTTCCGCAATGCCGCCAATCACAGACACGATAGACTGGATGCTCTGCGTTTCATTGGCCATTGAGCGAATGTCATCAGAAGTGGTGCAGACTTGCTTCTCAAGATCACTGATATAGGTTTCCGTCACAGTGTTAATCTGTTTCGTCTCATCACTGAACACAGCGGCCTCTCTTGCTGCTTCTGCCGCCGACTGAGAACTCTTTTCGACCTCGTTTGATGCTTCAGACAAGCCGTTAATTGCAGAGACCACTTGAACCGTTTCATCAGTGTGAACTTTCAGTACATCGCTGGTTTCTTTACAACCTTCACGAATACTCAGTACCTTAGTATCGAGATCCGAGTTCTTAAATTTGACGTCCTTAACCATCTCTTGCAGGCCAATGATGAACAAGTTGATGTCTTTGGCGATATGCCCTAAGTCATCATTCCCCTTCTCAGCAAGCCTTTGAGTGAGGTCTCCGTTACCTTGAGATAGATCGTGGACGATTTTTCTCAGTGACACGATTGGGCGGTAGAAGCGATTCAAAAGTAAAATCATCAATATCACCGAGCCAAGTACACAAGCCACAATAAGAATGCGCGCACTCGACATCACGCCATTCAACTGATTGAGCGCGAGTTCAGGGTCAATACTGGAGATCATGAACCACTCTTTCTGGCTGCCAATATCCACTTTCTTGGCCATCAAAATTCTCTGGTTGCCATCAATCACACCCTCAATGAATTGATCAGGCTGTTCAATAGCACTATTGAGTTTCATCTGAGTGTCTGAAGAAGATATATTGCTTTGCGGAAGTACGTTTTCGATTGTTGAAGCGACCACCATCCCCTTCTCGTCGATGATAATGCCTTTGGCTTCGTAGATGCTGTCCAGCTGTTCAAGCTGAGTTTCCAAATCGTCAAAACGTATATCGGCCATGATGACACGATCTTGGTATGAGTAAGTCACACCGATCATAGGCACTTGAGTACTCTTAGTGAAAAACAGATCACTAAAAGATAAGCCTGATTTCAATTTAGCTTGTTGATACCAAGGTCGAGTGGTTGGATTGTACTTTTCTTTTATCCCAACGCCGTTAGGAAAAGACTCTGAAGGGCGAGAAGTATAAGAACGGCCGTCGTCAAAACCCACCACAATCTTGTCAATGCCACCCAGCTTTGCAGCATAATGCATCAGTGCTTCATTCGGCACTTGGTATGGGGATTTCATGAACTCTTGTGCAACAGAGTTAACGGTATCAATGGTGCGCTGAACGGTACTTTCTATTTGATTGATTTCTATCGTAAGCGAGTGATCAATCTCGTTATAAATCGTTTGATTTACCTGTTCAGTGGCCAAGTTAAGCGTAAACCAGTTCGTAAATGCCAAAGCACTAGAACTGACGATCGCTACCATTAAAATCAATTTTCCTTTAAACCCTAGAGACAATTTTGAATTCATAAAACTCATCATCCATATCAACCTATGTCTATTATTTTCATCCGAATGAAATGGTCATTTTTTACATTTTCGAAGATACGGAAAGCGAAACTTGTTCATGCCGATCCATCGTCACAACCATCAATTTAATTAATATTGTATGTTTAATTGACCAACCATTCTGTGAGCGATCTTGATATATTAAAACTGGCTAAAACCGCCCTGTGACATAGGTATCATTTATGAATTTGGATTTTGTTCGAAGTTAAACATTGACGCATAACGCATTCAAATAGATCGATTTTTGGATAATCAGCTCATCATTTCTCCGATAACACCTTTTCGGAAACTCTTCTTCTTCTCCTCACCCAGTAGAGTAAAAAAATGAGTCTTAACTCACACTTCTACCAACTAACCATTCACTAAAGGCATTCAATTTTAAAATTTATTTGTAATACAATAAGCCTTGAGTTATGGTGTATTTGAATCATAACTTAAGTTCTTTCTGGATGCTTTTGTTCAGTTCAAAGTGATAATTGAAGCAGCCGCTTTAAGGTCATTGAACGCGTTTAACGTAGAAACTGTCGGGGGATCTCGTTATTCGTTTTTTCACTTGCTATTGATCATTTGTTTTTCCAGACGGCTCGTCCGAACATGCCCATACAGTCACCAGCTGTGTGGGCTTTTTTTTACTTTCTTTTTAGACCCGATATTCGAGTGGCGTTAAGCCGTCACCAACAATCCTGTAAGTGCGCTGGTTTAAGCTTACGAGGAAAAGTGAGTGAACGAGTGGGTGCTAGAAGGCTTTGAATTTACAAATAGATATAGAAAAAATAGGAATTGAGGCAGTGAAATAGTTAAACAGAGTTTTGAGTAGGTGTAGCTGAGGAAGTAGAAGTAGAAGAGTTTAACGAGGGAACAAAGGGTTGGGTATGGCAGATAAAAACGAACCTCGCTGAGGTATCACCGCCTAAAAGGACAGGTAATACCCTAGCGAGGTCGTACGTCGATTACTTCTCTAGTTTAGCGAAGTAGTCGAAGATTACTGGTACGTCGTTGTTACCCATGCCTGCATCAACAGCAGCTTGTAGGCTTGTTGCAGTACCTTGAGCGATTAGAGACTCAGTACCTAGCTCTTCACAAAGAGCAAGGAAGTAACCAAGGTCTTTGTTTGCGTTAGCAACAGAGAAACCTAGCTTCTCTTCGCCGTCTACTGCGTAGAACTTACAGAATTGCATGAACGGAGAGTTAGATGGACCTGCAGACATGATGTCAAACAGTTGTTGGCCATCAACACCAGCGCGTTGAGCAACAGCGAAAGCTTGAGACATAGTCGCAACAGTTGTCATACCCATGAAGTTGTTTACAAGCTTAGTCACGTGGCCAGAACCTAGAGCGCCTAGGTGGAATACGTTTTCGCCTTGCTCTTCAAGAACAGGTTTAACTTTGTTGAAAGTTTCCATGTCGCCAGCAGCCATGATGTTCAGAAGACCATCTTTAGCGTGTGCAGGAGTACGACCTAGAGGTGCGTCGATCATGCCCGCGCCTTTTTCAGCAAGAGCTGCGCCGATTTGCTTAGTAGAAGCAGGGATAGAAGTACCGAAGTCTACTAGTACTGCGCCTTCTTTGATGCCCGCTAGAACGCCATCTTCGCCGTAAACGATTTTTTCAACAACAGCAGAAGTTGTAAGACAAAACTGAACGATGTCACTTGCAGCAGCTAGTTCTTTAGCAGAAGTGAATGCAGTTGCGTTGCCGCGATCTGTAACGCGAGCAACAGCTTCAGCGCTTAGATCCATTACGTTTACGTGGTAGCCGCGCTTTTGCAGGTTTTCAACCATGTTGCCGCCCATAAGACCTAGGCCAATGAAACCGATTACAGGTTTAGTCATGTTTAAACTCCAAATATAGTATTGTATGATTATATGCTCATTATAATAACTACGTCTTTCTCGTTACGCAATAGTTTTAGGGCATTGATTTAATGGTTAGACGTAAGTTGTGACGGGGGTTCACTTTACGAGAAAATATGGGTCACGCTTTGTACTTACAGGAACTATTTGCCACTTTAAAAACCGTCCATTGATGAAATAACATACGTTAAATGTCATACGATTAGTAAGCACAAGCTACGCCATTACCTATGTATAGTTCACTATTCCCGTAATCAGCCAGTGATTAGACTATTCACGCAGAAGTAAGTCATATCAGTTTTTAGGAAAAAGGGGGTGGCGCCCTATTCTTTTAACAAAGCGAGACATGCGGGTCTCGTATACCACTCCTGCACATTTCATTGAGCATAGTGGCTAAGTACATACCCAGCCTTTGTGTTTATCAGCTTCCAGGTTTAACCCTCGAGCGACTGACTTGGCATCGAGAAGCGATTGATCTCTTGGCCATTTAGTTTTCTTTCAACTTGATGGGGTTCCCGACGTTGCCAGCTAATACAACTTAACTGACTTATCCAATTTAACTGGCTAGCCAAACAAAAAAACTCCGAGCTTTCACTCGGAGTTTTTAATATCTAGCTTCTGTTACTTCAGCGAATTACAGTTCAATTGAAACCGTTTCACCGTCAACATTGAGCATTAGCGTGTTGCCTTCAAGCTTGTGAGACACTTCAACTTGCTCGCCTTCGTTCTTATTAGGAACAAGAAGCGTCAGGATGTTGTGCTCTTTCGATGGCTTGAATTCCACTTCAACGTGACGGTGGATTTCAAGATCTTTGAACTCGTATGGGTCAACTTCGCCAAAACCTTCAACATTCTTAACTGAAGTGATGTTGTCAGCTGATTCGTTGATGAAGTTTACGTCTAGGTGTGCAACTTCGCCACGGATAGTGAAAGACTTGTCTGCCACTTCGTTTGCGAAAGTTGTGTGCATTAGCCAAGTCATGTCTTTCTCTTCAGAAAGCGTTGCCTTGTCTTGCATTACGAAGACTTTACCTTGAACAAACCAGACCTTACGCTTGTAAGATTCAATTTCAGGAACGAAGTACTTGTAAGACGCTGTCGCATCACCTTCAACCATCTTCACATCAGATTCAGTGTCGAAATCAGAGATGTTGCCGCCCGCTTCGATACAGAAGCGATCTTGGTGGTTTTCGTAGCCCGTGTTCTTGTTCTCGCCGTACTGACCTTTACCGCCAAATAGTGGAAGGTTCTTAGAGAACGTTTGACGACGCCATTTAGTGTGCATATCAACACCGAAACCACCGTAGTAGCCAGTGATTGACGCTAGCGTTTCACCGAATGCATGCAAGGTGAATGCGTTTTGGTCACCGTGAGAGTGGCTGATTGAGCCAAACGGAGAACATTTGAATACCATGTGAATATGGTTATCACGCTCAGTCATCTTGTTGTGGAATGCAGCCCAACCCGTGATTGGGAATACTTTCAACAGTGGATCATTCGATGGTGCTTTCTCTTCAGGTGCATCCCAAAGGAAGTTAAAGCGAAGATCGTCGTAACCGAAGTCCCACCAACCGAAGTTGTAGAATTTTGTGTGCGCTTCAGTATCACGGCCTTTCAGTTGGTTGTAGTACCAAACGTACTCAGGCTTCTGGTTAACACCTGCGTAGTGCTTAATGTTGTAAGCCAGTTTTAGACCTGGGAAATCACCGATTGAAGACTGGTCACAGAAGCTCGCGCGCTTAGAGTGAACAGGCATGCAGTAAAGCGGGAAATCACCTGTGTTTTCGTAGAATGTTTTGTTAAACATGTCTACGCCACAGTATGCTTTCAATAGATCGAATGCTTCGCCTAGGAATGCAGTTTGTGTGTTCCAGTAGTCAGGACCTTCAGCCCAACCGCCGTCTACACCGCCCCATGGTGGGTAGTGTACTGCGTAGTATTCTAGTGCGTATGCGATGTACTCGCCTGCTTTCGGGTGATCGTGGTAAAGCGCGATACACGTTGGGATGATAGCAGAAGAGATAGAACGAACACCGTGGCTGTTCAGTGGGTTGTTCAATAGATCAACCGTCACTTTCAGGTGGTGCATGATTTCGTCTAGACGCTCAATCAAAGCATCTTGAACTTGCTGACGTTCTTCATCTGTGAAGTAGCCGTGTAGCCAGTCGTAACCCCAAGCCATAGCCGCGATAACACGGAAAGCTGCTTCATCGTTATAGCCACGAGAAGTCACGCCTTCTGGATCGTACGTAGACAGTTTTAGAGTCCAAGCTTTTGCTTTAGCAATTAGCGCTTCGTCTTCTTTCACAACACCAGCAATTGCTAGGTTACGTGTCGCGTTCAGTGCCATTTGGCAATCAACGTACATTTGACGCCAGTAAGGACGCCATAGAGAAGCCTTACCTACCGTCTCAGCTGGGTACGCTTGAGGCTCTTCGAAAGGAGCAGTCTCAAGGAACTTAACTGTCGAGTTATTGTAGAAATCATCAAACATACAGTGAGCTTCATCAGCTTTCACTTTCGCTTTGAATTCTTCTAACTGATCTGCTTGAACAAGAAGACGCGGACGTGCTTCGCTCAAGTTGTCTAGGAATGATAGGTCGAAGTCACGTGTTTGAACTTCGATAGGGAGTAGGTCTACAAGATTACCTGCTGAAGTATCATTCTCCAGCTTCATCTTCCTGATTGCATCAAGAGATTTTTGGTCGCTCATTCTAACTCACTTATTTTTCAAGTTGATTGAAAGGAATTAGCAATAATATACGTCTTATTGTAGGACAATTGAATCTATTTCGGTTCGATTGAACCATTTTGTACAGTTTTCGTGATTTAGGTCAGATATCTTCCACCTGACAGTTTTTCCGTTTCGCAGAACAAAAAATGCGACGCCCTTTCGAGTCGTCGCATTCTATTATAAACGTTTTCTCTATATTAGCTTTCGGTTACTGCTTTCGCTTGCTTACCGCCGTCATCGACCGCTTTAACCAATAGCACACCAACACCACCAACAATCACACCACAAAGGATAAAGACTAGACGTCCCCACATTGGGTTAGTAAGTAGAGCCATTAGCATGATACCGACACCCGCTACCGCAATCAGTTTACCAAGCATTTCACGCTGTTTGTTATCCAGTACTTTCTGTTCTGCTGACTCCGCAACTAATGGAGTAGACAGATTGCCGAAGAACTTATCAACGTCTGCTTGACGCTTCTCAGTTAATGGCTTGTAGAACAGAGTTGATAGGATGAAGAAACCACCTGTCAGCGTAATGTGAGCAATCAGACCGATAGCTACCTTAACATCAGACCATTCACGGCTTGTTAGCTCTTCTAGACCAAAGATTGAAGACACCATTTCAGCGTTAACAACGAAACCTACGTAGTAAGAAACAAAACCACCAACTACTAGCGTACCCCAACCAGCCCAGTCCGGTGTTTTCTTAATAAAGAAGCCAAGGAATGCAGGAATTGTCATTGGGAAGCCGATCAGTGCACCTACATACATCATTGTATCGAACAGGCTCAAACCTTTAAGCGAGTTGATGAACTGTGCGATAAGGATGATAGCGATACCAAACACGGCAGAAGTAATCTTAGAAACCGTTACTAGTTCTTTTTCGCTAGCCGCACCCTTACGAACGATTGGTTCATAGAAGTTCTTAACAAAGATACCTGAGTTACGGTTTAGACCAGAATCCATTGAAGACATTGTCGCTGCAAACATCGCCGCAACTAGAAGGCCGACCATACCTGCTGGCATGTATTCTTGTACGAAGTATAGGTAAGCAAAGTCACCCGCTTTTTTACCTGCTTCTGGGTAAGCTGCTGCTAGGTCGACACCTTGACCTGCAATGTACCAAGAAGGCATGAACCAGATAAATACACCACAAAGCATTAGCACACACGCTAGTAACGCCGCTTTCTTCGCGTTCTTTGAGTCTTTAGCCGCTAGGTAACGGTAAGAGTTAAGCATGTTGTTAGTAATAGAGAACTGCTTCACGAAGATGAAGAATGCCCAAATGCTGAAGATGCTTAAGTAGTTAATGTTGTTACCAGAAAGGAAAGAACCGCCTTCCGCTACTGGGAAGTTATTCACGATTTCACCAACACCGCCACCTTGAACAACAGCAACAACAGCACATGTCACGGTTACTGCCATAATGATAACCATCTGCATAAAGTCAGATGCGATTACCGCCCATGAGCCACCCGTTACAGACATTGCCAATACAACCAAACCGGTAATCCAGATAGTTGCTGTCATGTCGAAACCGAAGATACCAGAAGCGATGATTGCTAGTGCGTTTAACCATACACCGGCAGAAACAACACTGTTTGGCATTGAAGACCAAGTGAATACTTGTTCGTTAGTCGCACCGAAACGCATACGAATTGCTTCGATTACCGTTACTACACGTAGTTGACGGAACTTTGGAGCAAAGTATGCGAAGTTCATGAAGTAACCAAATGCGTTAGCTACGAAGATGACCGCTACTGCAAAACCATCGTTATACGCTTTACCTGCCGCACCGGTGAATGTCCATGCACTAAACTGGGTCATAAAGGCGGTTGCACCAACCATCCACCACAACATGTTACCGCCCCCGCGGAAGTAGTCACTGGTGGTACTTGTAAATGTTCTAAACATCCAACCTATCGCAATCAAGAATAGGAAATAAATGCCGACAATAATCGTGTTGAGTTCCATCGTGTATCCTTTGTCCGTTGTATTTTGTTACGAGGACTATAGGAAATCTCAAACTTTATTTGTAGTACAATAATCCAAATAAGTGATGGCGATCTTATTTTGATTGATTAAGTTAATTATATATATGACATAGGATGGAATATGGCCAATCCATTAAGGAAATTATTGGTGTTTGAGGTAAAAACTCAAAAAACCAAGGCCAAAGAACATCACACCCATTAAAATCAAAGGCTTATAAAAAAGTGAGACTTTGCACACTTATTAACAAATACAACCAAACACATATAAATATAAAATTCTCAAAAATAATAAAAGCCAAATCCGAGCTAAATCACCCTCATTTATCACACAATAAACCAGTGTTTTTATCTATTGAGAGTGGACAATTTCATTAGAATTCAACTTAAATTAATCAATATAGAAGAAGCATATCCAGTTCAAACGATGGTAGATTCAAAATATACAAAAATGAAAAATCATGGATGACGCATAATTATATGAGGGGAGTTCGAGTGTCTAAAAACGAATATCGAGCATAATATTGTTTTTATTATGATGGTAAAGAGAACGATCGCTAGACGTATACAAGAAGGAATTAACTTAAGAAAGGGTTAAGCGGGGGTGAACCAAAACAGTGCCACACATGGTGCAACACGCTTCCTAAAAACCAAAAAAGGCATGCACTTGGCATACCTTTTTGACTGGTTCAAATGAAGTTGAAAACCGTGTTTAGCTTGCAGTGGCTAAGCGGTGGTTGGCATCTTGCAAGTGAGCAGCTGACATTGTACGAGCTTTTTCACTGTCGCCAGCCATAATCGCTTCATAGATTCTACGGTGTTCATTGATACATGTGCTGCCCTCTTCAGAAGAGTGCACGATGAAGTTAACGAACATGGTAGTCAGAATATTGCCAAATGGCAGGTAGAAATCGTTACCTGTCGCATTAAAGATCAAGCTGTGGAAACGAATATCGATGTCTGTCCAACGTTCTTGGTCAAACACTTCTGCGTCATCCACTTCAACCATCTTCTGGAAGATCTCTGAAAGCTCGATACGTTGCTCAGCAGTCGCAAATTTTGCAGCTAATGCACACGCTTCAGGTTCAATCGCACGGCGAAGGCCTAAAAACTGAGAACAGAATTGGTCTATGTCGGTTAGACCATCCATCCATTCAATCAGTTGAGGATCAAGAAAGTTCCAGTATGCGCGATCCACTACACGAGTACCGATTTTCGGGCGGGACTCTAACAGGCCTTTAGAAGTCAGTAGTTTAACTGCTTCACGAAGTGCCGTACGGCTGATACCAAACTGTTCACACAGCGCCATTTCACCAGGAATAATAGAACCTTGTGGCAGTTCACCAGACAAGATTCCACGAGCGATTTCACGCGCTACTTGCACGTGCAGGCTGCGCTTCGAGCCCGAGATTGAATTAAAAGTGCTAACCATAAGTTCACTTATTTTATATGTTATGTTTATGTATTATTTAAGGATTACTATAACAGGATTTCAACCTTGCGCCAATTGAGTAAAATAGCAACCAGTCGTGCTCTATTAATTTACCCAATGAATCAAACACTTACAAAGCATCCTATTCCGCACAGCTAGAAACATTATGTTACACCATTCATAAATCCGTCATCAAAACGCATCGGTTCTGTAATCCTCGATTTCTATACTCCCTTCCCAAGACATCACTCAATTGGACTGAAATAATGAAACCAACAAAAACAAATCTCACGCTTAAGAGCGCTATTACTGCTGCGCTGATTTTTTCTGGTTCTGCATTAGCAATGGATACACGATACGAAGATCGCTCTGGCAACTTGGTTGCTGATGTTCCTCAAGATGAATCACAATGGGTTGACCCAAACACGCTAATTTTTGCTTATACGCCAGTTGAAGATCCTGCAGTATACGCTGATGTGTGGAGCGAGTTTTTGAGCCACCTTGAAAAAACAACGGAAAAGACGGTTCGTTTCTTCCCTGTTCAAAATAACGCTGCTCAAATTGAAGCAATGCGTTCAGGTCGCCTACATATCGCAGGTTTCAACACAGGTTCTACTCCACTAGCGGTTAACTGTGCAGGCTTTGCCCCATTCACAATGATGGCTGCAGAAGATGGTTCTTTCGGTTACGAAATGGAAATCATCACTTACCCTGGTTCTGGCATTGAGAAAGTGGAAGACCTAAAAGATAAGAACCTAGCGTTCACATCACAAACGTCTAACTCTGGCTTCAAAGCACCTTCTGCGATTTTGGACGCTGAATACCAACTTCAACCTGATCGAGATTTCAAACCAGCATTCTCTGGCGCACACGACAACTCTATTTTGGGTGTGGCGCACAAAGATTACGATGCTGCAGCAGTTGCTAACTCAGTATTAAACCGCATGCTTTCACGCGATGTTGTGAAAGAAGACCAAATCAAGAGCATCTACAAGTCTCAAACCTTCCCGACTACCGCTTACGGCACCGCGCACAACCTGACGCCAGAACTGCAAGAGAAGATTCAAAAAGCGTTCTTCACTTTCGATTGGGAAGGCACAAAGCTTCAAGAAGAATTTGAACGTAACGGCGAAGCGCAGTTCGTTCCTATTACTTACAAAGAGCACTGGGAAGTGATCCGCACTATCGATACGGCAAACAAAGTCTCTTACACGTGTAGCTAGTTCAATCTAGGCACAGTTCAACCGAACTAAAAAGCCAATCACACACCGATAAAACTAACTGCAGGTGTAATCGCCTGCAGTTATTCACCACTCTTTCCGGTTTACTTTCCATGCCTGTCTCAGGCGAACTCTTAGTACACCGCTCTTATAGGAATTCTATGTCTACTCTTACCCTTAAAGGGCTTACCAAGCACTACTCCAGTTCTGATAAAGCCCTTACCAACGTTAGCTTGTCGGTCAATGCCGGTGAAGTGGTTGGTTTAATTGGTCCATCTGGTGCGGGTAAATCAACGCTTATCCGTTGTATTAATCGGCTCACCGAACCCACCAGCGGCGAAGTGATCTTTTCCAATACCAATCTAGAAACGCTATCTAAGCGACAACTGAGACAATCACGCCGTGAAATCGGGATGATTTTCCAAGAGTACGCGCTGATTGAGCGTTTGACGGTGATGGAAAACGTACTTTCAGGACGTTTGGGTTACGTGAATTTCTGGCAAAGCTTTACTCGTCGTTTCCCTGAATCGGATATCCAAGCCGCTTATGCGCTACTCGACCGTGTTGGATTGTTAGAACACGCAAATAAAAGGGCCGATGCTCTGTCGGGTGGTCAGCGCCAACGTGTTGGTATTGCGCGCGCACTTGCTCAGAAACCGAAATTACTGTTGATTGATGAACCAACGGCCGCACTTGATCCACGTACAGCGCGCCAAATCATGCGACTGATCAGTGAGATTTGTTCAGAGCAACAGCTCCCTGCCATCATCAATATTCACGATGTTCAATTAGCAAAGCAGTTTGTTGACTGTGTTGTCGGCTTAAATGCAGGTTGTGTCGTATTTGATGACAAACCAAACCTGCTCACTGAAGATGTTTTAACGCAAATCTACGGTGAAGAAGACTGGAGTCAACAAGCAGAAGAAGAGGCCGATGACCTCATCATCACAAGCCCTCGCCTGTCTGAGGCAACAATATGACTCAACCATATCCAAATCAAGTTCAGCAGCATTTAAAGTCAGGAAAACAGAATTCCAAACAATACCCGACACAGTGGACAAAGCCGCCACTGATTTCTAGCCCATGGCTACGCTGGAGCTTAATCATCATTGTCGCGGTTTACTTGTACCTTGCGACTCAATCGGTACACGTCAACTGGACTCGAATTTACGAAGGCAGCGAACGCGGCTGGCAGTTCATTTTGGCTTTCATGAACCCAGATTTTGGTGGCCGATGGAACAACATCTCACAAGGTTTGATTGAAAGTTTAACCATGACCCTGACATCGACCGTGGCGGGTGTCCTTCTTTCTATCCCATTCGGATTAGGCGCAGCGAAAAACCTTGCCCCTACTCCCGTTTACCTATTCTGTCGTGCGTTTATTTCGGTTGCTCGTAGCTTACAAGAAATCATCGTAGCGATTCTGTGTGTTGCTCTATTTGGCTTTGGTACGTTTGCGGGTTTTGTCACGCTCACCTTCGCGACCATCGGCTTTCTCGCAAAACTGTTTGCCGATGAAATTGAAGCCATTGACCCAGCACCACTCACCGCCATGCGTGCAACGGGCGCAAGTTGGTTACAACAGGTGAATTACGCAATTCAAGCTCAGGTGATGCCGCGCTTCATCGGACTTTCTATGTACCGACTCGACATCAACTTTCGTGAGTCAGCCGTGATTGGCATTGTTGGCGCAGGTGGTATCGGCGCAACGTTAAACACAGCAATGGACCGTTACGAATACAGCGCAGCAGCCGCTATTCTATTGATTATTATCGTGATTGTGATGTTGTGTGAATACCTATCAACCATCATCCGTAAGCATGTGCAGTAAGGAACGACCAATGAGCACGCTAAATGAAACACCGACAAGCGCCATCAATCGTACCCAATGGCAGCGTTACGACAGTAAACAGAGCCTCATGCTTTGGCTGGGCTGGCTTTGCTTTGTTGCTTTGACAGTATTCGCATGGCAAGTCATGAACAAAGATACGATTTGGTACTTTGTGACCGACTCACCGAATCAATTTGCTGATATATCTTCACGTATGTGGCCACCAAGATGGAGCTACTTGGAGTCTCTTTGGAGCCCGTTGTGGGACACCATTAACATCGCGACACTTGGCACACTGTTAGGGATCGTACTCGCGTTTCCAGTTGCGTTCTTAGCTGCACGTAATACAACGCCAAGCATGACGTTTATCAGACCTATCGCGCTGTTCATCATCGCGGCAAGTCGCTCAATCAACTCGTTAATTTGGGCGTTATTGTTGGTAGCAATCATCGGCCCAGGTTTGTTGGCTGGTATCATTGCGATAGCGCTACGTTCGATTGGTTTCGTCGCGAAGTTAATGTATGAAGCGATTGAAGAAGTGAATGCAACACAGATGTCTGCAATCCAATCGACTGGAGCTTCTCCGCTGCAAGTATTGAACTACGGCATTCTTCCGCAGGTGATGCCAAGTTTCATCGGCACGAGCTTGTTCCGCTGGGATATCAATATTCGTGAATCTACAGTATTAGGATTAGTAGGCGCCGGCGGTATTGGTTTGAAACTGCAAGAGTCGATGGCGATGTTGGCATGGCCTCAAGTGACTGTGATTTTCTGTGCGATTCTAGTGACGGTCATCTTCTCTGAATGGCTGGCTGCGAAAGCAAGAAAAGCCCTTATCTAAATACTAAAAACAACGTCAAATAGACGGTTAGCTAGTAATAAGATCAAAGCCTACTCAATGAGTAGGCTTTTCGTTTATTGCAACGTGATAAACATTTTTCACCATCAGAACCGCACTTCGTTGACCACAGTCCCTACCCCTTCAATCGTGACACTCACTTGCTCTTTGTCGGACAGAGCATAGGTTCTACCTGGCGTTCCCATAAAAATAAGATCGCCCGGTTTGAGGGTAAAATAGTGGCTCAAATAGCTCACGACTTTTCGTGGTTTGTGAATCATGAACGAAGTATTTTCTTGTTGAACCACCTTGCCGTTAACACGAGTGGTTAATTCAACATTGTTGTAATCAATGCCGCGCACAATTGTGTTGCCAACCGGGCCAAAACCATCCGAAGCTTTCGCTCGGAGCCATTGTAAATCCGAACCTTGCCAACTTCTTTCCGTAATATCGTTGCCCACAGTGACGCCAAAAATCGCTTGCTCGGCTTCTTCTTCACTGGCTTGACTGAGCTCTTTCCCAATCACAACCACCAGCTCGCCTTCAAAATGAACGTTTCTTGCTTTTGGTGGCACTTGAATCACTTCGCCCGTGAGAATCAAAGAAGAAGGAAGTTTAAGAAACATCGGCGGTGGTGCATCAGCAGGTGAAGCTAAATGGCTAGCGAAGTTCATTCCGACCGCAAAGACTTTCTCTGGTTTTGTCGGCAGTAACACCTCAACCGACTCTAACGGGATCGAATTTTTTTCTACCGAATATTCTCCAAAGATATCGCCGCTGATCGGTAACACTGCGTCATTGTCTAGCTTTCCATAGCTGACTTTGTCTTGGTATTGATAACGGACGAAATGCTCACTGCTCACCTCAACACTGTTATTTTCTGCCGCCAATGCGACGCCAGACATCGTAACTATTGCCAATAACCACTTCATCCTTGAATCCCTTCATTTTTAAATCCTAATTTATACTTTAGCCCACTCTGTAGGATTCGAAGAAAAAGGGAAGCTCCATTGCCCCATCCTCTCTTCCCCTTCTTATAAAAGCAGCACGCATAAAAAAACCGAGCAACTCGCAATGAGTTACTCGGTTTGACTTATTCCCGATATATTCAGTCGTTGTTGGTTTCAACGAACGATTTTGCAATCACGACTGAATTCAATGTGATGCTTCGTTCCCGCAAAGCACCACATCAATACAAGCCATCGTTAAACGGCATGTATGTTAATCATTTACAGTTGAGCAAATGATCCTTCCCACGAGTATGTCTCACCCGCGAACTCAACAGTGTGAGTTGCTTGCTGCGTGTCTTCAGCTTGGTTTGAGATACCGTAGTGGTAAGTGTTACCAGAAGTAGTCTGAATGCGAACAACAGTCCCGACACTGTTATGGCCCACAACAGATACTGATTTAACCAGACCACGAGCGCCTACAGAGGCTTCGATAGACTCGTTAAAGTAACCATGCGTTTCTAGTACAGAAGCAAACACGTGGTTTTGACCAGACTGACGTAAGATGAACGCAGGCTCACTCTTAAGGTTGAAGTCTGGATCGTTAGCACCAGTGCGAGCAAAAATCACTTCGCTGCCCGCATTCGCGCTGGTTACTAGGCTGTAGTAGCTGCTGTCATGTAGCCAGCTTACTAAAGAACCTTCTTCGTTTACTTTGCCTGAAGCCACGTTCCATAGATGTTGGTAACCGTTATCTTCACCTAGCGGCTTAAGCGTTTTTTCCATGTTGTAATCAAAGTCAGTACGGATGATCTGGCCAGAGTGGTGAACGGGTAGGTCGTACTGGTGCTCAGCGTCAGCTTCGATGCGGTACACATCAATCACTAGCGGTTTTTCGAACTCAGGAAGTTCAGCAAGAATCACGCTGCGTTGCATGTCTACGCCAGTGTAGTACTCAGAAATAGTGCCGCTCATGCCTTGTAGAGACTGGTCGTCTGCTACGAAGAAGTGCTTCTGACCAAACTTAGACTCAGCCAATGCTGTGTTGAAGTTGTTCTGCGTTTTCTGATCAACCGTTACTGTGTTGTGAGCAACCGTCTGCTTACAGTAAGACTTGTTCTCTGGGATGTAACGACCGCCAAACTTAGGCTCAACGTTTACCCAGCGACCGAAGCCGTAATCGTGCAGCACTTCGTGACCACGGTTGAATACGCTTAGGTGCAAGCCATCGTAGTGACCGTGGTCTAGCGCAGAGTGGTACTGGTGGTCTGAACCGTGCTGACCAAACCAGATCAACGCCATTGTGTCGTCGTCTTGCTCATCACGGTGACGAAGGATGCTTACGCCGCCTTTTTCGCCTTCAGGACCGTCCGTTACAAACAGACTACCCCAGTTGAATGCTTTGATGTCATCTGCTGCATCAACAGCGTCAGACAATGTTTTACCTGAAGCATGAACCCAAACGTTTTGTTGGTGATCAGCCATGCCAAGCAGAGTTTCTGTCTGTTCGTAACGGTGGTAACACACAGACGTAGCCATGATAACGCCTTCATCGTTGATAGAGATTGTCTTCGATGAATCGTTCAGAGCTGGCAATGTACCGTCTGGGAATGCTGTTTTAAATACAGAGTACGACGTTGTCTTGATCACTGAGTCGTTGAATTCATAGATACCAACTTCAGGCTGACGACGTTCAATTGCTTCTGCGAACAGGTAGATTGGACGTAGAGAGAAACGGTGGTAGTAAGGACCTTCCATGTAGTAGCCGTCTGGCGAAAACAGTTGGTCAAGTTGTGCTAAGAAACCGCCGCTTACTTTGTCTAGTTTCAGGCCGTAAAGCGCTTTGTCTACAGACTCTTGATCGTTGATCGCGTAACCACAGATACCTACCGCTGCCACTGCCCATAAGCCGTGGTTGTGTACGATATCGAAGTCGTGTGCGTAAGTCACAACGAACATTTCGATCATTTGCTTAAGAAGATCGTCTTCGATCAGACGCTTTTGCTCTTCAGAGATGGTGTGGTAAATACAGCTGTACGCACAAGAAGCGTAAAGCATCCACATGTTCTCGTTCAACGTTTGGTGGAACAGCTTACCCGGAGGGTTAGAGTCACGGCTCACATTGCTTTCAAGTGTTGGGTATACCGTCGCGTACGCTGTTAGCATATCAACGATGTAATCACGGTACTTTGTTTCCTCAGTGATAAGGAACAAACGACCCGCTAGATCCATATGGATGTAGTTTTGCTTGTGACGGTTGTGCTCGTAACCGCCGCCTTCACCGTGACCAGGTACTTCAATGCCAACTTCCGCCATGTAAGCGTCAGTTTGTTTAATGTCGCGAGTCAGTGCGTTACCTAAAAGGCTATCCTTGCCAAGTTCTTTACGAAGCTCTGCTGCTTCATCAAAGTTAAGTAAAAGTGGTTGATAGCTCATTATTATTTCCCCTGCTCTGCTAATTCTGGGTTTAAAGTTGTTTCTACTGAGTAGAAGCCTGTCCAGCTGTATACTTTGCCGTTCAGCTCTACTTTGTGTTCAGTGCTGTCAGTCGCGCCAAGTTGGTTGCTGATCATCACTGTCACGTTTGATTTCTCTGTGGTGATCTCAACTACCGAACCGATATTCGTGTGAGCCACTACTTTGATGTCTTTCACAACACCACGTGCATTAACTGATTGCTCGAATTCTTCGTTGAAGTAACCATGCGTTTCAACAACAGAAGCAAACAATGTTGTTTCGCCTTTGCTGCGTAGAATGAACGCAGGCTCTGAACGTAGGTTGAAGCTTGGGTCGTTAGCGCCAGTGCGAGTAAAGATAACTTCAGCATTGTCGTTAGACGTTGCACCTAGCCACGTGTAGTAAGTGTTGTTCTGTAGCCAGCTTACCTGTGCTGTGCCCTTCACTTCACCGCTTGCCACGTTCCATAGGTGTTGGTAACCAAAGTCTTCACCTAGAGTGTTCAGCTCTTTGTTTGCTTGGTATTCAAAGTTAGTGCGAACAATCTGACCTTGATATTGGTGTGAGTAGTCGTATTGATGTTCGCCTTCGCCGCCTTTCTCAGAATCTAAACGGTAAAGATCTAATAGTAGCGGAGATTCTAATTCTTCAAGGTTTAGCATGAACACGCTGCGTTGCATGTCAAAACCTTCGTAATGATCGTTAGCAAATGCGCTCATGCCGTTGATTTGCTCGTCTTCTACTTTGAAGAAGTGTGGTAAGCCGTGTACTGCATCTGCACGTTCAACGTCAAAGTTGTTCTGACATTTTTCATCAATCGTTACTGCGTTGTGTGCAATTGTTTGACGAGCGTAAGATTTGTTTTCGTCTAGGTAACGGCCGCCGAATTTAGGCTCAACGTTCACCCAACGACAGAAGCCGTATTCACGCAGTACTTCTTGACCACGGTTGAAGAAAGAAATACCCAGCGTATCAAAGTTGCCATGACCCATACCGTGTTGGCCGTAGTTCATAACAAGTTGAGAAACGTCGCCTTTCTTATCCTGCATACGGATAAAGCCTTGCGCGCCGTTATGACCTTGAGGGCCTTCGTTCAATTCAACACTTGGCCAGAAAGGCATGCCGATTTCTTTCTCAGCAGAAGCCGCTTCGTAAGCTTTAGATAGCTCAAGACCACATGGATGCATCCATACCGCATCTTGAATCTTAGCCATACCTAGAATGTTTTGGTCTACACCGTTTTCAGAAGAGTAATGCTTGCTGTAAACACTTACCGCAACCTGAACACCCATGTCTGTGATACCCATAGTACGAGAAGCATCATTCAGAGCCGGGAACTCACCGTTCGGGTAAGCCGTCGCAAGCATCGCTTGTACTGTGTTACCGATCACGCCGCCTTTGTAGTTGTAGATATCCACTTCAGGCATGTGACGGTGGATCACTTCAGCGAACACACACGTTGGGCGAATCGCGTAGCGGTGGTAGTAAGGACCTTCCATGTAGTAGCCAGACGGTGCAAACAGCTGAGAAACTTGCGCTAGAAAGCCGCCAGTGTCGTTACGGTCAATGCCGTACACCGACATTTCAAGGTACTCACGCTTGCCAAGAGCAAGACCACAAATACCGACAGCCGCTACTGCCCAAATGCCGTGATTGTGAATTCGGTCGAAATCGTGTGCGTATTTAACCGTGAACATTTCTAGCATTGGTTCAAAAATGCGAGACTCAATATTGTCGCGTTGTTCTTGTGTCAGGGTTGAAGCAACACAAGAGTAAGCTAAGCTTGAGAACATTAACCAGCAGTGTTCGTTCAGGATTTGGTGGAACAAACGACCTGTAGGGTTAGTGTTTTTCTGTACGTGGTAATCAAACGTTAGGTATTTGTCTGCGTACTCTTCTAGTAATTCTGTAACAAAGTCAGCGTACTTTTGCTCTTTAGTGATCAAGAACATGCGACCAGCTAGATTCATGTACGTGTAATTTTGCTTATGGCGGTTATGTTCGTACCCCCCAGCTTCACCATGACCTGGGACATCAATAGGTAAACGCATGAATGCTTCTAGATCTTTCGCGTTCGCTGCAATGGTTTTGCCCATTAAGCTAGAACGGCCCACTTCAAGATGAAGCTGCTCGATTTCTGCTTCAGTCAACAATACTGGTTTAGTCGTCATATTCTTTGTCACCCTCAATAAAGAGTTTATCTGCTTAAACTTTGATTAAATTTTCAAACTCCATATAAAGTAATACAATATGAGCTTTAATTATACCTATTCGTCGCTAAATGATGAGTAGAGTCACACAATTAGCTATAAGTCATTGATGTAGCTAACTAATGGTAAATATTGGCCATTTATTAAGTTGTTGATTTATTTACGCTATATAAAGTATCGCTTGATCAATATCACACAAATTTAGATATATTGTATTACAATTGGACTCATTCCCTTATGATGGATGCAAGTTAAGTAACACTTAAAAGATTTAAACAGATTAGGAGATACACAATGAACTCTTTCTTTATCCTAGATGAAAACCCATGGGAAGAACTTGGTGGCGGCATTAAGCGTAAAATCGTTGCTTACACTGACGATCTAATGGCAGTACACCTATGTTTTGATAAGGGCGCGATTGGCCACCCTCATACTCACGAAATCCATGACCAAATCGGTTACGTAGTTCGTGGCAGCTTCGAAGCTGAGATTGAAGGCGAAAAGAAAGTCCTTAAAGAAGGCGATGCTTACTTCGCTCGTAAACACATGATGCACGGTGCAGTTGCACTAGAGCAAGACAGCATCCTTCTTGATATCTTCAACCCTGCGCGTGAAGATTTCCTAAAATAATAAACAGCGCAACCTCAGTTGCTAAGGTAAGCATATGAAATCATTAAACATCGCGGTCATTGGCGAGTGCATGGTTGAGCTACAAAAGAAACAAGACGGGCTTAAGCAAAGTTTCGGTGGCGATACACTAAATACTGCACTTTACTTGTCTCGCTTAACAAAAGAGCAAGATATCAACACGAGCTACGTAACAGCACTAGGCACTGACCCATTCAGTACCGACATGTTAGAAAAGTGGCAAGCGGAAGGTATCGACACTAGCTTAATTGCTCAGCTTGATCACAAACAACCAGGGCTTTACTACATCGAGACCGATGAAACTGGTGAACGCAGTTTCCACTACTGGCGTAATGATGCTGCAGCAAAATTCATGTTTGACCAGGAAGACACGCCTGCTCTACTTGATAAGTTATTCTCTTTTGATGCGGTTTACCTAAGTGGTATTACGCTTGCTATCTTGACAGAGAATGGACGCACGCAGCTATTCAACTTCTTAGACAAATTTAAAGCGCAAGGCGGCCAAGTATTCTTCGACAATAACTTCCGTCCAAAACTTTGGGAAAGCCAACAAGAAGCGATTTCTTGGTACTTGAAGATGCTTAAGTACACAGACACGGCTCTACTGACGTTCGATGACGAGCAAGAGTTGTATGGCGACGAAAGCATTGAACAGTGTATTGCACGTACGTCTGAATCTGGTGTGAAAGAGATCATTATTAAACGTGGTGCTAAAGACTGCCTAGTGGTTGAGAGCCAAAGCGCTCAGTACGTTGCTCCAAACCCAGTAGACAACATTGTTGATACTACAGCGGCTGGCGACTCGTTCAGCGCGGGCTTCCTAGCTAAGCGCTTAAGCGGTGGCAATGCACGTGATGCAGCGTTAGCTGGTCATATTGTGGCAGGGACTGTGATTCAGCATCCAGGTGCTATCATTCCTCTAGAAGCGACGCCTGATCTGTCTCTATAATTACGCACTTTAACTATTAATCAAGGGTTTGCTTAGTTGAAAGCAAGCCCACATTTAACGTGAGAAAGAATTCATGACGACATTAAATGAACAACTAGCAAACCTAAAAGTAATTCCTGTAATCGCTATCAACCGTGCTGAAGACGCTATCCCTCTAGGTAAAGCACTTGTTGAAAACGGCATGCCATGTGCAGAAATCACGCTACGTACAGAATGTGCAATCGAAGCGATTCGCATCATGCGTAAAGAATTCCCAGACATGCTAATCGGTTCAGGTACTGTACTGACTAACGAGCAAGTTGACGCATCTATCGAAGCTGGCGTTGATTTCATCGTGAGCCCAGGTTTCAACCCGCGCACTGTTCAATACTGTATCGATAAAGGCGTTGCAATCGTACCGGGAGTTAACAACCCAAGCCTAGTTGAGCAAGCAATGGAAATGGGCCTTCGCACGTTGAAGTTCTTCCCTGCTGAGCCTTCTGGCGGTACTGGCATGCTTAAAGCACTAACAGCGGTTTACCCTGTTAAATTTATGCCTACTGGTGGCGTAAGCTTGAAGAATGTTGATGAATACCTATCGATCCCTTCTGTACTTGCGTGTGGCGGTACTTGGATGGTTCCAACTAACCTTATCGACGAAGGTAAGTGGGACGAGCTAGGCAAGCTGGTTCGTGACGCAGTTGATCACGTTAACGCTTAATCTATTTTAGATTTAGTGATGAAGCCTCACCTCGGTGGGGCTTTTTTTTATCTGGCGTTTATTGCGCTGACTAACCGTAAAACACGCTCAATCAACGTTCTGTTTCCCCACACCTTATCGCCTTTCTCTCTATGGGTTCGCACAGCTCCGCGACTAAGACAGGCAATAACAAGTAATGTAAGCTTTCAATCGACTTCAGCACACATCTAACGAAACGTTACTGGTGCCCCCTATCGCCTATCCAGCTTCTTACCCAGCAATGTTCCTTTTCGATACGTCGTCAAACATCTCTCATAGCATGCACTGAAAGCCACAATAGACAAAGTGAGCGAAAGTGTGTTCCGCCCGTCCAGTTTAACGCCCACTCAGTGACAAAAATTCCAAATACGCGCCTCTATGGCACGAAAAAATGAATAAATAGCATAGAAAGGCTTCATAGCCGCAGATAAACAGAAAATAGCGAAGTGAAAACAATGAGCTACACTTGAAATCTCAATACAAAAATTTTCAGTATAGGGTTCCAAATTAACGTGAATGTCGTCGCACAACACACCAATTTGTAGCGCATTTGTTACGGTTATAATTAAAATCTTATAGATACGGCAAAGTAAGCGCTTTTACTTATATTGTAATACATATAAACATTTAACCCTCAATTTATTTTAGATCTCAAACAAAATACACACACATTTAAATTCAACCAAAACAACCACTTATATAGATGCGTATTGGAGATCGAAAAATCAATGCGACCTAGATCATACTAAAGACATATTGTAGTACAAATAAACCTTGGGACGCGTTAATCTAAGCCCAGTTAATTATGATATTTAAAAGGCTGAAAAGATGACTATTGATACTTTTGTTGTTCTCGCCTACTTCTTCTTTTTAATCGCGATTGGTTGGATGTTCCGTAAGTTCACCACCTCTACAAGTGATTACTTCAGAGGGGGCGGCAAAATGTTGTGGTGGATGGTTGGTGCAACTGCCTTCATGACACAGTTTTCAGCATGGACGTTTACAGGTGCCGCAGGACGCGCGTTCAATGACGGTTTCGTTATTGTAATCCTATTCTTAGCCAATGCTTTTGGCTACTTCATGAACTATATGTACTTCGCTCCAAAGTTCCGCCAACTTCGTGTGGTAACGGCGATCGAAGCTATTCGTCAGCGCTTTGGTAAAACGTCTGAACAGTTCTTCACATGGGCAGGTATGCCGGACAGCCTTATCTCTGCAGGTATCTGGCTAAACGGTCTAGCGATCTTTGTAGCAGCAGTATTCAACATCCCAATGGAAGCTACCATTGTGGTAACGGGTATGGTTCTAGTATTGATGGCAGTAACGGGCGGCTCTTGGGCGGTTGTTGCTTCTGACTTCATGCAAATGCTTGTAATCATGGCCGTGACAATCACTTGTGCGGTAGCAGCTTACTTCCACGGTGGCGGCTTAACTAACATCGTTGCTAACTTCGACGGCGACTTCATGTTAGGTAACAACCTAAACTACATGAGCATCTTCATCCTTTGGGTTGTATTCATCTTCGTGAAGCAGTTCGGTGTAATGAACAACAGCATCAACGCTTACCGTTACCTATGTGCAAAAGACAGTGAAAACGCACGTAAAGCGGCAGGCCTAGCATGTATCCTTATGGTTGTTGGTCCACTAATTTGGTTCCTACCACCTTGGTACGTTAGTGCATTCATGCCTGAGTTCGCTGAGCAATACACATCAATGGGCGACAAAGCCGGTGATGCTGCTTACCTAGCATTCGTACAAAACGTAATGCCAGCAGGTATGGTTGGTCTTCTTATGTCAGCAATGTTCGCTGCAACGATGTCTTCTATGGATTCAGGTTTGAACCGTAACGCTGGTATCTTTGTAATGAACTTCTACAGCCCGATTCTTCGTCAAAATGCGACTCAGAAAGAGCTGGTTATTGTAAGTAAGCTAACGACTATCATGATGGGTATTATCATCATCGCGATTGGTCTATTCATTAACTCTCTGCGTCACTTAAGCTTGTTCGATATCGTAATGAACGTAGGTGCGTTGATTGGCTTCCCAATGCTTATCCCTGTACTACTAGGTATGTGGATTCGTAAGACACCTGACTGGGCTGGTTGGTCTACTCTAGTGGTTGGTGGTTTCGTTTCTTACATCTTCGGTATCTCTCTTCAAGCAGAAGACATCGAGAACCTATTTGGTCTAGAAACAGCGCTTACAGGCCGTGAATGGAGCGACTTGAAAGTAGGTCTTAGCTTAGCTGCTCACGTAGTGTTCACAGGTGGTTACTTCATCATGACTTCTCGCTTCTACAAAGGCCTATCGCCAGAGCGTGAGAAAGAAGTTGACCAACTATTCACTAACTGGAACACGCCGCTTGTAGCGGAAGGTGAAGAGCAACAAAACCTAGATACTAAACAGCGTTCAATGCTTGGTAAGCTTATCAGCACAGCAGGTTTCGGTATCCTAGCAATGGCTCTGATTCCAAACGAACCAACAGGACGCTTGTTGTTCCTACTATGTGGTTCGATGGTACTAACCGTTGGTATCCTACTGGTTAACGCATCTAAAGCTCCGGCTAAGATGAACAACGAGTCTGTTGCTAAATAGCTAAATAGCTAAATAAGCAGCTAACAAGTTAAACCAAAATGAAGCCCATGTTATTCGATAACATGGGCTTTTTGTTTGTCTTCGGTTTATCAAAATAGAATATGAAACGCATCTCGATCAATGCTCACAAACCGTAGAAATACCTATCTCCTGCCCTCGTTTTATCTTCTTTTCCCACCTTTCCAATGGTTTGATCTCTTTCTCTGATTGTTTCTGTTACTTTGAATGACAACACAAACACAACAGACAATTACAATGAAAAAAACATCACTATTACTTGCTTCCATTGCTCTGGCACTTTCTGGCGTCGCACAAGCTGACCAGCTAGAAGACATTCAAAAATCAGGCACGCTTCGTGTGGGTACTACTGGCGACTACAAGCCTTTCTCTTACTTCGATGGTAAAAGCTACTCTGGCTACGATATCGACGTTGCACAGCACATCGCGGAGCAATTAGGCGTTGAATTGAAGATTGTTCGTACCACATGGAAAGATCTACTGGCCGATCTAGAAGACGATAAGTACGACATCGCGATGGGCGGCATTACGCGTAAAATGCAGCGTCAGTTAAACGCGGAACAAACTCAAGGCTACATGACCTTTGGTAAGTGTTTCTTGGTTGCGAAAGGCACAGCAGAACAGTACGACAGCATTGAGAAGGTGAACCTCTCTTCTGTTCGTGTGGGCGTGAATATTGGCGGCACTAACGAGATCTTTGCCGATGCGAACTTGCAAAACGCGAGCTTCACACGTTACGAGAACAACCTCGACGTACCGAAAGCAGTAGCAGAAGGTAAAGTTGATGTGATGGTGACAGAAACCCCTGAAGGCCTGTTCTATCAAGTGACTGACGAACGTCTTGAAGCGGCACGCTGCGAAACTCCATTCACCAACAGTCAGTTCGGCTACCTGATTCCTAAAGGTGAACAACGTTTGTTGAATACGGTGAACTTCATTATGGATGAAATGAAGTTGAAAGGTGTTGAAGAAGAGTTCCTGATCCACAACTCTCTTAAGTAACGTCTTTTTCAGTTTATACCGTAACAAAAAAGAGGCCAGCAATGCTGGCCTCTTTCGTTATGGTTTAATGGTTCGCTTAACCGTGAGTTATCACATTTTGCTGTACTAGCGCATCTAGGATGTCTGAAGGCATGGTGCCACTTAAGGTTAGCTGTGGCGCAAGGTCTTCAACCACAATCACCTGTTCCGTAGTACCTAAGCCATCCGGGTTGATCGTAAGCTCAATGTCATCCCCGTCCACTTTCGCGTCTATCTGTTGTAGCAACGCGGTCATGTCTGGAGATGTATTTTTAAGCTCCGGCAACACTTCTCTCAAATCAATACTGTCCCCTTCCGACAAATCAAAGTCGGTAATCGTATCTTCAACACCATCTTCGATGTTAAGCCATACGAACGAGTCCATACCATCGCCACCAGTCAGAATGTCTGAGCCTCCACCGCCAATCAGGGTGTCGTTACCGTCACCGCCAACCAGCGTATCGTCACCCGATCCACCCACAAGTCGGTCATTTCCTGATCCGCCAGTGAGGTTAGTATCAAAGTTACTCGCTAAAAGTTGCACATCGTCTGTTTCAGAAGACAGATCGAGATCTATTGGGTTCGCAACTATATTGAGGTTTAGATCAATGTTTTGAGATATCGCAATATCGTTATTGTCCGTTTCTTCAGATACCGCCTCAACCTTCAACGTGTAATTACCCGGAGTTAACGGCTTACCAGCTGATGGTTGCTCGACGAGTCTGAGACTATCAATCGCATCAGCCGTCGCTATCCAAGTATCACCCACCAGCGAAACCGTACCCGCATCACTGGTTACTTCAACGCCGTCCGGAATATCACTGAGCTTCAACGTCAACTCTTCAGTAATATCCGTCAATGCAGCGACAATTCCGACTAAAGCGACTCCACTATTAGCGACCACAGATGAGCTGGTCGTAATGTTTCTCACATAGTTGAATGCCGGGTCAATAGACAAGGTTGGCGTATTCGCCACAGGTGTCACCGCGATGTTATACACCACTGGCGCAGTTTCAATCGCGATACCTGAAGGGTTTCCGCTGTCTTTAGCGATGACTTCTAATCCAATACTATTGGTTGGAGACAAGCTCGCATCGAGGTAAACGCCAGTTGGACTGGTTGGCGTATCAATCAGTGCGTTCAAATCGCTCAGAGTACCGACTAAGATGACCGAACCGGTGTTGTTCCCGTTAACCATCACCGTCGTCCCTGCCGGGAGAGCTACGTTCAATGTGCCGTAATCCACCGTCAGTGTGACTGTCATTAGGTCATTCGAAAATGCATCCACATAATCTGGGTCACTGACATTGATACCACTCAATAGCTGACCGGCATCCTCGTCGACAATAAAGGTGACACTGTCACTATTAACAACAGGCGTATCGTTGACACCTTGCACCACAGCACTGATTTCAGCACTATCCGTCAAGAAGTCATTGGCACCATTGGTGGTACCATCATCCTCTACGGTATAGGTGAACTTAACATCACCGTTATATTCATCCGCTGCGGTAAATACCCAGTATGGTCCATTGATCGAGTTGTCATCCGCACCAGCCACGTTTTCAAAGCGTTGTAATGTGCCTTGCCCTTGATCGAGCACCAAGTTCGTTACGGTAATCGTGTCGTTCTCTGGGTCACTCGTTGCGCCAATCAGATCTTCCTCTTTGATGATTAGCTGACCTTCTTCAAGGATGGTGCCCAAGTCGATGTCCGTTGCCACTGGCTGATCATTCACTTCCGTTACCACAACGCTTATTTCAGCGGTATCCGTTAGGAAATCATTTACGCCGTTGGTTGTACCATCGTCTTCTACGGTATAAGTGAATTTCACGTCTCCGTTATAGCCATCTGCAGCCGTAAATACCCAGTATGGACCATTGATCGAGTTGTCATCCGCACCACCGACATTTTCGAACTTCTGAAGCTGTCCCAGACCTTGGTCGATAACGACTCCAGTCACGGTAATAGCATCGCCCTCAGGATCGGTCGTCGCTGCAATCAGGTCTTCAGCTTTGATGATCAACTGACCTTCTTCAAGCATGGTACCCAAGTCAACATTGGTTGCTACCGGTTGGTCATTGACTTCTGTTACTACAAGGCTGATTTCCGCATTGTCTGTTAGGAAGTCATCCACGCCGTGGGTTGTACCATCATCGATGATGCTGTAATCGAATTTAACGTCACCGTTGAAATCATCAGCGGCCGTAAATATCCAGAATGGCCCCGTAATCCCAGCGTCATCAGCACCACCAGCATTTTCAAAGTGCGTTAACTGACCTTGCCCTTGAGTAAGAGTTACGCCGGTTACCGTGAGGTTATGGTTTTCAAGATCAGAGCTTGCTGCAATTAAGTCACTTTCAACGATAACAAGTTGGCCTTCCTCGGCAATCGAACCGAAATCAACGTCTGTCGCAACAGGAGCATCGTTCACTTCCGTCACCTTAATGGTAAAGGTGGTTTGATTGGTTTGAGCGGTATTCGGATCTCCAGCATCAATCAGACCGTTATTACCGCCATCATCGAGCGTTGCATTGATCGTGACTAAACCACTCTGGTTGAGGTAGTTCTGGTCTGGATCTGGCTTGAACGTCACTGCTCCATTGGTCAATGCAGTATTGATGTCCGCTTCTTTACCCGTAATCACCAATGAGCCGTCGGGTTGCAATACAAACGTCACGTCAGGAGAGCTGGTAAACTCAAACACACCCTGTGCTCCCGGCAGTGTTTGATCGACTTGCAACGTAAGAACATACGGAGCATCTGGATTATCAAAGTTAGCATCAACGTCGTAGATACTAAAATTGTCGATGGCAACACTAATGTCTTCAGATGTTTCAATATTCGTTACGTTTACAAAGATAGGTTGATCGTTAATAGGATCGATCACCAAATCAACATCGAAGCTGGTTGGCGTACCCAAATACTCGGTGTTATCTGCGTCAGTATCAACAGAGCGAACGGTAATCTGCAGCGGGCCATTGATGCCTAATACATTACCCGTATCGCTATTGTGCTCACCTGAATTGAATACGATCTTATCAAGTGACTGCGCAGCAACATCCAGTGTCCAGATCTGCGTAACTGAATCGTAACTAGCCAAGGTCGTGCCATCTGGGTAGTAGATAGAGGCATCTTGAGGCACACCAGCAACTTCTACTCGAAGTGTCTCTGGCGCATTCTCGGTATAAGTACCGCTGCCCGTTGCCGATAGCTCTTTATCCAAAATCGTCGCATTAATTTCGATATCAATGTTTTGACCCTCGTTACCTGTCACAGAATCTGTTGGGTTAGTATCGACATCATCACCTGCTGGTACCACGTGCAGTTTAAAGCTTGGCAGATTTGAGGCTGCGGTAGGTACACCTAATAAGGACTCTTGCGTAAATACGGCAACACCAAATTCAGCCGTACCACTGAAGTCTTTAGGCGGTAAAATCGAAATCTCACTCAGGTCAAATGACAGTCCTGATGCTTGAGGCAGCTGAACACTCCACTCTCCATTACCGTTGTTCTTGACGGTATATGCTGAGGTTGCGTCTGCACGCATTTGGAAGCCATCAGGGACATCTGTAAACTTAATCGACACAAACTGTTCTGATCCATCAAGGTCAGTCAGTGCAATCGATACAGGCCCTGTGCCCGACAAAGAAATGAGCTGGTCTTCAGTACCCGTAATCTCGATAACATCAGGATCGCTACCCGGTCCTGTTACGAGCACATCGTCCACGACTGGAACCACTTCAAAGCTAACATTGGTAGAGAAAGTATCGGTATCGGTCGCGCTGCCAGCTGGCGAAGCTGCATCATCGTAAGTAGCCGTATCGGTAATCGTCCCGCTGACATTCACTTGCACCTGATTTACGTCATTATCTGTTGGGTAATTTAACGCAGGTCGGAATAGTACGTTATCCAACGCGCCTGCATTAATTTCAGCTTCATTAAAGGTCACCGATGTGCCAAGCGATACACCTGCGCTGGTATAAAAAGCCCCAACACTCGTGTCATTCAAAGTCAGTGTGATAGAGGTAAATTTTTCGTCACCACCTTCATCTCCGCTTACTTGATCAGTAATGGTCGAGCTGAAATCCAGTTGGATATAGGTATCTTCATAGCCCACCGGATCTTGCCCTGCTTGACCGTCGGTATCGACAGGGTTAAACGAATCGTCAAGCGAACCAACGACAGTCACGTCAATATCTGGGTTACCTTCAACATCAGGAGCAACTTTAATGACTACTTCGGTCACTAGAGTTTTCTCATCACCCGACAATACGTCTTTAGTTACTATCGTCAACGGCAACCTAAAGTCGCCAGAGTAGTCGGCTGGTAAGTTAAGTAGTAGTCCAGAGAAGTCAGTCGAGACCCCTTGATCAACGGTAGTCTGGAATACATATTTCCCGTTAACAAAATCGAGGTCGCTGCTTCCCGATAAACTAATTGGGAAGGTGACTTCGTTCGCCGCTCCTGGATTAATGGTCACACTGTCATCAATAATGATGGTCACTTGATCAGTTGAGTCGTCTTCGCCCGAGAACGTAATTAAACCATTCAATGCCGTCCCCAGATCTAACTGGGTGTCCTCAACCGCATCAACAACACTGTTTGGCGTAATATCAATATCGGCTGCGACCTTAGTGCTCCCAACCACCACTTCAGGGAATGACAGGGTGACTTCTCCATCCCTACGAGCGGCCGTAGATGACTCAACCTCAGCACCATCACCTCGGTCTATCACCGTGCTAAAGATGTCCATCTTGATGTCATTGAACCCTCCTGCCCCGCTGTTTCCTGAAGGAAGAACAAGGCCGTTCGGTGCACTGATGCTAAATATGTCTTCATTCGTTACAACCCAGCGCCCATTGCCTTCATAAGCAGCGCCAATAACGAGCAGTTGATTGAGTACAGCATCAGATAGAGCCGAGTCGTCCACATTTGTTAATTGAATAACTAACTGATCCACTTCTTCGATAGCGGACGAAGCATCTGTTTCTTGATATCGAATGACGAACTCATCCGTAACCGATGTATTATCGCTGTTGGTAGTGAACTTAAGCACGCCAGTGTTTGCATCAGCAACTACGGTTGCTAGTGCTCCAGTACCCAGCACATCATCGACGATAAGCTTGTTGCTGGCGTCTTGCGGTTCAACGACTGGCGTTACGACAACATTAATCGTACCTGTAATCGTTGCGGTAGCGATGCCCTGACCAGGATCAGTCGCATCAACATACTCATGATCTCGCTCTTCAATCATGACAACGGTATTAAGCGTAAAGTCGGTGCTCGAATCTTGTTCAGGTGTGATCTGAATAAAATTGTTGTTCAGTGCTATCTGAGTAAACTCTTCTGCCGTTTGTCCACTCTTCGGCGTAATGGTTAAAGTGCCTGCTGAAGCATCGTAAACCCAAGTTACATCGCCATTAACCACAACACTTTCAACATCTGTCGGAATGGCACTGATCACAATAGAAGTGAAATGCTCATCATCATCAATATAGTCAGTACCCTCTGGGTGCCAATCAATACTGATCACCGTATCTTCATCGCCATTAGTGACTGTGCTGTACGTCGCCGAGGTATCGATTCTAGGTTCGACTAGCACTCGCACTTCTTGGTCAAACGTAAGCGTATGACCGTCATTCTCAGTCACGATCACTTTACCCTGAATGTGAATGTTCTCGGTTGAAGAATCGACGGGTCTGATGCGGATTCCTGAGGTTTTACCCGCGTCAGTGATGTTCGCTTCGTAGATAGGTTTAGACAGATCAGGGCTACCACCCGGACCAGTTTCGTAACCGACAAAGTTAAGGTCAATAATGGTACCGTCACCGTCTTCCAGAATAACGCCATCAGGAATACCCGAGAGGATAACGGTTATGGATTCTGAACCGTCGTCAGGTAATGGGGTTTGATCTATAGCTGCAGGATCAGGTCTTCTCTCTCCCGACAACACGGTGAAATCAAGCTCGGCGTAGCTGTCTCCATTCTGGCTCTCTTGGATCGTGGTTTGCACACCACTTGCAGGGTTAGGATCGGTATCAGGTATTGCAGTCCATGCCGTTCCGCTAGTACCGCCGTAAGGAATATCTGCGACACCTTTAACTTCAACGTTAACCGTTTTAGTCCCTAGGATTTCTTCATCAACTTGAGCACCACTAGAGAGGTTCGCGGTGTCTTTAACCACACCGGTTACATCAAAAGTAAAATCGACATTACTGTGTTTAGTCGGAACGATCTCTACATTGGCTAAGTCGGAATACGCCACTTCCTGATAATCAATACCGTTAATAGTGATTGTAGGAACTGGGGTCGTAGTTCCAAGGAAATAAAGCACCGCACCTTCAGTAATATTGCTGATACGAACAAATAGCTCTTCGGAACCATCAGTATCCACTGAGCCGTTCATTGTGATGACTTCGTCTAGCGTGAAGTCATCTTTGTTAGCCAGAGGACCTAGGTAGTTAGGGTCATCAATATTGTCTTCGTTAATACGAATCCGGTTAACACTGAACGACCCAGGGTCCGCATCGGCAGTCACATCAATGATAATATTTTGCTCAACAGAGCGAGCGGTCGTTTTGTCTAACCCACCGTTAGCTGAATCATCGTATGGGTTACGTGTCTCTTCAGTAATTGCCGTCGCTTTGAACTCAATTTGTCCAGAGAAGTTGTCGATTGGGTTAACGACTGTGCTATTGATATCAGCAGATGCGATGATATAAACACCATTAACGGGCGTTAACACATTGCCATTTTGATCAAGTAACTCAAACTTCCCATCACCCTGAATCGCTTCAAGTTCATAGGTAATCGTCTCAGTATTACTGTTATCTTGCGATTCAGCATTCAGCTGCAACGTAACATTGTCTTCATCTTCATTCACTTGATACTGATAAGTACTGTTGGCGTCATCCCACGTTGCAATATCCGCTACCGCTTCAATCTCGATTCTGAAATTTGAGTTAACGGTGTGGTCTAGCGAACCACTATTATCAATTTCGAGCTCATAATTGATTCGAACCCCATTTTCACCAGAACCAAAATTCTGGTCTGGGACAAAGAACAAGTTGTCGATTGTCGCGATGGTGTCTAATGGTTGATTCGTACTTGGAGCAAAGCTCTGCTGCATTTGAGGTGGACCAAACAAGATATCACCGTTTGGTTCTGCCACTAGTTTGTGATAGTCCACACCATCAAAGTAATAGAACGTCCCTCTGTGATTGCCACTCTGGATCGTCAGTTGGCCAATGGACTCGTTGTTATCTTGGTCCTTCAGGTTAACCTGTAACGCAACTTGTGCAGGAGCATCAGGTAACCCACTTTGATTATCTTGGGTATTCTCTAGGCTTGGGGCATCGCCCGTTGCGTAAGGGATTGTAGAGTCTCTACCCGCATCCTCAAACGTAGTCACTTTCAGCGAGATTGCTGAAGACTCTTCATCCGTAATCGTGATGTTCAAAGGCGTAGATGACGTATCTAAATCACTGTCTGTCGCAATCACATTGATCGAGAAGTCGATGGAGTCACCATCATGATCGAGATAATTGGTAGCTCTAAATTCTATTTCGCCATTTGAGTTGATACGCAAAATACCCAGCTGCCTTTCCTGAGTACCACCATTGCCATCATCGGTCTGCTCATAAACACGGATAGTTCGACGTCCACTTTGAACATTCAAGCCATCGCTAAAGCCAGTATTGTTACCTCGTTGAAAAACAATATCAGCCCCGTTACTTGAGATACCTTCAATTCGACTCAGTACCGCGCCATCAGCCCCCACATCCGTCGCATTGGCAAACATATCGACTTTAGAACCATTGTAATTCTGACCTTCAATACGAGTGATAGACTGAGTTGTCACTAACGGAACATCATCGGTTACTGTGATTTTCAGATCGATTGCGTTTGATTGGTCTTGGTCAAAATCTTCAGCAATGATTGAAAAATCAAGTTCGATGTTGTTTTCATCGGCACCATCAGGGTGCTTGAGAGATTTAAACAGTTCAAACTGATAGCTGTTGTTTGACGTATCAAATATAATCTCGAAAACAGGCACTTGACCTGTGTCTGTCTGAGCAACGTAAGTAAACGTACTGCCAGATACAGAAACAGGTAACCATTCTAAGCTTTCTCCATCGGAGGTTAAGCCCGTCAGAACCAAGTCTTCATCAACCAGTTCATACTTCACAACGCCATCGGCACCTTCATCGACCGTGAACAGTCCATTAATAATGGTGTCTTCAGATTGATCGGAACCAATACCAGTAAGATCGTCTTCATCCACAACCGTTTCACCCGTTGGCGCATTCATTACTGGCGCATCGTCTAGCACCTCGATTGGCAATACATATTGGTTAGAATCATCACCATCACCATCAACAGCAACAACATCAAACGGTATTGTTAGTGTATCGAGGTTGCTCGGTGTCGTGGCGTGATTGAGAGGTCCAAGCAAGGTAAACGTGTAAGCACCATCATCAGTCAGCACTAATGTGAAAATTGGCGTTCCGCCTGGGTCAGTTGCACCTTGGTAGGTGGTCGTGTTAGTAGCACCTGTGATCTCGGTGATCTTAATACCTTCATTGCCAGACGATAGCGTCGCTTCTAGAGTAGAGATATTGCGTAGTTCGTAAACCTCAACTTTGTCAGCACCTTCTGTGGTAACAAATGCACCTGTTGCTTGAGACACCACAGACCCAAGATCATCCTCATCAACGACAAATGTACTCCCAACAGTCGTATCAGTGATAGTTGGCGCATCATCGAGCACCTCAATTGGCAATACATATTGGTTAGAATCATCGCCGTCACCATCAACAGCAACAACATCAAACGGTATTGTTAATGTATCGAGGTTATTTGGTGTCGTAGCGTGATTGAGAGGGCCAAGCAAGGTAAACGTATAAGCACCGTCATCAGTCAGTACTAGTGTAAAAATTGGCGTTCCACCTGGGTCCGTTGCCCCTTGGTAAGTAGTCGTGTTAGCGGCACCTGTGATTTCAGTGATCTTAATACCTTCATTGCCCGACGATAGCGTCGCTTCCAGCGTTGAGATATTGCGTAGTTCGTAAACCTCTACTTGGTCTGCACCTTCAGTGGTAACAAACGAGCCTACCGCCTGAGCAACAATAGAGCCTAAATCGCCTTCATCAACGACAAACGTACTCGCAACAGTAATATCAGTGATGGTTGGCACATCATCCGTCACCGTGATTTTCAGATCGATCACATTCGATTTATCTTGGTCGAAATCTTCTGCCACAACAGAGAAGTTAAGGTCAATCGTGTTTTCATCAGAGCCATCAGGGTGCTTAAGTGGTTTAAACAGTTCGAATTGATAGCTGTTATCCGAGGTATCGAAAATAATTTCGAACACCGCTTCATTACTCGTTGCTGTTTGAGCAACGTAAGTAAATGTTGTGCCGCTTTGTGAAACAGCTTGCCACTCTAAGCTTTCTCCATCGGAGGTTAAGCCCGCAATCACTAAATTTTCATTAACCAACTCATACTTCACAACGCCATCGGCACCTTCATCAACCGTGAATAACCCATTAATAATGGTATCTTCAGATTGATCTGAACCAATACCAGTAAGATCGTCTTCATCGACAACTGTTTCACCCGTTGGCGCACTCATTACTGGCGCATCATCAAGCACCTCGATTGGCAATACATATTGGTTAGAATCATCGCCATCACCATCGACGGCAACGACATCGAATGGAATCGTTAAGGTATTGGAGTTCGGGCTTGTTGGATGGTTCAGAGGACCTAACAACGTAAAGCTATAAGAGCCATCATCACCTAATCCCAACGTGAAGATTGGCGTTCCACTTGTCGTGGTACCTTGATAGGTCGTTGTGTTAGCCGCCCCTGTGATTTCTGTAATAGAAATCGCTTCAGTTCCAGAGGTCAATGTCGCTTCAAGAGCTGAGATATTACGCAGTTCGTAAACCTCTACTTGGTCTGCACCTTCAGTGGTAACAAACGAGCCTGTCGCCTGAGCGACAACAGAGCCTAAATCGTCTTCATCAACGACAAACGTACTAGCAACAGTAATATCAGTGATGGTTGGCACATCATCCGTCACCGTGATCTTCAAATCGATCGCATTCGATTTATCTTGGTCGAAATCTTCAGCTACAACAGAGAAGTTAAGGTTAATCACGTTTTCACCCGCGCCATCAAGGTGCTTAAGTGGTTTAAACAATTCGAATTGATAGCTGTTATCTGAGGTATCGAAAATAATTTCGAACACTGCTTCATTACTCGTTGCTGTTTGAGCAACGTAAGTAAATGTTGTGCCGCTTTGTGAAACAGCTTGCCACTCTAAACTTTCTCCATCGGAGGTTAAGCCAGTCAGAACCAAATCTTCATCGACCAACTCATACTTCACAACGCCATCGGCACCTTCATCAACCGTGAATAACCCATTAATAATGGTATCTTCAGATTGATCTGAACCAATTCCAGTAAGATCGTCTTCATCGACAACGGTTTCACCGGTCGGCGCCGTCATAACAGGCACATCATCGAGCACCTCGATTGGCAATACATACTGATTAGAATCATCTCCGTCGCCATCAACCGCAACGACATCGAATGGAATCGTTGAGGTATTGGAATTCGGACTTGTTGGATGATTTAGAGGACCTAACAGCGTAAACGTATAAGAGCCATCATTCGCTAGCGCGAGCGTGAAGATAGGAGTCCCGCTTGTCGTCGTACCTTGATAGGTCGTCGTGTTAGCCGCCCCTGTGATTTCTGTAATAGAAATCGCTTCAGTTCCAGAGGTCAATGTCGCTTCAAGAGCTGAGATATTACGCAGTTCGTAAACCTCTACTTGGTCTGCTCCTTCTGTGGTAACAAATGCACCTGTTGCTTGAGACACCACAGACCCAAGATCATCTTCATCAACGACAAATGTACTCCCAACAGTCGTATCAGTGATCGTTGGCGCATCATCGAGCACCTCAATTGGCAATACATATTGGTTAGAATCATCGCCGTCACCATCAACAGCAACAACATCAAACGGTATTGTTAATGTATCGAGGTTATTTGGTGTCGTAGCGTGATTGAGAGGGCCAAGTAAAGTAAACGTATAAGCACCGTCATCAGTCAGCACTAATGTGAAGATTGGCGTTCCGCCTGGGTCCGTTGCGCCTTGGTAGGTGGTCGTGTTAGCAGCACCTGTGATCTCAGAGATCTTAATACCTTCATTGCCCGACGATAGCGTCGCTTCCAGAGTCGAGATATTACGTAGTTCGTAAACCTCTACTTGGTCTGCACCTTCCGTGGTAACAAACGAGCCTGCCGCCTGAGCGATAACAGAGCCTAAATCGCCTTCATCAACGACAAACGTACTCGCAACCGTCGTATCAGTGATGGTTGGCACATCATCCGTCACCGTGATTTTCAGATCGATCGCATTCGATTTATCTTGGTCGAAATCTTCTGCCACAACAGAGAAGTTAAGGTCAATCGTGTTTTCATCAGAGCCATCAGGGTGTTTAATTGGTTTAAACAATTCGAATTGATAGCTGTTATCTGAGGTATCGAAAATAATCTCGAACACCGCTTCATTACTCGTTACTGTTTGAGCAACGTAAGTAAATGTTGTGCCGCTTTGTGAAACAGCTTGCCACTCTATACTTTCTCCATCAGAGGTTAAGCCAGTAAGAACCAAATCTTCATCAACCAGTTCAAACTTCACAACACCATCGGCACCTTCATCAACCGTGAACAGTCCGTTGATAATTGTGTCTTCAGATTGATCTGAACCAATGCCAGTAAGATCGTCTTCATCGACAACGATTTCACCGGTCGGCGCCGTCATCACAGGCACATCATCGAGCACCTCGATTGGCAATACATACTGATTAGAATCATCTCCGTCGCCATCAACCGCAACGACATCGAATGGAATCGTTAAGGTATTAGAATTCGGACTTGTTGGATGATTTAAAGGACCTAACAGCGTAAACGTATAAGAGCCATCATTCGCTAGCGCGAGCGTGAAGACAGGAGTCCCGCTTGTCGTCGTACCTTGATAGGTCGTTGTGTTAGTCGCCCCTGTGATTTCTGTAATAGAAATCGCTTCAGTTCCAGAGGTTAATGTCGCTTCAAGCGCTGAGACATTACGCAGTTCGTAAACTTCTACTAGGTCAGCACCTTCTGTCGTAACAAATGCACCTGTTGCTTGAGACACCACCGACCCAAGATCATCTTCATCAACGACAAATGTACTCCCAACAGTCGTATCAGTGATAGTTGGCGCATCATCGAGCACCTCAATTGGCAATACATATTGGTTAGAATCATCGCCGTCACCATCAACAGCAACAACATCAAACGGTATTGTTAATGTATCGAGGTTATTTGGTGTCGTAGCGTGATTGAGAGGGCCAAGTAAAGTAAACGTATAAGCACCATCATCAGTCAGCACTAATGTGAAGATTGGCGTTCCGCCTGGGTCCGTTGCGCCTTGGTAGGTGGTCGTGTTAGCAGCACCTGTGATCTCAGAGATCTTAATACCTTCATTGCCCGACGATAGCATCGCTTCCAGAGTCGAGATATTACGTAGTTCGTAAACCTCTACTTGGTCTGCACCTTCCGTGGTAACAAACGAGCCTGCCGCCTGAGCGATAACAGAGCCTAAATCGCCTTCATCAACGACAAACGTACTCGCAACCGTCGTATCAGTGATGGTTGGCACATCATCCGTCACCGTGATTTTCAGATCGATTGCATTCGATTTATCTTGGTCGAAATCTTTTGCCACAACAGAGAAGTTAAGGTCAATCGTGTTTTCATCAGAGCCATCAGGGTGCTTAAGTGGTTTAAACAGTTCGAATTGATAGCTGTTATCTGAGGTATCGAAAATAATCTCGAACACCGCTTCACTACTCGTTGCTGTTTGAGCAACGTAAGTAAATGTTGTGCCGCTTTGCGACACAGCTTGCCACTCTAAACTTTCTCCATCAGAGGTTAAGCCAGTAAGAACCAAATCTTCATCAACCAGTTCATACTTCACAACACCATCGGCGCCTTCATCAACCGTGAATAACCCATTAATAATGCTATCTTCAGATTGATCGGAACCAATACCAGTAAGATCGTCTTCATCGACAACCATTTCACCAGTCGGCGCCGTCATTACTGGCGCACCATCAAGCACCTCGATTGGCAATACATATTGGTTAGAATCATCGCCATCACGATCAACAACAACAACATCGAACGGTATGGTTAATGTATCGAGGTTGCTCGGTGTCGTAGCGTGATTGAGAGGACCAAGCAAGGTAAACGTGTAAGCACCATCATCAGTCAGCACTAATGTGAAGATTGGCGTTCCGCTCGCGTCAGTTGCGCCTTGGTAGGTGGTCGTGTTAGCAGCACCTGTGATCTCAGTGATCTTAATACCTTCATTGCCCGACGATAGCGTCGCTTCCAGCGTTGAGATATTGCGTAGTTCGTAAACCTCAGCTTGGTCAGCACCTTCTGTGGTAACAAACGAGCCTGTCGCCTGAGCGACAACAGTGCCTAAATCATCTTCATCAACGACAAACGTACTCGCAACAGTCGTATCAGTGATGGTTGGCACATCATCCGTCACCGTGATCTGCAGATCGACCGCATTCGATTTATCTTGGTCGGAATCTTCAGCCACAACAGAAAAATTAAGGTCAATCGTGTTTTCAGCCGCGCCACCAGGGTGCTTAATTGGTTTAAACAGTTCGAATTGATAACTGTTATCTGAGGTATCGAAAATAATCTCGAACACCGCTTCATTACTCGTTGCAGTTTGAGCAACATAAGTAAATGTTGTGCCGTTTTGTGAAACAGCTTGCCACTCTAGACTTTCTCCATCAGAGGTTAAGCCAGTCAGAACCAAATCTTCATCAACCAGTTCATACTTCGCAACGCCATCGGCGCCTTCATCAACCGTGAATAATCCATTAATAATAGTATCTTCAGATTGATCTGAACCAATTCCAGTAAGATCGTCTTCATCGACAACTGTTTCCCCTGTAGGTGCTGTCATCACTGGTACATCATCTTTTACATTAACGAGAATCTCAGCGGCTTCTGGTGTGTTCGAGCCTCCAGACAGTGCAGAACGATCTCCATCCGCATCCACCGCATAAATTGGTAGTGCAAAGGTCAACAACGCGTCTTCAGCGCCTTGGTGAGAAAGCTCTTCATACAAATTAAATTCGTAGTTACCCAGTGAAGGGCTATCAATTTTAACGTCAAAGACCGTAATTCTCGATCCATTGACCTCTACATAGCCTTCGTAAGTTCTTACGCCATTAGTTTCGTCAACCAACTCGAGTAGCACCGCCGCACCATTAGAAACCAAGGTGCCACCCGTATTAAATTCCGTCGGCTCCAGTTCATAATGGTCGATGATGTCGCTTTCGAAAATATCGGCAGTGATACTTCCGCTCCCCGCTACAGGCGCGGTTCCCTCTTGTGAGCCACCAATGATGCCTGCTTCATCGACACTAATACTGTCGACATTGGTAATAACTGGGCTATCGCCATCAGAGATAACAATGTTGATGTTATTGGTTACAACATCTTGGTCGAAATCGGTAATCGTGATCGGTAAATCGAACGTCAGTGAATCGGTACCCACTTGTTCGATTGGATTAAATTGTTCGAATTTATAAGTACCATCGGTATCTAGTGAGATAGTAAGAACAACCTCACCTCGGCCTTGAATGGACAAAGTGATCGTTGTCCCATCATCAGATAGCCTTGCAAGCGTATTTTGATTATCGCTGAGTATTCCATCAAATTGATCCAACGCACTCGCATCAAAAACGGCTGATTGAAGGTTATCACTGCCAATATTGGAGAATGTCCCTTCGATTGGAACATTGCTTGTTTCTACGTTACTGATATTCACACTTTCAGCAGACGGATCGACCCCATCAACCACGGCAACTTGTGCATTGATTGGTGTTGCTAATGGGTTTCCCGCGGTGTCTTCACCTTGAATATCAAAAGTGATGTTAATTTGATCGCCTGTATAGGAAACCTGACCACCACCAACAGACGTTACGTGATCAATTGGTTGAGAAATCGTTGTGGTCAGTGAAAGCTCAGCGTTATTTCCAACACTAACAACATCGATGTCGATGCGGAATACTTCATCGGTGCCTTGCACACCAATGATAGAGTTCGTCGCCGCATCATAAGTAAACGTAACGGGCTGACCACTTGAGGTAATATCACTGTTTAGCTCTGTGAGTAGCGAAGCTAGGGACAGTGCTTCTGGAGCGAAAGAATCAGGGGAGAGCGCTAAACTACCAGCAATAATCGTTTCGGTAGTTTTAATAGATTGGGGATAGGTATTATCAGAAATGGAGCCTTCAGTGAGCACTTCACTGATTGATTGACCGCCCGATGAACGAGTTATTGTTCTGAACTCTTCTCGGTCTTCATCAACCGTTTGTTCTGCTAGACCTTCGGTCTCAAAAAATGTCGACGGATGAGTTTCGGTGTAGTTGTAGTCAATCGTCACAAAGCCAGCGTTTGCAGAACCTAATCCGCTACCCGCAGCCGTTGCTTCTAAGATTTGGGTCGGGTCGGCACCACCTAAAATGGCTTCTTGGATAGCAGCAAATTCATCATCATCAAAATCTCCTGCATCGGCTTGCTGCAAGTCAAAATTAACTTCTCCAGCGATCGGAGCATCAGCCCACGCTAAGTCTTGATCAACACAGCCAACACAATTACTTGCCACCTCAGTGACACCGTTTGGGGTACCTAATAAAAGCTCTGCTTGGTTGGCAGTAATAACAATCTCGTTTTCACGAATAATATCGCCAACTGAAATTTTTCGTGCGCTTCCGTCAGACTTAACCGCAATGACTTCTCCACTCACTGCCTCTACAACTGCAGCTTGGCGCGAAACTTCAATACCCATATATCCCCCGAGGTCACAAAATGCTGTATTGCTCAACATCGTGAAAATGATAGTAATAACGGTTTCAGGCTTAAATTATATTCAGAACTTATTCTCTGCATTAACAATCAATTACGTAGACTGATGTATGTGATGAGTCAGTTCCGTTTCGCCTGTTTTTTTTATAGTTTACTTAACCTTAAGCCTAGTCTTCCTTATCCGAAATGTCATGTCTGTGCGAAGTGACTTCTTTTCACAAATCTAGGCATTCACTTTAGTTTGTTCATGGACTAAGCAAAAGTTTATAGGGTGTTGATTAATGTGCAATAAAATGCACATATTAATTACACCTCAAATTTTTATAAATATATACAGTAATAAAGTTGATAAATCATTAGGATTTATAGGCAATTAATAAGGTCGAGATATACCTAAACCCCAAAGAAGAACTAAATCCCATATTTGAGACAAGGTTCAGCACAAAGCTGATGAGAAACCGTTCAAACGCCATATATGGCGTCAATTACATATACAACTGCTGGAGCATTGAATAGGTATGCAGGGACAATGAGTAGAAGTTGCAAATGGATATTTCGAGGAATCCAAAAAAAAAGCCCACTAAGTTAAACCTTAGTGGGCTTTAAAATAAGTATATAGCGTTATGCTGTTAGCAATGACACACTCTTATTTAGCAAGGCGATTTGCAGTCCAGACGTAAAGCAGCTCGAGAGCAATCGTCGCACCAGCCAATGCTGTAATCTCGCTTTGGTCATACGCTGGAGAAACCTCTACAACGTCCATACCAACCATGTTGATACCTTGCAAGCCACGGATAATTTTCAGAACTTTATCTGAATTCAAACCGCCGCATACCGGAGTACCTGTACCCGGAGCAAAAGCAGGATCCAGGCAATCGATATCAAACGTTAGGTAAACTGGCTTATCACCAACAATGCCTTTCACTTGAGCAATGATCTCGTCCACGCTCATGTCGTTCGCCTGCATCGCGTTAATAACGTTAAAGCCGTGGCCTTCCTGCTTGTACTCTGTACGAATACCAATTTGCACTGAATGTTCAGGCGAAATTAAACCTTCATTTGGCGCATGGTAGAACATAGTGCCGTGATCGTAACGACTGCCCTGACTGTAAGTGTCAGTGTGCGCGTCGAAGTGAATCAGAGCCATCTCACCGTACTTCTTACCGTATGCTCTTAACAAAGGCAGTGTAATGAAGTGATCGCCACCTAAACCTAACAGAGTTTTACCACTATTCAGAATCGCATCAGCAGCCGCTTCTAAACGTTGAGTTAGATCTTCTGCATCACCACAATCAAACACAAGGTCGCCAGCATCAATCACTGAGGTATGTTCAAATACATTGAAGTCCCAAGGGAATTTTTTACCTTCCCACGCCAAGTTAACTGACGCACGACGAATCGCATCCGGTCCCATACGTGCACCTGGGCGGCCAGATGTCGCCATATCTAGTGGCGCACCTAATACAACCACATCAGCGTCGTTGTCGATTGGGTTCTGCACCAATGGGCGGCGCATAAACGTCATCGCATTGGAATACAGTGAGTAATCTGGTTTCGTAAATAGATCGTTCATTAAAAATCCTCAAGATAGGTGTAACCCATCAAGCCTTGCTCTAACTCTTCAAGTACGCTTTGCTGCTCTTGCGCTGGTACTTTCGCCGTTACCAATTCTTTGTAGTTCTGACGAATTAGATCCATATCGATATGAACATAACGCATCATGTCTTCTACTGTGTCGCCTTCGTTGATGTAGTCAATGTTCGCTTTTCCGCTCTCATCAACGTTGACCACCACACTGTGCGTATCACCAAATAGGTTATGCATATCACCCAAGATCTCTTGGTATGCGCCTACTAAGAAGAAGCCCATCAGGTAAGGTTCGTCTGGGTTCCATGCAGGAACTGGCAACGTTGTTTCAATGCCTTGACCGTCAACATACTGATCGATCGTACCATCAGAATCACATGTGATATCCAGTACTACCGCGCGTCGCTCATCCGCATTGTCCAAACCACTTAGAGGCAATACAGGGAACACCTGATCGATACCCCAAGCATCTGGCAACGATTGGAACAGTGAGAAGTTTACGAAGAACTTGTCCGCTAAACGCTCGCTCAACTCATCCAAAATTGGACGGTGGTAACGGTTCTTTGTGCTCATGCGAGTGCTAAGCTCGTAGTTAATACGCAAAGACATTTGCTCTGCCCAAGCACGATGCTGAAGATTCAGCATACCGGTCGCAAATTGGTTGTGTGCTTCTGCGATATCACTTTGCGTGTCGTTGTAGATCTCAATCAGCGCGCGGTCATCATTACCTGCATCTAACTCCAAGAAGTTCTTCCACATGTTGTTTAGCAACAGTGGTGCGTCTGCTTCTGGCGCCGCCATGTCTTCTGGCGAGTAGCTTTCGGTACCAATCACGTTAGTCACTAGTACTGCATGGTGCGCAGTCAGTGAACGACCAGATTCCGAAATAATCACAGGCTGTGGTTGATTGTAGAGCTTACAAATATCCCCTACTGTCATCACGATGTTGCGAGCGTACTCAAGCAAGCCGTAGTTCATTGAGTTTGAAGATTGGCTGCGTGTGCCGTCGTAATCGACCGCCAAACCGCCACCAACGTCTAAGAACTTCAGTTGAGCACCGATATCACGCAGTTCACAGTAAAAACGAGCCGCCTCACTCACACCATTTCGCACATCACGAATATTCGCCATTTGCGAGCCAAGGTGGAAATGCACTAGCTCTAGAACATCCAGTTGATCTTCTGCTTTCAAGCGTTCAATAACGGTCAATACTTGTGATGCAGACAAACCGAATTTCGACTTCTCACCACCACTTGCTTGCCATTTACCTGCACCTTGAGATGCAAGACGAATGCGTAGACCTAAACGAGGTTTCACGCCAAGCGCTTTTGCTTCAGAAAGGACAAGATCAAGCTCTGACAACTTCTCTAAAACGATGAATACTTTGTGGCCTAGCTTTTCGCCAATAAGCGCAAGGCGGATGTATTCTCTGTCTTTATAACCATTACACACGATCACTGAGCTCGCTTTTTGAGCCAGCGCCAATACCGCTAATAGTTCAGGTTTACTGCCCGCCTCTAGACCTAGTTGCTTCTGCTCTAATTGAGCTTGGCTTGCTAAGATCTCGTCAACCACTTCTTTCTGTTGGTTAACTTTAATCGGGTAAACAAGTAGGTAACGGTTATCGTACTGATATTCGTCGATCGCTTGGTTGAATGCGTTACAGATATTGTGCACACGTTGATGCACTATTTGAGGAAAACGCACAAGAGCAGGCAAACCAATATTTCGCTGCTCTAACTGTTTTACGATCTGACTTAGCGGAACTTGATGATCGGTTTCGCTCGGTGAAACATACACCTCACCGTTATCATCAATTCCATAAAAACCTTGGCTCCAGTGCTTTACATTATACTCAGCACGGATGCGTTCCAAATTAACCGAATTTTCCAATTCTAGAGACCTCACACTATAGGGCCATCGACAGAAGATACCTCTTTGGAATAGCGAGGTATAACCCAACAAAAAGCGTTCAAAAACGATTTGTTGGCTGCATTAACCGATATTATTAAGAGCGAGTCCAACCATTGATATTTGTGGTGACGATTACGTTTTTTTATCGACAGATCGACTTAAAGTGACAGGTAAGGAATTACAAGGTTTTAGGGTAAAAAACAGGCTGAAGCGCATTAAATATAAAGCAATTTCTCACATTAAATTAGGGAGAAAAAATGTGCAGGAACCATAAGATTTTTAGTAAATTGAGTGAGGTTAAGTCAGAGTTGTGACAAATATAAGCACTTCACTATCACAACTCTCGCTATCACCAACACAGCTTGTATCCTGTTATTCCAAGCCTATTGATGAGTGTTAAATCATGTCCGAAATGTACACCACCTATGCAAAGCAATACGACTCTGCTGCTCGCGATAATATTTATAATGCCCTATTAGAACGCCCATCAACCATAGCCTTACTTGATGATGTGAATGGGCTCGACATTGTCGACCTTGGTTGTGGATCAGGTATTTACGCACAATGGTTTATTGACCAAGGTGCAAACAAAGTCACGTGCACCGATCTATCTCAAGATATGGTCGACCTAGTGAACGGAAAACAGATCCCCAATGTGACCGCATACGCGCAAGATGCTGCGCTTGGTTTACCTAAAGAAGCTGATAACAGCGCTGATGTCATCGTGTGCCCATTAGTACTGCATTATATTGAAGATCTAAAACCTGTCTTTGATGACATTTATCGCGTTCTAAAACCGGGCGGCTACATCGTGTTTTCCACTCACCACCCATTTGCGGATTTCGAGTGCACCCTTTCAGGTAACTACTTTGAGCGCGAATTCATTCAAGAAGAGTGGAACACGGTCGGCAAACCCGTTCAGGTAAGCTTCTACCGCCGTTCATTAACCGAGCTTTGCCAAGCTGTCAGCCAATCGGGCTTGCTGATTTCACAAATCACTGAAGGGACAATCGACGAGAAAGCCAAAGCCATCTCTGAAGAAACGTACGAACGCCTATCAAAAAACGTTAACTTCATCTTTATGCGTTGCGAAAAAGTGTCTGCCTAGCCCGCAAGCAAATCGCGTGTGTCTTTGATTGCGTCAAAGGCACTTTTTATCTTCCTAACCATCTCAACTCAGCATCCGCCTAACTGAACAAAAAATAAACTTTTCTCGCACATATCTTGTATTCGATTCGATCTTCTTGTAATTTTAACTGACCAACCAATCGGTCAGCCTTCGAATTTAGGGGATACTATGAGCCATAATCTAGACCTTGAACCAAACACGTCGAGCACCAACGACATGGATCAAATGTTCAACCGACAAAAAGATCACTACCGCAATAACGTTAATCCTACGCTTGAGCAGAGAAGAGAAAACCTCTCATTACTAAAAGCGTTGTTAATGCGCTATCAAGAGCAGTTGATTGAGGCAGTATCTGAAGATTATGGCCATCGAGCAAAGCACGACAGCTTGATTGCTGACATCACCCCTTCTCTTCACCAGATCAATTACAGCGTGAAGAACCTTAAGAAGTGGTTGAAGCCATCACGCCGCAAAGCTGGTTTGATGCTAACGCCAGCTAAGATAACGGTTCATTATCAGCCTGTGGGCGTTGTAGGCATCATTGTTCCATGGAACTTCCCAGTCATGCTCTCTTTAGGGCCTCTGATCACAGCATTAGCAGCGGGCAACACTGCGATGCTTAAGATGTCGGAGTTTACTCCAGCAACCAACCGAGTTTTAAAAGCGATGTTGGCTGAAGGCTTTAGTGAAGATCAAGTTGCGATCATCGAAGGTGAAGCTGATGTTTCCGCTAAATTTAGCCAACTGCCGTTTGACCATATCCTATTCACAGGCTCAACCGCTGTGGGTAAACACGTTATGAGAGCAGCGGCTAACAACTTAACACCAGTTACCCTGGAATTAGGCGGCAAATCTCCAACCATCATTGCCCCTGACTTTGATGTGGCGGACGCTGTTGAACGTATCCTGTTTGCCAAGAGCTTAAACGCTGGCCAAATATGTGTAGCGCCTGATTACATCTTATTGCCGCGAGAAAAAACGGACGAGTTCATCACAGCTTATAAGCGTTATTTCAAGAAGCTTTATAAAGCCGGTATTGAGAGCAAAGACTTAACCTCAGTGATCAACATGCGCCAATACAATCGCTTGAAAGGTGTCATTGAAGACGCACAAGCCAAAGGCGCGGTTATTCACACCGTCACCGAACAAGCACAGGACGATGTAAACCACAGAATGACGCCGCACCTTCTCACCGAAGTGAACGATGAGATGCTCGCGATGCAAGAAGAGCTGTTTGGTCCTGTTCTGCCTATCGTGCCTTATGATTCCATCGAAGAAGCAATCAGCTACATCACAGAGAGAGAACGCCCACTGGCTCTGTACCTAATGAGTCACAATAAAGAAACCCAAGACAAGTTTTTATCAGACACGCACTCTGGCGGCGTGTGTATTAATGATTCTTTGGTGCATGTGGCTGCAGAAGACGCGCCATTCGGTGGCATCGGCCCTTCAGGCATGGGACACTATCACGGCATTGAGGGCTTCAAGACCTTTAGCCATGCCAAAACCGTTCTAAGCAGAGGAAAAGTCAACTTCACCAAGTTAATGCATCCTCCTTACAACAACCCAATCAAGAAACTGATGTTCAAAGTACTCAATAGATGATCACCAAAAGACAAAAAATCCTAGATGCTGCACTCCTGCTTTTCTCTCAACAAGGGCTAGAGGGCACATCTACCGGACAAATAGCGAAAACAGCCGGCGTGGCAAAAGCGACGTTGTTTCACCACTTCGAGAACAAATCTCTATTGATTGATGAGCTGTTTCGCGAGCTGAAGCTAGAGCTATTCTCGACCCTTCAACCGCACACTGATGTGGCAGTAGAAGATCGCTACCAAGCCTTTAAGTTCATGTGGATCACAGGAATTGAATGGGCATTAGAGAATCCGGTTGCGATGAAGTTCTTTACCAATGTTCATTTCGACCCAACGACTCAAACTCGAGAAGTGATTGTTTCACAGATGTTCGCATCGCTAGACGAGATCATTTTGAAAGGGCAAGAAGATGGTGAATTGATGGTGTTGGACATTAACCTTGTTAGACACTTCATCCATAGCCACTTTCTGATTTGTGCAAACTGGCTGATTGAACAAAGCGAGTCTCCACCAGAGCAAACATCGAAGTACATCAACGATAGCTTTGATATGTGTTGGCGCGCCGTTGGTGGGCAAACCAAGTAGCTTTAGCTTTAAGCCCAAGGCTCTAAGCTCTAAGCTCTAAGCTCTAAGCTCTAAGCTCTAAACCCAAAGATATAAGTTCTAGACTCAACTTATTTCCAATAATGATCACTAAAGCGCCACACAGGCGCTTTAATTATTTGAACACAATTTAATCACCTCAGCATATTGACTAAGAGTACGTTCTTTCAGTACCATCCCACCATCATTTCAAAAGAGAATAACGCCATAATGAAGTACTAACATCCTGACATCCGATTTATTTTTATAAAAATCATTTGGACACTCGGGGTTAGTGGGCGTTACTTCGTCATCTATTTTCGCGACAAATCAAGCTCTTAAAGATCCGTTTTTTGACAAACAAACATCTTTAAGATCAATACCTCAAAGACAGAAATTACATCAACACCCTATTTCCTATCTTTGATTGGCATGCTAAGTAAGTAACGTCTTTGGCGATCTATATATAGAATTCTGTGTAGGGTTCTATATAGAAAAAGCGCCTCACCCCTTTTACTCGTTTACACGTAAAGGGAGGTATTTCTATGCCTACTATATTAGCCAACAATATCTCATTCCAACTCGATACTGGTGAGTGGTTATTCAAAAACATCACCTTCAATTTGAGCACTCGCCTCACCGGCCTAGTCGGAAGAAATGGGGCTGGAAAGTCATTGTTACTTTCATTGCTCATGGGACAAAAACAGCCCACAACAGGCAGTGTTTCGCACCAAGGTTCGATCGGCTTTTACTCTCAGTTACCATCAAAGCTACTGGATACCAACATCACCATCGCTGACTTCTTAGGGCTCACCGAAAAGTTAGAAGCATTAAGCGCCATAGAACAAGGTAGCTGTGAATTGCAGCACTTCAATATCGTTGGTGATGATTGGGATCTAGAGGCACGTACCCAGCAGTTGCTAGGTACATTAAAGATCACTCGTGATTTGAACACGCCCTGTTGCTCTTTGAGTGGTGGACAACTCGCCTTGCTACAGCTTCATCAGCTGTTCGTATCAAATAACGACATACTGATCCTCGATGAGCCTTCGAACCATTTGGATAACGATGGACGCAATTGGCTACTAGAACAATGCCTGATGTTTGAAGGCAAAATACTTGTCGTCAGCCATGATCGAAGCTTATTGAGACGAATGGAGGGGATCTACCACCTCAACAGCTTGGGCGTACGTTTCTATAAAGGAAATTATGATGATTACTTCAAACAAGTATCTAGCCAAAGCGAAGCGCTCAACAAACAGGTCGCGCATCATCAGTCCGAAAAGAAACGACTCGAGCGTCAAGCTCAAGCCAACAAGGAAAAGGCGCAGCAGCGAGAATCTCAGGGAAACCGACTCAGAAAGTCAGGTAGCCAACCCAAGATCTTATTGGATGCGATGAAAGATAAAGCAGGACAAAGCCAAGCCGCGTCTGCGACAAGCCAAAGGAATGTCATTGACCAAAACCAACATAAACTTCAGTCGCTTAAAGAACAGAAGGAACGGCTGAAACCACAAGCTTTGTATTTACAGCAAAGTAATAGCAGTAAAAAGAGCTCTTTGTTAACCGTTGAAAACTGCCGCCTTATTTACGGCTCTGGTGCGCCCATCAGTTTCTCTTTATCACAAGGGGAACGGTGTTATCTAACCGGTGCTAATGGGTGTGGAAAGTCGACACTGTTAAAAGCGCTTCACGGTCAACACACCAATTATAGAGGCTCGATTAAGCGCTTGGGGGCGACCGTCTATTTGGATCAACACTTTGGCCTGTTAGACACCAACGAGACAATGTTCGATAGTTTAATAACGCATAGCTTTGGATTAACAGAGAGCGACGCGCGAACCCTGCTAGCGGGAATTGGATTCAGGCGAGACTCGGTATATCGCAAAGTCGCTCACCTCAGTGGTGGCGAGAAAATGAAATTGGCGATGTTGATTGTCAGCCATAAACAGGATGCCCCACTTCTTTTGCTTGATGAACCAGACAATCACTTGGACATAGACTCAAAGCAAATATTGGCTTCGGCTCTGCGTGAATACCAAGGTGCGTTCATCTTGGTCAGTCATGATAGCGATTTTGTTGAGGAGGTCGGCGTTAGCCAAAACCATATACAGCTTTAATCTTCGTAAATTCGTTCACTTAGTTTAGTTAGGCGAGTATTCTTCCGGATACTCGCCTTTCTCGGTTGAGACAAGTAAACTACGCGCCTCGAACATCTATTCATAAGGCTAAGGTTTGCATACTCTAGAACAATTAAAATCAGGGCAACTTAAAGGTATTAAGCGTTTAAAACTGTCAGAAGGTCTCACCGAGTTTCCTCTAGAAATCATAGAGCTTGCAGATTCTCTTGAGATCCTAGACCTTTCAGGTAATCAGCTGTCAGACCTACCAGCCGAGTTATCAAAGCTAACTAACCTGCGTATTATCTTCGCGTCGAATAACCTGTTTACGCACCTGCCTGATGTTCTAGGGTCACTTCCTAAGCTTGAAATGGTTGGCTTCAAAACCAACCAAATCAAAACCGTTAGCGAGCAATCTCTGCCGACTCAACTACGTTGGTTGATCCTGACCGACAATGAGATTGAGGCTCTGCCTAGCTCGCTAGGTGAAAGACCACTACTACAGAAACTGGCATTGGCGGGTAACAAGATTCGCGTGTTACCAGAAAGCATGGAAAACCTATCCAACCTTGAGCTAGTTCGCCTGTCTGCAAACCAACTGACTGAGTTCCCTGAATTCCTTATTAAGCTACCAAAGCTGGCTTGGTTAGCGTTTGCGGGTAACCCGTTTTGCAAACACCCGAGCAGCTTAGATAGCGTGCCCGCAGTAAGCTCGCAATGCTACTCACTGAATCAAGTACTTGGTCAAGGTGCGTCTGGCGTAATTTCACATGCTAACTGGGTGAACGGTGATTTTGATTTCCCACAGGAAGTCGCTGTAAAAGTATTTAAAGGTGAAGTAACAAGCGACGGTTACCCACACGATGAACTCGAAGCTTGTTTGCAGGCTGGTCATCATAGCAACCTAGTGAAGTCGATAGCTCAAGTCGATGAACCAAACTATCTCGCATTAGTGATGGAGCTTATCCCAAGCAGCTATTACAACCTAGGCTTACCTCCGACGCTTGAAAGCTGTACTCGCGATACCTTCAACGAAAGCTTTGAGCTTTCAATTACTCAGATCAATAGCATTACCGAACAGATGATTGATGTGTTTGAACACCTTCATGCCAACAAAGTCTGTCATGGTGATCTATATGCACACAACACTTTGGTTAACGAGCAAGGTCAGATGATCTTTGGTGACTTTGGCGCTGCGACTATCTACGGCTACCTGACAGAAGAACAGCAACAAGGTATTCGCCGTATCGAAGCACGTGCCTTGAAGTACTTTATTGAAGACCTACTGACGGTTTGTGCAAAGCAAGATCAAGACAGCGAGCTTTACAGTCAACTAGCGAACTTCAAAGCTTAATGGCTTAATGGCTTAATGGCTTAATGGTGCGTTGATTAGAAGTACTCGGTCGAATTGAAAACAACAAAGCCAACATCACTGTTGGCTTTGTTGTTCTTGGAACATCACTTATTTTAATGGACAAGTAAGGTCTGCTAAAAGGGATTAACGCTCAGCCTGCACCAATTTCAAATACGAGTGCAGCTCATCATTTTTATATTCCACCGCAGAGTGAATATTAAGATCAGCACGAGCCACAACAGCACACTGGTAGCGATTCTCACCCTTTAAAATCTCGACGTGTAACAAACCGTCTTTTAGTTGCCACTGCCCTGTTGTTTCAAATCGATCGAACAAACGATATTCAATTAGAGAACCGTCAGTATTGAAGTGCACTTCAGTGATGTAACCGCCGGGGCAGCTCTTCACCCAAACTCGATTCTCGATATCACTGACAATGAAGTCACGCTTTGTATCACGCCACGCTAGAAAGCCTTCGCTATCATAAAGAGCAATGTCGAGATCAGTTCTAGAGATTAACGGCTGCTCATTTTGCTCACGACAATAAAGTTGAAGTTGAATTTTCTGAACTGTTTCGTTCTGTAACTCACTCATTGTGACTCCCTTTCTCATTGCTCTGCGTTAGACGCGGTATTGATCAACCAATTCTATTTAAAGCGGGCTACACAAGCTCGTAAGAAACCACATACAGCTGAGAGATACCTGGATAGATATCTTGAATCACGTCTTTCAGTACTTGCAGCGTCATGTTCTCTTGTTGAGCATGGAACTCACCTAAGTCATCAAACAAAATTGGTTCAACACTGATGATCTTAAGATTACAGAACACACGTCCTTGCTCTAACGTTGATACTTCCACAACACTGCCTGGCTGGTAGTCACGTTCAGATTCATCGCGAATAGTAATCGTCTTCTTGCCAGAAAGGATGTCAGTTTCAAAACGTTCGAAGAACGTCATAGTGGTCGGTGCGGTCATTTATTTCGGTCGCTTAACATTAAAGGTTAGGTAGGTGTTTATATACCAGAATGCCTGTTCAAGCGAATAAAAATTAGATGCGAGATGCGAGATGCGAGATGCGAGATGCGAGATGCGAGATGCGAGAAAATATGGCAAAGCCAAATTACAGGCAATAAAAAAGGAGAACCGAAGTTCTCCTTTTCTTAAACCTTTAAGCTAACTCTAAATTATAGAGATGCTTTCGCTTTTTCAACTAGAACAGCAAATGCTGCTTTGTCGAATACTGCGATGTCAGCAAGAATCTTACGGTCGATCTCGATAGATGCTTTCTTAAGGCCATTGATGAAACGGCTGTAAGATAGACCATTTTGACGAGATGCCGCGTTGATACGTGCAATCCAAAGTTGACGGAATTGACGTTTCTTGTTGCGACGGTCACGGTAAGCGTATTGACCAGCTTTGGTAACTGCTTGGAAAGCTACGCGGTAAACACGTGAACGTGCTCCGTAGTAACCTTTAGCTTGTTTTAGAACTTTCTTATGACGTGCACGAGCTTGTACACCACGTTTTACGCGAGGCATTATGCTTCTCCTAAACTAAACGAATTTATAAACTAAAAAGAATTAAGCGTATGGCATCATACGTAGAACTTGAGCAACTTCACATTTAGGAAGGATCGAGTTCGGACGTAGCTGACGCTTGTTCTTAGTAGTACGCTTAGTCAGGATGTGACGTTTACCAGCGTGCTTAAACTTAATACCACCAGCAGTTTTCTGGAAACGCTTAGCAGCACCTTTGTTGGTTTTCATCTTAGGCATGATGAATAACTCCGCATTGTTGAGTTGTTAATAACATAGTAATTAGGGCGAATAAAACCCCGCAACCTGAGGCTGCAGGGTTCAATTACTTGCAAAGCCGTTAATTACTTCTTTTTAGGGGCCAACACCATGATCATCTGGCGACCTTCAATTCTCGTTGGGAAAGATTCGACTACTGCAAATTCTTCAGTATCCGCTTTCAAACGATTAAGAACGTCAACACCGATTTCTTGGTGAGCCATTTCGCGGCCACGGAAGCGAATTGTTACCTTCACTTTGTTGCCGTCTTCTAGGAAACCAGTCAGGTTGCGTAGTTTTACCTGATAGTCTCCAATATCAGTTCCAGGTCGGAATTTAATTTCCTTGATCTGAACCTGCTTTTGCTTCTTCTTCTGCTCTTTCGCAGCTTTGCTCTTCTCGAAGAGGAACTTACCGTAGTCCATCACACGACAAACTGGCGGCTCGGCGTTAGGGCTGATCTCTACAAGATCCATACCAGCTTCATTTGCAGCTTCCATCGCTTCAGCGATTGATACTACACCAACAGCTTCGCCGTCTGCGCCAGTTAGACGCACTTCACGAACGCCACGAATGTCACCGTTTAAACGGTGCTGGTTTTGTTTGGCCGGTTGTTGGCCACGTCTTCCGCCTTTAATAGCTATTCCTCCAGATTGAGCTTACGGCTTGAAACCTCGGCTTGGATGTATGAAATAAAGTCATCCACTTTAAATTTGCCAAGGTCCTTACCTTTACGTGTACGTACTGCAATTTCGCCGGCTTCCATTTCTTGGTCACCACACACAAGCATGAACGGTACACGTTTCAAAGTATGTTCGCGGATTTTAAAGCCAATCTTCTCATTTCTCAAGTCTGCTTTGACTCTAAATCCACTTTTTTGCAGTTTTTTCGTAATTTCTTGTACATATTCAGACTGTTTGTCTGTAATGCCCATTACAACTGCTTGTTCTGGCGCCAACCACGTTGGGAAGAAGCCAGCGTATTCTTCAATAAGAATACCGATGAAGCGTTCTAGTGAACCTAAAATCGCGCGGTGAATCATAACTGGCGTGTGACGCTCGTTATCTTCACCTACGTAAGTAGCACCTAAACGTTCTGGTAATGCAAAATCGAGCTGCACTGTACCACATTGCCAAGCGCGGTCCAAACAATCATGCAAAGTAAATTCAATCTTAGGTCCGTAGAACGCACCCTCGCCTTCTTGAATCTCGTATGCAATGTCCATTGCCTCTAGCGCTTGCTTAAGGTCAGCCTCTGCACGGTCCCACATTTCGTCTGAACCTACACGCTGTTCTGGACGAGTAGATAGCTTAACAACAATGCTTTCGAAGCCGAAAGTTGTGTAAGTATCGTAAACCATTTCAATACAAGCTTTAACTTCTTGTTGAACTTGGTCTTCAGTACAGAATACGTGAGCATCATCTTGAGTGAAGCCACGAACACGCATAATGCCGTGAAGTGCGCCAGACGGCTCGTTACGGTGACATGAGCCGAACTCAGCCATACGTAGCGGTAGATCACGGTAAGATTTCAAACCTTGGTTGAAGATTTGAACGTGACCAGGACAGTTCATTGGCTTGATAGCGTATTCACGGTTCTCTGAAGAAGTAGTGAACATCGCTTCAGCGTACTTATCCCAGTGACCAGAGCGTTCCCAAAGAACACGGTCCATCATTAATGGGCCTTTAACTTCTTGGTAATCGTACTCAGTCAGTTTTTGACGAATAAATACTTCTAGCTCACGGAAGATAGTCCAACCGTTGTGGTGCCAGAACACCATGCCTGGTGCTTCTTGCTGCATGTGGAATAGGTCAAGCGCTTTACCGATTTTACGGTGGTCACGTTTAGCCGCTTCTTCTAGACGCACAAGGTGAGCTTTAAGTGCCTTCTTGTCGTGGAATGCAGTGCCGTAGATACGTTGAAGCATCTTGTTGTCACTGTTACCACGCCAGTATGCACCCGCTACGTTAAGTAGAGTGAAGTGCTGGCAGAAGCTCATGTTAGGCACGTGTGGACCACGACACATATCGATGTATTCTTCGTGATGGTACAGGCCTGGACGATCGTCTTTAGAAACGTTCTCGTCCAAGATTTCAATCTTGTAAGTCTCGCCGCGAGCTTCGAATGCGTCGCGCGCTTCCTGCCAGCTAACTTTCTTCTTAACAACCTGGTACTTGGTCTTCGCTAGCTCTTTCATACGCTTTTCGATCTTTTCTAAATCTTCTTGCGTTAGAGAGTGCTCAAGGTCGATATCGTAGTAGAAACCGTTATCGATAGTAGGACCGATCGCCATTTTCGCTTCTGGAAAAAGCTGCTTAACCGCGTGGCCTAAAAGGTGAGCACAAGAGTGACGAACGATCTCAAGACCATCAACTTCATCTTTAGCTGTGATGATTTCTAGGCTTGCATCGTTTTCGATAAGATCACAAGCATCAACACGCTCGCCGTCAACACGACCAGCAATGGTTGCTTTCGCAAGGCCAGGACCGATTGATAGGGCAACATCTAGAGTTGATACAGGGTTGTCAAATTGACGCTGACTACCGTCAGGAAGAGTAATAATTGGCATTATTTGTCCTTTACAGTGGTGTTGCACACCAAGCAACACATGAAAATGTTTAATATATGTCTTTCAATCAACGGGTACGCTGATTGGGGATATATGCATAATAAATATACCCACATAGAAGCAAATACAGATGCCCCACTTGTGAGTAGCCGAACATTGTAACGAAATTATATGAAATGACAATGACAGAGCGAACCCGCAAGCGATCCAACGGCTTCGTTGGGTAAGGTTAACCATGCTGTGGTGACTTACCTACTCTTCTAATCCTCTTGATTACCAAGCTACACCGACTAAACAACTGCACCCTACCTGTTCCGAGTTCGCTCATCCAACTTACCTCTTACAAACGAGTTATTTAGAACTAAGCTATATAGAAGCAACGGAATGCAGATGAGGTGCATATGGAAAGACGGGCTACTTGTATATCGCTCATACGACCTTTACCGCTAATAATAGCCGCCATGTTTTCTGCGCCAAACGCATGGGCCAACAAAGATTACGGCCCCTTCATCAGTTATACCCAAGCACCACTGCAGTCGGTTCGCCTCACCCCGTCGCTCCGTTCAGGCTTTCCTCTTGAAGAGAATAAGGTGGAAGTATTTACAGCCTTAACTGCCGCGAGCATCTGGGCCCACTCCCACGACTATCACTTAGACTATTATCAAAACCAACTTCAAACAGGCCTACGATGGCAATTGACTCCAGCATGGCAAGTAGAGCTCAATTACCGCTGGTTATACGCCGCCAATAATCATCTCGACAAAATTACCATTAACTTTCACGACCTATTTAGCATCGACCAAGCAGGTCGAGATCAGAAAGACAGACACCAATTCGACATCTATGCACCAGACCATGGCGTCAATAATCGAGACTTCTCCGGTGACACATTGACTAGCGCTTTCACGCTCTACACCCAATATCAGATCATAGATATAGAAAACCACGGCTTATCTTTTGGCGTTTCCCTTTATCATAACAATGTCAGCCACGGTGCATTTAAGGGAAACAGCACCGAACAAAGCGCTCAACTCAATTATGCATACCAACTCGACATCAATACCTTTTATACCAGCCTAGGGTTAGCGAATCAGTCCAGTAGAGAAGCGGAGAATAGCTTTTCGCATAAGAAGACGACATGGTCATGGATGGGCGGCTATCAACTCACGCTATTTGAAAACCATGAATTGCACCTTGAATACCGTTGGTATGAAGGCGCAGAAGATGGTGACACTGAGTTTTCAGAAGCCGCCAATGAAATGATGTTTGGCTATCGCTATGTGATGCAACGCTCGGCAGTTGAGATATCCATAATCGAGAACATCTTTAACATGGACAACTCCACCGATGTTGCCTTCCAACTGGCCTATCGGCAACAGTGGTAAACCCATTTCAGGACGGGACAGATAATAGAATCAAAAAAGCCGAATGGTTAAGTTCGGCTTTAGAAGTTGTATTGTCTCTATTAATAGACAGAGCGACTACTAACAGAAAGGGAACTACGCACTCATGATTCTTGATACAGCGTTGCGGATGTCTGAGTCGGCCGCGTTAACTGGCAAGCTGAATGAGATGTATTGGTCGCCACGAAAGCTCATTGCGCGATCGATTTCTGCTAGGCAGTGAACTATTGAACCTTCAACGATGAATGACAGCTCGATTTCTTTGTTATTCATAAAACCTCCGCTGCGAAATTCAATCTCTTGGTAACAGCCAGAGCGAGAAGCAAAGCTGTTGCCTTTCAAGAAGCCCTTCTCTACGTCTGCTTTCACCATTGCCATGCCCGATGCTTCCACACCTTGGATAATTTTAGCGACTGTTGGCAGTGGATGAACGGAAATGAAATCACGGTCTTTCGGATCAACCGCGAAGCCGATATCTAGGTTAGTTTCAACCCACACATGGCATTGGTTCATTTGTGCGTTCAACGCAGTAACCGGCGTTTCATCATTTAACTTAAGACGGAATGGCACCAATTTTGTTTCGCCCGGTTGGATCACGAAAGGCTCTACGGCTTGAATACGACCCAGTGAAAAAGTTTCGTAGCTGGTGCTGTCTTCCGTTTCGACTTTTACTTCTGTGTTGAGAACCAAGTTAATCAAGTCGATTTGTTGCTCAACGTCGCCACCAACAATGTGAACATTGCCAGACAACTCTCCACCTTGGAAAACTTCAATATTATCTAAGACGGTATCAACCTTTGCTGCACCGATGCCCAACGAGGCCTTTAATTTCTTAAACATATTATTTCCCTTTCTAATTATTTGATTAACTAGGGCGTGTTGACCTTTCGTGGTTGAATTTTGTTCGAGATAAAAGCGTTTTAATCGCGGCGAGGGAGAAGTAGCCTAGCATTCTAAGCAAATCTCCCTCAACAAAGAGTAAAACGCTTTTAGCCGAACCCTTCGGGCAGCGTTTGCTGGTCATTTCTACTACGTTATCGGCTTCTCATGTAGGCTAGCTACACATCAAAGCCTCTGCCTTGTATAAATACACAGCAACTCGCTGCAAAAACCAGCTCGAAAGATCAACATGCCCTAATCATTATTGCGTGACAATTTGCGACACTTGCCTCACAGAATCAAGCAATTTGCCCCATCTATGTTGAATAAGGTCACATTGCCCGAGGAAATGTTGAAATCGTTAAAAAATCCGTTACTCTATTTGTATAGTCAAATAAGGTTTCATTATGTCGAAAGCGCCGCTCTACCTTCAGATAAAACAGTTCATAGACGACAAAATTACCAATGGTCACTGGCCGGTGGGTTATCAAATCACCACCGAACTTGAACTCACCGAGCAGTTCAATGTGAGTAGAATGACAGTCAATAAAGCCATTCGCGATCTTGTGTCTGAAGGCAAGCTCATCAGGAAGCCAAGACTTGGCACTTTTGTTTGTGAACCCGACGAAAAAGCGCAATCTCCGCTGCTTGATATCAACAACATCGCGCAAGAGATCAAAGACCGCGGCCAAACGTATACTAGCCAAGTTATCAAGCACGATAGTATCAAGGCTGATGAAAGCACGGCTACACGGTTAGGTGTGATGATTAACGCAGAGGTGTTCTATAGTGAAATCATACACTTTGCGGACAACACGCCAATACAATTGGAAGCGCGTTGGGTGAATTCTCAAGCCGCTCCAAAATACCTAGAGCAAGACTTTTCAACCTCTACACCCAACGAATACCTTTCAAAGAGCTGCCCGTTAAGTGCTATCGAGCACACGGTTGAAGCCATTATTCCAGACTCTCAAATCAGAACGTCACTAAAGCTATCTGAATCAGAGCCTTGCCTTCTTTTGAATAGAAGAACATGGAGCAAAGAACGCCTCATCAGCTTTGCATTACTCTACCATCCTGGCTCCAAGTACAAATTAAGCTCCAAGATACTTCTAGATTAAAGAACATCATCCTGATCGCCGATCACATTTTTGCAACATCAACTTGATTCGGGTCAGCGTTTAGCCTATTTATTTGTATATACATTTAATGTTTAGCATAGATCTAGGTGATTATGAATTTGATCCTCAAAAACGCACGAGTGGTCTCCATGAGCTCGGGAGCCGACGGTTATCAACCCTCTTCCCCTCAAGATATCGTTATCGAAGACGGTAAGATCGTGTCTATCTCTTGGTCAAACCACGAAGTAAATGCTTCTGAGGTAGAACAACCGAGCACTGATAGCTCTGCGGATTACATCACCTATGATTGCAAGAACAAGCTCGTCACCCCTGGGCTGATTGATTGCCACACTCACCTCGTATTTGCAGGAAATCGCGCCAACGAGTTTGAGCAGCGTTTGAATGGTGTCTCTTACACCGACATCGCCAAACAAGGCGGCGGGATTCTTGCGACAGTCACTGCAACACGCGCAGCACAAGAGTCTGAACTGGTTGAAATAGCGCTACCTAGACTCGATGGTCTGCTAAGAAGTGGCGTAACCAGCATCGAAGTAAAATCTGGCTATGGTTTAACACTTGAAGATGAGTTCAAGATGCTGCGTGCAGCCAAAGCGTTAGAGAATCATCGCCGTATTAAGATCACCACCACTCTCCTTGCCGCGCATGCTGTGCCACCTGAATATAAAGAACAACCAGATCGTTACATAGATCTGGTTTGCCAAGAGATCATTCCTAAAGCTGCAGAGCAAGGGCTCGCCGATGCCGTTGACGTGTTTTGCGAATCTATCGGCTTCAACCTAGAACAAACCGAACGTGTATTTGCAACAGCCAAAACACATGGACTCGCGATTAAAGGCCACACAGAACAGCTTTCTAATATGGGTGGCAGCGCGCTCGCAGCTAAATACGGTGCACTCTCTGTCGACCATGTTGAATACCTTGATGAAACCGGAGTCAAAGCATTGGCTGAATCAGGCACAGTCGCCACCTTATTACCCGGGGCTTTCTACTTCTTGAAAGAGACTCAACAGCCGCCTATCGCCCTACTTCGTGAACACAAGATTCCAATGGCGATCGCGACCGACTTAAACCCCGGAACCTCCCCTTTTGCAGATTTAACGCTGATGATGAACATGAGCTGCACCCTGTTTGGCACGACACCTGAAGAAGCATTGCGTGGTGTAACTTGTAACGCCGCCGCAGCCATTGGTGAGTCACAAACCAAAGGCAAAGTCGAAATCGGTTATGCCGCAGATTTGGCTATCTGGAATATCGAGCACCCTGCCGACTTAAGCTATCAAGTCGGTGTTCCTCATCTGCATAAGCGCATTGTTAATGGCGAGGTGTGTCATGACTCAATCTAAATCCAACGGTAACCAAGAGAACGTAACAACCGTGCATAACTTTGTGTGGACCGGACGTAATGATCTTGAAGATGGCGCACTCGGTACTCGCGTTCATCACATTACCAAGCAAGTGCAAAGTAATGAGTTAAGTGACAAGCTGACTGACGATGATATCGCCTTGGTAGGCTTTGCCAGCGACGCCGGTGTTGAAAGAAATAAAGGACGCGTGGGCGCGAAACAAGCACCTAACTTGATACGCCAAGCGTTGGCGAATATGGCTTGGCACAGTGACGCACACATCGCCGATCTCGGTGATATCGAATGCAATGATGGTCAATTAGAAGTCAGCCAAAAACAGTGTGCTTCTGTGATTGCCAATGCCTTAGCAACCAACAAAGTGATTACCCTTGGCGGTGGTCACGAGGTGGCTTGGGCGACGTTCCAAGGTCTCGCTGAGCACCTAAATAACATTCAATCAGAACACAATCCTAAGATAGGCATCGTTAACTTTGATGCTCACTTTGATCTTCGTGAATTTGAAAGCGACATCGCCGATGTTAAACCGAGCTCAGGCACGCCTTTTAACCAGATAAGTGATTACTGCCACATACATCAATGGCCGTTTCATTACGCTTGTCTTGGCGTTAGCGCGGCTAGTAATACCAAAGCGCTGTTTCACAAAGCTGACCAACTGGGCGTGTGGTATGAACACGACCGCAACATGACTCAAGTGAATCAAGTCGATCAACTGGTTAAGTTGCAACAATTCATCGCTGAGTGTGATTACCTCTATCTTACTATCGACCTCGATGTTTTCCCCGCAACTACTGCGCCGGGCGTCAGTGCACCAGCGGCAAGAGGCGTGAGCTATGAAGCGCTCGCTCCTTTTCTAGAACAGATTTTCCAACACAGTGAAAAACTCATTATCGCGGACATTGCGGAATACAACCCAGACTATGACGTCGATGGCCAAACGGCTCGATTAGCGGCTCGTTTGTGTTGGGATATTGCCTCTGCAATGGCCAGCGACTAATCCAGCTATACCGATAACTACAACTACAACTACAACGATATAACGTGAAACAGAAGGAATTCCAAAATGACGGAACACCACAACAGTGACCCTCGTCTCGACACGACTCGCGAAATTCGCGCACCTCATGGCACCACTTTGCGCGCTAAATCTTGGTTAACAGAAGCACCGCTGCGTATGCTGATGAACAACCTAGACCCTGATGTGGCAGAACACCCACATGCACTGGTTGTGTATGGCGGTATTGGTCGCGCGGCACGTGATTGGAAATGTTATGACAAGATTGTGGAAGTATTAGAGCGTTTAGAGGACGACCAAACGTTACTTGTTCAATCCGGTAAACCTGTGGGCGTGTTCCCGACTCATAAAAACGCACCTCGCGTACTGATCGCTAACTCGAACCTTGTTCCACACTGGGCTAACTGGGAGCACTTCAACGAGCTCGATAAAGAAGGCTTAATGATGTACGGCCAAATGACCGCCGGCAGCTGGATCTACATCGGTTCACAAGGCATCGTTCAAGGTACTTACGAAACCTTTGTCGCGATTGCCAAGAAGCATTTCCAAGGCGAAGCAAACGGCAAATGGGTTCTCACCGGCGGTCTTGGTGGCATGGGCGGCGCTCAACCTCTTGCTGCAACGATGGCTGGCTTCTCAATGATCGCCGTAGAATGTGATGAATCACGAATCGACTACCGCTTGCGCACTGGCTATGTAGACAAAAAAGCCACCAGCTTAGATGAAGCAATGGCAATGATTAAAGAGTCAGACACACCAATCTCTGTTGGCTTATTAGGTAACGCCGCAGACGTATTCCCAGAGCTTGTTGAACGCAATATCACGCCTGACGTGGTAACTGACCAAACATCTGCCCACGATCCTCTTAACGGCTACTTGCCGCAAGGGTGGACGATGGAGAAAGCCGCACAAGAGCGCACCATTGATGAAGCGAAAGTGGTGAAAGCCGCTAAACAATCTATGGCGATTCAAGTTCAAGCAATGCTAGATCTACAATACCGCGGCGCTGCGACCGTAGATTACGGCAATAACATTCGCCAAATGGCACTGGAAGAAGGCGTAGAAAACGCGTTTGATTTCCCAGGTTTCGTTCCTGCTTATATTCGACCTTTATTCTGTGAAGGTATTGGTCCGTTCCGTTGGGCTGCCCTATCTGGTGACCCAGAAGACATCTACAAAACAGACCAAAAAGTAAAAGAACTGATTCCAGACAACCCACATCTACACAACTGGCTAGATATGGCGCGTGAACGTATTCAGTTCCAAGGCCTGCCAGCGCGTATTTGTTGGGTTGGCTTGAAAGATCGTGAACGTTTAGGACAAGCATTCAATGAAATGGTCAAAAATGGCGAACTGAAAGCACCAGTTGTTATCGGTCGTGACCACCTAGATTCGGGCTCAGTAGCAAGCCCGAACCGCGAAACAGAAGGCATGATGGATGGCTCAGATGCCGTATCAGATTGGCCTCTATTGAACGCCCTTCTAAATACTGCAGGCGGCGCAACTTGGGTTTCTTTGCACCACGGTGGTGGCGTTGGTATGGGCTTCTCGCAACACTCAGGCATGGTGATTTGTTGTGACGGTAGTGAAGATGCATCACAGCGTATTGCTCGCGTACTTCATAATGACCCAGCAACCGGCGTTATGCGTCATGCAGATGCGGGTTACGATATTGCTAAGCAGTGTGCTAAAGAGCAGAAACTTGATTTACCTATGCTAAACGAAGAACTTCGTCGCCTTTAATGTCTGGAGAGAACATGTTGAACTTATTACTTAAACCAGGACTTCTTGGCCTATCTGAACTGCGTAAAATCAGCCGTAGCCCTGTGAACCTCTCACTGGATCCTGCAGCAATCCCGGATATTGAAGCGAGCATGCAGGTTGTCGAGCAAGTGATTGCTGAAGACCGCACTGTGTATGGCATCAATACGGGTTTTGGCTTACTAGCAAACACCAAGATTGCGCCTGAAGATCTCGAAGTTCTACAGAAAAGTATCGTACTTTCTCACGCAGCGGGTATTGGCAAGTTCATGTCTGATGAAACCGTGCGCTTGATGATGGTATTGAAGATTAACAGCTTGTCTCGCGGTTACTCGGGTATCCGCCTCAAGGTGATTAATGCTCTTATCGATCTAGTGAACGCGCAGGTTTACCCATGTGTTCCACAAAAAGGATCAGTAGGTGCCTCTGGAGATCTTGCTCCCCTCGCCCACATGAGTACCGTTCTGTTAGGTGAAGGCCAAGCACGCCACAACGGCAAGATCATCACGGGTTTAGAAGCAATGCAAATCGCAGGTCTTGAACCAATCACACTTGCTCCGAAAGAAGGCTTGGCACTGCTAAACGGCACGCAAGCATCGACTGCGTTTGCATTAGAAGGCCTGTTCGCTGCAGAAGACTTGTTTGCGTCTGCGACTGTGTGTGGTGCAATGTCTGTTGAAGCTGCACTCGGTAGTCGTCGCCCGTTTGACCCTCGAATTCATCGTGTTCGTGGTCATCGTGGTCAAATGGATGCCGCGCTTGCTTATCGCCATATGCTTGATCAAAAGAGTGAGATTGGTGAATCACACACTTGCTGTGAAAAGGTTCAAGACCCTTACTCGCTACGTTGTCAGCCTCAAGTGATGGGTGCCTGTTTACAGCAAATTCGTAATTCAGCAGAAACGTTAAACGTTGAAGCGAACTCGGTATCGGATAACCCACTGGTATTTGCTGAAGACGGCGACATTATTTCAGGTGGTAACTTCCACGCAGAACCTGTGGCAATGGCAGCGGATAACCTAGCACTTGCGATTGCAGAAATTGGTAGCCTTTCTGAACGAAGAATGGCACTGCTGATTGATAGCGCACTAAGCAAACTTCCACCTTTCTTAGTCGACAACGGCGGCGTGAACTCAGGCTTTATGATTGCTCAAGTAACGTCTGCTGCTCTGGCAAGCGAGAATAAAACACTGGCACACCCAGCATCAGTAGACAGCCTTCCAACATCGGCAAACCAAGAAGATCATGTCTCTATGGCCACCTTTGCGGGTCGTCGACTGCGTGACATGGCAGAAAACACCCGTGGCATCTTGGCTGTTGAATACTTAGCAGCAGCACAAGGCTTAGACTTCCGAGCGCCAAACCTATCGTCACCTCGAGTAGAAGAAGCGAAACAGATTCTGCGTGAAAAAGTGAGCTTCTACGACAAAGACCGTTACTTCTCACCTGATATCGAGCAAGCGAACCTATTGCTCAAATTATCAGTGCACAATCACCTAATGCCTGAAGGTATTCTGTGTAGCTTTTAAGACAGAAACAATCTGAACAACACCCATTAGACTGTTATATAAACAAGGGCTATTGATTAGCCCTTGTTGCATTGAGCCAAAGACCATATTCCCCTTAAAATCGTCACATACCATCCAACGTATTTATCTAATCGATTGATATATAAGCAAAGTTAACTGGATAGACCATTAGAGCGAAGTTAGTTAGCTATAATCCACCCCAGATTTGATGACTAATAGCGATACTATGTTTCTGACACCTTACTTTTCTACTGAAGACAATCAATTTCAATTCACTCGTGAACAGGCTAGCCACTTTGCTAAAAAAGTAGCCGCTGACTTCAACCCAATTCACGATGAAGACAACAAGCGCTTCTGCGTGCCTGGCGACCTTTTGTTTGCAGTTCTTCTGCAGAAAGAAGGCATCAGCCAAAAAATGCGTTTTGATTTTTCAGGTATGGTTGGTAACGGTATTGCGCTAAGCGTTGACAACAAATGTGAGAAAGAAAGCTCACTGGTTGACGAGAAAGGCAAAGAGTACCTGCACATGTCTTGTGAAGGTGAAAAGAGCCACGACCAAGCATTTATCGAGCACGTGGTAACAAACTACGTTAAGTTCTCTGGCATGAACTTCCCACACATCATGGTTCCTCTTATGGAAGAACAGCAAATGATGATCAACTGCCAGCGTCCTCTTGTGATTTACGAGAGCATGGAAGTTGAATTTACTCGCCTAGACCTGTCTCACCCAGAAGTTGAATTCTCTGGCGCAACTTTTGATGTCGAAGGTAAGCGCGGCATCGTGACTCTGAACTTCGATTTCAAGGAAGATGGCGAAGTAGTCGGTAAAGGCGTGAAGCGCATGGTAGCAAGTGGCCTTAAGCCATACGACCAAGCTTCTGTCGACGACCTAGTAAACCGCTTCAACGAGCGCAAAGAGATGTTTCTAGCTCAGTTCGCAGCCGCTGCTTAATCAGCATTATTATTTACACCACTTGATGTAAATAGCTCTAGAATAAGATCAATAAAGCCCAGCTTGATATCCTCAAGCTGGGCTTTTTAGTTTTTAACCATCAAATTATATTTGTACTGGTTACTTTCTAAACTTCAGTGGTGAAGGTAACTTTCGTACCATCAAACCACCTAAAAGTGCTAGTAACCAATGCCAACCCAGTGAACCACCACTGCCGCCACCTGAGCTTTTTGCGTTCTGCGTACCTTCAGACTTAGATATCTTTATCTCATCGGTATACGCAAAGTTTGTGATCGTAGCTCTGTCACTCCCTGAAGAACCAGACGAGTCTTTCACATAGGTAATCATAAAGCTGTTGTCTGCATCTCTAACTAACGGTAGGTTCACCGAACCAGAAAACTCACCCGATACTCTATCGAGTTGTTGCCCATTAATGTAAATCTCAACAAAATCATACTGTTCTTCAGATGATGTCGTAAAGTCCAAAGAAACCGTACCCGTAGGTATGCCCTCAACAACAAATGATGTAGATTCACTATTACCAATAACCGGAGAAGCTATAGTGCTTCCTTCTACATTCCAAGGTTCAGTATTATAAAGTCCACTGTGAGGTATACCCACTAGAGCACTTACAGTACTTGTTGCAGTAGTTGCTCCTATAACAGAAGCTGTTGACGTAACCGTGCCTAATAGTGAGTCAGTTTCAACATTAATACCAAAGTCGTGTTCGCCGATTGAGTTTAGGGTGTAACTAACCTCAACTTCACAGCTTTGCCCTGCAGTTAAGGTGCTACATCCGTTGTCTGTTATAACGGTATCAGAACCAGAAATTGGATAAACACGGTTTACGTCAATGTTTTGATCAGACTTATTTGTGAATTCAAAGGTATGTGAAATAGGAGCTAATAATCTTGCACCTAGCATTTCAGATTGACGGTAACTAAACCCTACTTTCTGCTCATCAATCCAATCATCAAAGTAACTAATGTTAGTATAGACACCGTAAGCGTTGGCCTGCGCACAGCCTTCTCCCCAACTTACAATACCCAGTTGTTCATACGTTCCATTGGTTGACACAACTATCGGTCCACCACTATCACCCTGACAAGAATCGTATCCACCATCACTGTAACCAGCACAAAACGCGTCATTGCCTATAAAGGAGTAACCACTGTAGGGAACACTATTACATGTGTACTGGTTAACTAAGGGAACATTGACTTGGTACAACTCACTCTTCGATGAATACACATCGGATGCGTCCTGATCACCCCAGCCCATAACCGTTAGCATCTGACCATCATTCAGATTACCACGAGCATAACCATCGACTAGGTTAACCACTGACTCTGCAGGCTTTTCTACTAGCTCAATAATAGCTATATCACTGCCTGTCGCTACAGAATTGTAATATTGATGTACATAAATATTATCAACAGCGTATCTATGTTGTTCAGCTTGAGAGGCAGAAAGGTTTGATACGCCAATCACTACATCTAGATCTTCACTGCTATTCTCGTCTACACAGTGAGCTGCAGTTAATACATATCGCTCACCAATAAAGCTCGCTCCACAGAATTGACCATCGTAAGCGTTCACATTTCTTGAGACCAATGCAGCCATAAATGGCCAATTCTCTTGTGTCGCTTCTTTACCATTTATAATTCGAGCTGAAACATCTGCCAACACCGACGTTGAAGACAGACTCACTACACAGATACCTAGCGACAACCATTTCGCCTGAACAATTTTCATTACCTAGCCTTTATTCATTTTAATAATGAAGTGCAGACTATTTTATAAAAAATCAATATGAAACCTAAACCACATTAATTTGTGATATAGATCAACCAAACGATAATAATTCTTATCTAATTACTTAATTGTATCTGAACCCACATCAGATCCAGCGCCTAACCTTTTGTTTGTAATCAACATATTCCGCACCGAATAATTGTTCTAGTGCTCGCTCTTCGGGTTTGATTTGGAAGTAATTCATGTAGATTACGAAGCCAAAGCTGAGTAGTACACTGAAGATATTCTGGAAGAAGTAACCAAAGCAAAATAGCAGGATGAACAACCCTAGGTACATTGGGTTTCGCGTGTAACCAAAGATCCCACTGTCCACGACGGCTGAAGCGGTTTCGACTTTGATCGGGTTAACGGTGGTTTTCTGTTTTCGAAATTCCAATATCCCGGATATTCCAATCACACCACTCAATGCGACCCCGATACCTAACACAACCATTCCATAAGGTAATGCCAGTGCCCCTTGGCTCAACTGCTGAGCGCAGAAGTATGATGCTACGAATACAATAATGAACAGTGCAACGGGTGGTACTTTTAATTCTAGAAATTTCATACTTTTCCTTATTAACATTCCTTTGTTAGTTTAGAAAAAAGCCCAGCAATTGCTGGGCTAAATGTATTAGAGAATTTTTGCTAGCGCCTGTAATGGGTGAGCAAGCTTCTCACCTTCAAAACGCTTCACTTGGCTACGACAAGAATAGCCCGTCACCAAGCAACGATCTTTTGGTAAGTCCTGCATTTGAGGCTTCCAGCTCAAACCGTATATGTCTTTCGACATTTGCAGCTTATCGACTTCGTGGCCGAAAGTACCCGCCATACCACAACAGCCGACAGGAACGCTGGTTAACGCCGCACCAAAGTGTTTGAAGATAGTGCCCCACTCTTTTTCAGCGTTCGGCATTTTGGTTTTCTCAGTACAGTGAGCAAACAAGTACCACATTTCTTCACTTGCTGAGCGTGCTTCGAACTCACCTAACGATGGCATTAACCATTCATGCACGGTAAGCACATCAAAGTCGCCGCGCTTATCACCTAAGATCTCGACGTATTCATCGCGGTAACAAAGCACAAGAGCAGGATCAACGCCGACCAGAGGAATACCAATATCCGCCACCATCGACAAGAAATCAGAAGTCGATTTCGCCTCACGTGCAAATCGATTTAAGAAGCCCTTGATGTGCAACGCTTTTCCATTCGGTTTGAACGGCAGCAGTACCGGTGTTTTGCCAAGCTTTTGAGCCAGAGTGACGAAGTCTTCAATCACCTCAGCATCATAGAAGCTGGTAAACGGGTCTTGAACAATCAGCACATGCTGTTTCTTCTGTTCAGAAGACAAGCCTTCTAAATACTGTAGGTCGAAGAGTTGCAGCTCTTTACTTGCTAGACGATTTTTTAGCGTAGGCACCGACATCAATGGTGCATCAACATAACCAACCGTTTTAGCTGTTGCCGTTTGGATCCACTTTTGACCCAATGCAGCGTTGACTACTTTTGGCGCTTTCGCCATCAGCGGCAGCATGGTTTCAATGTTGGCGACTAAATAGTCTTTTGCTGGGCGCTGGTAACGCGAGTAGTAGATGTTTAAGAATCGAGAACGGAAACTTGGAACATCGACTTTGATCGGACATTGACTCGCACACGCTTTACACGCCAAACAACCGTTCATCGCCTCATGAACTTCATGCGAGAAATCGTACTCATGGCGTTTGTTCATCGTATTGCGAACACGCTCAATCATAGTCTTGACGGGAGTGTTGTCTTTTAACGCTTCTTGCTCAAGGTCGAGAATATCAACGCCTTGCTCAGTGAGTTGACGCAACCACTCTCTTACCAAGCCTGCGCGGCCTTTTGGTGAGTGACGTCGGTCAGCCGTGACTTTCATTGAAGGACACATTGGCGAGCTCGTGTCGTAGTTGAAACACAAGCCGTTACCGTTACATTCCATCGCTTGCTTGAAGCTGTCACGAACTTGTACGTCGATCTGACGGTCGTAGAAACCACGCTTGGTATCGGTGACTTTCACCAATTCAGCGTCACTGTCTAAAGGCGTACAGATTTTGCCTGGGTTCATCTTGTTGTGCGGGTCGAATGCCGCTTTCACACGTCTTAATTCGGTAAACAGCTCTTCACCAAAGAAGTCAGGTCCATACTCAGAACGGAAGCCTTTACCGTGTTCACCCCACATCAAGCCGCCGTATTTCGCCACCAGCTTAACCACTTCATCAGAGACTTCATGCATCAAGGCTTCTTGCATCGGGTCACACAGATCCAATGCTGGACGAACGTGTAATACGCCCGCGTCAACGTGACCAAACATACCGTAGTTCAACTCTTTTGAATCGAGTAACACTCTAAATTCAGAGATGAAATCCGCAAGGTTTTCTGGTGGTACACAAGTATCTTCAGCAAAAGCGACTGGCTTAGCTCGGCCTTTCGCCGCACCTAACAGACCCACTGCTTTCTTACGCATATTGTAGATTCGGCCAATGCTCGCCAAATCGCTACACACTTGGAAACCAATCACGCCGGCTTCTTCGCTTTCAACCATGGTTTCAAGGCGTGCAGTCAGCGCTTGAACTTGCTGTTCAACTTCCGCTTCATCTTGGCCAGCAAACTCAACCATGTTGATGCCAAGCATCTCTTTGTTTGGAACATCAGTCAGCAGGTCGCTCACGGTGTGCCAAACAATGTCTTGCTTCGCTAAGTTCAATACTCTTGAATCCACCGTTTCAACAGACAGTGCTTTCGCTTCTACCATGAACGGCGCATTACGCAGCGCAGAATCAAACGTGTTGTATTTGACGTTAACCAGTGTGCGCGCTTTTGGAATCTTGGTTAGGTTTAACTTTGCTTCCGTGATGAATGCTAACGAGCCTTCAGCGCCACATAGAACGCGAGTCAGGTCAAAGCTGTCATCTAGTTCGTTGATTGCATTCTTTAGGTCATAACCGGTAAGGAAGCGATTCAAGGGTGGGAATTTATCTAAGATTTGAGCGCGTTTGTCTCGACAAACCGCCTCAGTCACCGCAAGTGCATGGTGAGCAAACTCACCCTCAACGGGTAAGCCATGTGATAAATCAGATTCTAGACATGAACCATCTGCGAACACCGCTTGCAGCGACAATACATGGTCTGAGGTTTTGCCGTACTTCAATGACCCTTGACCCGAAGCATCGGTATTGATCATGCCGCCTAAAGTTGCTCGGTTACTAGTAGAAAGGTCTGGAGAGAAAAAGTAACCATAAGGGCGAACAGCGTCGTTCAATTGATCTTTAACGACACCAGACTGAACTCTTACCCAGCCTTCTTTCTCATTAATCTCAAGAACCTTATTCATGTATCGCGACAGGTCAACCACGACACCTTTTGTTAAAGATTGTCCGTTGGTTCCGGTACCACCGCCACGAGGGGAAAAAGTCACGCGTTCGTAAGCGGATTTAGAAACCACTGTACCGATAAGCACAACGTCTTGCGTTGTTTTAGGAAGGATGACCGCCTGCGGCAATTGCTGATAGACACTGTTATCAGTCGCCACAGCCAAACGGCTAGAATATTGAGATTCAATGTCGCCAGTAAAGCCCGCTGTTTTTAGTTCATCTAAAAAGCGTACGACAACTGGATCGACATCAGCATTGAGTTGAAGTCTTGGTAACATTTGCTTCCTGCCCCTACTTCGCTGATCCTATCAGCATTGGGTTATCTGAGATTTTTAATAATTTTCTTTGAATTTCGTCACTTTACTACTATTAAGATCATATAAAAAGGTGATCAAATCAGAATCTCAGTGCAAGAATGGAGAAATAGTCACTTTCGTCTTAATTCAGTAGTAATATACTGAATAACATTTTGTTTAAGACATCTCCACGAGCACATCACAATGAAAAAAAACAAAACAGTCACAACTGAAGATATCCTTCTTAAACTATGCCAATCAGTCTCAAGCGTACTAACTTCAGCGACGGCTTCTCAGGTGTCCTATTCAGCCATGGTTCAAAAGATCAACAAGACAAGCCTAAAGCCAGACTTTGGTTGCTTCGTTCTGTTTGACGGCGGCTTTTCTGGTCTTGTTGTAATCAATTTTACGTCCAAAGCAGCGCTAGAGATCTACACCAATTACATGCGCAATATGGGCATGCCTGAAAACGAGCTTGCTGTGCTTCATACTTCAGACGAAGTGGGTGATGTGTTGGGTGAGTTGATGAACCAATTAGTTGGCGACTTCACCAACAAAATCCGCAAAGAGCTGCAAACCAACATCACACAAAACCAACCGAAAATGCTGGCTCTGAACAAGCAAGTTAACCTTTCTGTTGATACCAATCTCGATCGTCCACAAGCTCGTCGTGTTACCTTCTCTACCGCTAATAACAACATTTTCTACCTTGAGCTTGCGATGGATAAGACCGAATTCATTCAATTGGAAGAATTTGAAATCGCGGAAGACGAATGTCCAGACAGCATTCTTGAAGCGACTCAGAAAAAAATGCAAGAAGCGAACAAGCCGGCTCAAAGCTCTGGCAATGATTCTGCAGCCGATCTACTCGATGAACTGGGTATCTAGTTTACGAATGCTCTAGACACATTGAAAAAACGTGTCACTAACGCCATCAATACGCTTGATGGCGTTTTTGTTTTTGCCGCCGAGTCGGCTCATGCAGTCCAATGTTCACCGCCTCACTTGTTCATCAAACCAGTTTTGCCTTTCTGTTACCCGCGAAAACATGTAAAATGTTGGACTTTTAAAAATTTGCGGTACTGATTAAATTGTCGATGGATAAGAAAAAAGCCCTAAAGAAAATTGCCAAGTGTCTTGAGCTTGGAAATTCTGCGAACGTCAATGAAGCGGCCAATGCGATAAAAATGGCGCATAACTTGATGCTGAAATATGGTCTCGAAAAAGACGATATTGAATTTATCAAGATGGGGAAAACTCAGTCCAGTCACCTGTTACCTGCAAATATCAGTTCTACACTGCTGCGTGTTATTCGCGGTATCAACACCAAATTTGGTGTAGAAGCCGTATTGCTGAATCACAAAGGCCTCAAGCGTGTCGAGTTCATTGGTGAAGCCGACCGCGCGATCTTCGCAGCCTTCGCTTTCGATATCATTTATCGTGAACTGAATGAGCACACCGGCCAATTCAGAAATAGCTTTGCTGGCTCTGGCACAGGGTCATTAGAAGTGACACGCCGCGTAAACTCGTTTGTTTCAGGCTGGGTTGAAGGTGCGCTTGAAAAGCTACCAACCATTACCCCAGACGACGAATCAAACAACAAGATCAATAATTACATTGATAAAGAATTCAAAAATATCGACCGTGAAACGTTCAAGCAGCAACTGAGAGAAGCGATGAAAAACCTCACCGCCGATTATGAAGTTGGTTTGAAGAAAGGTCGTAAATTGTCTGTTAATCGACCAGTTGGCGGTACCCAGGCAGCTAAAAAGATAACTAAATCATAGAGCCACTTTACATTACTTCGACGTATTGATAAAAACCATCAATAAGATTTACAGGACTATGTTTGTCACTCGGATTCATTCGTTTGACAGAAGTACATGATGGAGAAAATACGTTGAAAAAAATCACACTAGCCCTAGCGCTTACTATCGCTTTAACGGGTTGTCAGGCAACTCAACGCCAAAACGCGACAACTGGCGAATCTGAGACTAACTCTGCAACTCAAGGCGCTCTAATTGGTGCACTCGCTGGTGCCGTTGCTGGTGCTGCAACTGGTGACTCTAAAGACCGTGGTAAACGTGCACTTATCGGCGCAGCAGGTGGTGCGGCTGTCGGTGGTGGTATTGGTTACTACTTTGACCGACAAGAAGCAGCCCTTCGTGAAGAGCTAATGAATTCAGGCGTTCAAGTTGAACGCGTTGGCGAAAACCAACTTCTACTTAGCCTAGAAAACGGCATCGGTTTTGATTCTGGCTCTTACGCTTTAGAATCAAGCATTCACAATACCCTTCGTGGCGTTGCTCGCATCCTCGTTGAATACCCAGACACTAGCCTAGTGATTGAAGGTCATACTGACAGCACTGGCAGCGAATCGACCAACCAAATCCTTTCTGAGCGTCGTGCTGAATCTGTTCGTGCATTCTTGATCTCTCAAGACGTTGCAGCAGGTCGTGCTATTGCTCGTGGTAACGGTGAGCGTTACCCTCTATGTGACAACAACACCTCTCAAGGTCGTGCTTGTAACCGTCGCGTAGAAATTCAAATCTTGCCGCTTAAGTAGCACGATTAAAGCCCAGTCCGTCTTTATCTCTTGAATTAACCTCTATATAGTTGTTTATCAGTTATGTTACTCATTTAACGTGATAATAATAACCAACAACCATAAAGCGTATTCATACTGACATATCGATTCTGGGCTTTTTTACGAGACTTATCTTTTGCTAATCCTATCCAACATTCTGTCATCATCACTTCTTAGAGCTCTATTTCTAGCCCTCATCTTTTCCACGATACAGCTGTCCACCACACGTTTCGTGCACGCAGCAAGCAGTGATGAATTTTCACTAGAATCACAACCTCAAGATCCAGTTTCTCAATACCAGTTAGCTCAAGCTTATGAGTCGGGTATCGACGTCCCTGTTAGCACCAGTGATGCATTGTATTGGTACACGCAGTCGGCAGAAAACGGCAACCCAAACGCGCAATTTAGACTGGGTGAATGGTACTTAGCAGGAACAGGTGTTGAACAAAGTAACAAGCTTGCTTTGGAGTGGTTTATTAAAGCAGCGTTGCAAGGTAACCAGCGAGCGCCTATCGAGGTCGCAAAGCTCTACGAAACCTCACTTGATAAGGAGCTCCTTCAGCCATTAGATAAAGCGCAGCTATGGTATGAAGCAGCCTTAAAAAACAACCCGAATGCAGAAGATGGCTACAACCGCATTTTGGAAGCACAATTCAACCAGCAGCGTGCAAAACAGATCTCTTCAATAGAACAGCTCGATGACAGCATCGACTCTGAAATAGACACCAGTCAGGGGTTATCTGAGCACGTTCTTCAATCTAACCAAATGCCATCTAACCAAGCATCACGCTCTAACCTCTCCAGTTCTAACCTAACTAGCTCTGACTATATGATTGGTGCTGCGTTGGCCGTGTTGATTTCAATCATCAGTATTATTGCGACTCTCGTTATCTCAAGAAAAAGACAAGCTCTAAAGTCGGGTGATTCGCGACAGCAACAACAATCACTTGAAGCGCAGCTTAGCTCGAAGGACCATACGATTAAGCAGCAAAAACGCCAGCTGCACACGATGTTTCACGAGTTGAAGAAGCAGAAAAACAGCAAAGGTCTAAGTCATTTACAGGTGGCTTGCGCGCTATTTGGCTACACGCCTAGCTCAATCCCTGACCAAAAAAGCATCAAGATCCGATACAAACAGCTATCAAAGATCTACCATCCAGATGGTCACGGATGTGACGAAGAAATGAAACGTTTGAACAATGCGCTAAAAACCATTTTACAAAATGTTACAAAACCGTAAACAAACACACATCTTCATTTTTCAAGATCTCAAAGATATCGATTTTATTGGTGTTGCAATCGATCCCCCTCTCAAAAACGGGTAACAAACTATTAACTAATGGGTCTTACTTGTGTCATAATTTGCGCCGAAAATACACCTGACTTAAACAGGTGAGGAGAGAATATGTTCACAATAGAAGGCGTTTGTGATTGGTGCAAAAAGCCAAGCCTAGTTAAAAAGCACGACTACCTAGATGGTAAGTGTCATCATGCATGTAAAGAGTGCAATGATATTGCAACCATTGATGTTCGCCAGTTCAATATTGGTGAAATGGAAATGAGAGCAAAACTCTCCCAAGCGACATTGAGATAAGTAACACCGTGAAATATAAGAAAGCGCCTAAGGCGCTTTTTTTGTGCCTGCGGTTTTAGATCTTCTATCTTCTCTCTTCTCTCTTCTCTCTTCTATCTTCTATCTTCTATCTTCTATCTTCTATCTTCTATCTTCTATCTTCTATCTTCTATCTTCTATACAGGTGTATACAGTACTTTTCTGTCAAAACCACTGTATACACCTGTATAAAGCTCACATTTTTTCAACTTATGAGACAAAACAACAAATTCATTCAAATTTAATTTATCGAATAATTTCAATGATTTAATTGTTTTTCATCCATAATTCCAAACGAAATCGTCCAATAATCCCGCAAAAAACGCTTGATCTTATAAGTAACTAAAACTACTGTATACACATACAGCATGTATATAAGGACAGCAAAATGATTCAAGCACACGTTAAAGCACAACACTCTAGCCCGCTAGTTCACTGCGCATTTACATCAGTTTCTCGTAAAAGCAAAAATTCAAACGAGGAAGCGTTGTTTGCAAGAATGGCGTTGCTGTCCAATCAACATCAGTGGTTACTGTTTACGGCTCAAACACCAAGACCATCGGCTAAACAGCTTAAGCAACATAATGTTTGCTGCGACCGCGTTATTCATATGAAAGCCTCTCATCAAATGACTGAGGTAGAGACTGTCGAGAAAGCCATTCGATCTAAGAATGCAAGTGCGATTGTTGCAAGTTCATCGATTGATCAGTTCAGCCAACAGTACCTAAGAACATTAGGGTTACGCTTTCAATGTGAAGTCTTCTTTATGGATGCAAATTCAGAGCGTATTCACTAAGCCATATTGCTTAATAACATTTTGGCTCAAAAACATTGCCCACAAACATAGCTTAATCTTTTAGCTAACAAAGTTAACTTAACAAACAATTCGCCAAAACACAGTCCAAACATACTGCCTTCCCCTGCCCTACAATTCGCCAATTTTTTAGCGGATTGTTAGGCGGGGGTTTTTATTTAAACAATAGATTTAGCAATCGTTTGCTTTTTCTCTGGAAGCAAATAGTAGATTGGGTATAATGCCCGTCTAATCATGTGCACACCGCACTTCTCTGTATGACGTTTGATAAAAGATAGGAATGTCTAAATGAGCCTTGCTGATCAAGTTCTTGCCGTAAATGATGACCTACCAATCCGTACTGATAAACCTGTCCACAGTGGCAAGGTTCGTTCGGTCTACTGGTTAACTGAAGAAGATAGCCAACGACTAATTAAAGAGAAAGGCTACGATGTAGCACCAGATGCGCCTTTAGCAATCATGGTGATCAGTGACCGTATCTCTGCATTTGATTGTATCTGGCGTGGTGAAGGGAATCTTAAAGGTGTTCCAGGTAAGGGAGCGGCTCTGAATGCTATCTCTAACCACTGGTTCAAATTGTTTAAAGACAACGGACTTGCTGACAGTCATATTCTTGATATCCCTCACCCGTTCGTATGGATTGTACAAAAAGCTCGCCCAGTCATGATCGAAGCGATTTGTCGTCAATACATCACAGGTTCAATGTGGCGCGCATACGCAAACGGCGAACGTGAGTTCTGTGGTATCGAGATGCCTGAAGGCCTTGAGAAAGACAAGAAGTTGCCTGAGCTACTGATCACGCCTTCAACAAAAGGGATTCTGAAAGGTATTCCTGGCGTTCCAGAAGCTGACGATGTGAACATCACACGTAACAACATCGAAGATAACTTCGCAGCATTCAACTTTACTCAAGCAAGCGACATCGCGCATTACGAAAAACTTCTTAAAGAAGGCTTCAACGTAATCAGCCAAGCGCTAGCAAAAGTAGACCAAACTTTTGTTGATACTAAATTTGAGTTTGGCTACGTCAACGATGCTCAAGGCAAAGAAAAGCTTATCTACATGGACGAAGTTGGTACTCCAGATTCATCTCGCATTTGGGATACTCAGGAATACAACAACGGCAACATCGTTGAGAATTCAAAAGAAGGCTTCCGTCAGTTCTTGCTTAACTACTTCCCTGATGCCGACATTCTTTTGAACAAAGAACGTATGCCAGAACGTGAAGCATTGGCTCGTGACAATGAGCTTCCACTGGATTCGCTAATGTCTCTGTCTCGCACTTACCTTGATATCGCAGCAAAAATCACAGGTGCGGAGATCGTACTGAGCGAAAATCCTAAGCAAGAGATCATCGATGTACTACGCGCTGACTATGGTCTAATCGACTAGTCGCTTCATTGCTTCATTGCTTAATCTCAAAATAAAAAGCTAGAAAGCTAATAAGCTCGTAAACACAAGTTTTAGATACTAAAAGGGCCTCAATATTTGAGGCCCTTTTTACGTGTACGTTTTACTGTTCCTGAGAGAGGTTATAGGCGAACTGACGTTACAACCTAATCGTGAACTCTTCTCCAGAATTACCCGCAATCACTAAATGACTGCGCGATTCAATATACTCGATCTGCTCTTCTTCAAGCGAATATGGCATCACCACTTTGAGCTCATTGATCCCTTCTAGCTTAGCGAGCTTGAGTAAGGTAACAATGTTCGACTCATCACTTTTACGCGTCGACATTGATTTCAATGCCATCTGCCATAAACGATCTTCAGGGCTTGCTAGCTCTTTAATGCTATCTCGCCAGACGGTACTGAACACTGGCGCAATTGTGGTGAGTGCTTCCAGAAAAGTCCATTTTTTACTGCATGAGGCGCCAAGAAATGTTGTGTAATCGAACTCTACACGCGTCTCTTCCTGTTTATCCATGATGTCCCCCGACACTTTGGCAACACAATATACTCAATATCTATCAACTCTTTCTTTATAGCAATAGGATATAGAAGAATAGTCTTTTATGACCTTTTGATTGGTTAAAAAGGCATATAAAAATCAAACTTGTAACAAAATAAGCACTGAAAAATCATATATGCATCTATTTGATTAATATTTTAGAGATAAAACTTATCCATCTATTTGATATCAATTATTCGACTCGCTTTTTTGTACTGAATGCGCCAACCAGACCATGTCGGTAGCTCCCAACGTTTTGGCGATAACTTTCGACTACCCGACTGATAATGGACGTAAATCAGCTTTCTTGCGGGCAAGTATTCGACATCGAGTTGCAAGTCGGCAAGGCTCAATGCAAACGGGTATTTTTCCGAAAACTCTGAATAGAGCCAAGTTGGAATGCCATCGAACGGTATGTCTGCATGGTCGAACATTTCCAATTCGCTGACATCAGTAACACCCAAAACTTCAAGCTGCTCTATAAACCATAGCTCAAAGTTAATGTTCTCAATTTCTGGGGTGTATTGTGTTTGTTCATCGAGACCAAGTTTCACATACAGCTGCCAGTGTTTGATTTCTTGAGTGCGAGCCTTTGCAAAACCGGGAAGCTGGTCTCCATTTAACACAAGGTCGACGATAGGTTTTAACGATAGTTGCCCTTCAGCCGCGACGAGCTTGGTTGTAATCGTGCGACCTGCGTACACCAATGCCATCTCGGTAAAAACACCATCATCATTCACAACGGTTTCGCCTTGCTCCCACTCTCCTAGTTCAGCATCAATGAGAAGCTCAAGAGGAATGGGTGCCGTGACCGTCGCTAAGGTCAGTGTTTGCTTAACGCCTCTTCCCGGCAAGCTGTGAGTATCCAGCACCAACATCGCTTGCGCATTATCAGGGAAACGGTTCTGACGACCGAGTACCACCTCTAATACTCCATTAGCAAAGGCTTCTTTCCTCTTCAGCCTACGCACAAACACCAGTTCAGGATGCAGATTCACAATGGTCTTGAGCAGCTCAATGCGTTGGAAACGTGACGCGACTTCTATTTGAGGAAGTTCAAATACCTCCCGCATTTGCTTAGCCAGTCCTTGTGCTTCATTCAGTGCCTGTTGATCTATTTCTAGATGCGGATATTCGCGACCACGCACAATCTGAATCAACAGGCTTAAATCACACCCTTCTTTCTCTTGTTGCGCGAGCGCTTCTAGGTGTTCTGCATTGCTTGGTAACTGATACAAGCGAGCAGGAACGGACAACGCCGCAGTGAGATCGACCATCGCCTCTTTTAATGCTTTGGTTTTGATTCGAGTAACGATATCGGCATACAAAGCATCAATCGGCAGCGGGTAAAGCTTTTTGCCATGCTCGGTAACTTGGTGGTTGGCGTTAATCGCTTCCATCGTCAGCAAGGTTTGAGTTGCACTGTTGAGTGATTTCTCTGGAATAGGATCAAGGAAAGACAAGCTCTCAAGCGGAGCACCACAACATGCCGCGGCCAACATAGGTTCGGTCAGCTCTTCACGCTGCAATTCAGGCGGTGTGACTAACTCTAACGCCGCATGTTCTCCATATAGACGCACACAAACGCCATCCATTACCCTACCCGCGCGGCCAGCTCGCTGTTTGGCACTCGCTCGTGATATGGATTTCAGCATCAGTGTGGTTCTGCCATTACGCTGAACGGTGCGTCTCTCTAATCCTGAATCTATCACCACGCCAATGTCTGGGATGGTTAATGAGGTTTCCGCAACGTTGGTCGCAAGGATGACCTTTCTCTGGCCATTACCTTCAGTATTGATATTCCGACCCGATAACGCTGAATCTCGCTCTTTATCACTCACCGACGCATGCAATTTAACGACTTGGATATCTGGATTCTTTGCCAAGGCTTGTTCACATTGCACGATCTCTTTTTTACCCGGCAGAAAAACCAACATATCGCCAGAAGAAGCGATCAGCTGATGATTCACTTCTTCCGCAATGCGCTGTTCTAGATGTCGGATATCAGGCAGTGTTCTGGATTCGTTCGCTCGGTGCTCAATCTCAACTTGATAAGTTCGTCCTTCACAGCTTATTCGATTCGCACCCAAATACTGAGCAAGGCGCTCACCCTCAATGGTTGCTGAAGTGATCACCAAACGATGACTCGCCTTTTGTTTCAGAATCGCCACCAGCAGATCAATGTCCCAACGTCTCTCGTGAAATTCATCCACCACGATCACATCAAAACTAGCGAGTCCATCTTCTGATAACCAACGCAGCGCGATACCGGGTGTCACAAAAACGACGCTAGTTTGCTCGTTGTACTCCGATTCAAGCTTGATCGCGTAGCCCACTTTGCTCCCAAGCTTCTCGCCGGATTGCTGTGCGAGATATTTTGCCAATGATGTACACGCGATGCGTCTTGGCTCCACCACCAACACTCGCCCATGCTGAGAAGCCCAAAGCGGCAAGCGCGTAGATTTACCCGATCCGGTTTCCGCCTCTACGACAAGGTGTGAATTAACGATTTGTTCGTGGAATACGTTTTGATAAGCATCGATGGGAAGTAATGACATAAAATGGCGAGTCGCGAAAAAGTGTGAGCAAAGTATAACGAATTATCGTGTTGAAATTCGATAAGTGTGGAACAGAGGTAAGAATATCATTTTGTTTGCTCAGATCGCGGAGAAACTATTTACAATTGAATAACTAAACCGTTATCATTTTTCAGTTACCCTTTCTCCCATATTAGGCATCCAATGAACAACGATAAACGCCCTCTATATATCCCTTATGCTGGTCCTGCTCTACTAAGTACACCTCTTCTAAACAAAGGCAGCGCATTCTCTGCTGAAGAGCGCAGTTCTTTCAACCTTGAAGGTTTGTTACCGGAAACAACCGAAACAATCCAAGAGCAAGTAGGACGTGCATACAAACAATATTGTAACTTCGAAAGTGATATGGATAAGCATATCTACCTTCGTAACATCCAAGACACTAATGAAACGCTTTTTTATCGTTTAGTTCAAAACCACATCTCTGAAATGATGCCTATCATTTACACGCCAACGGTTGGCGCAGCATGTGAGAACTTCTCAAATATTTACCGTCGTGGTCGTGGTCTGTTTATCTCATACCCGAACCGCGATCGTATCGATGACCTACTGAATAATGCGACAAACCACAACGTTAAAGTTATCGTGGTTACGGATGGTGAGCGTATTCTTGGTTTGGGAGACCAAGGCATCGGTGGTATGGGTATTCCAATTGGTAAGCTAGCTCTTTATACAGCTTGTGGCGGTATCAGCCCAGCTTACATGCTACCAATCGTGCTCGATGTGGGTACTAACAACCCTCAACGTCTTGCTGACCCAATGTACATGGGCTGGCGTCACCCTCGTATTACGGGTGCTGACTACGATGCATTCGTTGAAGAGTTCATCCAAGCGGTTCAACGCCGTTGGCCTGATGCATTAGTTCAGTTCGAGGATTTCGCACAAAAGAACGCAATGCCACTGCTTGAGCGTTACAAAGATCGCATCTGTTGTTTCAACGATGACATCCAAGGCACAGCAGCCGTAACGGTTGGCTCTCTACTTGCAGCATGTAAAGCAGCAAACAGCAAACTGTCAGATCAGCGTATTACCTTCTTAGGTGCGGGTTCTGCAGGTTGTGGTATTGCTGAAGCTATCATTGCTCAAATGGTGTCTGAAGGTATCAGCGATGCACAAGCTCGCTCTCAAGTTTACATGGTTGACCGTTGGGGCTTGCTACAGGAAGGCATGCAAAATCTGCTTGATTTCCAACAGCGTCTGGTTCAAACCAACGAAAACACCAAAGACTGGGAAAGCGACGGCACTGGTTTCTCTCTACTTGACGTTGTTCGCCACGCGAAACCAACCGTATTGGTTGGTGTGTCTGGTGCTCCAGGTCTATTCAGCAAAGAAGTCATCAAAGAGATGAACCTACACTGTGAACGCCCTATCGTGTTCCCACTGTCGAACCCAACAAGCCGTGTTGAAGCAACGCCAAACGACATTATTCGTTGGACTGATGGCCAAGCACTGGTTGCGACAGGTAGCCCATTTGAGCCAGTCGTTCACAACGGCACAACTTACCCAATCGCTCAGTGTAACAACAGCTACATCTTCCCAGGTATTGGCCTTGGTGTATTGGCTGTGAATGCTTCACGCATCACTGACGAAATGCTAATGGAATCGAGCCGTGCACTTGCTACGTGTTCTCCACTAGCAATCAATGGCACAGGCGCTCTGCTTCCACCATTGGAAGAGATCCACACGGTATCTAAGAAGATTGCTCTTGCTGTAGGTAAGAAGGCGATTGAACAAGGCGTTGCTCTAGAGATCACTGAAGAAGCACTTCAACAAGCAATTGACCAGCACTTCTGGCAGCCAGTTTACCGTCGCTACAAGCGTACTGCATTCTAATAGAGCGTACTTGTTCTCAAATACTACTCTTACAAGAGCCTCTGCAATCGCAGGGGCTTTTTTCTTTACACTGTCTTGTCTTTTTAACTGATTTTTCTCATTTTTATTTGGTATTATCGAGCACTCAAAAATTAATGCTCAGTCAAAGGACCATACCGAGAGTGAAATTTGATTCTCACATTATCCGTAGCTACATAAAAAAAGCTTACAAAAAACTGCAAGGTTTTCTGTTTGGCGCTTTCCTCGTGTTCTTAGTTGGCAGCGCTGCGGTTATTGCGATCGATTATTGGGTTTCATTGCAAGCGGAAGATCGCATCATCTACGATATTGATGACGTGCCCGAGCTTGAGGTCGCCGTTGTGCTTGGCACGAGCAAATATTTGGGTAGAACACTCAACGACTATTATAAGCATCGAATCGAAGCCGCGATTGAGCTGTTCGATCGTGAAAAAGTGGATCAATTTCTACTGAGTGGCGATAACGCTCATCGCTCTTACAATGAACCGTGGACAATGAAACGCGACTTGTTGAAAGCGGGTGTCCCCGATGAACGCATCAATCTAGATTACGCAGGTTTTAGAACCTTGGACTCGATTGTTCGCGCTAAAAAGATATTCGATACTGATAATTTTCTGATCATCACTCAGAAATTCCACTGTGAAAGAGCGCTCTTCATCGCCAATTCTTACGATATTCATGCGCAGTGTTTAGCCGTTTCAGGGCCAACCCACCATTCGGGAACCTCAATACGTTTACGCGAAGTGTTTGCGCGCACCAAAGCATTCCTTGATCTGTATATTATGGGTACAACGCCAAAGTTCCTTGGACCTAAAGAGCCGATTCAACCCAGTCCAAAACCGGAATCATTTCCGATCCCAAACCCTATGACTGACCCCACTGTAAACCCTGCTGTAGACCCTACAACAAGCCCGATTGCAGACCCAGCAGAGACCGATGTGTAGAAAACTACACATTTTGAATTTGTTGCCTCACACTTCCCCATTGTTAAGCAAAAACACACCAACACTCCTTTATTAACTTGAGTAACATTCTTCCAACAAAGTCTGACCCTACATCAAGCTATATACCTCGAAAATAATAAGCACAACTCAATGAAGTCGTGCACCAATACAACGAGGATAAACAAAAGGAGCGTCTTATGACGGCACTTGTTACTACACTGAAACACTGGTTGTTTACCCGCAACAGCATGATATTAATTGGTAATTTCACGCTATTTGCAGTTTTGCTCAATACCCTGCCATTCGAAGCGCAAGTGAATACAGGTTTAAGTATTCTCGTGTTCGTTGCCATTCTATGGTTAACAGAAGCTATCCACGTCAGCATCACCGCTTTGCTCGTTCCCCTATTGGCTGTCTTGTTTGGTGTATTCAACACGCCCGCAGCGCTGGCTAACTTTTCAAACCCGATCATCTTCTTATTTATGGGTGGCTTCGCATTAGCCGCTGCACTGAACAAGCAAGAGCTAGATAAAGCGATAGCTGACAAAGTACTGCTTATAGCAAAAGGCAGAATGTCGGTCGCTGTGTTCATGTTGTTCGGTGTGAGTGCGGGTCTATCCATGTGGATCTCAAACACAGCTACTACAGCAATGATGCTTCCGCTTGTTCTTGGCATCATGAACAAAGTTGACCAAAGTGAAGACCGCAACACCTACGTTTTCGTACTGTTGGGTATCGCTTACTGTGCTTCAATCGGTGGTATCGCAACCTTGGTTGGTAGTCCTCCAAACGCAATTGCGGCGGCAGAAGTTGGCTTGAGCTTCACAGAATGGATGGCACTTGGCCTACCTATCTCAATGATCTTACTGCCAATCGCGATGATTATTCTTTACGTGATGACTAAGCCAAAGCTTGACCACAAATTCGAGCTAGACCACGCTCCCGTTGAGTGGACAAACAGCAAGAAAATCACACTGTCTATCTTCCTTTTAACAGTAACGCTTTGGATATTCGGCAAACCAATCAACGCAATGATTGGCGGATTCTCTAAATTTGATAGCTTGGTAGCGATTGGCGCCATTGTACTGCTTGGTGCCTCTAGAGCGGTGGAATGGAAAGACGTTGAGAAGACAACGGACTGGGGTGTTCTTATCCTGTTCGGTGGCGGTATCTGTTTAAGTAACATTCTGAAAGCGACAGGAACCAGCGTATTCCTAGCGCACTCACTAAGCGGATTTTTAGAAACAGCTGGCGTACTTCTTACGATTCTAGCCGTGGTAGCGTTCGTGGTATTCCTAACGGAATTTGCAAGTAACACAGCGAGTGCGGCATTGCTTGTCCCTGTATTTGCAACTATTGCTGAAGCGCTGGGTATGTCGCCGGTTATCTTGTCTGCACTGATTGCGGTTGCTGCATCTTGTGCCTTCATGCTGCCAGTAGCGACACCACCTAACGCAATCGTGTTTGGCTCGGGTCACATCAAGCAGAAAGAGATGATGCGAATCGGTATGGTGTTGAACCTAGTTTGTATCCTAGTTCTGACTCTGTTCGCTTGGATCTTCTGGTAAGCACTAACGTCCTATAAGCGCATACTTACAGGAATGCTCCCCTAAACTGGTTGAACTTCCCCCGGTTCAACCAATACAAAAATGCCCGTTCAGCGTAAGCAAGCACTGAACGGGCACATAAAAACAAGAAACGCTTTTCCCTTTTGGTGGCCCCGCGCCACCTTTTTTGTTCCAGCTTGCCATCAACCTATCATTACCACTTTAAGATCTGGTTCTCACGCCACACTTGGTACTAAACGCGTCCAACCTAGCAACAACATAGAAGCACACAATACCCACACTAAAGTCGCTAACGAGAGCGTCGACACCAAGTTATAGCGATAACTGAACACGTACACTGCGCCAAGATAAGCGGCGTACGGCACAAGCGAAAACAGTCCAAACAACGCTGTGGTGCGCAACTCCACCATGGTTTGTTCCGTACCAACAATGTAGTGAGCAATCAGAGCAAAGGTCGGAAACAGCGGCACTAAACCAGAGATGTAAAAACTCTTACTCTTCGACAATAGTGCAATCAACAAAACCGCCGCGGCACCCAGCAGACATTTAAAGAACAGTGAGATCATTTTTATACGTTATCCAAGCAAACCAACAAAGGCTCTAGAGGGTAAACTCATCGAGCAGCCATAAAAACGCCACACGTCACATATGCACGTGTGGCTTATAAACTCATCAAAACAATTTTCAGATTAGTGACTCAAGATCACCTGGTTTCGACCTGAATGCTTTGCTTGATATAAAGCTTCATCAGCGCGAGCAATGGTCTCTGTCACTCGCTCTTGCTTCATCTCGGCAACACCAATACTGCATGTGAGTGGATCGCCATGAACCCAAAGGTGCTGGCTGACTAAAAGTCGAATTTTCTCGGCCTTTCTTTGTGCTTCGCCAAGATCAGTTTCTGGGCAAAAAACAATGAACTCTTCACCACCCCACCTCACCAACTTGTCAGTAGCGCTGATCGAACTGCCCACCACCATGCTGAACTCACGTAAGATGTGGTCACCCATTTGGTGTCCGTACTTGTCATTCACGCTCTTGAAGTAGTCGATATCGAGATACAACATACCCAGCTTGCCATGCCCTTGCTTCACATGCTGTGACTGCATTTTCAACCAATCACGAATCGCGTGGCGATTTAGTATTCCGGTTAATTCATCGCGATGGGCCTTTTCAGAGAACTCAAAATTTTGCTCTCTCAATGCTCGGTTGACGTTCTTTAGATGGTTGTGTCTCTTTTCAACAATCACCATGCGTTTCCTAGAACGGTGCAATTCTGAAATCAAGAACACGGTGCCCGTCCCCACCCAAACAAACAGTAAGATTAAGAACAAGCTTTCGCCTGTGATGTAAGAGCCTTCAAACTCAATGCTACGGATAACGATTCTATGATGGCCAAGTTTCGCCCCAGACGCAGTAGCAAACTCAACCATATTAATGTTCGAGTACTCAGGAGCGGAGTGCTCTAGCGCGACATCATTGTCGGCCAACCACCACGTCATCACTTGCAGGTTTTTGATCGGAATCTCAATCACACCGCCATCGACTCCTGGAGAAAACTCCATCCCGTTGTATTTATGCGTGTACTCGTCATCAGGAACCGAATAAGCAGGATTATAATTACGCAGGTAAGTTCGCAAACGACCGCTAGAATCGGCCTCCGCATGGTAATCAATATTGACTCTAAAGGTGTGATACTGAGAAAGGTCAAGGCCAGTGGTAATGTCTGGGTTGATACGAATCGATAGGCCGCAATAAGGCCACGGATACTCAGACTTTTTAAGCTCACAGTCGAGAATATACTGGCCATTTTGATAAGATAATTGGGACGTACTGACTCCTCTATCCACTTGATCGCTGGTCGCGATAAACTCATATTTATCAGGGGTAATTGCCGTTATCACACGATTTCCGCTCACACGGTAATACTGGACAATCGCCAGCGTCGTGATAACTAAAAAGATGACTATTTTATGGATCCACTTCACGTCTAAGCTTCCGGCTTAAGGTCCCTATAGTTGGGATTTCACGATAGAAAATAAGTTAGGTAAATTAGTGATATTAATGCCAATAATTTACTAAAAAACGTTATATCACGCCTGAACAAAATGTCATACCATAATTTTGAGCGAGTGTTTGCTCATCAATTATCCATCGCAATAATCAAGTAATATTGCGTATAAAAACAGGCCCTATTTGTTATACTCATCGCATAATCATCGTTAACCGTATCGCCTGTTCACAAGGTGAGCGAGTGGACGAAATAATAATCAAAATACAACGAGTAATGTCATGTCTTTATTAGCAAAAGGTACACTCAAGAAGATGAGTGCTTCCCTTGATGGTGCGGTTACTTACCGTTTACCTGTAGGTGAAGAGTTTGTAGAGCTAAACCCTCTGATTGGTAAAACCATTAACCTCACCCATACCGGCAATATTTTTTGTTGTTCGTGTGGTAAGAAAACCAAGAAAAGCTACTCTCAAGGCCACTGCTTTGTGTGCATGAAAAAGCTAGCAAGCTGCGACATGTGCATCATGAAGCCAGAGACTTGCCACTACGATGAAGGCACTTGTCGTGAGCCTCAATGGGGTGAAGAGAACTGCATGGTTGATCACTTCGTTTACCTATCGAACACATCAAGCCTTAAGGTGGGTATTACTCGTCACACTCAAATCCCTACCCGTTGGATTGACCAAGGCGCGACTCAAGGCTTGCCTATCTTGAAGGTAAAAACACGTCAGATTTCTGGCCTGATCGAAGTAGAGTTGGCAAAGCACATTGCTGACAAAACCAACTGGCGCACGCTGCTTAAAGGCGACGGCGACGATATGGAGTTGGTAGAAAAAGCCAAAGAACTATTGCCGTTGGTTGAGGATAAAATCCAAGAGATCAGAGCGAAGTTTGGCGACGATGCAATCGAGATTCTTAGTGAGAACATCACTTCACTGAGCTACCCAGTTGAGCAGCACCCAGTGAAGATTGTGTCGCATAACTTTGATAAGAACCCTGAAGTGACAGGCGTACTTCAAGGCATTAAAGGCCAATACCTTATCCTAGATACAGGTGTGATTAACATCCGTAAATTTGGTTCTTACGAAGTGGAAGTGTCTGCATAACTTGTAGAACTTAAACGTTTCTTATAGTTAGAGGCGTTTCTTATAGTGAGAAGCGTTTAGTGAATAGCCAAAAACTAAAATGCCCTCAAGTGATGACTTGAGGGCATTTTTCGCTATCGATTCTATTCGCCATTGGATAATGGTTATAAGCGTTAGAGCGCAACCACATCTCCGTCGACACAATTCTTGCCATTGGCTTTCGCGCGATAGAGAGACTGATCGGTTAAATTCACGAGTGCGTCAATAGTGACACCGTCTTCACAAGCTCGACTATCACTGATTCCGATACTGACACTCGAATTAAATCGAACCTGTTCATCAATTTTGAACTCAACGTGATGGAACTGTTGGCGAATCTCTTCTGACACCTCGTATGCTAGTTCAAGAGACGCATTTGGGATAAAGATAATGAACTCTTCACCACCCCAACGGCCTGCGACTCCACCCACTCTATCGGCATTGCGCTTGGCAATATTAGCCAAAGCACAAATGACCTCATCACCGACCATATGACCGTAAGTGTCATTAATCGACTTAAAATCATCGATATCCAACAACATACACACAAGGTAATTTTCAGAGATAATATGCTCTCTTAGCCATTCATAAATAGCCCTACGATTGAGCAAATCCGTCATTTCATCGTAATTAGCTTGGTGAACCAACTGCTTTTCCAACATCACCTTTTGCGTCACATCTTCGAGCACAACCTGAACCGCAGGCTGACCTTTCCACGTAATCGCATTGTCGTAAATATTGAAAAATCGATGCACACCGTCAAACCCAATGTTTTCGACCACAGTGCTCGTTCCAGACAACTCACCAGACATAAGCGCATGATAGTGCTTATTGATGCCATCAGTGTTCTGCTTGGGTACCAACTCAAGGATCGAATCCAGCGCTAATACTTGCTCTATGGACGATCCACCTTGTAATTTGACCCACGATTGATTGACCATCAACGGTTTAAAATCTCGGTGAACCAAGATGCCCTGCCCAGATTGCATGATCATGTCGTGATACATCTTATCTTGCTCACGCACCGCATTTTGCAGCTGAATCGCAGGGGAAAGATCGATCACCGTGACTTGCAGTGCAGGTCTTCCCTGCCACTCCGTCACATGGTCGATAGAAAACACGGTGAACTCTCTGCCATTACGATCAACATTGGTATAGGTGTGAACCTGAGGGTCGCGTTGACCACTGACCGTTTCAAGGTAATTTTGATAGGCGAGAACATGATAATCTTCTGAGATTAGATCTAGAAAGCTATCGATATTAGAAAGTAGTTCTTCGGGCGATGGGTATCCATAGATGCGAGCATAGTTAGCGTCAACACTAACTACATTCATATCTTGAATAGTTATTACACCGTACGTGGATTCGAAATTTATTGAAGACATTGCCAACTCCGCACTCTAGCTACACTTCATAAACTGGAGCATAACAACACATCCTGCCAACGCTTCCACAGAATCTATCACGCGTTAGGGACATTAATATAGTATCTAGTATATCGTACTGTTGCGGGCTTCTCTACAATTCAATCGCTAACATCAGTTATCAAAAGTAGACAAGTCTCTCATTCCTATTACGCGCGTCAAAAAACAAAAAAAGATAACGTATATCTATGTAAGCATTAGCTTTTCTGTTTTGGGCGTTAAATTGGATAGCTAGCGCTAATCACGACTCTTTTCAAACCCGTTCATTATTCACTTCTATCTTGTTGGCTGTTCGTTTAAAACCTCGTCGGTTACTCATTCCAATCCGAAAAATAAGCAACCAAGAAGTCGATCGCTAACCGTGCTCTCTGGGGTAAAAAACGACGGTTTTGATATACGACCCAACTGCTGGTTCCTGCTCCCCAATACTCTTCAAGCACCGGGACAAGCTTTCCATTAGTCAGACCGCCATTGAAACTACTTTTGGGGAGGTAGACAACACCAAGCCCCTCTTCACATGCTTTCAATACTGCGCTCGAATTATTACTGCGCCAGCGACCATGCACTCGCACTGCATTTAACGGTTTGCCCTCTTTCTCAAATAGCCACTGATCACTGTTGGCGATAATGCAGCTGTGCATTTTCAACTGCTCAGGGTGAGTGGGCGTACCAAATTGCTCTATATAGTCTTTGCTGGCTGCGGCCGCCATTGGGCGATCAACGAGCTTTCTTGCCACCAAACCTGAATCGTCCAATCGGCCGTAACGAATGGCGAAGTCGATACCATCTTCGATGAAGTTAACCATCTTAGTATTGAAGTTCATTTCGATGGTGAGCTCAGGATGATCTTTAGCAAACTCCATCAACGCCGCCGCGACATGATTCTCGGCAAACGCACCTGCGGCACTCACACGCAAAGTACCGCTAAGCTGAGTTTGTTGAGAAGTCACTTGTTCATTCGCTTGCTGAAGCCCAATAACCAAGTCTTTGCACTGCTGATAATAGGTGTGACCCGATTCGGTCAGGCTTACCATTCGTGTAGATCGTGCAAGCAACGCCACACCCACTCTCTCTTCTAACCTTGAAACTTGGCGGCTGACATGGCTGGTACTGCAACCCAGTTGTTTTGCTGCTGCAGAAAAGCCGTGACACTCAGCTACCGCTACAAATTCATTAATCCCTTCAAAGCTATCCATACTTCACCTGTTTACATCTAACGAATTCATATCAGACTAATTCTCATTCTACTGTTGCTATATAGCAATAATGTTTTGTCTATTCGGCATATTATCACTCAAATGGTTTACTACTAGTATTACAGGTAACGAAACAGCGGCATCTCTCTTAAAAAAACTGATGTCTGTCTTAGAAACGCGGATGTCTAAACAACGACGCTGAACCCAAACAAACGTGCTCAAAGGGACGAATCATGAAAAAAATACTAATACCTGTAACTAACCACGCAACACTAGGCGATACAGACCAAGCGAACGGGACTTACGCGCCTGAACTGACTCATGCTTTGAAAGAGATCTTGGCTGCGGGTTTTGAGTACGACATCGCTTCTATCAAGGGTGGTAAAGGCCCGTTGTATGGAACCGATATTGAAGGGGATTCAGTAAACGCCGAGATCTTGGCTGATGATGATTTCCAGAACCGCATCAACAATACGATTCCTGTAAGCCAAATTAATGCAGAAAGCTACGATGCTATCTTCTACCCAGGTGGATTCGGCTTGCTTTCAGACCTAGCAACCAACGAGCAATTCGCTGCTATTGCGGCTAAGCATTACGAAGATGGTGGTGTGATTGCATCAGTATGTCACGGCCCTGCGGCGCTACTTCCGATTGTTCTGAGCAACGGTGAAAAATTACTAAGCTCTAAATCGGTAACTGGCTTTACACGTGAAGAAGAGATCGACTTTGGCACCATCAACGACATTCCATTCCTACTCGAAGAGTCGCTTGCTCGCAGCGCTGCGCGTTTCAACAAGGTTCAGCCTTGGCAAGAACTTGTGATTGTTGATGAGCGAGTGATTACAGGCCAGAACCCAACCAGCGCACACGCTGTAGGTGCAGCTCTGGTTAAGCAGCTTTCTTAGTCGAATCGCTGTCTTGATTGAATAGCGGTCTTAATCAAATCACTGGCGTTACGCAAATAAGTAATAAGCGCGGTGAAACAAAAAAGAGCATACTTCCACCTCAATATTCATGAGAGAAGTATGCTCTTTTCTAATTCTGTCGCTATTAGGTGCTAGTGTCTTCTCGCTAGTGACTTCGCAAGATCCCTTCAAGCACATTGAACAGCAAGTCGATCTCTTCAATCGAGTTGTAATGCATACAACCAATACGCACCACGCCCTGCTCTTCAATACCCAACTGCTTCACCAACCCTAGTGCGTAGAAGTGACCATTCCACACACAGATATTATGCTCACCCAGCTTCTTGGCGATGAACTCTGGAGAATGGTTTTCAAAGGTAACCGCAAAGGTTGGCGTTCTTAGGTTCGAGTCAAACTCGGTTTTTCCATAAAGCTTTGCCCCTTCAAGATCAGACAAGCGTTTAAGGAAGTACTCACTCAGTTGGCTTTCATGCTTATTATAAAGCGCGTAGCTTTGCTCTAAACGAGAACGCAATGAGTCGGTTGGCTCACCAAACTGCGCCAAGTAATCTACTGCTGCAATCACACCGGCAAGGCCTTCGAAGCTTTGCGTGCCTGTCTCAAAACGGCCTGGGCCAATGTTTGTCGCTGGCTCAACCTTGTAAGGCTTTAACGTGTGTAGCCATTGAGGTGCAACATAAGCAATGCCCACATGCGGGCCGAAGAACTTATAAGCCGAGCACGCTAAGAAATCACAATTCAATTGCTGAACATCGATCAAGTGGTGCGGTGCGTAATGAACGGCATCGACATAAACCTGCGCACCATGCTGATGTGCAAGCTCAATAACTTTTGCCATGTCGACAATAGAACCTGTCGTGTTCGAAGCAAACGTCACCGCGACAAGTTTGGTTTTCTCGTTAAGCAGTGACTCAAAATGCGCCATATCCAAGCTGCAATCCGATTCGTCTACACGAACTTGGCGAACAATCGCGCCTTTATCGTCTGCCGCTTGCTGCCAGCTCGATACATTCGAATAATGATCTAACGCCGTGACGATAACTTCATCGCCCTCTTTCCAATCTCGACTGATCGCTCGGCTCAGTTGGAAGGTCAGCGATGTCATGTTCGCACCGAACACAACGTTGCCAGAAGACTCCGCATTAAGCAGTGCTTGCGCCGCTTCTCGCGCTTGCTGCATTAAGCTTGTGGTCTTTTGGCTAGAAAAATAGTGGCCGCCTAGGTTTGAATTGAAATGCCCTAGGTATTCGGTCATTGACGCTAAAACATTCTCAGGCACCTGTGAGCCACCCGGCCCATCAAAGAAAGTGACTGGCTTTCCATTATGATATTGGCCTAACGCGCTAAACTGCTGGCGCACATCATTAAGAGTGAAGGACATTGCGCGCATCCTTAGCCGTTAGAACAAACACATCCATGTAGCCCATCTCGCCGTGGTCTATGGTACGAATCGGTTGTGCGTTGTGCCAAAGCTTACTATCTGCAAGCATTGCCACTTCACCATCGCCTAGCACTTTTCTAAAGAATGGTGCTTCGTGGCTATCTTGATAAAGCATCACTTCACCACCAACGATGTTGTGGCGAGTAACACCAATGATCGCAATGTGGTCAAAACCATCTTGGTGAACACCTTCTGGTGCAACCTGAGTTTCTTCAAAAATAGCGGCGATGCGGATCTGATGGATTTCGATTTCTTGTCCGTCTTCAAGCCCGTTGGTTTCAATAAACAGTTCACACATCTCTTGCATGCCTTCACTGCTTAGAATATTCGCTTCAATCGGCTCGAACTGACGAACAACGTCACCTTGAAAGTGATTAATGTCTTCAGACTGAACAAAGTTATGTTTGTCTAGCTCAACGACTTGTCCATTACTGAATTCAACCACTGAGTACCTTCTCAATCGGAACTGGCCATCCGCATGCTCTGTGCTTGGTAGCTTAGAGAATGATGGTGACAACTCCTTAACCGCGTGGTTACTGAGGTGGGTAATATGTAGGGTATTTTCGTGAGCATGTAACATCATCGACTCCTTAATGATTGTTAATTAACTTTCGATATTTAACGTTTTATTTACATAAAGGATACTTGAAGATCTTGCCAAATCAACATTAAACAATCATTTATCCCGTCAGATTTAATAATTCAGACACTAAATCCAATCGAGAAATAAAAAGCAGTGTATAACACCAGAATAAAAGATGACCAACTCTTAAAACTAGCACACTCCACTAGCTAGTTATAAATCCCTGCAAATTTAAATTTAACGATATTATTAACTAACAAGCCAAGTTTCATATTGTGTCAGCCCTTGCCCTTTAATACGCCAGCCTCCTTGCCTGAGTTCAGGCATCACACTCGCCATCATTCATTTCTATGCTTTTGCACAACGAAATACGACCTACCTATCAATTGGCAAGCTATTGATTATTTACACAACAAACTGAAATTGGTTAATTTATGAGTACGCCAGAAACCAAACGCCTTTGCTTGCGCGTCTGGAACAGGTCGAGTTCGGGGGGAACTCGGCCGCCCTCAACGAAACCACATTGATAAAAAAGATATATGCTAATCTAAACCACTGATTTATTATGCCTATTCGTGTAACAGCATGATTCCAAATCTTAAAATCAAGTATTGAAGATTTCGTAAGATACGGTATTTGCCTGTTTCACTTCGATGATCAGCTAATAGTTAAACGTCTGCAATTTACGAAATCAGGCTTATGCGTAGTCGACGGCGATACGACCTAAGAGCAGTGGGAACTAACAAAAAATGATATGGCAACGATAGATTTTGAAGTCACCAACGAAGTCGTTTGGCCAGGGCAAAGGTTTTAGGAAATATGGAATACATTAAGATATTCAAGAGCCACTATGAAACGGAAAAAGCTTTAACTGAGCTTATAACTTTAATTGACAGCATAAATTGGGTTCGTCTCGACATCCCGGAAAATGAAAAAGTTTTAATAGCAGTAGAAAGATTAAGAAAGTCCAACCATTACTATCAGGAAAACTTTGAAGATAGCTTTATTCCAGAGCGCTTTGATCTTGCTGTAGATCTGTTATCAGCAATTATTCACTTGAGTCTAGCTCTAAATAATTTTCGTTTTATCGAAAGTGAAGATGAAACATACCACGATAGAATCATAACAAAACATCTACTAACATCTCAGGTCTCAGAACTTCGTGACATTTTTAGAGGGTATTTAATCTCTATTTCTGCAGAGCGTCTGACAAGAACAAATAGGACCGTTGAACAGCTTGCTAAAGAGCAAAAGAGTTACGATCAAAGACAATTAGATAAATTCGAAAATCTTGAACAAAAGATTGCAAATATTAAGCTTGAAAATAAAGATCTAACTTCCAAAAGTGAGGCACATTTTGAGGCTATAAAGCAAGACGTAAATAACAGCATGGAGAGCATCTATTCTCTTTCATCTAAGCTTCAAAAAGACCTAAGCGATCAGGCTTTGGCGCACGTAAAATCAACTCAACATGCGACTAAATCATTCGAATCTAATGTCACGAATTTAACATCAAATGCTCAAGTTACTTTAAACAAACAGTTAGATAATTTGTCTGAAACCTTAGAGTCTAAACGCGATTCTTTAATTCGAGAAATAGAAAACAAATTAGACCTAGCAGTTCAAGATAAGCAAAAAGAAATTGATGACTTAAAACGTAAGACAGAAGAAGATCACAGAGCCTTTAAAGCGATTTATCATGAGATGGTAGGAATGTTTGAGGAAGCCGGAGATGAGAAACTCGCACGACATAACCTTGAACAAGCCACAAATGAAAAAGAAGCTGCAGATAGACTTCGTAATTTTGGTATAGGGCTTCTTTTCGTTGTTGTTGGCAGCGCCATCTTATTCCTAATTCAGCTTACCACTCTTGAAAATGCTGGCATTTTAGATTGGTTTTTACCGAGATTTTTAACATTAACATTCTGTACTGCACCTGCAGTCTACATCCTTAAAGAATCCGCTAGCCATAGACATAAAGAAAACTTATACCGACAACGTGGTACTCAGCTTGCAACATTAGGTGCTTACCTTGGTGATTTCAACCACGACAAGAAAATGGATGTGAAGGGGGAATTGGCCAAGAACTTCTATACATTTAACGACGGTAAAGCGGACACCAACAACGTCCCTGACTTCATTGCACAGATGAAAGATGTTGCGACAGCAGCCCGTACATTTAGCCGAATAGCTCCGAGTGATACACAACCTCATCAAAAACAACCAGCCAAGCCAATCATTGTTGAACGCCCAGCGCCATTCACCTCCCCTTCCGGAACAAACGGAATCAGTGAACAAGGAACATCAAAAACTGGACAATAGGTTTATTTACTATTTATAGGGGCTGAGGCCCCTTTTTATCGATTTTAGATCAGCCACGAAGACGTTTGTCTTCATTAAGTTCTAATCTAGAATTCCTCATTGGTTTTTATATAAAAAAACCAATGAGTTATACACGTCACATGCTAGAAATGACAATTAACTTTAACCTTCACAGCGAGTTAGAGGCGAACAGTTATTACTTAAGCTGTTGCAAATATTTATAAGCAGTAGGTTCAGATATGTTTAATTTATTAGCAATTTTTCCAACAGCTCCCTTTAATAAAAATATCCCTTCATTATTTAGATCCGTAACAATAGCAATTTTGTCTTCCTTCGATAGTTCAGCTAGCGTCACAGGGTAAGCTTCAATCACTTTATCGATACGAATATCAACCATCTCAGGGATACTAACTCCAATATGCTCATCAACACTATTGTCTTCCTCATTTGGCACATAACCAGCAAGAAACGAGTCAATAAATTTCTTAGCATTTAAAAACTGCTCTACAACCATGTTGATACACAAAGCACCAACAATTCTCTTATTCTCGTCACGAATATAAAGAGTTGCGCATTTTAGCTTTTTTCCGTCCTTCGAAAGACCTACATAGTTGTATTCATAATCGACCGAATTATCTGTAGCGATTGATTTGACTACAAGGTTGGTCACAGGATCTCCAACCACCCTACCGCTTATATGTCCATTTCTAAGCTTGTATATGGATGACTCCATATCTCTAAGATCGTGTAACACTACTTCGACATTTTCTCCCAAAAAGTCAGCAAGCATATCAACAATCGGTTCATACGGGACTAAGTAGTTCATTAAATCGCTCCATTTCTTTATTTAATAAAAAATTATCACAAAAATTGATCCAATACATTAAATTATAAAAAATTATCCATAAATATCACTTTAGAGATCATAATCACTGTTTTAGTATAATTTTTTCTCCATAATCACTCCAAATTCAAGTGTTCGTATAATTAATTATTAATCACAATTACTAACAAGAGTGAAACATTATGTTAAAAAAGCTAGAGCCTTACCGCTCATCAATAGTCTTACTATTGGCGCTTATTATTGGCGCAATCTTTGGAATAACCGCACCAGAACTTGCACTTAAGGTAAAACCAATCGGTCAAATTTTTCTTAACCTTCTATTCATGATCATCGTTCCTTTAGTTTCACTTAGTGTAATGTCTTCAATTGCGGGCATGACTGATTTAAAGAAACTTGGCAAGATTCTAGGCTTAGTACTGACGATTTCAATTGCAATGGCATTTTTCCCATCACTGGGAATTGTTGGTATCGCTCAGCTATTTGACCTATCTCAAGGTGTGACCATCGACTTAAGCCAAGAATTTACAGGCAGTGCTGGTGGTATGGACTTTGTCAGCATGTTTACGACCAACGACTTTGTGGGCTTATTATCTAAATCGAACATTCTTGCACTTATTATCATGTCTGTACTGGCGGGAATAGCGATTAGCCAAGCCGGTGAGCAAGGTAAGAAAATTGCTGAGTTGGTTGATGCAGCTAACGCTATAGTGATGAACATCGTTGGCCTTATTATGAAACTCGCTCCTGTCGGCCTTGGCGCATTCTTTGCTGCAACAATGGCATCTCAAGACAGTTCAATCTTAGCTCCTCTTGCTACAGTTATCGGCCTACTGTGCGGATATATGGTCATTTATTACGCAGTTGGTGCAACTATCTACTCATACATCGGTGGTGGCACTAATGCCGTTAAGCAGTTCTGGAAATACGCAGCTGCCCCATCAATTACAGCGCTAGGCACATGTTCTTCTCTTGGCACTCTACCAGTCACTATCAAAGCGGCTGACAGCATGGGTATCAAAAAAGAAATATACGATATCTGTATCCCACTCTTCGTAAACCTTAATAAATCAGGTGTTGCTATTACTGCGGCTATCAAAGTGGTCTTTATCTACGCAGTTTTAGGGCTTCCATTTAGTTTTGATGTATTCGTTATGACCATGGTTATTGCCGTGCTATCGGCAATCATCATCGGTGGTGTACCGGGCGGCGCTTTCTTAGGTGAGATTTTCATTGTCACTACGCTCGGCCTTCCACTTGAAGTAATTCCAGTACTCGTAGTAATCGGCACTATATGTGATGCGCCAGCAACAGTACTCAACGTTGTGCACGACATTAACGCAACACAAATCGTAGAACGCTTCATGGGTAAAGAAAAACAACCTCAAGAACTATCACAACCTGCTGAACAATTGGCATAGGATAAAAAAATGACTAGTAAACATATCGAAACAAAATTAGTTACCGCAGGTCGCAAACCTCGTTTTCAACAAGGTTCTGTAAACGCTGTCGTTCAACGTGCATCTTCACTTGTGTTTAACAGTGTTAAAGAGAAGAAAGACGCAACAGCAAACCGTGCAAAAGGTGAATTATTCTATGGACGTCGCGGCACTCTGACTCACTTTTCTCTACAGGATGCTATGTGCGAGCTAGAAAATGGTGCGGGTTGCGCGCTATACCCATGTGGTGCAGCTGCCGTAACAAATTCTATATTGTCATTCGTCGCCTCGGGCGATCACGTTCTTATGACAGGTGCCGCTTATGAGCCAACTCAAGATTTCTGCAATATCATTCTTAAAGACATGGCTGTAGAAACAACATACTACGACCCAACAATTGGTTCTGAAATTGCTGATTTAGTAAAACCTAATACAAAAGTAGTTTTCTTAGAGTCACCAAGTTCAGTAACCATGGAAGTTCAAGACATTCCAGCTATTGTCAAAGCGGTTCGCGCTGTATCTAAAGATGTCATTATTATGATCGACAACACTTGGGCTGCAGGCATTCTATTTCCTGCACTGGAATTCGGTATAGATATCTCAATTCAAGCTGGCACTAAATACATCGTTGGCCACTCAGACGCAATGCTGGGTACGGCTGTAAGCAACGAGCGTTGTTGGGATCGTTTACGTGAGCGTTCTTACCTAATGGGTCAGATGGTTGATGCAGACACAGCTTACACCGCTTCACGTGGTTTACGTACTATGGGAATTCGTTTAGCTCAACACGAGAAAGCTAGTATCGAAGTGGCTAAATGGTTAACGGAGCGCCCAGAAGTTGCAACAGTTAACCATCCTGCACTACCAAGCTGTAAAGGTCATGAATTCTACGTTCGCGATTTCAAAGGCTGTAATGGTCTATTCAGCTTCGTCCTAAATAAGAGACTCAGCCAAGAAGAACTTGAGGAATATTTAGACAATTTTAAGCATTTCTCAATGGCATATTCATGGGGCGGTTACGAGTCGTTGATTCTTGCTAATCAACCTGAAGAGCTGAATGCTATTCGCCCTGCAAACCCTGTTGATTTTGAAGGTACTTTAGTACGAATCCATGTAGGTCTCGAAAACGTATCCGATCTTATTGAAGATCTAGAAAACGGCTTCACGCGCATTTATTAATTATTTTTCACATCATCACACGATGATATTTTGGAGTTTTCATGGAAATTGTATTCTCGACACAAGCACCTGCAGCAGTTGGCCCTTTTTCTCAAGCTATCAAGTCTAACGGTATGCTTTACCTTTCTGGTCAGCTACCTCTAGACCCAGAAACAATGAAGTTTTCTGCTAGTACCGTGACGGGGCAAGCTGAGCAAATTTTCCGTAATATTAGTTCCGTAATTGCGGAAGCTGGCTGCGAAAAAGAGAGCATTGTTAAAACGACGGTGTTCTTGTCTGATATGAATAATTTTGCAGAGTTCAATGCCGCTTACTCTGAGTTTTTTGGCGAACATAAACCAGCTCGTTCATGCGTAGAGGTTGCTCGTTTACCATTAGATGCTCTAGTAGAAATAGAATTGATCGCTGAGCTTTAATTACTATTGATAACAGGCCGTTCGATAAAAGCCTCGCAAATGCGAGGCTTTTTCAATCTAGCAGTCTGCTTTAGACCATGCCAACACAAGTAACTCGACAACAGGGTTCAGTCCTATACCATTACGTTATTAACTTTCTTGGTTTAGGCAAACTGCACCTCAATAAGCTACTACATGCATTTTCAGCATTAACACTCACTCAACGCATTAATAATGCAACACCCCTTGATGTGCCTAAGTTCCTAAAAATAGCTTATGTTCTAACCTATAACGATTAATTACACTTCAGCCCTTGTTTAACCTTTTATTGCCTCCATATTTTCCATACAATCCTAAGCGATTATAAATAAAAACAATTTCAATTTCGGAGTCCTCATGAGCGACGTAAAGCACTGTAATTTATTGATTCTTGGTTCTGGCCCTGCTGGCTATACAGCTGCAGTTTACGCTGCTCGTGCAAACCTAAACCCAGTACTGGTTACCGGTATGCAGCAAGGTGGTCAGCTTACAACCACAACAGAAGTGGAAAACTGGCCGGGTGATGCTGAAGGTTTAACGGGTCCAGCACTGATGGATCGCATGAAAGAACACGCAGAGCGCTTTGAAACAGAGATCCTGTTCGACCACATTAACGAAGTCGACCTATCAAACCGCCCTTTCCGTCTTAAAGGCGATTCTGGCGAGTACACATGTGATGCGTTGATCATCTCAACAGGTGCATCAGCTAAGTACCTAGGTTTAGAGTCTGAAGAAGCATTCAAAGGCCGCGGCGTTTCTGCTTGTGCAACGTGTGATGGTTTCTTCTACCGCAACCAGAAAGTAGCAGTTGTTGGTGGTGGTAACACAGCAGTTGAAGAAGCACTTTACCTGTCTAACATCGCGTCTGAAGTTCACCTAGTTCACCGTCGTGACACGTTCCGCGCTGAAAAGATTCTTGTTAAGCGTTTAATGGACAAAGTAGAGAACGGCAACATTGTTCTTCACACTGACCGCACGCTAGACGAAGTTCTAGGCGACGACATGGGCGTAACTGGCGTTCGTATTAAAGATACTCAGTCTGATAAGACAGAAGACATCGAAGTAATGGGCGCATTCATTGCTATCGGTCACCAACCAAACACTGAAATCTTCAAAGGCCAAGTCGACATGAAAGATGACTACATCATCGTTCAGTCTGGTCTTGAAGGTAACGCAACACAAACCAGCATCCCAGGCGTATTCGCTGCAGGTGATGTAATGGACCACAATTACCGCCAAGCAATTACTTCTGCAGGCACGGGTTGTATGGCTGCATTGGATGCTGAACGCTTCCTAGATGGCCTTAACGATAAGTAAATCTGAGATTGCAGATTTGATTATCGGAGCTCTCGCCTCAGTAGATGCAGGGCATCATCACAATTTGTTGTAAATCCCTAGAGCCCAGCGGTATATCCACTGGGCTTTCTTTTGTATACTACCCGCCCTCAACAAATAATAATTATCATTAAGCCTTCATAATGGATAAGAAAAAACAACGCAGCTTGAACAAGTGGCTTAAGCAACAGAGTAAGTTAGCGAAACGCTGGCTTATGATTGCGATTAGCCTTGGCGTACTTTCAAGCGTGTTTTTAATTGCTCAAGCAGCTCTTCTCGCCTCTATTCTTCACCAGCTGATCATCGAGAATGTCGATAAATCTGAACTGGTTGGTCATTTCGCAGGCTTGGCATTATCGGTCGTTGGCCGTGCTGGCTGTACATGGGGACGTGAAATCGCAGGTTATCGCTGTGGTGAACAGATCCGTGTCTACATCAGGCAACTCATCCTTGATAAGTTACGTGAGCTAGGCCCTGCTTATATCAAAGGCAAACCTGCGGGTACGTGGGCAACCTTGTTGTTAGAACAAGTAGAAGACATGCAAGACTTCTTCTCTCGTTACTTACCTCAAATGTCTTTATCGGTAATGATTCCATTCATTATTTTGGTTGTGGTGTTCCCAGTTAACTGGGCAGCAGGACTGATCTTCTTGATTACTGCTCCACTGGTGCCGATGTTCATGGCACTTGTAGGTATGAAAGCAGCCGATGCAAACCGTAAAAACTTCAAAGCACTGCAACGTCTTTCTGGTCACTTTTACGACCGTTTGCAGTCAATGACAACCATCCGTCTATTTGACCGCACAAACGCTGAAACAGAGGTACTTAAAGGTGCATCTGAAGTGTTCAGAACGCGTACCATGGATGTGTTGAAAATCGCTTTCTTGTCTTCTGCTGTACTTGAGTTCTTCACGTCGATCTCTATCGCAATGACAGCGGTTTACTTTGGTTTCACCTACATCGGTGAGCTGAACTTCGGCCACTACGGTGCAGGCATTACGCTATTCGCCGGTTTGTTTATCCTTATCTTAGCGCCAGAGTTTTACCAACCTCTACGTGACTTAGGTACTTTCTACCACGCGAAACAACAAGCGGTTGGCGCAGCCGAAAGTATTGTCGAGTTCTTAGAAACCGACATCACTAAGGTTAAATCAGGCGACACTCAACTCGATCCGGCTCAAGGCATTAATATTGAAGCTACCGACCTAAAAGTGTTAAGCCCTGAAGGCGTTCAATTGGTTGGTCCTATCTCGTTCGCACTGAACACTCGCCAATCGACTGCGTTAGTTGGCCCAAGTGGTGCGGGTAAAACAAGTTTGATCAATGCCATCCTTGGTTTCATGCCTTATGAAGGAAGCTTGAAAATCAATGGGGTTGAACTGCGTGACTTAGACTTAGCCTCTTGGCGTAAAACGATTAGTTGGGTTGGTCAAAACCCATTGTTGTTACACGGCAGCATTCGTGACAACGTCACTCTTGGTAAGCACGATATCGCTGACCAAACAGTTCAAAACGCACTAGAGCAATCATTTGCTAGCGAGTTCGTTAACGAGCACGGCTTGGATTACATGATTTCTGATCGCTCTGGTGGCCTGTCTGTTGGTCAGTCTCAACGTTTGGCACTAGCTCGCGCAATGATTCAAGATGGCCAGTTCTGGTTGTTAGATGAACCCACTGCCAGCCTAGATACTCGTAGCGAACAGTTAGTAATGAAAGGCATCAATAGCAATATTGAAAGCCGCACTGCCCTACTTGTGACGCACCAACTCGCTCCTCTTAAATCAGTCGATAATATTCTGGTTATGCGTGATGGTGGTCTGGTTGAACAAGGTCATTACTCTCAGCTTTCAACTGCGGGTGGTTTGTTCGAAGAGATGCTGAACGCGAACTTAGCTCAACAAGATAATAAGGGTAATTTAGATGCGTGATTTACTGCCTTACCTGAAACTCTATAAAAAGCATTGGTTTGGCCTATCACTAGGCATGCTATTGGCTTTTGCTACTCTGTCGGCTTCTATCGGCTTGTTAACGCTATCGGGTTGGTTCATTTCAGCTTCTGCGGTTGCTGGCCTTACGATTGCGCGTGAAACCTTCAACTACATGCTACCGGGCGGTGGTGTACGTGGTTTAGCAATGAGCCGTACTGCGGGTCGTTGGGGTGAACGTGTTGTGAGCCACAATGCGACATTCAAGCTACTGACAGATCTACGTATCTTCTTCTTCAAGAAGCTGGCTCCACTGATCCCAGGTCGTATTTCAAACCTTCGTGATGCTGACCTTCTCAACCGTTTGGTTGCTGATGTCGACGCCATGGACCACGTGTACTTGCGCTTAGTAAGCCCAGTGACGGTGGGTGTGTTCGGGATCTTCTTCCTGACTCTGTTCTTGATGTGGTTTGATACCTCGCTAGGCCTTATCTTAGGTTCTATCCTTCTGATCATGCTGCTAGTTTGGCCTGTCTTGTTCTACAAGCTAGGTAAGCGTAACGGCGGTGAGCTAACACAGAACAAAGCAGATCTTCGTGTTACCACTCTGGATTGGATTGAAGGCTATAGCGAACTAACTCTGTTCGGTGCTGAAGAGCGTTACCGCAATGCAATTCTAGAAACGCAACGCAAGCTGATGGCGAATCAGTTTGTGAACGCTAACCTAACCGGTATGGCTTCAGCAGCGCTAATGCTGTTCAACGGTTTGACGCTGGTTCTTATGCTTTGGCTTGCCGCTGACGGTGTGGGTGGTAATGCACCAGACCCGTTCATCGCGCTAATGGCATTCGCAACTATGGCAAGCTTCGAGCTATTAATGCCAATCGCAGGCGCGTTCCAGCATTTAGGTCAAACTCTGTCTTCTGCTCGTCGCTTGAACGAAGTGATTCTGTCGGAGCCTGAAGTTCAGTTTGCTGAAGAGAAGCTCGACATCAACAAGCCACTTGATATTACGTTCTCAAACGTGACGTTCAACTACCCTGACTCTGAGCGCAGTGTTCTGAACGCTGTCGACCTAACGATCCCTGCAACGAACAAGGTTGCGATTGTGGGTCAAACGGGTTCTGGTAAATCGACTCTGATTCAACTTCTGACTCGCTACTGGGACCCGAAAAAGGGTTACATCTCTATCGCGGGCATTGAGCTGACACAATGGAATGAATCGCAACTTCGTGAATCAATCAGTGTAGTAAGCCAACGTGTCGACATTCTAAATGGTACTTTGCGTGACAACTTGTTGATTGCAAGACCAGAAGCAACCGATGATCACTTAGCGAATATCTTAAAAGACGTTGGCCTAGAAAAGCTGCTTGAGAATAATGCACTTGATAGCTGGTTGGGTGACGGTGGTCGTCAACTTTCTGGTGGTGAGAAGCGCCGTATTGGTATTGCACGTGCCATTCTTCATGATGCCCCTATCCTGCTTCTCGATGAGCCGACAGAAGGCTTAGATAAGCAAACTGAGCAAAGCATCATGACGCTGTTCGAGAAGCACTTCGAAGGCAAGACGGTTATCTTCATTACACACCGTTTGATTGGTCTGGAATCGATGGATTCTATCGTTCTGATTGAACAAGGCGAGATTGTTGAAAACGGCTCTCACGAGAAGCTATTAAACGAAGAAGGACGTTACTTCCAACTTCGTCAGGCAATCTAGCTTCTCCTTAAGCTATAAAGAAAACCATTCAAAGCCCGAGTTTATACTCGGGCTTTTTGTTGTTTGTGATTCTAGTTTCGAGCAACTCAAACAAATAACCACCGCCAATCACTTATTGCTTATTTGTAAGCACTATTAATACATTACTTACAAAAGCTTACTAAGAGCAAATGCCATTTCTTGTAACATGCTGGCTTTATAGCTTGCAGATAACTTGGTCCACTATGGTATACAAACTCACAATTCCAACTCTAGTTCTGACTACGATGCTCACCGCGTGTGGCGGAAGTAGCGACGGTAACGTATCAAAGAATGTCATCGACGCATCAAGCGCTAGCTCAGTGGTTAGCTTAGGAAGTAATTACTCACTGCAATTCAGCGTGAAATCGATTGATGCGGGTACAGACAAGAACGTGAACATTGATATTACTCAGTATGGTAATAATCTAAAATCTAGCGGCAGCTTCGCACAAGTTCACGGCATTCCTGAGCGCAACTACAAAACCCAAAACGATGCTGATATTACCTTTTCTGTAACAGCAACAAACTCAGCGGGTAAAACGTTTAACGTTGAAAATTTCGATATTTACTACGAAAACTTTAACACAACAAAGACACCTGAAAAGCTTGCTATCGCTGAGGTTGAAAACGACATAAACAACGTCATTCGATGGAAAAAAGCGGACACCGTGACCATCAATAAGCAATTCATTATTGATGCTACCGGTGACAAATTTAATATCGACCAAATGAGGCCTATGAACCTCTATGTTCGTGTTGGTAACACTCTGAGCAATGGCATTCAATTTGTTCCATCCTTTGCTCAAAGCGCCTCAGAGACATTCTCACGTGTGCCTACAGCTGACTGCTCTGTTATCTCAAACACAACGGGTGAGCTGCTTGCAAATGGCATCAAGCAACGAACTTGTGTAGAAGTTCATGGCTATAAGATCCCGCTGTTGATCGAAGATAAATCTGCAAACAATTCAGAGGCAAAAGTCGCTCATGTTAAGAACATCATGGAGTACTACCTTGATAGCTTCCCCGCTGAAGTGACTAAGGCTATTTACGACAGTAAAGCTGCGATGGCATTTCTATCAGATGAATATTGGGAAGGAAGAGTTGGTGACTTCTTAGAAGAAAATTACCGCTTCCAAGATCTGTTCGCGACTGAAACTACTGACACAACAACAGGCGAGAATAAACCGGACCTAGTCACTCAACGAGACGCTGCGTTTGAAGAGATCATTCACTTTGTTCACGATTACGGTGTGATGAACCTAGCGGTACAATCTTCTTCGTCGAACTGGGGTGTGATGCAGAAAGAGTTAGATGAACTGAATGAGAAAGCGATTCTTTCAGGCTCTTACTATCCGAACGGTAAAGACTCGACTAAGGATGAAGCAAACTTAGATGCAGAATCTTATGATCAAGAGTACCTAGCCTATTCTCTGTATGCCTACTACGACCTGAACCATAAAGGTTACAGCGCTGATGAGTTAAGTTCAGCAACGTTCACAGAGCTACAAGCGAACGACCCTGCGATGGTGAAATTTATGGAGCAGTACTTCCCTAAGCGACTTGCCCTTAAAGCCAAGTTCCCAGGTTACCCGAACAATTAGTTTGGGTCACAACTCTAACTAGCACGCACAAAAAAGCCGAATGTGATATTCACATTCGGCTTTCAAATTATCGGTTAGCGCTTACAGCTTGAAGCGGCTGATTTCGCTTTCTAGCTCGTGAGACAGTTCAGAAAGCTGCGCAGCTTGCTCTGCAGCTTGGTGCGCTTCATCTGCTAGCTCGTTAGATACGTCACGGATTCCTTCAGTGTTACGAGTAATCTCAGACGTTACTGACGCTTGCTCTTCTGCAGCAGAAGCAATCTGTGTTGCCATGTCGCTGATACGTTCAACAGCAGCATGGATTTGCGTTAGGCTTGCAGCCGCTGAGTTCGCGTCATCAACACTGGTTTCAGCAAGAGTACGGCTATCGTTCATGATGTTAACCGCTTTGCCTGTTGTACCTTGCAGCAACTCAATCGTTTGTTGAATTTCTTGCGTTGAACCGTGTGTACGTTGGCTTAGAACTCGAACTTCATCCGCAACTACTGCGAAACCACGACCTTGCTCACCGGCACGTGCAGCTTCAATAGCGGCATTAAGTGCAAGTAGGTTTGTTTGTTCTGCAATACCTTGAATGTTAGACAAGATAGCGTTGATGCTGTTGCCGTGCTCTTCAAGTTCTAGAATCACGTTGGTTGCGATTTGAACTTCTTGAGCAAGGTTTTGGATAGAGCTTTGAGTCTGTGTCACTTGACCAGTACCGTGCTCACACGCGCCAACCGCTTCAGATGAGTTCTGTGCAGTGTGGTCTGCGTTACCCGCAATCTCTTGTGTTGCTGCAGCCATTTCGTTAACGGCTGTTGCTACCATGTTGATCTCGTCTTGTTGCATTTGGATACGAGCACTACGTTCTTCAGCTTGAGAAGCCGTTTGACGCGCTTGATTGCCCAGCGCAGCAGATACTTCGCTTAGCTTGATCACCATGGTGTGCATGTTGCCCACAAAACGGTTGAAGTTTGCAGCAAGCTGACCAATTTCGTCGTCGCTCTTAGGCTCAAGACGTTGAGTAAGGTCGCCCTCACCTGAAGCAATTTCTTCAAGTGCTGCTGAAACGCGGTTTAGGTCGCGGAATAGGAAGCTTACTAACCAAGACACAAGTACGATTACGATTAGCGTAATAATGACAGCAGTGATGATCAGCTGAGTAAGTAGCGTTGAGTGGTTCGCTTCTTCTGTTGCTTTGTCCATCTGAACCGCGAAGATCCAGTTAGTGTTAGGCACCTTCGTGAAGTAAAGCAGCTTATCTGCGCCGCGCTCTTTGATGATCTCGATGCTACCCGTACGCACTGCGTTTTCGATGATAGGCATAGAGATATCGTTTGAAAGCTGGCTTACCGGCTTCAAGCTTAGTGCTGAATCTGGGTGTGCTAGGAATGTGCCGTCAGAAGCATCAATTAGCATTGCGTATGCGTTGTCACCAACATCAAGGCTGATTACATCGTTAACCAATTGGTCGATAAGTACGTCTGCACCAACAACACCAACAAGTTGGCCGTTGTGGCGAACAGGTTCTGCGATCGTTACTAGCAGTGCTTTGGTGATTGCATCTTGGTAAGCCGTAGTAATGATTTGCTTACCAGCAGCGTTTGCTTCTTGGTACCAAGGACGTTGACGAGGATCGTAATCTGCACGATTACGTTCAGGATGTGAACGGTACATTCCACCTTCTGGGGTACCTAAAAAGATATCGTCAAAGCCACCCGCTACACGAGCTTGTCTAAGGAAAGGGACAACATCACCTTCTCGTGAAAACTCATTAAATGCTGATGCGATATCAGTACGGATATCAATCCAGTTTTTAATACCTTCAGATGCTGCTTCAGATACGCTTTCAGCTCGTAGGTATACGCCATTACGAGTCTGTTCAAATAATTGGTTTGCTGATAACCAAGTCAACGCTGTAGCCATAACGACAACAGCAGATAGGCTAGCACCTATCAACTTCTGCTTTAGTGTTAGTTTCATGTCAAAGTTTCACGAGTGGTGGGAAATCCCGCGCATACTACCCAATATCAGTATTAAATTCGAGCGATTTCACAATTTAATATCGGAATATAATTTTAATCAAACCATAAGCTTACCTAATGTCAATTCCTTGGCTTGTCGCCAAATTTAAGGCGGCATTATCTCTGCGGTTATTAGATTTTTTATCGCACTTTACACGCTAAAAATGGACAGAAAACATGGTAAAGAAGAAACAAAAAAGGCAGAAGAGTTTCCTCTTCTGCCTTCATATTATTTACCACTCTACTGCGTATAAATTGCTGTAGATTTCAGCTTAAAAAGCCTAGCGCTTTTCTGTACGCATACCCATTAGCAAGCTCACACACATCAGTAATAGAATGATGGTGAATGGCAATGCTGTAGAGATTGCACCCGCTTGTAGAGCTTGTACTGCTTCAGTACCACCAACCCACAATAGAGCAACAGCAATCGCACCTTCAAGGAACGCCCAGAACACACGCTGAGGCACAGGCGTATCAACTTTACCACCAGCAGTAATGCTGTCGATAACTAGAGAGCCTGAGTCAGACGATGTAATGAAGAATACTAGAACCAATACAACCGCAATGATTGAAAGCAGAGTGCCGAACGGCAGTGCATCAAACATTTGGAACATTGCTAGTGATACATCTGTTAGGCCGTCTTGACCAAGAATACCAACGTTATTCACGATTTGGTCAATCGCCATGCCACCAAATACTGACATCCAAATGATAGTCACTGTAGTCGGTACAATCAGTACTGCTGTGATGAACTCACGAACGGTACGACCTTTAGAAACACGTGCGATAAACATACCTACGAATGGAGACCATGAGATCCACCAAGCCCAGTAGAATACAGTCCAACCGTGCATCCACGTTTCATCTTCACGACCGTGAGGGTTACTTAGCGGAATGATGTTTTCAATGTATGCCATCAATGTTGTTGGGATAGAACCTAAAGTCACCGCGTAGCCAATTAGAGCCACTAAGATAAGCAGTAGGAAAGCAACCAACATGTTGATGTTACTGATAACTTTAACGCCACCATCAATACCGCGAAGTACTGATACTACCGCCAATAAAGTCACCGCTGTAATCACAATAACTTGCAGACCTAAGCCCGCTTCAATGCCGAATACATGCTGAATACCACTTGCCGCTTGTTGTGCACCAAGACCTAACGATGTCGCCAGACCAAATAGTGTTGCAAGTACAGCAAGAATATCAACAATGTGACCTGCCCAGCCCCAAGCTCTATCACCTAAAATTGGGTAAAAGATAGAACGAATAGAAAGAGGCAATCCCTTGTTGTAAGAGAAAAACGCAAGTGACAGTGCTACTACACCATAAATCGCCCAAGGGTGTAGACCCCAGTGATACATGGTTGCACCCAATGCCAGTTTTGCAGCTTCTGGTGTGTTTGGTTCAACACCTAACGGAGTTTCAAACCAACCCGTGAAGTAAGCCGCTGGCTCAGCCACACTCCAGAACATCAAGCCGATACCCATACCTGCGGCAAACAGCATCGATAGCCAAGAGAAGAATGAGTAATCTGCCGTCGCATCAACACCACCAAGGCGGATTTTGCCGTACGGAGAAACAATCAAACCTAAGCAGAAAATTACGAAAATATTACCCGACCAGATGAAAAGCCAATCAAACGAATTGATAATCTGGCCTTTAACGCCATCTAGTGCAGCCTTTGCTGAAGCGGTATCCGTAATAAGAACACCGATCAGGAACAAAGCGATAAGTCCCGCACTGATACCAAATACTGGGTTATGAACATCAAAACCCCATTTTTGGACGTTATCTTGACCGACAGTGTAATCCGTACTGTCGATACTGTATTTATCTATACCTTTAGTCATTATCCCTCTCTACGGAATACTATTAGGGTCTATTGACCTCGTATTCCTTACTTACCTGCGACTTAATCACAAACTCGAACCTACGATCCAAGTAGTACAAGCTGTTGTCACAATAATTCAAATACTTGGATGTCTGAAGTTTAGCAGGTTAACTTGTTGTTTTCAGTAAACCAGAATCGGTTCGATGGAATTTCAAACAAAATTCACGTAATTACTCAAATTTATGACGAAAAAAAGGTCGACCCTGTCGACCTTTTTATCAAAAATACTTTTAACTCAAAGCATTTTGGTGCTTAACCAATTGATTTTCAGTTCGTAAACCTAGCAATAAGCTTAGGCACATAAGCAATAATATGAAGGCAAATGGTAGCGCCATTGATACCGTTCCAGCTTGCAGTGCTTGAATAGATTCCGTACCACCAACCCATAGTAGAACCGCTGCAATCGCGCCGCCCATCAACGCCCAAAATACACGTTGTGGAACCGGAGCATCCACTTTACCGCCAGAGGTAATGCTATCGATAACCAATGAGCCTGAATCAGACGAGGTGATAAAGAACACCATAATCAAACCAATCGATACCACTGACAGCACAGAGCTCATTGGCAGTGCATCGTAAGTGTGGAAAAGAGAAAGTGTAATATCTTGCAGACCATTCATACCAATCTCGCCCACCTTGTTCGCCACTTGATCAATCGCGATACCACCGAAAATAGCCATCCAGATGATGATTACAGTCGTTGGAATGAACAATACAGCAACGATGAATTCACGAATCGTACGACCTTTAGAAATACGAGCGATGAACATACCTACGAATGGAGACCAAGACATCCACCACGCCCAGTAGAATACTGTCCAACCTTGCATCCACGTTTCATCATCACGACCATGAGGATTACTTAAAGGAATGAAGTTTTCGATGTAGCCCATTAGCGCGGTTGGGATTGCTTTAATGCCCGCCATACCACCAGCGATGATAACGAAGATAAGCAAGCCCAAAGCAACCAGCATGTTCACATTACTCAGAAGCTTTACGCCACCGTTGATACCACGAACCACTGACATTGTTGCTAAGAAAGTAACCACTGCGATAACAATCAGCTGCATGCCAATACCGCCATCGGTACCAAATACATGGTTAATACCACTTGTTGCTTGTTGAGCACCTAAGCCCAATGAAGTTGCAAGGCCAAATAGCGTTGCAAGCACAGCGACGATATCAACAATATGACCAAACCAACCCCAAGTTCTATCACCCAAGATAGGGTAGAAAATAGAGCGGATTGATAGAGGTAAACCTTTATTGAAGGTGAAGAAGGCAAGCGCTAGAGCAACAACCGCGTAAATCGCCCAACCGTGAAGACCCCAGTTGTAGATGGTTGCACCAAGAGCCAACTTAGCCGCTTCAGGAGAGTAAGCTTCAACACCTAATGGCGTTTCATACCAGCCAGTGAAGTAAGCCACTGGCTCAGCCACACCCCAGAACATTAAGCCAATACCCATTCCTGCGGCGAATAACATCGACATCCAAGATAGGTTTGAGTGCTCTGCTTTGGCATCATTGCCACCAATACGTATCTTGCCATACGGGGAGACAATGAGGGCAAAACAGAAAATTACGAAGATGTTTGCTGCCCACATAAAGAAACCATCGAAGTTACCAATGACTTTCCATTTGATTCCATCAAGCGCCGCTTTTGCGGTTTCAGGGTCTGCGACTAGAAGTGCCAACAGGAAGATAATGATCGCCCCTGCACTGATCCCAAATACTGGGTTATGAACATCAAAACCCCATTTCTGAACGTTATCTTGTCCTACTGTATAATCGGTATTTTCAATACTATACCTATCTTTTACAGGCTCCATGCTTCCTCTCTAATTTGCAGCGCACAGTTTGCAACATTGCATTCGGCGCTTAAATTTCGAAAAGAAGAATATCAACCTGTCGCAAAAATACTAAAAAAACCTCCATAAAGGAGGCGTAAATTACACATTTAGTAATTAAATTACACATTTAACGTTATTTAGCGTAAGATCAGTCCACAAGGCCGGAGCTGACCGCATATTTTGCAAGCTCTGCCGTAGAGTGAATATCGAGCTTATGCTTAATATTTTGCCTATGGGTTTCTACCGTTCGATAGCTGATATTCAGCGCCTTCGCGACCTCTTTACTGCTCTCCCCTTTTGCGACTAATTTCAGCACAGCCTCTTCACGTCTGCTCAATGGATTCTTGACCGATGGCGTGGGAGTAATCGGCTGAGTAAACAAATTCTGCGTGACTTTTTCACAGAAATAGGTCGATCCTTGATTGACCGTTTTGATTGCCTGCACCATTTTTTCAGCCGAAATCTCTTTCAACATGTAGCCGACAGCACCCGACTGCATCACCTTCATGATATATTCACGGTTGTTATGCATGGTCAGCATCAGTACCTTGGCTTCTGGGTCTTCTTCTTTGATCAGATGGGTGGCATCAATGCCATTCATGATAGGCATGCTGATATCCATCAACACCACATCAGGACGCAGAGACTTAACCACCTCTACCGCTTCTAGTCCATTGCTGGCGGTACCTATCACGCTAATATCTGGCTCGAGTTCCAATCTCGCCATAAAGCCATCCAGTACCACTTGGTGATCATCAGCAATCACAACTCGAATAACTTCACTCATTCATTAATCCCTCTAGTGTCAGTAACACTGTAATTTCCGTTCCGAGGCCAATCTCACTCATCAATTCAAAGTCACCACCGATGAACTCCACTCGCTCTCTCATGTTACGCAGCCCGATCCCTCGTTTTTCCATCGCTTTATAGGTGTTGAAACCGACACCGTCATCTTGAATCAACAGCTGCAGCACATTACCAATTTGCTGCGCGATAACGGTCACTTTGGTCGCTTGCGCGTGTTTCTCGATATTATTCAGCGACTCTTGCACCACTCGATACAAGGTTGTCGCGGCCTCAGATTTCAGCTTGCCCTGTTGAGTGCTAAACAAGGTTTCTACTTCAATACCCGAGTGCGCCTGAAAATCTAATAATAACGAAGACAACGCTGCTTCTAAGCCTATGTCATCCAATGAACTTGGACGAAGTTGATGCGAAATGTGCCTCACTTCCTCGATCGCTCGCATCAGTGAATGCTGCGACTTATTCAAATGTGCTTTAAGGTCTTCATTTTGTAGCTTATTACCGAGCAGTTCCAAATGGCAACGACTCGACACTAATAATTGGTTAATACCGTCATGCAGCTCTCGCGCTAGATGCTTCTTCTCGTCTTCTTGGAACATCACCGTCTTATGAGCCAGTTCCTTTAGGTTGTTATCCGCAATCCGATGTTCATGCATGTTAATGGCCAAGGTCAGTACGATGATGACCGCGACTGTCACGCTCAAAATCACCACAATCGAAAAGAACGTGGTTTCAATATTATTGTTAATCGCAGCCTGCATCGAAGCCACTTCTTGGTGTACATCTTCAATATACAAGCCGGTGCCAATCATCCAGTCCCAACGCTCTAACCAAGCAGCGTAGCTCAGCTTAGACACCACTTCTCCAGTCGAGGGTTTTTGCCACAAATACTGGTGAAATCCGCCTCCGGTTTGCGCTTCTCTTAACAGAGCCTCTATCAGAAAGTCGCCATCTTCATCTTGCAGTTGGAGTAGGTTTTGGCCTATCAATTCTGGCTGAATTGGATGAACCAAGTTGGTTCCGTGGCGATCATATGCGAAGAAATACCCATCAGAGCCATATCTAAGTTTAGACAATATGGTTCGAACTTTTTTTTTGGCTTGGGCTTCTTGGATATTTGGATCGTTATAGACGTGTTCTATGGCGTCGAAAGCGAGGTCAACCGTGTCTTTGAGGGCGTTTTCACGCGACTTGATTAGGCTGTCTCTAAAGATCTCAACTTCTTTAGCGCCTAACGTCTTAGTCTGGTGTAGCGAGATCCAGCTAATACTCGCCGTTACCAGCAGCAACGGGAGCAACGTCAGCAAAATCAGCTTGGCTTTTAGAGGCATTCCTTTCCCTCACAAAAAACGGCTTACTGAACATCAATAAGCCGTTTTACTTTAGCAATTTATAGATAGCCGTTGAAACATATCATTCACATTCTTGGCTTCACTCACATTCCATAGAAAGATGGGAAAGCGAGAAGTGATCCAAGTACGAGGATTTGAATCAGAATGAACGGCATCACGCCTCGGTAGATGTCTTTAGTTGTCACGCCTTTAGGTGCTACGCCTTTAAGATAGAACAGACTAAAACCAAATGGCGGCGTTAAGAAGGAGGTTTGTAGGTTCATCGCGATAAGGATAGCGAACCATGTCATGTTGATGCCCATCAGTTCAGCAACTGGCGCAATGATCGGCACGATGATGAAACAGATCTCTACGAAGTCGATGAAGAAACCCAAAATCAGAATCACTAACATGGTAATGATCAGGAAGCCCCATTTCTCACCCGGTAGCTGTAGCATCCACTCTTCAACCAGATAGTCACCACCAGTGTAGGTAAACGCCATTGAGAATGCCGTTGCACCCAACAAAATAGCAAATACCATCGCGGTTACTTTCACCGTCTCTTTCGATGCGTCATACACCATCGACCAACTAAACTGACCGTAAAGCAGTGCAAGTATCATCGCACCCGCGCCACCCAATGCCGCTGACTCTGTTGGCGTAGCAACACCTGCGAAGATAGAGCCCAGTACAACAATGATTAACGCTAGAGGCGGAAGAATCGCTTTCAGTGCATTAAACACTTCTTGCTTACGGCTGATGGAGTCATCACGTTCAATAGGTTGAGCCGCTTCAGGGTGTAGCTTTGCGTATATCAAGATATAAACGATGTACGCGCCGACCAGCATCACGCCCGGCCAAATCGCCGCTTGGAACAAGTCGCCTACTGGAACACCTAGAACATCACCCAATAGAATCAATACGATGGAGGGTGGAATGATCTGCCCTAGCGTACCAGACGCACAAATAGTGCCGCAGGCTAAGCCTTTGTCGTAATTGTACTTGAGCATTACAGGTAGGGAGATAAGTCCCATAGCAACAACAGAAGCACCAACCACGCCAGTAGAAGCGGCAAGCAGAGAACCTACGAGTACCGTCGAGATTGCGATACCACCACGAACACCACCAAAGAGTCGTCCCATAGACTCAAGCAACTGCTCAGCAAGTTTGGTCTTTTGTAGAACAAGCCCCATGAAAACAAACAATGGAACGGCCATCAGCACCGTGTTTTCCATGATTGATTGAATTCGATATGGCATGAAGGCAAACATTTCGATGCCCTCAGCCCAAACACCAAAGATTAACGCGATACCACCAAAGGTGAACGCCACTGGGAAGCCAAGTAAAAGTGCAAACAAGGCTACGAAAAACATTACTATTCCAATCATGTTCAGCCTCTACTTATTCTTTGTATGAGTATTGTTTGCATGGATAAGGTGCGGATTAAAAATCTTGTTCAGCGAATGCAGGATTAAACCTACGCCACTGAGTGCCATTAAGAAGAATGACAGCGGGATCATAGCTTTGATGATCCAGCGATATGGCAAGCCACCCGGGTCACCTGAGGTTTCGCCGAGGTTATAGCTCTCTTTGGCCACATCAATACCAAACCAAGCAACCAGCAAACAGAAAGGCATCAGAAAGATAAGTGTGCCGAGCAGGTCAATAATCGCTTGCGCCTTGAAGCTCAGTTGCTCGTAGAACACATCCACTCGCACATGGCCACCAGCCTTGATGGCATAAGGAACACCTAATAGGAAAACGGCTGAAAAGAGGTGCCACTCCATCTCTTGGAAGGCGATTGAGACATCATTGAAGGCATATCTCATGACAACGTCATACACAACGTTAGCGATAAGTAGAATAAACAACATACTGGAAAGCCATCCCAGTGCATCACCGATACGATTAAACACGCGTTCAATATAAATTAGACTTCGCATTCCCGACTCCATGGAATTTGAAAAGACATCTTGCAGTACAGCTAACCCAACTAAAAACGATTCAGTTTATAGCTAGCAATAGGCACGACGTAGAAAGGGTTCTTGAGCGTAATACAGGATTTATCCTGCTTAGTTATTATGTTTAAAATGAACCCGCCGCTTAATCACTCTTAGTTACCTAACAAGAAAAGCTTTGGGTTCATTTAACTTCAGTTCAACAACAGTCGATTATTTCGCTTGGCTATTTAGATAAGCTCTGTGTGAAATATCCGTCCATGAACGTACTTGCTCTAGGTAAGCTGCTTGTGAAGCTTGAATCTCTTTTGCTAACTCATCTTTCTCAGCATGGGCAGCGAGCAGGCGATCGTTCGCTTCTTTCAGTGCCGACATTACTTCAGGCGGGAAATCTTTAACTTGTACATCTGGGTATTCTGTTTTCATTGAAACCCAGTTCTTACCACTTTCGTGCGTTGCTTGTGTGTACATGTCGTAAGCCGCTGTACGCATGGCAACACGCAAGATTTCTTGTAGGTCTTCAGGAAGCTTGTTCCATGTACGCTTATTCACTAGGAATTGAAGCTCTGAACCCGGCTCATGCCAACCTGTGTAGTAGTAAGGCGCGATTTTATGGAAACCCATACGCAGATCAAGTGATGGACCTACCCACTCCAGTGCATCGATTGTGCGACGCTCCAAAGAGGTGTAAAGCTCACCCGGGGCAATGTTTGTCGGTTTAGCGCCTAGCTCTGCAAGAATCTCACCCGCAAAGCCTGGGATTCGCATTTTCAGACCTTGTAGATCTTCAACGCTGTTGATCTCTTTTTGAAACCAACCACCCATCTGAATATCTGTGTTACCACCTGGGAACGACATCAAGTTATGTGGAGAGTAAACCTGCTCCATCAACTCCATACCACCACCGTGATAGAACCACGCGTATTGTTCTGCTGGCGTCATACCGAAAGGCATAGAAGTGAAGTAAAGAGTGTTTGGAACTTTACCTTTCCAGTAGTAAGAGCCTGAGTGACCCATGTCGTATTGACCAGACTTAACCATGTCAAAAACGCCAAGAGGTGCTTTGTGTTTGTTTGCTGAATCGATTCTGATTTGCAGTCGACCATTCGACATCTTCTCAGCCATCGCCGCCATGTTTTTGGTTGCATCACCGAAAACTGGGAAGTTTGGCCCCCAAGTTTCCGCAAGTTTTAAACGGTAAACCTTATCAGCGGCTGTAGCACCAGTAGCGACCAAAGCTAAACAAGCCGCAGCAGTTACTGCAACGTTTTTAAAAACTCGTGTGAGGGAGTTAGAAATGAGACTCATGTTCACGTCCTTTGTTAGGTTAACACTCTTTCTATGAGCATTTTTTATGATTCAACATAAGAGTGCACCGTGATGAGGCAACAAGATATCAGGGAGAGCACGCACGACGGACGTACACAAACTGCGTATTAGACCAAAGGATTACGTAGAACTACGTAGGAGATGATTGGGTAATGTCGATTTTAAAGGATTGAGCTCATTCATCAGAGGAATGCTTATTGATAAATACCTAAGTATTAATAATTAAATACTATTAACAATTGATTGCCATTTCGTGATGAAGCTCTATTCATTACTGTATTTTAGGGAAAACAATCAAGGCTTTGCTCTCTTAATCTACCTAGCTAACGCCCTACTTTAGTGCTTGCTGATTCGAAGCTCAAACACGAGACAAGATTAATCAGTTAAGCCGTATATCGAATTGGAATTGAGATTATAGAACCTAGGTTTAGGCTTGGATTTAGATTTAGATTTGGGCTTGGGCTTGGGCTTGGGCTTGGGCTTGGGCTTGGCATAATATGCCAGATACAAAAAAGCCTCGAAAATCGAGGCTTAAAAACTTAACGAAGCGAATGTAATCCCACAGGATTAGATAGCTTTGTAGATAACCTTGTTACCTGCTAGCTGCTCTTTCGCTACTAGGTTTTCTTCAAGAAGTTTTTTCAATGCGCCTGTTGCCCATGAAGCTGCTTTCGCGTCTTCTTGACCAGCTTCTAGGCCGATACCTTTAGGGTTAATGCCTTCAGCATTGCTAACAACGATGTCTAGAACTTGTTGTTGCTTAGGAGTCAGTGCTACTGCAACTTCTTTAGTTGCTGCTACTACTTTCTCTACCGCTGGTTTTGCTGCTACAGTTTTTTCTGCTACAACTTTCTCTGCGACAGGCTTCGCTTTTTTCGGCGTTGCCACTGCTTTAACTACAGCCGCTTTAGTGCGTTTCTGCAGTTTAGCCTGCACCTTACGCTTATGAGCAAGTCTCATTGAATATTTCTCCAGTTCACTGCTCTTTTCGCAGTGGTGAAAATTTGAAGCGCGATTTATACCAAAAAACAGGAGCTATTTGTAGAGTGAAGCGTCGAAAGTCGACGAAAAATACCGATATTGTCTACTAGCGTCTATTATTTAAACATCGACTTATCAATTCAGGGTCATATACACTGGTTATCCATCCAGACAAAAATATGAAAACTTGGTGTTGCCTATGGACACTCGTCACCTTACTAATTTCTCTTTGCCTTCATTCACTCGCTCGTACCGTATCCTCGCGGTTATTTTAGGCTTCATTTGCTTGATCGTTGCGCTCTACAGTGACAATCCAAAGTTACTGATCGTGGGTGCTTTTTGCAGTATTGCGCTTCTGGGAACTGGCTACTATTTGATGCTGCGCAGCCGAGTGATGTTCACACTTACCCCGACTCATTTTCAGCAGCATTTCTATAAAGGAGGGTGGGTTTTAAAGTGGAGTAACATCCAAAAAATTGGTCTTTGTACCTATGAACAAGATGGTTGGCATCAACCTCTGCCGTGGGTCGGAATTAAGGTAAAAGATTACTCGCCCTACCTCGATTCTATTTGTCCTAAAATCACGTGTGAATTATTGCTCAGCCAACGAGCACTTTTGTACTTAGGAGCCAAACAAGCAGGCAAAGAGTCCAACTTTGAGGATATGGTTCTCGACTCATCGCATTACCATGCGCGTTGTACTGAAAGTGGCTGTGTCGAACTACGCCAATACAAAGAGTCGCAGAATACCGACGACGTTAATTTCAACAATAACCAATCACAAGACAACCTTGATTCACCGAGTGAGACAAACAGTCAAAACGCGGTGATTAAAGACTATTCTGGATTACAGGCGATGCTTGCCAACAGAATGAAGTATCAAAGGGGCTTCCACGGTTATGACATTTTCATATCAACCCATGATTTGAATATGAGTGGAGAAGAGTTTGTGGGGCTGGCTCGACGCTACTTGGCTGCCGCTGAACGCCTTTCTGATTAAAGTTTACCAGTAAGTTCACACGCAATAAAAAAGCTTAGCTTTAAGAACAAAAGCTAAGCTTCATTTTCAATCAATCGACACAAATAATTGGTCAGCTAATCAAAGGCTTAATTAGTACAGAGGCATTTCATCTGCGACGAACGGGTTTGATGCGCGCTCGCGACCGAATGTCGATTCAGGACCATGGCCCGGAACGAATGTTACGTCACTGCCTAGTGGCCAAAGCTTAGTCTTGATTGAAGAGATAAGCGTGTTGAAATCACCTTGAGGGAAGTCAGTACGGCCAATTGCGCCATTGAACAACACATCACCCACAAACGCTAAACGAGCTTGCTCGCTGAACAATACAACGTGACCTGGCGTATGACCCGGCGTGTGAATCACATCAATCACTTGATGACCAAAAGTGACTTTGTCGCCCTCTTCTAACCAAGTGTTTGGTTCAAAAGCTTTACACAGAGGGAAACCAAACATCTGACTTTGATTCTCTAGACCTTGTAGCCAGAAGTTATCAGCCTTATGTGGGCCAACAATATTCACCTTCAAGATCTCAGCAAGTGGTACCGTACCGCCAACATGATCTAAGTGACCGTGCGTCAGTACCAAGTTCACAACCTTAACACCGAGCTCTTCAATGATAGCCGCGAGTTGTTGAACATCACCGCCCGGATCGACAACGATGCCTTCCATGGTTTCATCACACCACACAATCGAGCAGTTCTGAGAGAAAGAGGTAACAGGTACAACTTGATACTTAAGAGACATATACAAACCTTAAAGAGCGAATCTGGTGAACAACTCGAATATCGTTATGTTATTGGCAACAAACCCAACAATAACAAACTAAACAGCAACAAACTGAGCAGCAATAAACCGAGTTATTAGAACAAACTGAAATTTGGGCAAACTATGACATTGGATGTCTACTTTGACAAGTGCCTACCGTATCACTCAATAACTCAGCTTAGCTCTACCAGCTGCGGACTGGACCAGTATCGATATGGATAAAGTTGCTACGCGCATAATAACCGACACCACCTGCGTTCAAGCTTTTCGCTACGTCTCTCAACTCTTTAAGGTCAACACCATCGATACGGAAATCGATCGCTTTACCTAGCATGTGGTAACTCTTCTTAGCGACACCACTCGACTTAGAACGAAGGGCTTCATTAGTCGCCGGAGAACGATAACCAGAGATCACCTGAACTTCTTTTTGAATACCCAACACGTTTTGAATCTGAGTGATCTGATCAAACAGGTTCTTATCCATTGGGTGGATTTCATTGCGACGGAAATCGCGACACAGTTTGCTAAGGCGTGCCATCTCGTCACCAACATAGTTAGTGCCATCGAAATAACAAGTCTCTAATCGTTCACCAGTGTGAAGATTGTTCATGCTAATCGTTCTAGGTTGATCCGGGTATGAAGCAAAAGCGATAGAAGGAGTAAGAGAGGCGACAACAGCAGTACCACCAGCGTAAGTCAGAAACTGACGGCGTGAAAATAAACTTTGAGACATACAGCAAAAAAACCAATTAGATCGAACGAAAAATGCACGATACATAATGGAATTTGCTGCGTCAACGTACAAAAACCGTGCAAAACGTTAGTATTTGTAACCTTTACACGGTTAGTTATTGATACTCATTATAATTTTATCAATAGAAGCTTGCTTGTCATTTTTCGGTCAAGATCACCTTTATTGGTCGTATTTTAATCAACCGCCCTCTTTATCATATTGGTAGATATCGCCGCGGTATTGTATACCTCCTTCTTCAAACAACACGGTTTGATAGATGATGTGCACTGGAATTCGCTTCTTGAGACGAACCTTGGTGTTCGGCGCAAGGTCGCTATTTTGGTTCGGAACCTTCCTTACCTTGGTGGCAAACAACAACTCAGCCAGTTCTTCTGCATGTTCAACACGTATACAACCTGAGCTATAAGCTCGGAAGTCGTCATTAAACAGACCTTTACTTGGTGTATCGTGTAGATAGATCGCGCGCTTATTGGGAGTGTTGAACTTGTACAAGCCTAATGCATTACGTGAACCTGCCTGCTGACGCATTCGATATGGGAAAGAATTGAAGTTGATGGTCTGCCAATCGATCTCTGTGGTGTCGACCGTTTCCATTGAACGCCAACCGTCAATCACTTGGAAGTTGTTCGTTTCAAGGTAACTTTCATCAGCTTTGACCTTAGGCAAGATGTCTTTGACCATGATTTTCCATGGCACATTCCAAGTCGGGTTTAGAATGACCGAATCTAGGTTTATCTCTAAAAGCGGCGTTTTTCGTGATTTTCTGCCTACCACGACTTTCGACTCAAACACCTCTTCGCCATCTTCCCAATACTTCATATCAAAGCTAGGCACGTTGACCACGATAAGAGAGTCTCTGTCTCTTGGCCATAAACGAACGCGTTCTGCATTCAGAGCCAAAGAGCTCAACCGATCATCAAAACCCATATTGATCCACTTGATCGTGTCTGGCCCGATGATCCCATCATCCGTAAGGCCGTGCATGCGTTGGAAAGATTTAATCGCCTTTTGCAGATCTCGATCGAACTCAGGGAAATCGACCGCGATCATCGAGGTATCAACGCCGACCAATGCAATACGCTCAACCAAAGTCGCTTTGTCCGAGAGCGAGTCTCCCAAGCGTTTCAATCCTTTCTGTCTGTATCGTTCAATATTGAGTTCAGACGCGGTTTCCAACACGGAATAGGTCGCCTTAAATTGGTCAAAGTCCCCAACAGGCGGCGCGTAAGACAACACCATCTCTAATAAGTAATCATTAGCAACGCTGCTTTTCAGTCTCATCAAAATATGTGGCGAAGGTTGAGGCAATTTAGAATGCAACTTACCCGAGAAGTACCACTCTTTACCGGCAAGCGGCGCGTTTTCAACGTAGCTAAGATAATAGATAAAGGTATCAGTGAGTAAGATGTCTAACTCTTGCCATTGACGACGAGATTGATACTGGCGGATTTGCTTGAGTTGTCGTTCAAAAAGCGGTGCCATTTGCGCTTGTTCAAGAAGCGACAATTGGAACTCAAACGCTTTAACCAGCTCAGGAGAATCCCAAAGGATAGGCAGAGAAGTGTCTTGATAGATACTCTGTGTCAGCTCTGGATATATAAGCATGAAAGAGAGTTCTGAATCAGCCGGAATGAAGCGGCTCTCGTCAGAACTCGTATAGCTCCATGCATGCACAGAGACTAAAACTAGTAATCCACAGAAGTATTTCGCGAACATGCTTAACTCCATCATCAATCATCCCATAAGTATGGCAAAGATATAGGAGTAAGCATGTTATTTTTAAGCTGCTTTATAAATCAGATAGAACTCCAATGGTTATCCCACTGGACCGATGATTGCTGAGTTGATTTCTCATAAGGCTTGCGTTGGCTGACCACACTACCCGCCCCAGAGCTGAGTCGAAACTCTCCATCAAGTAACACGGCACCAGAGGCATCTGACAGCGCAGAAAGCTCGACTAATTCTTTGCTCTCTTTAGACCAAATACCGTAGCAACTCCCTCTTGGCGAGGTCGCGATAATCCAATCATCTGACGCCGCAATGCTTGCGATATAGTGATTAAATCTTGCCCATTGCTCAGGCTCAGCGTTCAGTGATTCAAACTGCCCGCCTTTGGTATGCATCGCCAAAAGCGAAGGATACTCGTCTGGCTCACCACGATATTGCTGACCACAAAGCACGGTTTCAGCACCATCATGGGCTAAGTGTCGAATACTCAGCTTCTTGTTTAGCAATTCAACCTGATCAAGCAACACACCTTCAGGAGAAACATAACTCAAACTCGGTTGCATGGAGTCCAAATTTTTCGGTGTTCTGCCATCAGTATGAACGCCACCAACGCCAATCGCGAGATTACCATCAGGCATGATGATCACTTCATGTGGGCCGATACCGAAACCAGTGAACTCCTCAACCTTACGATAGCCTTGCGCGACATCGTACACGCCAATTACGCCTTGGCTGCTGTCCGTTTTCCCTTCGGTGGCATACAGTAACTTACCATCCAATGAGTAAACGCCATGACCATAGAAGTGGCGGTTGTTACCTTTGACGACCATTTTGATCTGCTGACCACTTTTATAGTCAAACACCATAAAATAGTCACCAGGACGACGAGCAAAAACCACCGCATGTGATGATGTTGGGCAAATTGCTACGCCATGACCACGATCGGGGATCGGAAGTTGGCTCAGTGGCATACCAAATTCGTCAGCCACAACCGCTGAATATTGACCACGACCATTAAGCGCACAACCAATCAGTTGGGGATCATTAGATGTGCTCATGCCATCCTTTCGAGTTGCCCCATCCTTTCGACTCGCACAGCCAAATGGAAGTAATGGAACAGCTGCACAACCCAGTGCAGCCTTGAGTAGCGTTCTTCGCGTATTATCAGTCACCATCGGTAGCATTGAATCCTATTACCACGCCAAGCTCTATCGCTACTTCTTCATGAATCAGGTACTTCAAACGTTCTAGTTTGTTGTATTGAGTCAGCACATCTCGGTAGCCTTCTTTGCTCTGCAGTAACTCAAACAAGCTTGAGTCTGTAGGCCAAGTATCTAAAGTTAGCGTGAACTGGGCTGCAACACGATCGGCAAGGTCATTTAAGCCCTTCTCTCTCAATAAACCATCAAGACCATTACCTTCAGCTAGGTACAATTTCTCTAGCGCCGCTACGTTCGCTTTCAACTGAGTCATTGAGGTTTGAGCACGCCAAGATTCCGAGAAATATGGGCGTGGGTGACCGATTTTCGCCATAGGGCGACTCAGCTTTTTCATGCTGTAATCAAGTTGGTTAGTCAGTAAAGCGATGTATTCAGATTCCCAACGCATTTCATCCAATGCTAACCAAGGGTTAGCCTGCCAAGCTTCAGCAATAGAAGCAGATTTCATTGCCAAGTTTTGTGCAATAGCTTGTGAAGATAGACAACCAGACGCTTTATCTTGCAGTAGTGGCGATTGCTCGTCATAAAGCGACCACTCCAGCGCACCTAGTCCTTGAACCGTCACACTCTGCTGAGCAATTTCATCTTGAGACCAAGCTTTATCTTGCTGAGTCAGCTGGCGCATTTTTAGGCCGGTGGTGTTCTTTTTGTCTGGCCAGAATTGAACATTCCAGCTCTCTTCAAGTGCCGCTGTTGGGCCTCTTTCTTGTCCTTGCAGTGCCATCCAACTGTTCATGGTGAGCTGCCACTGATTTTTCAAAGCATCTAACTCAACATCATTAGTTTGGCAGTACCCTTGCATCAAGACTTCCAGTTCGTTGGCTTGCTTGGTGAATAGGACTGCAGAATCAAACTCCTGCTGATAAACACTGCGACTAATATGATTGGTTGTGTCTGCTTGATAAGAGACACCGTTAACCTCAGATGAAGCGGCTTGCTCACCCGATGATTGACAGCCTGCTATGACTAATACCGATAAAGGCATTAACAAAAATTTATGTGCCATGCTGTTACCTTACTTCCTAGTTTTTCTTTTAATTATATGAGTTCAATAAATATGAAACGACCGCTGACCTCGTATTGCTACAAGTTCAGCGGTAGTCAGTCTTTTGTTAGCGGCTTTCTTAAGTAACTAAGCCGTTGGCTTAACTGAATTCAAGACAGCCTATAATGAGTCCAAAAACGCTAGTAGTGCTTCGCGTTCACTGCGACTCAAAGCTAATACTTTTTGTTTTGGCATTTCTGCTTCACCACCATGCCAAAGTACCGCTTCCATGACGTTTCTTGCGCGACCGTCATGAAGTAAGAAGGTGTGACCGTTCACTTCTTTGGTATAACCTAATCCCCAAAGTGGTGTGGTACGCCACTCTTGGCCATTGGCAAGATATTCTGGGCGATTGTCGGCTAAACCTTCACCCATATCATGCAAAAGCATATCGGTGTATGGGCTAATCAACTGTTTCGAAAGAGCAGGCAGACCTTCACGCTCTGCTGTACGAATTTCAGCTTGGTGACAGCTTTGACAACCAATCTCTTTAAACAGCTTTTTACCTTGAACAACCGCTGGGTTATCGACATTACGACGAATAGGTACCGCGAGATGCTGCGAATAGAACTCAACAAAATCTAAGATGTTGTCACTAACTTCTGGCTCACCACCATTTGGAAAATCATCACAGGTTGATTGCGCTGATGTGCAGTTTTCATTCGGAAATAAACTGCTTGTCAGGCCTAAGTCACCGTTAAATGCCGCCGCGTTTTGCTGCATTAAGTTTGGCTGCCCGGCTTTCCAACCAAAACGACCTAGCGCCATTTCATTGGTTTGAACATCAAGAACATAGTTAGCTTTACCAGAAATTCCCTGCTTGTCAGCCAATTGCTGCTCTGCAAATCCAAGAATCGTTTCTTGTGGGATACTTTCAAGCAGACCAAGACCAATCATTGGCGGCGCGACTCGAGCTGAGAATTCTGTTTTAGGGTGCATTTCACCGAAAGCAAGTTCAGTGATCTTTAAAGAGGGTTTACGCAGAGTAACAACCGTGCCGTCTTTGAATTCAACAGGAACATCCGTGTAGCTAATGTTCACTTTGCCCTCTGGTTTTACACCTTGAAGCGCAAAATCTTGTAGCTGACCGCCGTACGTCGGTTCGGGAATACCACCATCTCGAATGAAGGCTTGTCTCTGTTCTGGCGTTTCTGCTGGAATGCTTAAGCGAACCAGCATTGAAACCGCATTCTCATCGCCTTTTTCTGGCGCGTGACCACGGCCATCTTTGATATGGCAGTTTTGGCAGCCGTTGGTGTTAAACAGTGGGCCAAGACCATCACGAGCATCGGTTGATGAAGGTGCGGGTACCCAAGGGTTTCTAAAAAAGCTGTTACCTACGCTGAAATCTAAGCGTTTACTCATGGGTAGATTGGCAGCAGGAAGAGAAAAAGCGTTCGCTCCCTCTTTCTTCACGGTCGTTTTGCCACCAGAGTAGGTTTCATGGGCGTGTAGCGGAGATAAGAAAAACAGTGCGGTTAATAGTGAGGCTGAGAGATACGACTTCATACATTGCCTTGCTGTGTTTTTGATTTTAGTTTTTATGAGGAAATGACTTTCTTAATTAGCAAACAATTAAGGGCTCAATGAGAGCCCTTACATTGGTGTTTGGCTCGGGTTCTTAGAACTCGTGATCCGCTGTGTCTGGGTTTAGGCTATCAATGCCAATCACACCCGCAGCACGCTCAATAGCCGCTGTTTGAGACACTAGCGCAACAATTGTTTTGTTAACTAGTGCGTTACCCGCAGCGTTGTCAGCAGCGATTAGCTGATCGAAGTGCTGGTTGTTTTTCTCTGCAGACGTTACTAATTCGCCTACTTGTGCACGTGCTAGGTCAAACTGCTTTTGAATCTCTTTCGCAGCTTGTTCATCTTTTTGCTCTACTAGGTCAAACAGGCTTGGACCTGAAAGCAGAGTACCGTCTTCACGCTTGTATAGACCCGTGTAAACGTTGTAGATGCCTTGCTCGTTGTAGTAGTGAGAGTTGTGCGTGTTATCAGAGAAACAATCGTGCTCGTCTTCAGTAGAGTTTGCTTCTAGTGCAACCTTCATACGCTCACCCGCTAGCTCACCTAGAGACAGTGAACCCATGCCGAATAGCATTTTACGTAGGCCATTCTCGCTAGATTCAGAAAGAAGCTCTTGACGGTAGTTACCTTTCTCGCCTTCAGCCCACTGCTTTTCCATCCACTCTAGGTCTTGGATAAGTAGCTCAGCCGATGCTTTTAGGTATGCGCCACGACGGTCACAGTTGCCGTTAGTACACTCAGCGCCAACAACGAAATCAGTGTAAGCACGCTCACCTGCACCGCTGTTTGTGCCGTTTAAATCTTGACCCCAAAGTAGGAATTCAATCGCGTGGTAGCCAGACGCTACGTTCGCTTCAGAGCCGCCGATCTCGTTCAAGTCTGCGATTAACTCAGGAGTAATGTTAGTTGCATCAACGGTAGTCTGACCAATTTGGAAAGTCTTGTTAGCCACGATGTTTGCGCTAGCGCCTTCGTTACCAAGTTCATATTGGTAATCAGTCGAAACGTAATCAATCAGGCCTTCATCTAGTGGCCATGCGTTTAGTTGGCCTTCCCAATCATCAACAACAGCGTTGCCGAAGCGGAATACTTCTGACTGTTGGTATGGTACGCGAGACTCAAGCCAAGCTTGTTTTACTTGTTCGAAGTTGCCAGCAGAAGGAGAAGCTAAGAAGGTATCAATAGAAGAGTTCAACGCTTTTGCTGTAATTACTGAATCTGCAAACACTGCATGTGCAATATCTGCGTAATGTTCTACAACTTGATCTTGAGTTACTGCAGCGAAAGAAGAAGCAGAAGCAGAAGCAGAAGCAAAAAGGAGTGACGAAGTTACGGCTTTTGTCACTAAAGATTTAATGGTCATGAAGCATCCTTGTTGAGCTTTAAATTATTATTCGTAGTAATAGTGCAAACCATTATCATTTACACTACGGATTGGAATAATACAAACTTACAATTTTATTGCAAGATAAATACAAAAAAACCTCACATTTGTGAGGTCTTTGAACATTTTTGTGTTATGCGCAACAAAGGTGGCTAATCAGATATCCAGGTTATGCTTACCGTGTGAGACTTTCGCCTTTAGGTAGCTTTCATTACCTGATTTGATATGAGCAGAAGTATTCACCACTTCTTCAATCTCAATACCAAAGGATTTTAGCTCATTGATCTTCTTAGGGTTGTTGGTGACTAAGCGGATTTTTGTGGTACCTAAAGCGCGTAGCATTTCAGCAGCTTCAGTAAAATCGCGTAGGTCATCGCCAAAACCTAGGTGGTTGTTGGCTTCATAGGTGTTCATGCCTTCGCTTTGCAGACGGTACGCATCGATTTTGTTGTACAAACCAATACCACGACCTTCTTGACGAAGATAAAGGATCACGCCACCCGTCTCACCCATAATTCTAATGGTTTCGTCTAGCTGTTCGCCACAGTCACATCGAGAAGAATGGAAAACATCACCAGTAAGACACTCAGAGTGCATACGAACAAGAGGTATGTCTTGTGTCTTGTCTGCTGATTTAAATATCACAGCAACATGCTCTTTATCTGTTTTCAATCCATGAAAAGACAGAAGTTCAGCATCAATACTGCTTGTTGCCCCTACTTTGAAATCTATTCTGGCACGTACTTCCGCCATAGCTATACTCACTTGAAAATTCGATGTATTTAACGACGCTACATTATATGTCTAGGCAATATTTTGTAGCTAACTATCTAATGATAGACACTATGAGGCTGTTAACAATTTTTTTCAAGGTCGACCTTGTACAAATTGTTATAATATAACAATTATTTTTCAAGTAAGAAAAAACCCCACATTGGGATGACCAACATGGGGTTATAAATTAAACAGTTGCGGCTAAAACTACACTTTTTTACAGAACGCTCAACTTACTTGAGTTTGCTTCCAGATGACAAGTTGCACCCAAGCATTCTCTAATTCGGTTAGCTCTTCTTGCGTAAGCGTAGAAATGCTCGACTTAGCACTGTATCTCTCTGCCCATTTATCTGACTGGACATGAGTATGGAACTCTTTCTTTAAATTTGAGATTACGTTATCCACAGATACATCCTTATATAGCAGTGCTTAGCCTTTATAATCGGTTAATGTTACAAAATACAGCTCAATTGGTAAACACTAATACACAATTTTTATGAGCTCTTCCTAACACTTTTTACTGATAAATATATAAATAAGAGAAGTAATAGGCTCGGTAGCAACCAAAGTAATAGATTTGAAGCCGTCATTGCCGGTTTATAAAGTACAAACTCACCAAATCTTTCCGTCATATATTGAGTAATTTCACTATTACTCTTCCCTGCTTTCACCATATTGAACACAACAAGACGTAAGTCTTTTGCTATTGGTGAGTTGGATTCAATCAGATTTTGGTTTTGACATTGTGGGCAGCGTAACGTTTTCGCCAAGCTGATAGCACGTTGCTGTTGTTCTGGATTATCAAACTCAAACAGTTCAACTTGAATACTCGTCTCTTTATTACCGGCAGTAAAAAGATCTTCAGCCATAGTCGGAAGGCTAATCACTAAAAGCGCTGACAGCATAAACAAGGTTTGTATTAGAGACTTCATCATCCATTCACACCATCAAAATACATCGCAAGCTCATCTTTCCATACCGTTTCATTAATCACGCCCAATAGCTTTTTAATGATCTGGCCATTGGCATCAACCAAATACGTTTCAGGTGTGCCGATTACACCCAGCTCTAACGCTAACTTGCCTTGAGGGTCACTGATCACGGTTGAGTACGGGTTGCCATCGTTCGATAACACGTTAATCGCAGCCCCAGAGTTATCTCGATAATTAAGCCCGACGATGGGAATGCCTTTATCGTGAAGTTGAAGCAAAAAGGCGTGTTCGGTTTTACATATCCCGCACCAAGAAGCCCACACATTAACCAGTTGATAAGGATGCTGCGTGACATCAGCGAGCGTAATTTTCTGCTGACCACTGACGTCTTCACTATTTACTAACGCACTCGATGTAAATTCTGGAAATGCCCTTTGTTGTTCAGACACCATGGTCGACTGCTGCTTATTATCAAGCGCAAAGACAAACCCCAGCACCACAATCAATGCTAAGGCAATTAGACTAATTAGCTTGTTACGAACGCTGGTATGCATACTGTGACGCCTTAACGGTTTTCTTTTTACGATGAGTCAATGAGAGCAAAGCGCCGATAATGGAGAACAACCCACCAAACCAGATCCAGCGCGCATACGCCTTATACTGAACACGAAATGCGTAAGCGGTGAAATCGACTTTCTCGCCCATGGTGATATAGACATCACCATGCCAGAACCACTTCATTGCGGGTTCACTCATGTTCATGACTCGAACTTGGTAATGTCTTCTTTCCGGCGAAATAGAGAAGCGCTGCTCGCCAGACTCTAGGTTGAGTATCGCCTTCTCTGCGGTAAAGTTTGAAGCGACATACAGCTCAGTATCACGATGAGAAAGCGTCCAATCCATGAATTCGACTTCTACGCCCGGGCTTAACTTATAGCTGCGCTCAAACGAGTGGTAGCTATTCATGGCAGCACCGATCGCTAACACTGCTACCCCAACATGAGCAAAAGTCATCACCCAGACTTTGCGTTGGAACTTGGAACTGCGCGTTACCACCAAGCCATACACATGAGTGAGTAAAACCCAAAATGCGAGTGACCATGTCATTAGTGCCATCACTTGAATCTTCTCTACTTGCAAAGCGTAACAGGCGAACCCGAGACCAATAGATACTAGAGCGATCAACGTAATAACGCCTTTCGATGCTTGAGGCTTAATACTCAGCAACGGGGCAAGGCCGACGACAGCCAACGCAAGCAAAGCCAAAGGTGCAATCAATAGATTAAAGTAAGGCGCACCGACCGAGATGTTTCCTAGGCCAAGCAACTCAAAGACCATTGGATAAAACGTGCCGAACACCACGACAGCAGTCGCCAGAACAAAAATAAGCACCGCAACTAAGCTCAAAAAGCTTTTGCTGACGAAGCTAGTAATCGGATTAGATTCAAAAGACTCTCCTCTGACGATAAGCAGAGAAAATGAACTCACCAGTACCAGAACTAATATAAGAAGCAGTGCGATACCTTTGGTTGGGTCGACGGCAAAAGCGTGTACCGATGTGAGTACACCAGAACGAACAATAAAGGTGCCTAAGATACTCAAACAAAACGTAATGAAAGCGAGACTGAGAGACCATTTCAGCAACTGTTGTTTGCCCTTAGCAACGCCTAGGCTGTGGAGCAAAGCGGTCGAAGTAAGCCACGGCAACAAGCTGGCATTCTCAACCGGGTCCCAGAACCACCAACCGCCCCAACCTAATTCGTAATACGCCCACCAAGAACCAAGAATGATCCCTGCGGTTAAAAAGATCCAAGCAACTAAACACCAACTGCGACAATGGGCAACCCAATCAAACTCAATAGGATCAACCAGCAAAGCGGCGACAGCAAATGCCAGCGCCACAGAAAAGCCGACATAGCCAAGGTAAAGCAATGGAGGGTGAAAAATCAGCCCGACATCTTGCAGCATTGGGTTAAGGTCACGCCCTTCTAGCGGTAATGTCGTGTTCATTTCAAATGGGTTTGATGCGAACAAGGTGAACCAAGCAAATATCGCGAGCAGTAGATTCATCACCCATAGCACTCGGCTTTGGTATTCATTCGAATAGTGTTTTTGTAAGGCGATAACGCCAGACCAGACGCTGATCGTCAGTACCCAAAACAGCAACGAACCTTCATGGCCTGCCCATACGGCTGCAAGCTTAAAAAATGAGGGTAATTGAGTATTTGAATGTTCAGCGACATATAAGATAGAGAAGTCATCACTGACAAAGGCATAGCCAAGCAATACGACAGAAGTGAGAGAAAACAGCGCGCTTGAAATAGAGAAACTGCGGATTAAACCTAGATTTTGCGTCCGTTTATTAAGCATTTGGTAAAACGAATGCACACCAATAACGCTGCTGAGTACAGCAACCAAAACCAAACTAAACAGCCCCAAAGAACCGACCATATCACCTCAATAAGGCTCTACCTGAGCAGAGCCGATCTAAACACGCATCTCATGTTTATTAAGAACATGTTCATTAATAAGCAGATATTTAGTATCCAACATCTGCTCACTAACAAACTTGAGCGAAATTAAGCTATCGTTAACTGCCCTGCATAAAGGACAAAAGTTCGCAGCATTAATACGCCCATTAGGCTTAGTGAAGTCACCGAGAAAATATACACCGAGCTATGGCGGATTGAGGTTGGTGTAACGGCATTCAGCAACAACGGTAGAACCATGCCAACACCGATGACGCCATACCAGAACCAACTCGCCCAGAAACCACTACCAATTGCGTTCCATACTGCTTGTTCACTTTGACCACCAGCGAAGATCAGCCCAGTAAAGAAAGTAATTAGAACAAACAATTCAAACATCACGACTGGACGTTCGAATCCGTGAATCCATGAAATAGTCGGGCTATGAGGTGATTCTTTAAAGACCAACACACCAAATAAAATACACGCCGCCGCTCCCGAAGATAAGCTCGAGAATAAGAATAAAATCGGCAGCACTGGGTTATTCAATAGTGGGAAAGTATTTAAAGCTGAAAGCAAGAATCCGGTATAAGCGGCAAGCATAAGAGCAAGAACAGCTAAGAATATTTCCAGAGCATTCTCAAACACTTCTAATTTGCCAATCCAATTACCGACAAAATCAAGTCGCCCTTTTAGCCATGCTTGATCATTCAAGAACACGACTATTTGATCTCTAAATATAATGCCGATCCAAAGGAATAAGATCACCATATATACTTGGAATAAGATCACACCCATCGACATCACAGACGTTGGATTATAGAAGATCATGATCTTCCAAAAGGATAACGGTTTTGTCAGGTGGAAAACCAAGATAAGCAGACCTGAAATGATCCCAAATGGCGCAAGAAAAGCCGTGGCCTTTAACACTCCATTATGAGCAGGATCGCCTTCAATGATCTTACGTTTTAGGTAAATGGAGATCATTACGGCACCCGCCGACATCCCAGCGAGAAATAGATAGATTGCTATAATCCAGTCCCATACCACCGTACCAGACTGAAAAGCTGCGTCCCATGCACTCATAATCAAATCTCCCCTTTTTGGTGTGGCACTTTATAGAGTTTTGGCTGAGTACCGAGATAAGCTTTATCTCTGTAAACCACCTCAGATTGAAGCACCTGGTTTATCTCACTCTCAGGGTCATTTAGATCGCCAAAGACCAGCGCATTGGTCGGGCAAGATTCGACACAAGCAGGCAACTTCCCTTGTGCAAGATTGGTATCACGACAGAAGTTACATTTATCTGCGGACTTGTTCTCAGGATGGAAAAAGCGCACTTGATATGGGCAAGCCAATAGACAATAACCACAACCGACACACTTCTCTTGATGAACGTCGACAATGCCGGTTTTTTCATCTTTGTAGGCCGCGCCTGTTGGGCAAACCATCACACAAGGTGCGTTATCACAATGCTGGCAAGAGTTACGAGTAAAACGGTAATCAACATTGGGATATTCGCCTTGGGGTTCACTCTTAATAATTTCTAAGCGCGATACACCTTCAGGTACTTTGTTTACTTCACGACATGCTTCGGTACAGGCGGTACAACCAATACAAGCGGTTTCGTCATGAATCATTCCATAACGTTTAGTGCCATCTTCTTGAACATTGGCTAGCGTCTTGCGACTTGTTACTGCCGCTGTTCCCGCTACACCTGTGGTAAAAATAACGGCACCCGCGCCAGCTAAAAAGTTTCTTCTTGAGCAGCTCATAGATTACTCCTCTTCTTTCTTCTGGTTGAAGTCTGAATGGCAATCCACACACAGCTTGATGGTTTGCTTCTTATCTAAGCCCAACACCTTTGCTTCAGTCGCATGAACATCATGGCAGTTTGAACACGTTAAATTTTGTGCGTGAACGTCGTGGGTCCAGCTCGCTTCGCGCAGATCATCAGGCTTGTGACAATCGATACACTGGCTATTGGCATCTAAAATTAAGCTAGGATCTAGGTAAACCTTGTCGGTCCCTGGTTGTGATTGAGCCTCACGATACTTCACCACTTTAGGCGCGCCTTCGCGGTGGTCGGGGCTAATAGAACTATGACAGTCGGTACAATTTACTTCACGGCCAAGCAAAGCGTGTGCACTTTCACCATGTGAACCCAATACCGTTTCTTTTGAATCTTTATGGCACTGAACACACTTGTAGTCTTTGTCACGGATTAATTCGACTTCATGTCTTGTTGATTCTCCTACTGGCGTAACAGCAGGCTCAGCAACAACATGAATGGAATAACCATAGAGGCAGAATGCTAGAAGGGATTTAAGCATTATGACTATGGCCAATTTAATATTGCCCATTTTATCCTTTCCTTATACCGGCATTATTTAACTCTCAACTAAATAATATTCCGGTTAAACAAAAGTACCCTTAAACGATATTATTACCGTTTAAATGATATCAATTCTTATTTTGGATAAGCCACAACGCTTTCTATAGTTAGAATATACCTCTAATTGGGTAATACGAAATTTCGATAGGTTAATCTGTGAACGCAATCACCCTATTTATATCATGGTCAATTTAGGTAATTGATTGTTATATATGATAATAATTCTCAGTTAAATTCTAATTAAACTAACCACCAATACCACTTTAGGGTTATATAAACTTCAACGTGACTAAGGTCACTGCCATTAATTGATCTGGGACAATCTATATCCAACACGTAACAAAATGTGTTTGTTTATGAATTAATATAAACAGGAATTCTCCAGTTCTTAATTTGAATAGCAAACTCACAACGCTTGGTATAAAAATCAGTATATTGGAGATATCACTGTGAAAAAGCATTGGATACGTAATTCGGTCACAGCACTATTAATGGTTAGCGCGTCATTAGCAAGCGCGACCAGTTTTGCTGCGTCTGAACAAAAAGAAATTGGCGATCCTCGTAACGATCAGTTCGAGCAAAACCACCCAGATCAATATCATTCATGGAGACAAACGTCAGAAAGCGAAACCATTGAAGACGCACTAAAAGAAGATCCCAACATGGTTATCATGTGGGCTGGCTACGGCTTCGCAAAAGATTACAACAAGGCACGTGGTCACTTTTATGCGATTGACGATGTACGACAAACACTTCGTACTGGCGGCCCAACGGACGAAAGTTCAGGCCCTATGCCAATGGCGTGTTGGAGCTGTAAAAGCCCAGACGTAGCACGTGTTATCGAAGAGCGTGGCGAAGACGGTTACTTTGAAGGTAAATGGGCACGTCTTGGCAACGAGATTGTGAATCCTATTGGCTGTGCAGACTGTCACGATACCCAAAGCGAAGGCTTTAAAAATGGTGAGCCAGCACTGAAGGTGACGCGTCCTTATGTTGAACGTGCGTTCGATGCGATTGGTAAGAAGTTTGAAGACCAAGGTCGCTTAGATCAACAAGCTTCCGTTTGTGCTCAATGTCATGTGGAATACTACTTCACAGGGCCAACCAAAGGCGTGAAATTCCCTTGGGACAAAGGGACTCGTGTTGAGCAAATGGAAGAGTATTACGATGGAATCGGCTTTAAAGATTGGACGCACAAAGTATCTAAAGCGCCGATGCTAAAAGCACAGCACCCTGGCTATGAAACGTGGCGTGAAGGTATTCACGGCAAAAACAAAGTTGCTTGTGTTGACTGTCATATGCCGAAAGTGACCAAAGAAGATGGCACCGTTTATACCGACCATAAAGTGGGTAACCCATTCGACCGCTTCGAAGATACCTGTGCAAACTGTCACACTCAATCTAAAGAGACCATGCGTAACATCGTTTCAAGCCGTAAAGCGCAAGTGCTGAACATGAAGCTGACTGCTGAGAAACAAATCGTAGCCGCTCACTTTGAAGCAGGCGCGGCATGGGAAGCGGGTGCGACCGAGCAAGAGATGGAACCTATCCTACTAGATATCCGTCATGCTCAATGGCGCTGGGACTACGCTATTGCATCTCATGGTGTTCATATGCACGCTCCTGAAATCGCTCTAGAAGTGCTAGGTACTGCCGTTGACCGCGCAGCCGATGCTCGTACTAAGATTGTTCGTCTACTGGCGAAGAAAGGCATCACTGATCCAATCGAGATTCCAGACATCTCGACCAAAGAAGCGGCTCAAAAAGCGCTTGGAATGGACATGGATAAGATGAACGCTGAGAAACAACATTTTTTAGACACGGTTGTTCCTAAATGGGAAGAGCAAGCTGAAAAGCGTGAAGCCAACTACGAATACTAGTTTCTTCAATTAGACCATTAGGTAAAAACCAGTCACACTATTATTGTGTGGCTGGTTTTTTAGGTTTGGGGCAATACACATCAATATCTCCTCCCCAATCCACTCGCCAATTCAAGGAATATACAATGAAAACCTTACTTTCACTTTCAGCATTATGTATCGCACTACTCAGTTCAGGCGTTTACGCTTCTGAGCGTGCTGAGACTGGGTGGGAATTAATAGAGAAAGGTGCATTAGTGGTTGATGTCAGAACACCTGCAGAGTTCGAACAAGGGCATCTAGACAACGCCATCAACTACCCTCTTTCTGAAGTGGCTACTCACTTCGCTAAGATAGATAAAGACCAACCCATCGTTTTGTATTGCCGCAGTGGTAATCGCTCAGGACAAGCCTATCAATTCTTGCGAGCTCAAGGGTTTACTCAAATCCATAACGCAGGTGGCCTGATTGAAATGCAGGAAAGTAAATAACTAAAGATTAACGATTATGCCAAGCCTAGCGGATCATCTGTTTGGCTTGGTTGATCGAGTGAATAATCGAAACGCGATCTATCCCTTTTTGATTGGAATCGAGAATTTGAGTCCATGCATCAATCGCTTGTTGATAGCGCATGCTGATGAAGTGATCGGTCGCAATCAACATCAAGGCCGTACGATCATTGGGATCAAGCTGCATGGAGTGATCCAATAACGCATTCACGTCATCACTCATCGCTTGAGAGCTAAGGTAATAAAGTGCGGTTGCTTTGGCCGCATAGAGGCCAGAAGGTGCTTGAGGATCTAATCGAATCGCGTAGTCGTAGCAAGTGAACGCTGCATCAAATTCCCCTTTCTGCATATACACACCACCAAGCTTAAACCACAAGTCGGATTGATTCGGATCTTGCTTGAGGCTTTGCTGCAGCTCATCTTGGAAATCTGTTGCCGTGTAACTATTGTTACCATCTAAAGGAAGTTGAGGTATCTCTTGTTTCAGTTGAGACCAAACAAGCACGCTTAAAGCGACCGCAGTAATCGAAATCACTATATTACTTTTTAGATGACCGCTGTTTTTGTTCGCCGCGATGACGACCACAATCAAAAACAAGCTCATTAGTACCAACGCAACCAACAACCAGATGTCCATTTCACACTCCTTTCTATTCACTCCCTACTCTATCGTTTTCATCTCACCTCTATATTGATCAAGGTTTAGCTATCGAGATTTTAGCGATCACAGCCCAGCTATAAAGTCACACCAAGCTCCACAAATAACAGGTAATAAAAAACCGAGCACTTAGGCTCGGTTTTTTCAATGGTAAGCTTAATTACTTAGCGTAATTGAGATTACTCAGTGTCTTGCTCGCTATCACTTTCAGAGTCAGAAGCATCTGATGCTTGCTCTTCACTTGATTCAGCGTTGATAGTTTCAGCACCAGCTTCTTCAGCTTCGCCTTCTACAATCTCAGCTTCTTCTACTTCGTCGATACGTTGTAGACCTACAACATTCTCGTCTTCAGCAGTACGAATCAGTGTTACACCTTGAGTGTTACGACCAACTTGGCTAACTTCCGCTACGCGAGTACGTACTAGCGTACCTGCGTCGGTGATCATCATCATTTCATCGCCTTCTTCAACTTGAACAGCGCCAACAACTGGGCCATTACGTTCAGAGACTTTGATAGATACTACACCTTGCGTTGCACGGCCTTTCGTTGGGTATTCAGCTAGCTCAGTACGCTTACCGTAACCATTTTCAGTCACAGTTAGGATATCGCCTTCGTTAGAAGGAACAATCAGTGAAACCACTTGATCGTCTTCTGGAAGCTTCATACCACGAACACCAGAGGCAGTACGGCCCATTGCACGTACTTTGTCCTCGTTAAAGCGAACAACTTTGCCCGATTTAGAGAACAGCATGATGTCGCTATCACCGTTAGTGATATCAACGCCAATCAGTGAATCGTCGTCACGTAGGTTAACTGCGATTAGGCCGTTAGCACGTACGTTTGCGAATTGATCCAGTGATGTCTTCTTAACTGTACCGTCACCCGTTGCCATGAAGATGAATTTCTCGTTAGAGAACTCAGAAACAGGCAAGATAGCCGTGATACGTTCACCTTCTTCTAGAGGAAGAATGTTAACGATAGGCTTACCACGAGCAGTACGGCTTGCTAATGGTAGTTGGTAAACTTTCAGACGGTATGTCTTACCACGAGTAGAGAAACATAGGATGTTATCGTGAGTATTAGCAACAAGCAGACGCTCAATGTAATCCTCATCTTTCATCTTAGTTGCACTCTTACCTTTACCACCACGACGTTGAGATTCGTAGTCGCTTAGGATTTGGTACTTAACGTAACCTGCGTTAGAAAGCGTTACTACAACGTCTTCTTGAGCAATCAGCTCTTCCATGTCGATGTCATGAACTGCCGCTGTGATTTCTGTACGACGCTCGTCGCCATAGATTTCACGTACCGCTTCAAGTTCTTCACGGATAACTTCCATCAAACGCTCAGTGCTTGCAAGAATGTGCATTAGCTCAGCGATTTCTTCTAGAAGTGCTTTGTACTCGTCTAGAATCTTCTCGTGCTCAAGGCCAGTTAGGCGGTGAAGACGAAGTTCTAGAATAGCTTGTGCTTGTGTTTCCGTTAGGAAGTATTGGCCATCGCGTATGCCGTATTGGTCTTCCAACCAATCAGGACGAGCCGCATCAGTACCAGCACGCTCAAGCATTGAAGCAACGTTACCAAGATCCCAACCGCGTGCAACTAAGCCAGCTTTTGCTTCAGCTGGTGTTGGAGCGTTACGGATAAGCTCAATGATTTCGTCGATGTTAGCAAGTGCTAGAGACAGTGCTTCAAGGATGTGTGCACGATCGCGCGCTTTCTTCAGTTCGAAGATAGTACGACGTGTCACAACTTCGCGACGGTGGTCTACGAAGCACTTAAGCATGTCTTTGATGTTGAACAACTGTGGTTGACCGTTGTTCAACGCAACCATGTTGATACCGAAAGTCGTTTGCAGTTGAGTTTGAGCGTATAGGTTGTTTAGAACCACTTCGCCTACTGCATCACGCTTACATTCAATAACAATACGCATACCATCTTTATCAGATTCGTCACGCAGTGCACTGATGCCTTCTACTTTCTTATCTTTAACCAGTTCAGCAATCTTCTCGATCAAACGAGCTTTGTTTACTTGGTAAGGGATCTCAGTAACGATAATGGTTTCTTTACCATTCTTCTCTACTTCGATATCCGCTTTTGAACGCATGTAAACCTTACCGCGGCCAGTCTTATAAGCATCAACGATGCCTTTACGACCACTGATAAGTGCTGCTGTTGGGAAGTCAGGACCAGGAATGTAGTCCATTAGCTCATCAATAGTGATCTCTTCATTATTGATGTAAGCCAAACAGCCATCAACAACTTCACCAAGGTTATGTGGTGGAATGTTGGTAGCCATACCTACTGCGATACCAGAAGCACCGTTTACCAATAGGTTAGGAATTTTTGTAGGAAGTACTGCTGGAATTTGTTCTGTACCATCGTAGTTCGGTACGTAATCCACAGTTTCCTTATCAAGGTCAGCCAGTAGCTCGTGAGCAATTTTCGCCATACGAACTTCGGTATAACGCATTGCAGCCGCGGAGTCGCCATCGATAGAACCAAAGTTACCTTGGCCATCAACTAGCATGTAACGCAGTGAGAACGGTTGAGCCATACGAACAATTGTATCGTATACAGCACTATCACCATGCGGGTGGTATTTACCGATTACATCACCTACTACACGAGCAGACTTTTTATATGGTTTGTTCCAATCATTACCTAGTACATTCATCGCGAACAAAACGCGGCGGTGTACTGGTTTTAGGCCATCACGCACATCTGGAAGGGCACGACCAACGATGACGGACATCGCGTAGTCTAGGTATGAACCTCTAAGCTCATCTTCAATATTTACGGGCGTGATCTCTTTCGCTAGATCGCTCATAGAGCCATTTTCCCTCTATAGTCAGATCGTATTTTTGAATACGTATAAGACCGAAAAATATAACACAAATTTACCTACGGAGGCATCACTTTCCCTCTCCTTTTACCATCTTGTGACCCTTGTAGCCAATCAATTGATGAGAAATTGCACCTCCGCATCATATCTTGCTGAAACATGGTCACTTTACATCCAATAAACTAGCAAAATTGTAGATCTTCTGGTCAGCGCGAAAAGGCAAGTTATAATGCCTGCAATTTCATGGATGCATTATTTAACTTGGAAATGCCGATTATGACTAAATCACAGAACGTAGACCCAGCAGAAATCAAGAAATTCGAAGACATGGCGTCACGCTGGTGGGATCTAGAAGGCGAATTTAAGCCGCTACATCAAATCAACCCACTGCGCCTAAATTACGTATTAGAGAAGACGGAAGGCCTATTTGGCAAGAAAGTCCTCGATGTTGGCTGCGGCGGCGGTATTCTTGCAGAAAGCATGGCGGTAGAAGGCGCGATAGTGACTGGCCTAGACATGGGTAAAGAACCGCTAGAAGTTGCGCGTCTTCACGCATTGGAAACTGGCACCAAGCTCGATTACATCCAGAGCACTATCGAAGACCACGCAGAACAAAACCCACAAACTTACGATGTGGTAACGTGCATGGAAATGCTTGAACACGTTCCAGACCCGCAATCTGTTATCACTGCCTGTTCGAAATTGGTGAAACCGGGCGGCCACGTGTTCTTTTCTACATTGAACCGTAACTTCAAATCTTACTTGTTTGCGATTGTTGGTGCAGAGAAGCTATTGAAGATCGTTCCAGAAGGCACTCATGAGCACGAGAAGTTCATTCGCCCTGCTGAACTTATCAAGATGGTTGATAACACTCCGCTGCAAGAATTAGGCATTACAGGCCTGCACTATAACCCGTTGACGAACACCTACCGTTTAGGCCAAAAAGTCGATGTGAACTACATCGTTCACACACAAAACTTTGGCTAAAAAATATCGGTAGCCCTACCGTAAAACCTTTTGTGAAAAAGACGAATGAAAAGAGTTGCAATTACCATAACTTTGCGACTTTTTTCAGTCTAAATTTCGTGCGCTAGCTTCCATTTTGACCACCTCGATTTAAATTTAATCGCCCAAAATCCATCGCCCATTTTGCTCAAAGATCAAGGGATTTTTTTTTATGGGCGTGCAAAAATAAAGCATCATTAAAAGCCGACTTTTATACAATCAAGTCACATCTAACCTCATCAGTTAGTGGTCACTTACAGTTTTTTTTCAATCCACCACTTATCCACAAGCAACCCCATTTCTTTACCTTGAAAAATATCAGTTGTAGCACTATCTTGTAACCCAACAAACAAATGACCCCTATATGTTGTGTTTGAACTACAATGTATGGGTAGACCAAGATCACAAAGCCGAAACGTAATTTACAAAAATTACAAAGAAATACACAAAAACACGGCCTTGTTCAGTTTTGTTAGGGAAATTAAGCAGAATGAACCAACAACTTACTGTTACCAAGCGTAACGGGCGCAAAGAAACGATCGATCTAGAGAAGATCCATCGCGTGATTACATGGGCAGCTGAAGGCTTGCACAATGTTTCTGTATCACAAGTAGAATTGAAAGCTCACATTCAGTTTTACGATGGCATCACCACTACTGACATTCATGAAACTATCATCAAGTCAGCAGCGGATTTAATCTCTGAAGAGACTCCTGATTACCAATATCTAGCAGCACGTCTGTCTGTATTCCACCTACGTAAAAAAGCGTACGGCGAATACGAGCCGCCTGCACTGTATGACCACGTTGCAAAACTGGTTGATATGGGTAAATACGATAGCCACCTTATGGAAGACTACACGAAAGCTGAATTCGAAGAGCTTGACGAGTACATCGACCACAAACGTGACTTAGACTTCTCTTACGCAGCGGTTAAGCAGCTCGAAGGTAAATACTTCGTGCAAAACCGTGTAACGAAAGAAATCTACGAGAGTGCTCAGTTCCTTTACATTTTAGTTGCTGCGTGTCTATTCGCTAAATACCCGAAATCGACTCGTCTTGACTACATCAAACGTTTTTACGACGCATCGTCTACGTTTAAGATTTCTCTACCTACACCGATCATGTCTGGTGTACGTACGCCTACTCGTCAATTCAGTTCTTGTGTACTGATCGAGTGTGGTGACAGCCTTGATTCAATCAACGCAACAGCAAGCTCAATTGTTCGTTACGTATCTCAACGTGCTGGTATTGGTATCAACGCAGGTCGTATCCGCGCACTTGGTTCTGAAATCCGTAATGGTGAAGCGTTCCACACGGGCTGTATCCCTTTCTACAAATACTTCCAGACAGCAGTAAAATGTTGTTCTCAAGGTGGTGTTCGTGGCGGTGCAGCAACAGTGTTCTACCCACTATGGCACGGTGAAGTTCAGTCTCTATTAGTACTGAAAAACAACCGCGGCGTTGAAGAGAACCGTGTTCGTCACATGGATTACGGCGTACAACTGAACAAGCTTATGTACTCTCGCCTAGTTCAAGGTGGCAACATCAGCCTGTTCTCACCTTCAGACGTACCTGGCCTTTACGATGCGTTCTTCGAAAACCAAGACCGTTTTGAAGAGCTATACGTTAAGTACGAAAACGATCCTTCAGTGAAGCGTGAAACGGTTAAAGCCGTTGAGCTGTTCTCTCTGCTAATGCAAGAGCGTGCTTCTACTGGTCGTATCTACATTCAGAACGTTGACCACTGTAATACACACAGCCCGTTTGATTCTGAAGTTGCACCTGTTCGTCAATCGAACCTATGTCTAGAAATCGCGCTTCCTACTAAGCCACTTTCTAACGTAGAAGATGACGAAGGCGAAATTGCACTATGTACGCTTTCAGCATTCAACCTTGGCGCAATCAATGAACTGGACGACCTAGCAGAGCTTTCTGAGCTGGTTGTTCGTGCTCTAGATGCACTGCTTGATTACCAAGACTACCCGCTTCCAGCTGCATACAAGTCGACAATGAACCGTCGTACTTTAGGTGTAGGTGTAATCAACTACGCATACTACCTAGCTAAGAATGGTGTTAAGTACTCTGATGGCAGCGCGAATGGCCTGACTCATCGTACTTTTGAAGCAATTCAATACCACTTGCTAAAAGCATCTGTTGAACTAGCGAAAGAGCAAGGTCGTTGCCCATCTTTCCACGAGACCAACTACGCGAAAGGCCTACTGCCAATCGATACTTACAAAAAAGATATCGACTTAGTATGTGAAGAGCCACTGCACTACGATTGGGATTCTCTACGTGAAGAGATCATGGAGCACGGTCTGCGTAACTCTACGCTAACAGCGCTTATGCCTTCTGAGACATCGTCTCAAATCTCGAACGCGACTAACGGTATCGAGCCACCACGTGGTTACGTATCAGTGAAAGCATCGAAAGACGGCATCCTGAAGCAAGTGGTTCCAGATTTCCTAAATCTTAAAGAGAACTACGAGCTACTTTGGAACATTGGTTCTAACGACGGTTACCTACACCTAGTGGGTATCATGCAAAAATTCGTTGACCAAGCTATCTCTGCAAACACTAACTATGATCCAAGTGTTTACGACAGCGGTAAAGTACCAATGAAGAAGCTGCTTCAAGACCTACTAACAGCGTACAAGTACGGTGTTAAGACGCTTTACTACCATAACACTCGTGATGGTGCTAAAGACGACCAAGGCGATGCAGTTCAAGTGCCGGAAGAAGATTGTGAAGGCGGCGGTTGTAAGATCTAAACCGCAATAAACATTAAGACCCCAGAGAAGAGTTATCTTCTCTGGGTTTAAAGCATTAACAGGATCCGTTTTATTACGGGTCTTTAAAGGATTTGAGGCATTTATGGCTTACAGTACTTTTTCTCAGCAAAAAAATGACCAACTAAAAGAACCAATGTTCTTGGGTCAGTCGGTAAACGTTGCACGTTACGACCAACAAAAATTCGAAATCTTCGAAAAGCTTATCGAGAAGCAGCTTTCTTTCTTCTGGCGTCCAGAAGAAGTAGACGTGTCTAGCGACCGTATCGACTACAACAAGCTTCCTGAGCATGAAAAGCACATCTTCATCTCTAACTTGAAGTACCAAACGCTTCTAGATTCTATCCAAGGCCGCAGCCCTAACGTTGCCCTACTTCCATTGGTATCTCTACCAGAAGTAGAAACTTGGATTGAGACTTGGTCTTTCTCTGAAACGATTCACTCTCGTTCTTACACGCACATCATCCGTAACATCGTGAATGATCCAGGCGTAGTATTCGACGACATCGTTGAAAACGAAGAGATTCTAAAGCGTGCTAAAGACATCGCTTTCTACTACGACGACCTAATCAAGCTGACGGCTGACTACCACCGCTACGGTGAAGGCAACCACAGCATCAACGGCGAAGATGTTAAGGTTTCACTTCACGACCTGAAGAAGAAACTTTACCTATGTCTAATGTCTGTAAACGCACTAGAAGCGATTCGTTTCTACGTAAGTTTCGCATGTTCATTTGCATTCGCTGAGCGTGAGCTAATGGAAGGTAACGCGAAGATCATCAAGCTAATCGCTCGTGATGAAGCCCTTCACCTTACTGGTACACAGCACATGATCAACTTGCTACGTAACGGTCAAGATGATTTCGAATTCATGCAGATCGCTGAAGAGTGTAAGCAAGAGTGTTTCGACCTATTCAAAGAAGCGGCTGAGCAAGAGAAAGAGTGGGCAGAATACCTATTCAAAGATGGCTCTATGATTGGTCTAAACAAAGACATTCTTTGCCAATACGTTGAGTACATTACCAACATCCGCATGCAGGCTGTTGGCCTAGGTACCGCTTACCCAGCAGCAACGTCGAACCCAATTCCATGGATTAACGCTTGGTTGTCTTCAGATAACGTTCAAGTTGCTCCACAAGAAGCAGAAATCAGTTCTTACCTAGTTGGCCAAATCGACAACGAAGTAAAAGCTGACGACTTTGAAGGATTTGAGCTGTAATGCCAACAATCAAAATCAACAAGCTGACTTCAATTGAATCTAACCCTTCAAACACTCTGTTGGAAACAATGGAACAAGCTGGGTTAGAGCCAGAATACAACTGCCGAGATGGTCACTGTGGCGCTTGCCGCTGCACGTTGGATTCTGGTGAGGTCGAATACGTTGGTTTTGCTATGGCTTACACACAAGGTAATGAAATATTGCCTTGTATCTGTAAAGCAAAGACTGAGCTATCGCTGAGTAACGTTATTCATAGAAACAAGCAAAAACGCGCATAAGCCAACTGGCTTTAGGTCGCTTTGTTCGAATATCGTCAATAAGAATCAAAAAAGGGTCCGCTTCCTTTAGGAATGCGGACCCTTTTCTATTTATGTCTTTAGGTATCTAAACGACTCGTCTATCACTCAACCAAATCTTCCTGTTGGCTTGTGTCATACAAAGCCAAACGTTTATTGCTGAGTCAGGTTAAGAGTCACAGAGCCAATATAACAAGCGCTTCGGCACTCTCCACAGCCATTACACTTATCTTTGTCCACTGTAGGCAACTCTCCTACTTCGATGTGTATTGCACCTTCTGAACACGCAGTTTGACATGCTGAACAGTCCATTTGCATGTAATTATTACAGCTATCCGCAAAGCTCGGCTTGAGGTCGATATAAGGCGTGACCGTTGGATGAAGTGCGCCAGTCGGACACACTTCAGTGCATTTGTTACACATAGAACAACTGTTGTAATCCAAATTCAGCAGCGCACTGCCCTCTAGCATCTCAATAACGCTATTCGGACACGCTTGTTCACACAGCCCACAACTGTCACAAAGACGCTCAAACAGCACCTCATCAACCGCTCTTGGCGGTCTTGCATGCAAGCGCTGTGATATCTCTTCATAATTCGCGGCTGCTTTAACCGGTTTAGAAAGTCGAGTTAAGAAACCGCGTCTATTTGAATTTATTTGTTCAGACATTAGTCGATATATAACTTTTTACTAGTAACGTTTAAATTATATTCAGATGTTAAGTACTTAAGCCAATCTATTACATCAACCGATAGATTTTTATAAAAAGATAGCTCTGATGCTTTATTTAGTTTTTCTAAATAAACAGAAGACCAAGTTAATAAGTGACCTTCGAGCAATTCACTCGCTGAATTAATATTATTATTTTCTAACAAATACGCATGAGCGAATAACATTAAACCAAATTGATCTTCCGGCTCTCTTAACCCAGTGTCTAATTCAATCTGATTCAATTCTAAAAACTGGCGATACTCAACCGTAGAAGCGCCAAACACAACGCGGTCTTTATCTAGGTATACAGAACCCCAAGGCGGAGCTGGCATGTCTCCAACGCCTTCAAACAGGCGGCTGAACTCTGCTGCGAGCGCATCTTCGTCTTCACTTCTCAATGCCTGCAAGCATTCTTCAGAGAGTACTTCGCTCTCAACCAAAGCTTCGACAATGGTGATTAACTGTTCTTTACTTGTCGCTTGATAAAATAGCGAACCCAATAATTTATGCGTATCGATAATCATTATTATTTATACCGTTATAGGTTTAAAGATAATTATATTAATTAACTCATTTCATTCTTTGATCTATTTTATACATTCAATTCATAAACTTTAAATTTCACACTTATTTGATGCCAATCAATCAATAATTCGAAATAAATACATAAAGAACAAACTACCTATAAAGTGCTAGCTATCAATAACAAAAGGCATCTTAGAATGACGAATAAGAAAGAATCTGGGGTAATGAATCTTACTCGAAGAGGCTTCATGAAAGCTTCTTCGGCGATAGGTAGTGCAGCCGCACTCGCGGGCGGTATCGCTTTACCTTTCAAATCCAAACCAGTAGCGGCTGCGGTTGCTGAGAATGTGGATGAGAAAATCGTATGGAGTGCATGTACAGTAAACTGTGGCTCTCGCTGCCCACTGCGTATGCATGTCCAAAACGGTGAAATCAAATACGTAGAAACAGACAACACAGGTACTGACGAATACGGTCATCACCAAGTTCGTGCGTGTCTACGTGGTCGCTCAATGCGCCGCCGTGTTTACAACCCAGATCGCCTAAAGTACCCAATGAAACGTGTGGGTAAACGTGGTGAAGGTAAGTTTAAGCGTATTAGCTGGGAAGAGGCTTATGATGAAGTCGCTGGCACCATGCAACGCCTTATCAAAGACTACGGTAACGACACTATCTACCTAAACTACGGTACAGGTACGCTGGGCGGTACAGTAACTAAGTCTTGGCCACCAGCACAAACGCTGATTGCTCGTCTAATGAACCTAAGTGGTGGTTACCTAAACCATTACGGTGACTACTCAACCGCGCAAATTGCGAAAGGCTTGAGCTACACCTACGGCGGTTGGGCAAACAACAACTCTTTCTCTGACCTAGAGAACACTAAGCTTAACATCCAATTTGGTAACAACCCTGCTGAGACACGTATGTCTGGTGGCGGCCAGATCCACCACTACGTTGAAAGCAAAAACAAATCAAACGCAAGAACGATCATCATCGATCCACGTTACACCGATACTGCCGGTGGCCGTGAAGATCAATGGATCCCAATTCGTCCTTCTACAGATGCGGCATTGGTTGCAGGCCTTGCGCATGTGATGATCACTGAAGACCTTGTCGACCAACCGTTCCTAGATAAATACTGCGTAGGTTACGACGAGAAAACTCTGCCTGCATCAGCGCCTAAAAACAGCGACTACAAATCTTACATCCTAGGTTTAGGTGAAGATGGCGTAGAGAAGACACCGCAGTGGGCTTCTAAGATCACAGGTATTCCAGTTGATACCATCGTTAAGCTTGGCCGTGAAATGGGCACAGCAAAACCGTGTGCTATCCACCAAGGTTGGGGCTTACAACGTACTGCGAACGGTGAGCTAGCTTGTCGTGCAATCGCAATGCTGTCGCTACTCACCGGTTCTGTGGGTGTATCAGGTGGTTCTACAGGTGCTCGTGAAAGTGACATCAACATTCCGTTTGTGCGCTTCCCTACTGTGCCAAACCCAGTTGAAACGTCTATTTCAATGTTCATGTGGACAGACGCGATTTACCGTCACCATGAAATGACCGACATCACTGATGGTGTTCGCGGTGCAGAGCGCCTTAAGAACCCAATCAAGATGATCTGGAACTACGCAGGTAACTGCATCATTAACCAACACTCAGACATCAACAAGACTCACGCGATTCTTCAAGATGAAAGTGCGTGTGAAATGATTGTCGTGGTTGATAACCATATGACTTCTTCAGCGAAATACGCCGATATCATCCTGCCAGACTTAACAACGTCTGAGCAAGACGACTGGTGTATGGACGGTAAAGCGGCGAACATGCCTTACTTCATCTACGCGCAGAAAGCGATTGAGCCTCAGTTTGAAGCCAAATCTATCTACGAGATGTGTACTCAGCTTGCGAAACGAATGGGCGTCGAAAAAGAGTTCACAGAAGGCCGTACTCAAGAGCAATGGATTGAGCACCTTTACGCAGAAACTCGTAAGAACGATCCAACACTGCCAACCTTCGAAGAGATGAAAGAGCTGGGTATCTACAAACGTAGCTACGACCACCACTACATCGCTTACGAAGACTTCCGCAAAAATCCTGAAGCGAACCCACTGACTACACCAAGTGGCAAGATTGAGATCTACTCAGAGCAACTGGCTGATATCGCGAAGACTTGGAAGCTGAAAGAAGACGAAGTGATTCACCCACTTCCGATTTACGCGGACTCTTTTGAAGGTCATAACGATCCACTAGCAGAGAAGTACCCACTTCAGCTAACTGGTTTCCACTACAAGGCTCGTACTCACTCAACTTACGGCAACGTTGCAGAAATCAAAGCAGCCGCACCGCAAGAGTTGTGGATCAACCCAATCGATGCAAAAGAACGTGGTATTGAAAGCGGCGACATGGTGAGTATTTTCAACGACCGTGGCGAAGTACACATTCCAGCGAAAGTGACACCAAGGATTCTTCCTCGAGTTGTCGCACTAGGCGAAGGTGCATGGTACGCACCAGATGGTCAGAAGATCGACCATGCAGGCTCTATCAACGTGCTGACCACTCAGCGCCCGAGCCCACTTGCTAAGGGTAACCCTCAGCATACAAACCTAGTTCAAATCAAAGCGCTAAAGAAAGCATAAGGTAGGTTGGAATGAAACAATACGGCTTTTACATTGATTCAAGTAAATGCACGGGTTGTAAAACCTGTCAGCTTGCTTGTAAAGATTATAACGATCTAGACATCAAAACGAACTACCGTCGCGTATACGAATATGCCGGTGGTGGCTTCACTCAAGATGGCGATACCTGGGTTCAGAAAGATGTCTTTTCTTACTACCTTTCTATCGCTTGTAACCACTGTACTAATCCAGCGTGTGTGAAAGTGTGTCCTTCAGGCGCGATGCACAAACGTGATGAAGACGGTTTGGTTGTGGTTGATGAGAGCGTATGTATTGGTTGTCAGCACTGTAGCAATGCGTGTCCTTACGGCGCACCACAATACAATGCTAAGAAAGGTCACATGACGAAATGCGATGGTTGTTACCAACGCGTTTCTGAAGGCAAACAGCCTATCTGTGTTGAGTCTTGCCCACTTCGTGCATTGGAGTTTGGCGAAATCAATACACTTCGCGAGAAGTACGGCTCTGGTGCTGATGTGGCTCCACTGCCATCTTCAACAGAAACGCTACCAAACATCGTGATTAAGCTGAACAAAAACGCGAAGCCGACTGGCGATACCAGTGGTCACTTAGCAAACCCGAAGGAGGTGTAAGATGATTTTTCATGAGTGGTCTTTAATCTTCTTTACGGTGCTGGCGCAAACTGCGGTTGGCGGTTACTTACTGATTGGTGCACGAGCACTGGTACTTGGTCATGACGAAGAGAAGCTGAACAGCTACAAGGTTCCAATGTTCATCCTATGGGCACTGATGGGTCTTGGCTTCATGTTCTCGACAACGCACCTTGGCTCTCCACTGCGCGCGTTTAACGCTTTTAATCAGCTAGGTTCGGCTTGGTTGTCTAACGAAGTGTTCTTCGGTGCGGCATTCTTCGCTGTCGGTGGCCTGCAATGGTTACTGTCGGTAGTTAAGAAAGGTGGCGTTGCTATCCAGAAAGCACTGATGGTTGGCGCGATGGTACTGGGTGTTATCTTCATGTACGCGATGATCAACGTATACATGATCAACACAGTACCGACGTGGGACAACATCTACACACCACTGAGCTTCATCATGACGATGGTTGTGGGTGGCTTGCTGTTATCTCAGTTCGTGATTGTATTTGCAAACGACAGCCGCTTTACGGTTGACCGTAACATCACCATGCTGGCTGTTATCGCTGTTGCTATCAGCTTGCTTGTGACAGTAGGAAAACTGAACCTAATCGGTGACATCCAAACTTCAGCGGCAAAAGCGTCTGAGTTAGTCGATGGTTTAGGTAGCTATGTGATTCTTCAAGTGGCACTGCTAATGGCAAGCTTGTTGATTTGGATTCTACCTATGCTGAACAAAGCAAAAGTGAACCCAGTTAACCTTAGCTTAGCACTAGTATTGTTCTTGGCTTCAGAGTTAATCGGCCGTGGTTTGTTCTACAGCCTACATATGACAAGCGGTTTGTAATCGAGTTCTTACAGACATGAGTTGCGTGTAAACATCGCTGCTTGTTTGGTTATCTAGAAGGCTAGATAAACAAAAGGCCCAACACCTATTTAGATGTTGGGCCTTTTTATTTCGTTTTTTCTAGCGTTTTTAGTACAGACTTAGCGAGTTCGCTTACATCGTTAGCTTACATAGCTACTTAATGATAGCCGCTGGAATAAACATGTCTTTCAATCGCTTAACCGAAGAGTAAGTACCAAACATCGGTTTGTTGTCTAGATGCCTTCTCAGCATATCGGCGGCAACGGTCTTAATCACGTTACGTTGATCTTCACGGGAGTACTGACGATAAAACTCAAGTACCTGACCCCACTCGCCTGCTTCAGTCGACAGTGCAACGCTGAATGTTTTGCCTTCCAGCTTACCAGTCACCAACGCCAATTCAGTCCCGCACTTCTCTCTTGTTGCTCCAGCCAGAGCAAAGGTTGCGGCTAATGGATCGCTTTTTTCAAGTTCGCTCTCTTTTGGCTCAGCCATCACCCACGAGTGTCCGAAGCAATCTTCTATCTGCTCATTCAATTGCAGCCACGCTGACAGTGAACCTTTGGTCGACACTTCAGACACAGATAACGTCTTCTTTTTTTCCGCCATGATGTGTCCAATATGGTCAATCATCGGCTCATCGACACTCACGACATTACTCTCTAGCAGCTTGTAAACCATCTGCAGAAGCTTAACGCGAGTTTCTAAGTCTGCCTTAGGACCAAACAGTTTGACCTCAATAAACGGCAGATAAGAGCGGTAGCCAAGTTCATAACCTTCTGGCAGCTTTAATTGGTCCAAAACATCAGAGATACCGGATTCAGACAAACCAAACGTAAACAGTCGACTGCATTCAGAAGCAACCACTTGAGGGTAGGTACGCGACAAGTCAGGAAGAATCTCAAACGTCACCATGCGCTTGAATTCACTTGGTACACCCGGCGTGAAATAGAAAGTCGCATCGTTAATTTTCAGTTTGAAGCCACAAGCCGTCCCCACAGGGTTATCGACAATCTCTGAGCTCGCAGGTAACAAAGCTTGTTTAAGGTTGCTGTCTGGCATTGGCATGCCACGTCCAGAGAACATCTCTTCCATACGAGCAAGCCATTCAGGGAACATGACGAGTTTCTGCTCTGAAGCAGCTGCAGCGGCTGCAGCACTCATATCATCGGTTGTCGGGCCTAAACCACCATTAACGATAACCACATCATAGTTAAAGCTCAGCATCAGCAGTTCTTCAACAAGAGCATTCATTTGATCACCCACAGTTGAGCGCTTAGCAAGCGCAAAACCATGCTGATAAAACTCAGCAGACATCCAAGCTGCGTTTGTATCTACAATGTCTCCATGAAGAACTTCTTCACCTGTGCTTAACATTGCGATTTTCGTCATATTTCTATCCCTTGTTGTCATAAAAAGACACTGCATTATTTACAAACTGGTCTATGGTTGAATTTGGAGCAATTCGCCTTTTCACTAATATTAATAATGTTAAACCTAAGGTTTTCTTAGGAAAAGCTATAAATTATTAGTTCCCTAAATCAGGCATTTAATAGATAATTGTGACCCTGATCAATTCCAAACTTTCTCATGGAGACCCTTGTGGCCAAATCACCGTTACTAGCAAAGGTTACTGCCGCATTTTCAATGCTAATGTCAGTTAACTCGGTTGCAAGCCAATACGACTTCGACCAGCCAATCAACCTTTCTTACTCGGATGAATGTGCTCAAGATTACTGTTTTAATGACAACTTGTACACCTACAAGCCTAGTACCAATTACGCACTGAGCGAATCGAGTGATGAGTACGACTTCTCAATCCAACAACCAAAACACATGTTGGTAAGCCAGGAGAAAGATTGGGATTACCTAATGGGTCAAACCTACACCATTCTTGGCTTAAGTGTCGCGACAGTGGGTCTAATGACTCTACTCCCTGAAAGTATTACTAAGTGGGATGATGACCAACGTGATATCAGTTCATTAGGTAAAAAGTGGAAAGATAACGTTTCTGAAGGCCCAGTATGGGACCGTGACGAACACTTCCTAAACTACGTAATGCACCCATATTTTGGTGGTGTTTACTACACCGCAGCTCGACACGCAGGTTACGACGAGTTTGAGTCATTCTTATACTCTTGGACTATGTCGACGTTCTTCTGGGAATACGGCGTAGAAGCGTTTGCTGAAGTACCTTCATGGCAGGATCTCTTCATCACACCTTTCTTCGGTGCGGTTGTCGGTGAAATGATGCTAGAAGCAGAGCAAGATATCATTGCTTCAGGTGGCGAAGTGATGGGCTCTCAAACCATGGGTGATGTGTCGCTATTCTTCCTTAACCCTGTTGGCCATATCCATTACTGGGTAAGTGATGCATGGGGCGGTGACGCAGAAGTTAACCTGAATACTAACCCTTGGTGGGATAACCAAGACGCTGCACGTTTTGCTTACGATGCTGGCGCACCATATGACTCTCAGTTTGTTGGTATGAACTTCAAAGTAACGTTCTAATTCGTCTCTAGTACTACTCAATATAAGTTATTGAATACAAGTTACTGAATATAAGTTGCTGAATCATCAATCACAGTGACAACTCTTCTAAAAAGCGGCTCTCTAGCCGCTTTTTTTTGTGCCCTACTCTTCATTCTCTTTTTTTGCATCGAAGCTTAGTTTCAAAAATTGACCTAGGTCAAACATTGTTCTATGTAACCTTCTACACTGAAATTAAAGAACTTTATCACGTGATATCAAACATTTAATTAGCAAAGAATAATTGAAACCTTGGGGGCTGATATGAACAGTACATTTATCGTAAACTTTATCGGAAAAGCATCACCAGCAACAATCAAACAGCTTGCTGCGGTTACTCACGAAAACGACGGCAAATGGCTCATCAGTAAAGTGAACTTTATTGAAGACCAAGTCGCAGGCGTACTAAAGGTTCAACTTCCAGCCATCAACGAATCGATTGTAAAAGAAGCGTTCAGCGCCAATCCAGATCTCATCGTGCAGTTTGTCGATTCCGATCATACGCACAATGTTCAAGACACGGTCCATCACTTGAGACTCGACTCTAACGACCGAGCAGGTATCGTCAACGAAGTGACTCATGTATTGGATAGACAAGGGATCAGTATTCTCGATATGGACTGTCACCGTGTCTTTATCGCAGGTGGTGGCGGTGTTAGCTCAAGTCTATTCACATCAAAAATCGCCGTTAAGCTGCCAATCGAAGTACAGATCGACGACGTAGTTAATGAACTCGAAACGCTCAGTGAAGATACTCGTGTGATGATTGAAAGCTAAATAAACAAAATTAAAGAACAAAAAAGAGCAGCTCATTGGCTGCTCTTTTTATTGCTCTGAACTTGTGATTCAGTTACTTAACTGACCATTGTGATAATGAGCGTTTGAAGTCTTCATAACCGAATTCATTTAGCTTCTGAACTTCACCACCGCTACGTTCGCAGTAGATTGATGGCATTTTAAGGCCATTGAACCAGTTCAGTTTCACCATGGTGTAACCCGCGCTGTCTAACAGATGCAGCTTTTGACCAATCTTAAGTGGCTCATCAAAGCTCGCTTCGCAGAACTGATCGCCCGCGAGACATGAGCATGAACCAATCACATAGTCGTGACTGCCTGTTTCTGATGCTTCCAATACCGATGCTGGCTCATTGTAGATAAGCGTGTCAAGGCGGTGCGCCTCAGTCGCTGAATCCACAATCGCTGTTTTCTTCACGTTCTCAACAATATCGACCACTGTCACAACTAGATCGGTTGTTTTAGTGATGATCGCTTCGCCCGGCTCAAGGTACATCTGCACGCCGTGTTTCTCAGAGAAGGCTTTCAGCGCAAGACCGAGTTTTTCGATGTCATAGCCAGGCCATGTGAAGAACACACCTCCGCCCATGCTCACCCAGCCCAACTTATCTAAGTGCTCACCAAACTGTTCTGAGATTGAATCAAGTAGGCCAATAAATGCATCGACGTCTTTGTTCTCACAGTTCATGTGGAACATCACACCATTAATCTCATCGAAAATTTCTGGTTTGATGTGATCAGCTTGTACGCCCAAACGCGAGAACTGGCGCGCTGGATTAGCCAAGTCTTGTCCTGCGTAGCTCACGCCCGGATTTAAACGTAAACCCAGTGAAGCTTTACCTTCAACAATATGACGGTAAGCAGCAAGTTGGCTTTGAGAGTTGAAGATCATCTTGTCGCAGATGTCAGCAACCTCTCTCACGTCATCTTCACTGTAACCGACACTGTAAGCGTGCGTCTCACCACCAAAGGTTTCGTGGCCAAGTTTCACTTCGTATGGACCAGAGCTTGTCGTGCCATCGAGGTAAGGTTTGATGATGTCAAACACACCCCATGTCGAGAAACACTTCAGGGCCAATACCAGCTTCACACCTGAAATCTCTTTCAACTGCTTAGCTTTCTCTAAGTTCGCAATCAACTTGTCTTCGTTGATCATGAAATAAGGCGTTTTTAGTTCGTTGTTTTGCATGTTAATACCTTGCGGCCCTCGAGTTCACGAAGGCACATGATAATCGAACAAAGCCGACGCAACAGCATCGGCTTGTAATTATACGTTCTCGTCAATCATATGACTTTGAATGGGATTTGCAGAGCTTTGACCTTGTCACTAGGACAACGCGACGAGGGCAAAGAGCCAGAAATTACTTCAAAGTGTGGATCAGAGGTAAACCAGCTGTCGGCTCTAGCTCTTGAACGTGCCAATCTAGACCGATTTCCGGCATAGTTGCTAGGAACGGGTCTGGGTTTAGCTGTTCCATGTTGAACACGCCTTTATCAGCCCATTCGCCACGGAAGAACTGAAGTGCAGCGGTAATTGCTGGAACACCGGTTGTGTAAGAGATCGCTTGGTGCTCTACGTCTTCGTAAGCCACTTCGTGGTCTGCGTTATTGTAGATGAACACGCTACGCTCTTTACCGTCTTTCTTACCTTGAACCCAAGTACCGATACACGTTAAACCTGTGTAACCCGGAGCTAGAGATGTTGGATCTGGCAGTAGTGCTTTAAGAACATGCAGAGGCTGAACCACTGTACCATCGTGCAGTGTTAGCGGATCTGGGCTAAGAAGACCGATATCACGCATGCAGTTGAAGTAGTTCAGGTATGCATCACCAAAGCCCATCCAGAATTCGATGCGCTTAGCAGGGATGAACTCTTTCATTGAACGAACTTCATCGTGCGCCATTGAGTAAACTTTATGAGAACCACAGTTCGGGAATTCAAACTCAAGCATACGAGAGTGACAAGGTACTTGTTTCCACTCTTCATTTTCCCAGTAGAAAGAATCGCCTTGGATCTCAAGCATGTTGGTTTCTGGGTCAAAGTTTGTCGCAAACTTCTTGCCGTGGTCGCCAGCATTCACGTCCATTACGTCAATTGAGTCAATCTCATCAAACAAGTGCTTAACCGCGTACGCAGCAAAGATTGATACCACACCTGGATCGAAACCAGCGCCAAGAATACCTGTGATGCCTGCTTCAGCGAACTTCTCACGGTAGCCCCACTGCCAGTCGTAAGCTTGTGGTACTTGTTGACCTTCAGAACATAGGTCAACCGCAACCGATGTATCTAGGTAAGAGACTTTAGTTTGGTAACACGCTTCCATGATCGCCATGTTTACCCAAGGAGGACCAGCGTTGATCACTAGATCCGGCTGAACTTCTTTAATCAAAGCAACAAGCGCATCAACATCATCAGCGTCTACTGAACGTGCTTCTAGTTTCTTAGTTGAATCTTTAAGGTTGTTTTTTCCCTTGATAGATTCGATGATTTTTTCACACTTCGCGATTGTGCGAGAAGCGATTGTGATATCACCCAGAACTTCGTTATTTTGTGCTGCTTTGTGTGCAACAACCCAACCAACGCCGCCTGCACCAATTTGTAGAATAGCCATAGTTTTAATTACCCTTGTTGTTCTGCTAGCTCAATAGCTAAAGTTTGAATTTTGTTAATTAGAGATTTGAAATCTGATGTCGTTAAGCACGGATTCAAGATAGTGAATTTCAGCGCGCTTTTACCGTCGACGACCGTTTCGCCAAGCACGGCAACACCACGAGTCAGTGCTTCCAGTCTTAACGTTTGATTCAGTTTGTCTAAATCTAGCTCACCGTTTGCTGATTGCCCATTGCGAGGCACCGATCGGAATAGCACAGTAGACAGTGACGGCTCTGCAAGCAGTTCAAAATCGTCTTGGTTTTGAATTAGGTCTGCAACTTCAAGCGTCTGCTCTAAAAGGTGGTCGTACATATCACCCAGCTGCTTTGGCCCAACGCTTTGCATCGTCATGAAGACTTTCAATGCATCGAAACGCTTGGTGGTCGCAATAGACTTATCGACGAGATTTGGCAGTTCATCGTGCTCGCGATTCAAATAGTCTGCGTGATGCAGTAGGAACTTAAAGTTCGCTTTGTCTTTCAGCAGCACAGCACCACAGCTGATTGTTTGGAAGAACAACTTGTGGAAATCAACGCTGACAGAGTCCGCTTTCTCGATGCCTTTCAGACGAGCTTTATGGCTACTTAAGATAAGCGCGCCACCGTAAGCACTGTCGACATGGAACCAAAGATCTTGTTGGTTTGCGATGTCAGCAATCGCCTCAAGGTCGTCAATAGCACCGTGATCGGTAGTACCCGCAGTACCGACAACAGCAAAAGGAATCAACCCTTGAGCTTTAAGCGCTTTCACTTCTGCGTCTAGCAAGTCAGGCTTGATAGTGCCGTTTGCATTAGTGTCAACACAGCACACTGCCGCTTCGCCTAGCCCTAATAGAGAGGCTGACTTTTGAACCGTAAAGTGAGATTTCTTTGAACATAAGATACGCAGCTTGCTCGCGTATTCTGGTAAGCCAAGCTTTTGGATAGAATGACCATTGTGCTTATCCGCAACCCAGTCTCTCGCAAGCAATAGACCCATTAGGTTACTTTGCGTGCCACCGCTGGTGAAAACACCGTCAGCTTGTGCGCCAAGTTGGTATTTGTCACACATCCAATCTACAACGCGCTGCTCAACATAAGTCGCAGCCGATGCTTGGTCCCATGAATCCATTGATTGATTCAACGCCGCGATAATCGATTCCGCTGCTACCGAAGCCATAAGAGGCGGAGTGTGAAGGTGTGCAATACAGTCTGGGTGTTGCACGAAGATGGAGTTTGCAGCAACAAGGTCTGCAGTGCTATCTACAACATCAACCAAAGCGTGTTGATTGTTATCAAGGTCGACAGCATTGATAGCTGCTTCTAACACTTTTGGATCTAAACCCGAATAAGGGGTTTCAACCTGTTCAAAAACCGCTTTCATCGCTTGAGTGGTTTGGTTCATCACGTTAGCAAATTCGTCGCTACCGCCTAAACCTGTCTGGATGAAATGCTTGTTCCATTCTTGGTTTGCTTGTTCGCTTGAAGCTGGGTCTTGTTGTAAACCACCACCAGCTGCGATGATCGCTTCTTCCATTACGCGGAGTGCAAAGTCGATCTGCTCAAAAGAGATAATCATTGGTGGAAGGAAGCGAATAACCGAACCATCACGGCCGCCCTTTTCGACCATCAAGCCGCGCTCTAGTGCTGCTCGTTGAATCGCTAGAGTTAGCTCGCCGTCGGATTGTGGTTCGCCAAACTTGTTAAGCTCACCATTTGGTTGCTTGATCTCAGCGCCAAGCATCAAACCTTTACCGCGAACTTCAGCAATACAGCCAACGCGTGATTGAATCTTCTCAAGCCCATGACGTAAGTATTGGCCTGCGATGTTCGCGTGCTCAACCAAACCATCACGCTCGATGATTTCCAATGCCTTAGCGCCAGACACCATTGCTAATTGGTTACCACGGAATGTACCGGTGTGCTCACCCGCTTTCCATGTATCGATGCTCTTATCGAACACAAGCAGCGACATAGGCAGTCCGCCACCAATCGCTTTAGACAAGCATAAGATATCTGGATTAACGCCTGACTCTTCAAACGCAAATCGATGACCCGTTTTACCCACACCACACTGAATTTCATCAAAAATCAGTAGGATACCGTGCTCGTCACAGATGCGACGTAAGCCTTGTAACCAAGATGCTGGAGCAGGAATCACACCGCCCTCACCTTGCACAGGTTCAACGATCATCGCGGCTGGTTTCATGATGCCAGACTCGTCATCGTTCAACATACGCTCGATATAACGAATGCTCGCGTTGGCACCCGCTTCACCACCAATGCCAAACGGACAGCGGAGGTTGTATGGGAAAGGCATAAAGTGCACATCAGACATCAAGCCGCTACGACGCTCTTTAGTGCCGAGGTTACCCATCATGCCCATGGTGCCGTTGGTCATGCCATGGTAAGCACCACGGAAAGCAAACATGGTGTTGCGACCTGTAGTTTGCTTAGCGAGCTTGATCGCCGCTTCCACAGCGTCAGCACCCGATGGGCCACAGAATTGAAGAACCGAGTTATTTGAAAAGTCTTGAGGAAGAAAAGCTTTAACTCGCTTGATAAACGTCTCTTTTGCTTGAGTCGTGATATCAAGTGTTTGGTATGGCAAACCAGAATCGAGCTGATCTTTAAGTGCTTGGTTAATCTCAGGGTGGTTGTAACCCAGAGAAAGTGTACCTGCACCGGCTAAACAATCGAGAAAGAGTTGGCCACGAGTATCTTCAACTAAAGCGCCACATGCTCGTTTAATAGCAATAGGCAAGCGTCTTGGGTAAGAGCGAACATCCGACTCATGCTGTTCTTGCTCTAGCAAAATAGCGTCAGGTGTTAGGTCGTACGTTCCCTCTAAGATAGGAACCATAGTTGAAAATGAATTTGCGATAGTATTGATATCGACTTCAAAGGCGGTAGTCATAAAAGTCCCCTTGAATGTGTTCATACTCACCTCCATCAGACGCAATTACCCACCAACTCTCGTTAAATTTGGAGAGAGTTCATAGTGAAGTACACGTATTGTCTAGAAATGAGATATAGCTGTACGCTCGCATAAGTCAAATGACGAATACGAAATTAAGCCGTCTTAAGACAGCGATAAATTGTTAGCGTGAGCTCAAGGTTCAGTAATGCTACTGTTTTGAAGAATTGGACATTTTTGCAGGATCGGGCAGCTATGAGGAGCTGGTCCCTTTGGAAATGCAGAGCTGATTAGCAATGTTGTAATTAGTGTGTTCAATGTTGGGTTTCCCATTAACATGGCGAACTGCGCCATAAGTATCCCGTCTATCAGCTAAAGGACTAGCCAATACCTACCCTACGTAATGTCCCAATCAGCAAGAATGGTCACTACGCGTATCCCCCAGAAGCAATCGTTGCTCTTCTTGAACATTGTTCATTCCGAGATTGCGCGGGAAAGTAACATAAAGTGAAATGAACGACCAATAGTTTTTAATAATAGCTTGATAAATAGCAGCGGTGGCTAAGCAATTGCTGCAAATATCGTCAACACTAAGTTTAGGAAAGAGATCCCCGGTTCGCTCGTTCCTCGCACCCGAGGATGACGACGTGGGATTATAAACGTTGCTAGAGAAGCTTTGAGGCTGTGGCCTCATTCTGTCATTCCCTAGCGCGAGGTATGAATTCATAGAGAACGCCTTACAACATGTCATTGTATTGCTTTATTCAACAAATTACCTGATGCAATAGATTAAACACAAGTTAATCAGTAAGCGGTAAGAGATCCCCGGTTCGCTCGTTCCTCACGCCCGAGGATGACGACGTGGGATTATAAACGTTGCTAGATAAGCTTTGAGCCATGGTACCTTTACGTCATTCCCTAGTATGAGGAACGAGTCCATAGGGAATCCCTTACAACATGTAATTGTATGGCTTTATTCAAGACGCTATCTGATGCGATGAATTAAACACAAGTTAATCAGCAGACCGTAAGTAGATCCCCGGTTCGCTCGTTCCTCACGCCCGAGGATGACGATGTGGGATTATAAACGTTGCTAGAGAAGCTTTGAGGTCAAGGCGTCACTCCCTAGAGCGAGGAATGAGTTCATAGAGAACCCCTTACAACATGTCATTGTATTGCTTTATTCAAGAAACTATCTGATGCAATAGATTAAACTGAAGTTAATCAGCAAGCGGCAAGAGATCCCCGGTTCGCTCGTTCCTCACGCCCGAGGATGACGACGTGGAGTTATAAACGTTACTAGAGAGACTTTGAGGTCATACCGTCTTTCCGTCATCCCCTAGTACGAGGAACGAGTTCATAGGGAATCTCACACTGAAACCAACAAAGTTCACTACACAGATAAAGGAATCGAAAGTTAATCACCTGTCCGCGTTTCCGTCATTCCCTAGCACGAGGCACGAGTTCATAGGGAATCTCGCTTTTAAAAACTAACTTACTTAAACGAACTTGATTGCAAACTTTGAGGCAAAAATAGAAATAAATTTTGAGTGCGGGTTCAAACAACAAGAGTACTTACCCGTAAAATCTAAACGCCAGAAACCAAAAAGCCCGAACATTTCTATTCGGGCTTCTTAATTTGGAGCGATACATCGGGTTCGAACCGATGACCTCAACCTTGGCAAGGTTGCGCTCTACCAACTGAGCTAGTATCGCATTTGCTTTATCGAGATAAAGACTTTAATAGATGGTGCCCCGGGCCGGACTTGAACCGGCACAGCGCGAACGCCGAGGGATTTTAAATCCCTTGTGTCTACCAATTCCACCACCAGGGCACGCAATTCTTTATTGCGATGCCGATTACTGAAAAGTAAAACACCATCTTAATGCTGACGCCAATCAACATTACAAAATTTGGAGCGATACATCGGGTTCGAACCGATGACCTCAACCTTGGCAAGGTTGCGCTCTACCAACTGAGCTAGTATCGCATTTTCATTCAATTTCTTTCTAGAAGAAAGAGAGAATGGAGGCGCCTCCCGGAGTCGAACCGAGGTCCACGGATTTGCAATCCGCTGCATAGCCACTCTGCCAAGGCGCCTTAGTAACTCCAATCGAATCGCTCATTGCCATCCTCTTGGGTACGGGATGCATTCTACGGATTCAGACGATTGAGTCAATATTATTTTTGTATTTTTAATTCGTTTGAATAGATTTCATACGAAACAAGCCAAATAGCTGACTTTATGTTCAAAACACACTGTGAGCGGGTTATTCAAAGGAGATCTATATCACATTAGATATCCACTATTGATAATTTAACCTTAGGTTAAAGATCAAAAAAGCGAGCCTCAGCTCGCTTCTTCATCAATGATGTTTTTCGTCTAACAAATCGTCTTTGGCGGCCATCAAGTATTGTGCCATTGACCAGTAAGTAAGTACGGTTGCGACATAGAGCGCAATGTATCCGACCCATACCATCCAATCGTCGTAGCGCCAGATAAGTACCCAAAGGGCGAACATCTGAGAAACCGTTTTTACTTTACCAACCCAAGATACCGCAACACTTGCACGTTTACCGATTTCAGCCATCCATTCACGAAGCGCTGAGATGATGATCTCACGAGCAATCATGGTCACCGCTGGGATAGTTATCCAAATCGAGTGGTAATGCTCAGTAATCAGGATAAGAGCCGTAGCGACCAACACTTTGTCAGCCACAGGGTCAATGAAGGCACCAAAGCGAGACGTTTGCCCTAACTTACGAGCTAGCATGCCATCTAGCCAGTCAGTGAAACCTGCTACCCAAAACACCATCGCAGCAGCGAAAGGAGCCCATTGATAAGGTAGATAGAAAACGACAACGAATACTGGGATCAAAAATAGTCTCAGTAAGGACAAAATGTTAGGTATATTCAAACGCATATTATTGGGCTCTTATTAATTGCGCTTTAATGGTGCGGGATTTTTACTATTGTTTCAATGCTTGATAAATGTTTTCTGCCAAAGAATGACTAATGCCCGGCACTTTGGCTATTTCTTCGACAGTTGCACGCTTAAGTTCTTGTAAGCCACCCATATATTTCAGCAAAGCTTGACGACGTTTAGGCCCTACCCCTTCAATTCCTTCCAAAGCACTGGTTCTGCGCGTTTTACCACGTTTCGCCCTGTGCCCTGCAATCGCATGATTATGGCTTTCATCACGAATGTGTTGGATAAGGTGCAGTGCTGGCGCATCGCTAGGTAAATTAAACTCTTCACCTTCAAGGGTTACCAAAGTTTCTAAACCCGGTTTACGCGTTACCCCTTTCGCAATACCCATCATTCTTGGCCTAAACGGCCAATCTCCCCAATATTTAGAAATGATCTCATGAGCGCGGTTTAGCTGACCTTTACCACCATCGATAAAGATGATGTCGGGGATCTTGTCGACATCGAGTTGCTTCGAATAACGTCTCTCAAGCGCCTGAGCCATCGCAGCGTAATCATCACCACCTGTAATGCCGGTGATGTTGTAACGACGGTACTCTGGTTTAACCGGGCCTTCTTGATTGAATACCACACACGACGCAATCGTACTTTCACCCATGGTATGACTGATATCGAAACATTCCATGCGCTTGATAGCATCCATCGACAACACTTCTTGAAGCTCTTTGAAGCGCTGATTAATTGTCATCTTGTGATTAATCTTGGTAGTAATAGCCGTCAATGCATTGGTATTCGACAATTTAAGGTAACGACCTCGAGTACCAGAGGGGTTGGTATTGAAGTGAATCTTACGACCCGCCACTTCACACAAGGCTTCTTGAATCGGTGTGACATCTTCCATCAAATCGGCATTGAGAATCAAACGAGTTGGGATGGTTCTCGCTTCATTATGCGCAAGATAGTATTGGCTTAAAAAGCTCGAGAAGACCTCTTCTCGCACCGTATTGTTTGGAATTTTTGGGAAATGACTTCTGCTGCCTAAAACCTTGCCTTGGCGAATCATCAAGATATGAATACACGCTACGCCATTCTCTTGAGCAAAGCCCAACACATCCATATCTTCCATGGAGTCGTCAGATACATACTGTTGCTCTTGCACACGTCGAATCGCTTGGATTTGATCGCGGAAAGCAGCTGCTTGTTCAAAGCGAAGGTCTCGGCTAGCCGTGTCCATCTTCTCGATGAGCGTCTCTAGCACCAGCTTGTCTTTACCTTGCAGGAACAGACGAACATAGTCGATAAGCTCGCTGTACTCTTCATCAGAGATGATTGAGCTGACACAAGGCGCGGCACAACGACCAATTTGATACATCAAGCATGGACGTGTTCTGTTGGCATAAACGGTATCTTCACACTGGCGGGCAGGGAAAATCTTTTGGATTAGGTGTAACGTCTCACGCACAGCGCCGGAATCAGGATAAGGACCAAAGTATTCGCCCTTTTTCTTCTTAGCACCACGATGCATCGACAAACGAGGATGCTTGTGACCGCTAATAAAAATATAAGGGTACGACTTATCATCACGCAAAAGTACGTTGTATTTAGGCAAGTACTGCTTGATGTAGTTGTGCTCAAGAATGAGCGCTTCTGTTTCCGTGTGAGTTACAGTGACGTCGATCTTGTCAATATTACTGACTAGAGCGCGTGTTTTTTCACTATCGACTTTTTTACGGAAATAACTGGAAAGGCGTTTTTTGAGGTTCTTAGCTTTACCGACGTAAATAACGACAGCCTCGGCGTTATACATTCGATAAACGCCGGGCTGCTCTGTTACTGTCTTGAGGAATGAGACTGAGTCAAACAAGTTGGTCACTATACGATCTCAGTGTTAAAGGGTCTCAGTGTCTAACATTCCATGTCTAATCGCTAAATGCGTCAGCTCTACATCGCCACTGATATCCAGCTTACTGAACAAGCGGTAACGGTAACTGTTGACTGTTTTAGGACTTAGATTGAGTTGTTCTGAAATATCCGTCACTTTCTGACCTTTGGTAATCATCATCATGATTTGAAGTTCACGTTCAGATAAGTCTGCGAATGGATTTTCAGACGCAGGCGAGAATTGGCTCAAAGCCATCTGCTGCGCAATTTCTGGTGAAATGTATCGTTGGCCACTATTAACCACTCGAATTGCATTTACCATTTCATCCGGACCTGCCCCTTTAGTAAGGTAACCAGCAGCTCCAGCTTGCATCACTTTAGTTGGAAACGGATTTTCCGTATGAACAGTTAAAACGATGATTTTAACATCAGGGTTGAAACGCAAGATTTTCTTGGTTGCTTCTAAGCCACCAATACCAGGCATATTCATATCCATCAAAATAACGTCAGTATTGTTAGTACGACACCATTTTGCAGCATCTTCACCGCTTTCAGCTTCCCCTGCTACGTTCATTCCACGGACGTCTTCAATAATACGTCGTATCCCTGTGCGAACCAGCTCGTGATCATCTACAAGGAAAACATTTATCAAACTTGTATCTCCACACTATTAATTGGCTCTGCAACCACTGTGTCGTTTCATCTGTTTGAAACAATTGAACAAAGGAACAGTGGATCGCAGCATTGAGTACATCTTAACTTAATTACTAAAAAAAAGCTCTGTTGAATATGTGCTGAAACACGAACTTTAGCAAGTACTTATTAACAAATAAGCTAACTAAAACAACAAGCTTTTTCTAAAAATCAACCAGTTAAAACAACACCCAATAAAATTACATAAGATAGAGATATTTTCAATACCATTGAATAACCATTCGCGACAATTTCACTTATTTGCTTATAGAGTCCCGTTATTCGCCTCTACTAACTAGAATTTAGTTAGTATTTTTACTGCCTATTGTGCGCTGAGGGTCGCTAGATGGTAGTATTCGATTCCCCATTTCAATAGGTTACTACATTGGATATTCAGCAAGGCTTTGTACTCACAAGACAAGCAAGAGATTTTTCAGGGCGCACACAAATCGACTTGTGGTTAAGCACCCCTCAAGGCCCTACTCTGCTGACGATTCAAAATGAAAAACCGGTATTTTTTGTTGCTCAATCTGACGTTGAAGCATGCCAGGCAATCGCAGCGAAAGAATCGATCGATTGCCAATTTAAGCCTCTAGAATTAGCCACATTCGAGCAAACACCTCTCGCCGCGTGTTACACCTCACTGTCGAGAAGCAGCTTTGGTTTAGCGCAAGCCTTTCACAATGAAGAAATCCAAACCTTTGAAAGTGATATTCGACTCGCCGATCGATTCTTAATGGAACGTTTTATCAAGGGAAGTATTGAGTTCACCGGATCTGCTGTGCAAAAAAATCAGCACCGTCGAGTCTCAAACGCAAAATGCCGAGCAGGTGATTACTTACCCAGTCTATCTGTGGTCTCGCTTGATATTGAGTGTTCGGAAAAAGGCGTGCTTTATTCAATCGGCCTAGACAGTCCGATGGACAGCCGAGTGATCATGGTCGGCGAAGCGCAACAAGCTGAAACCAATATCCAATGGGTTGCCAACGAGAAAGCGCTACTCGAAGCAATGATAGCTTGGTTCTCTGAATTTGATCCTGACATCATCATTGGTTGGAACGTTATCGACTTCGATTTTAGGCTACTGCACAAACGTTCAGAATGGAACGAAGTGAAGCTCAACATCGGCAGAGACAACCAACCGAGCTTTTTCCGCAGTTCTGCGCAAAATCAGCAAGGTTTTATCACGATTCCTGGGCGCGTTGTCTTGGATGGTATTGATATGCTCAAGACAGCGACCTACCACTTCCGTTCTTGGTCGCTTGAATCGGTATCACAAGAACTGCTTGGTGAAGGCAAAGACATCCATAACGTTCACGACCGTATGGATGAGATAAACCGAATGTTTAAGTTTGATAAACCTTCGCTCGCCAAGTACAACCTTCAAGACTGCGTGCTAGTAAACCGCATCTTCGAACACACTCACCTACTCGACTTCGCGATTGAGCGCTCTCGATTAACCGGTGTTGAGCTAGACCGTGTTGGCGGCTCTGTTGCAGCATTTACCAATTTATATTTACCTCAAATCCACAGAGCGGGTTATGTCGCACCGAACTTAGAGCCAGAGAATTGGATCGCTAGCCCCGGCGGCTACGTAATGGATTCAATTCCCAATCTGTACGACTCGGTATTGGTACTCGACTTTAAGAGCCTGTATCCATCGATCATTCGCTCGTTTCTGATTGACCCTATGGGGCTTATTGAAGGGTTGAAGCTTGAACTAGGCCCAGCAGAAGACCAAGCCGTTGATGGCTTTCGAGGTGGGCAATTCCACCGCTCTAAACACTTCTTGCCAGAGATGATTGAAAACCTCTGGGCTGCACGTGATGTGGCGAAGAAGAACAACGAGAAGGCGTTCTCTCAGGCGATTAAGATCATCATGAACTCATTCTATGGTGTGTTAGGTTCGTCTGGTTGTCGTTTCTTCGATACCCGGTTAGCGTCTTCAATTACCATGCGCGGGCATGAAATCATGAAGCAGACTAAAGTTCTGATCGAAGACAAAGGCTATCAAGTGATTTACGGCGATACCGATTCAACCTTCGTGTCTCTAAACGGCAGTTATGACCAGCAAAAAGCAGACGAGATAGGGAATGAACTGGTCGCTTACATCAACGATTGGTGGACGAATCACTTAAAAGAGACCCACAACCTAACCTCAATACTTGAATTGGAATACGAAACTCACTATCGCAAATTTCTAATGCCGACCATTAGAGGTTCAGAAACCGGCTCAAAGAAACGTTATGCCGGCTTAATCACTCAAGGTGAGAAAGAGAAGATCATCTTTAAAGGACTAGAGAGTGCACGCACCGATTGGACACCTCTCGCACAGCAATTCCAACAAACCTTGTATGAGATGGTGTTTCACGATCAAGATCCAACCGACTACGTCAGACAGTTTGTCGATGAAACCTCTGCTGGCAAGCATGATGATTTGTTAGTGTATCAAAAACGTTTACGCCGCAAATTACACGAATACCAAAAGAACATTCCGCCGCAGGTTCGCGCAGCTCGAATGGCCGACGAGATCAATGCTCAGTTAGGACGTCCTCTTCAATACCAAAACAAAGGACGCATTGAGTATTTGATTACTCTGAGTGGCCCTGAGCCCAAGGAGTATTTAAAGAGTGGTATCGATTATCAGCACTACATCGACAAGCAGATTAAACCCGTAGCAGAGGCAATCCTACCCTTCATCGGTTTAGATTTTGAAAGAGTCAGTGGGCAGCAGTTGGGTCTGTTCTAGCACTATATTCAATATACTCTTTAAACGAAAAAAGCAGAGATATGCTCTTCAGCACGCTCTGCTTTTTTGTATCAATTGATCGGTCATAAATCTCTATCCGATTCTGAACTCGGTTTTCTGATACTGCTTAATCAACCACTCGCCAAAACCATCAAGAATACCGATCACCGAACGTTTAGGGATTGGTCTACCAGAAAGCAAAATGCCCAACCTTTGGATTTCGACTTCTCGATCTGGATGATACTTCAAAAATTGCTGGCCACACTCTATTGGGTCATCGAACCAATATTTATCGCGGTACATCACCAAAGAGTAACTCGCTCGCAAAAGCTTCTTGGCGATAATCACCTGCGCAGCGACTTGCTGTTCTGGCGTTGTCGCTCGGGCGATCTTATTGCGATACACCGCTAACCAGTTTTCAGCATCCATGTTCCAATGCTTAGCAATTTCCCAACTTGTTTCAAAATCACCATAGCAATCCGATAAGTCCTCACCATGCACACACACGGCTAAATGCTTGAGCATAAAACCCCAAGTGAAGATATTGTCGAAATCGACTATCTCACTCACTAAGGTGGTTTTGATTGCAACTTGAGTTACCTGCGGGAAGCTCTTTTGGAAACGCCATTTGATGGTGTTCAACAAAGTGGTTCGTTGGTCAGGAAACGGTCTATGGGTCACCACAACCACATCTAGATTGGAGCGACCAACGACGGCTTGCTTACGAGCCACACTGCCATAAATATAAATACTGTGCAGATTAGATCCTAATCCACCTTTTAGAAAGGTAATCAGATCGTTAACCACAGGTTGAAATTCAGGTTGAAAAGGCTGCGTTGGGTCAATAACAGGTAGCTGCATAGGTCGTTTCGGTAAATAAAATAATGATTTAACTATAACTCTATGATCGCCTAGGTGACTTTATGATTCAAGCTATTCCTATTTATAGCATCTCCGAGATATAATCAGCGGATAGACCCACTAAGGACAAACACAAAATGCCTAGAGCAAGTGAAATTAAAAAAGGTTTTGCGATCGACGTTGATGGTAAAACAGTACTAGTTAAAGATATCGAAGTAACAACACCGGGTGGCCGCGGCGGTCAAAAGATTTACCGCTTCCGTGGTAGCGATGTAGCAACTGGCGTTAAAACTGAAGTTCGCCACAAGGCTGACGAAATCGTTGAAACTATCGACGTAACTAAGCGTGCAGTAATGTTCTCTTACGTTGACGGCAACGAGTACATCTTCATGGATAACGAAGATTACACACAATTCATCTTCAACGGTGAAACAATCGAAGACGAACTACTGTTCATCAACGAAGAAACTCAAGGCATGTACGCGATTCTTATCGACGGCAATGCAGCAACACTTGAGCTACCAACTTCAGTTGAGCTTGTTATCGAAGAAACTGACCCTTCAATCAAAGGTGCATCAGCGTCTGCTCGTACTAAGCCAGCTCGTCTGTCTACAGGCCTTACTGTTCAAGTTCCTGAGTACATCGCAACTGGCGACAAAGTTGTTGTGAACACAGCTGAACGTAAATACATGAACCGCGCAAGCTAAGATACTTATTATGACCGAAGCTAACGACCTAATGTCTTACGACGATGCAATTGATACTGCATACGACATCTTTCTAGAGATGGCACCTGACAATCTTGAACCTGCAGACGTGATTCTATTCACAGCTCAGTTTGAAGATCGCGGCGCTGCAGAACTTGTTGAAACTGGCGATGATTGGGTTGAACATGTTGGCTTTGACGTCGACAAAGAAATCTACGCTGAAGTGCGCATTGGTCTTGTGAATGAAGCTGATGACGTTCTAGACGACGTATTTGCTCGCATGCTAATCAGCCGTGACCCAGAACATAAGTTCTGTCACATGCTGTGGAAACGCGACTAATACCGCTGTTGACGCTCATCTGCATGAGTAAACAAGTATTCATGTAAGCGAGTTAAAAGTTAGCCGAGCCGATTGCTCGGCTATTTTTATTACGCCATTTCTCATCGTGATTACTCACTTTCATCATCAACTTTAGATTCACTGATTATGACCAAAGCAAAAACAGACACACAATCAAAAGGCTATGCCTGCATTGGCCTAGTTAACCCAAAGACGCCTGAAAACGTAGGCTCTGTGATGCGAGCTGCTGGCTGCTACGGCGCCAACTCTGTGTTTTACACTGGCACACGCTACGACCATGCGCGAAAATTCCATACCGACACCAAAGAAAAGCACCTAGCCCTACCTTTAATTGGTGTTGAGGAGCTGAAAGATATTATTCCAGTAGGCTGCGTGCCGGTTGCTGTTGATCTGATTGAAGGTGCTAAGCCTCTACCTGATTACAAACACCCACCACGCGCGTTTTACATTTTTGGCCCAGAAGATGGCACGCTAAAGAAAGAGATCACAGATTTCTGTCGTGAGACGATTTACGTTCCGACTAACGGCTGCATGAATCTAGCGGCATCAGTGAATGTTGTGCTTTACGACCGACTGGCGAAAGGCGATAACTTCTCGAATCATAAGTAAATAGAACGAGATACGAAAAGATTTATAGGTGCGCGTAAATGAGATAAGAGATGCGAAGAGCATGCTTACTGCCGATTATGGCAGTATGTTTTCGATACTCGGTTACTCGTATCTCGCATCTTTTATTTCTTCTAGACGTAAAAAAACCTGCTCAATGAGCAGGTTTTTTAGTATTCAGTGCTTTTAGCTAATGAAGCTTTAAGCTTAAGAACTGTAGTAACTACTGACGTGTTCTTGGCTTAGCTGGTTTAGCCGGACGACCGTTGTTCAGTTTAGGCTTACTTTTGTTAGCCTGAGGCTTGCCTTTGTTTGCAGCTGGAGCGCTACGACCTGAATCAGGTGTTGTAGTACCGCGAGTTGCAGGCTTCTTGCGTTTAGTTTGGTTGCTACGGCCTTTTGGTGCGTTTGCACGCTCTTCGTGACGCTTAACAGCACGACGAATTTTTTGGCTACGAGAACGCTCACGCTTACGAGAAGTGTTTGAAGGATCAAGATCCAACAGCGTCTCTTTCTCAGGCTTAAGCTCAACAAGCTCACGCAGGTAGTTAACTTCTTGAAGATCTAGCTCTTTCCAACCGCCACGAGGCAGTTTCTTATCAAGGTAGATATCACCGTAACGTACACGTTTCAAGCGGCTTACTGTCGTTTCTTGAGATTCCCAAAGACGACGAACCTCACGGTTACGACCTTCGTTAATCGCTACGTAGAAAGTATGGTTCATACCTTCACCGCCAGCGTAAACCACATCTTCAAAACGAGCCATGCCGTCTTCTAGTTGTACGCCACGAGTAACGTTTTTAACTTTTTGCTCAGTCACTTCACCGAATACACGTACTAGGTACTCACGCTCAACCTGACGGCTTGGGTGCATTAGACGGTTTGCAAGCTCACCATCAGTAGTGAAAAGCAAAAGGCCTGATGTGTTTGCATCAAGACGACCAACTGAAATCCAACGAGAACCACGGATCTTAGGTAGACGATCGAAAACAGTACGGCGGCCTTCAGGATCATGACGAGTACAAAGCTCACCTTCAGGTTTGTAGTAAGCAAGTACACGACAAACCACTTCTTCAGAAGCCTTGCCTGAAACAGTATGGCCATCGATACGGATCACTGAGTTCTCGTCTTCAAGACGCTCGCCCAGTTTCGCAACTTGACCGTTAACACTTACACGACCAGATTTGATTAAACCTTCTAGTTCACGACGAGAACCGTGACCAGCTCGCGCTAAAACCTTCTGTAATTTTTCGCTCATTTACTCTTTTCTACCTAATTGTCGTCTTCACAGACGTCGAATGAATTTTTCGCGACCAAATCGCGGTCGCGTATTATCGCAAATAACCTGCCAAAAAGCACTTGTTATTTACTGTGGCAGGTTTGCTGTATCGTTACAGACTGTTAATCAGTAAAGCGATTATTCAAACGGCGCAGGATCGCCCGCACCACGACGTAGAACCACGGCATCATCGTCACTGAAGTCAATAACCGTCGTCGGTTGCTCACCTAAGTAACCGCCATTCAAAATCACATCAACCGCATGTTCTAGGCTGTCACGAATTTCTTCTGGATCCGACTCCGTAGTCTCGTTACCCGGCAGAATCAAAGACGTCGACATCAATGGTTCACCCATAGCTTCCAACAGGTCGAGTGCAATCTTGTTGTCTGGGACACGAATACCAATCGTTTTACGCTTGGCGTTCATCAAACGCTTTGGCACTTCTTTGGTTGCTTTAAAGATAAACGTGTAAGCACCTGGTGTATGTGCTTTCAGTAGACGGAAAGCCACGTTATCGACGCGTGCATACAGTGATAATTCAGAAAGATCACGACATAACAACGTGAAGTTATGCTTGTCATCGATGCGACGAATTTTACAGATACGTTCAAGTGCTTGTTTGTTTTCAAGCTGACAGCCCAGCGCATAACCGGAATCTGTTGGATAAACCACAACGCCGCCATTGCGAATAATCGCAACCGCTTGAGTAATTAAGCGTGCTTGTGGGTTATCTGGGTGTACATAAAAAAACTGGCTCATTGTTGATCCTCGTTATCGAATCTCTCGACTCTATCATCAGAAGGAGCTGGCTCACCTAAAGACTATTCAGATAGTGAAACCGTTTGAAACTCCCAATCTTTCCATACTTCTTCGACCCCAGAAGGTAGCCAGAGATTGCGTCCAAGTTCCATCCACGGAGATGGGTAATGGAAATCACTGCCTTGGGAGGCTAATAGTTTGTATTGTATAGCATAATCCGCGAGTGTGCGTCTTTCTTGTTGCGCTTGCTGAGGTTGAGCAACTTCCATCGCATCCCCTTTCGCTTCAACAAATGCCGCTAGCAGGCGCTTAACCCACTTGGCTGTAAGGCCATATCGCCCAGGGTGAGCGAGCACGGCTTGTCCACCAGCAGCATGGATAGCCGTGACAGCATCACTCATTGAACACCACGTAGGCGGCACATAACCTGGGTTATTGCGAGTAAGAAACTTTTTAAACACCTGCTGCATGGTTTTTGCGTAGCCGTTGTCGACTAACCACTTAGCAAAGTGAGCGCGAGTAATAGGCGCATCACCCGCAATCAATTTAACTTCTTCTAGCACCCCTTCACGAGTCGCTTTCTCAAGGCGTTGAGCAATCATCTCTGCACGTCCAATACGGTGTTGCTTCTGTTGCTCAATGAGCGCTTTAAGCTCTGGTGATTCAGGATCAACGTTTAACCCAACAATATGGATATCTTTGTTTTGCCAAACAGTCGAAATCTCAATGCCGTTGATCAGCTGAATAGGAAGGTTGTTATCAGCAATATAGTTGCGTGCTTCAGCAAGCCCATCAGTCGTGTCATGATCTGTAATCGCTAGCGCTTCGATGTTAAAGCCAAGCGCTCGGTCAATTAGCTCAGGTGGAGTAAGTCGGCCATCTGAGGCTGTTGTATGACTATGTAGATCAATTCTCATATATTCTTTTTCATTGTTTTCAATTTTTATCGTTATATTTGTGTCAACACACTTGACCTGCAAGCGCAAAACTAGTTAACTAGTACACAAATACGAAGTATCACATTTGATAGGTTCACCATGTTACAAGAATTTAACCAAAACCATAAAGATAAAGTTTTAGAACTTTCTTCAGTAGAAGCAAGTTCAGAGCTTAATTGGTGGCGCACTTGGACAAGTTCTTGGTGGGCTAACGTGTACTTCTAGTTAAACAGTTTGTTTATAAAAAAGTTATCACTAAGCCCGCTTTAATAGCGGGCTTTTTAATTTGTCGAACATCTCACATTCAACTGACTAACAAATCATCGAATTGACCATATTCTAGATTGGGTGAAAGGTATCTTTATGCGACTATGTACGGCAGGAAATTTAAAGAATCATAAAGGAGGTCTTGTGAACAAGGCCATTGAAATCAAAAAGCTGGGAACCATTGAGGTCATCAATTCTTCAGTTCCTTACTCGCAAGATCCAACCAGCGTTTTTCATACTTTGTGTGAAAACAAAACTGATAGTCTTTTGTTGGAATCTGCCGAGATTGAATCTAAACAGAACCTGACAAGCCTACTCCTTATCGACTCTGCTGTTCGCATCGTATGTCGCGGACATGAAGTAACCTTTCAAGCATTGACTGAAAACGGTCAAGCGCTTATCGAACATCTCACTCAAAACGTGAAAGCAGAAATTAAATCTGACCTTACTGATAACGTTTTGACGCTAACTTTTATCGAGCCAAGCAACGAATTAGACGAAGACTCACGCTTAAGAGAAGCGTCTTCATTCGATGCTCTACGTTTAGTTCAGCACAGCTTTGAGCAAGACGCTGATAACAAACACGCGCTATTCATGGCGGGTCTATTCGCTTACGACATCGTGGCAAACTTTGAGCCACTCGGTGATACTGAAGCAACCAACAATTGTCCTGACTTTGTATTCTACGTAGCTGAAACACTATTACGTTTCGATCACCAAGAGAACGAAGGCCTACTTCACGCGAGCTTGTTCGCTCAAGATGACAACATCAAAGCACAATTAACTGACCGTCTAGCCGACATTCAAACTCAATGTCAGTCACTGAAAGCCATCACAGAAGTAACGCCGTTAGACAACGTTGAAGCAGTACCAAGCGTTTCAGATGAAGACTTCTGCCAAACAGTTCGTGATTTAAAAGAGTACGTTGTTAAAGGTGACGTGTTCCAAGTGGTACCTTCACGCCGCTTCACTCTACCTTGCCCTGCTCCACTGGCAGCTTATAAAGAACTCAAACAAAGTAACCCAAGCCCTTACATGTTCTACATGCAAGATGAGCTGTTTACTCTGTTCGGTGCATCTCCAGAAAGCGCGCTGAAATACGAGACCGAAACCAACCAAATCGAGATTTACCCAATTGCTGGTACTCGTCGTCGTGGTAAGCGCCCTGACGGTCAAATCGATTTCGACCTAGACAGCCGTATCGAACTTGAACTGCGTACCGACAAGAAAGAAAACGCCGAGCACATGATGCTAGTCGACCTAGCACGTAACGATGTTGCGCGTATTGCCGAAGCTGGCACTCGCCACGTAGCAGACTTGCTAAAAGTTGACCGCTACAGCCATGTAATGCACTTAGTTTCTCGTGTTGTTGGTCAGCTGCGTGAAGACTTAGATGCTCTACACGCTTACCAAGCTTGTATGAACATGGGTACGCTAACGGGCGCACCAAAAATCCGCGCAATGCAGCTTATTCGTGACGTAGAAAAAACGCGTCGTGGTAGCTACGGTGGTGCAGTCGGTTACCTAACCGGTGAAGGGACTCTAGATACTTGTATCGTAATTCGCTCTGCTTACGTTGAAGATGGCGTGGCACAAGTACAAGCTGGCGCTGGTGTAGTTTTCGATTCAGACCCACAAGCAGAAGCCGATGAAACTCGCGGCAAAGCACAAGCGGTTATCTCTGCGATTCAAGCTGCACATACTAAAAACCTAACAAATAAGAAGGAGTCGTAATCATGGCTGATATTGTATTCATCGATAACTTCGACTCATTCACATACAACCTTGTAGACCAGTTTCGTTCATTAGGTCACAGCGTAAAGATTTACCGTAACAACATTCCGGCAAAGGTTGTTGAAGCGGCGATCAACGAACTAGACAACCCTGTTGCACTGCTTTCGCCAGGCCCTGGCGCTCCAGCAGATGCGGGCTGTATGCCAGAGCTGATTCAGCTTCTAAAAGGTAAAGTGCCAATGATTGGTATTTGCTTAGGCCACCAAGCAATTGTTGAAGCCTATGGCGGCACCGTTGCAGGCGCTGGCGAAATCATTCATGGTAAGGTGTCGATGATGGAACACCAAAACCATGCGACTTACCAAGGCTTACCTTCGCCACTGGCTATCGCTCGCTACCACTCTTTAGTGGCAACGCATGTATCTGATAGCTTAACGGTGACAGCTGAAGTCGATGATTTGGTGATGTCAGTGGTTCAAGAACAAGACAAGGTGTGTGGATTCCAATTCCACCCTGAATCAATTATGACGACCTACGGTGCAACGCTTCTAGCAAACGCTATCGAATGGGCTCTTGAGAAAAAGACGATATAGGAAACGATCATGGAACAGATTAATAAACTTTACGAACAGCAGTCTCTTACTCAAGAAGAAAGCCAACAGTTATTTGATGTGATCATCAAGGGTGAACTAGACCCAATCTTGATGGCTTCAGCGCTAACTGCACTAAAAATCAAAGGCGAAACGCCCGATGAGATTGCAGGTGCAGCAAAAGCACTACTTGCGAATGCTAACCCGTTCCCGCGCCCTGATTACGATTTCGCAGACATCGTAGGTACAGGTGGCGACGGTCACAACACCATTAATATTTCGACGACTTCTGCATTTGTTGCAGCAGCGTGTGGCTTAAAAGTCGCAAAGCACGGTAACCGCAGCGTATCGAGCAAATCAGGTTCTTCTGACCTACTGGATTCGTTCGGTATCAACTTAGCAATGACAGCTGAAGACACACGTACGGCTGTTGATGAGCTTGGCGTAGCATTCCTATTTGCTCCGCAGTATCACGTTGGTGTACGTCACGCGATGCCTGTTCGTCAAACAATGAAAACACGCACTATCTTCAACATCCTTGGTCCACTGATTAACCCTGCTCGTCCTAACATCGAGCTAATGGGTGTTTACAGCAAAGAGTTGGTTCGCCCTATCGCAGAAACCATGCTGCAAATGGGCATGAAGCGTGCAGCTGTTGTTCACGGTAGCGGCCTAGATGAAGTGGCTATTCATGGCGAGACCATGGTTGCTGAAATTAAAGATGGCGAGATTCTCGAGTACACAGTGACTCCAGCTGACTTTGGTTTGAACACTCACCCTCTTGAAGCGATCAAGGGCGGCGAGCCAGAAGAGAACAAAGCCATCACAACTGATATCCTGACGGGTAAAGGTACTGATGCTCAAGTTGGCGCAGTGGCAGTCAACGTTGCTCTACTGATGCGTCTGTTTGGTCACGAAGACCTAAAAGCCAACGCTCAGCAAGCGATTGACGCGATGAACTCTGGCAAAGCGTACGAGCTTGTACAAAAGCTTGCTGCACACGCCTAACGAACGACGAATTGAGACAAAGAACATGACACAGACTACCGATAAACTGTCGACCCACGTTTCAGTCAAAGAAGCTGAAATGGCGGAAGTATTAGCAAAAATCGTTCGTGATAAATACCAATGGGTTGAAGCGCGTAAGCAGACTCAACCATTAGACGAGTTTAAAGCGTCACTAACTGCAACAGACCGCAGCTTTTATGATGCCCTTAGCGGAGAGCAAACTGTTTTCATCACTGAATGTAAAAAGGCATCTCCGTCAAAAGGTCTAATTCGTGACGAGTTTGACCTCGACTACATTGCGTCGGTTTACAACAACCACGCAAACGCGATTTCAGTGCTGACAGACGAGAAGTACTTCCAGGGTGACTTTGAGTTTTTACCTAAGGTTCGCAGCATTGCTAAGCAGCCTATCCTGTGTAAAGACTTCATGGTTGATACCTACCAAGTTTACTTAGCTCGTCATTACTCAGCTGATGCTATCTTGTTGATGCTATCGGTATTGGATGACGAAGAGTACAAAGCGCTGGCAGAAGTCGCTCACTCACTCAACATGGGTGTGTTAACCGAAGTCAGCAACGAAGAAGAACTTCACCGCGCAGTCGCACTAAACGCGAAAGTAATCGGCATTAACAACCGTAACTTACGTGACCTTTCGACTGATTTGAACCGTACTAAAGAGTTGGCGCCGCTGATTCGCGAACTGGCTCCAAACGCAGTCGTGATTTCAGAGTCTGGCATCTACACACATCAACAAGTTCGTGACCTTTCAACGTTTGCAGATGGCTTCCTAATCGGTAGCTCTCTAATGGCAGAAAAGAACCTTGAGCTTGCGGTGCGTAAAGTCACGCTGGGTGAAAACAAGGTGTGCGGTTTAACTCACTCTGATGATGCAGCGAAAGCGTATCAAGCTGGTGCGGTATTCGGTGGTCTGATTTTCGTTGAAGCATCGAAGCGTCATGTGGATATCGAAGCGGCTCGTTTGACTATGAGCGGCGCACCTTTGAACTACGTGGGTGTGTTCCAAAACCATAGCGTTACTGACGTTGCGAAAACGGTTTCTGAGCTAGGCCTGTTCGCTGTGCAATTGCACGGTGATGAGTCTCAAGCATATGTCGATGAGCTAAAACAGTCACTACCTGAAAGCGTTGAGATTTGGAAAGCTTACGGTGTTTCTTCCGATTCAGAGAGCTCGCTACCAGAATTACTGGAAAGCAACGTGACTCGTCACCTGCTAGATACTAAAGTGGGTTCTCAAACAGGGGGTACAGGCCAAGTGTTCGATTGGAGCCTAATCAACAACCAAAGCGCAATCATGTTGGCGGGTGGCCTAAACCCAGAAAATGCTAACCAAGCGGCTAAGTTGGGCTGCTTAGGATTAGACCTAAACTCTGGCGTTGAATCCGCTCCAGGTAAAAAAGACGCAGACAAACTGCAACGCGCTTTTGAAGCGATTCGTAATTACTAGTCCAAACTCGGCGCTAGAAATTAGAAAGCAGAAACTAAAAACATATTTGTGAGCTTTGCCTTTTGCGAAGCTCAAACAAGATTAAATGACTTGGTGTGAATACACATCAGTAGAATTGAAGGAATAACACAATGGCTAAACTCGATGCCTACTTTGGTGAATACGGTGGTCAATACGTACCGCAGATCCTAGTGCCAGCACTAGACCAACTTGAACAAGCATTTATCGATGCACAAGCCGATCCTGAGTTCCGCAGCGAATTCATGACGCTTCTTCAAGAGTACGCTGGTCGTCCAACGGCACTAACGCTAGCACGCAACCTAACAAAAGGTACAAAAACAAAACTGTACCTAAAGCGTGAAGATCTACTTCACGGCGGTGCTCACAAGACAAACCAAGTTCTTGGTCAAGCATTGCTAGCAAAACGTATGGGCAAGCAGGAAATCATCGCTGAAACTGGCGCAGGCCAACACGGTGTTGCAACAGCTCTAGCTTGTGCTCTATTAGGTCTTAAGTGTCGTGTTTACATGGGTGCAAAAGACGTTGAACGTCAAAGCCCGAACGTGTTCCGTATGAAGCTAATGGGCGCAGAGGTTATCCCTGTTCATTCTGGCTCTTCAACGCTAAAAGATGCGTGTAACGAAGCGCTACGTGACTGGTCTGCAACTTATGAAGACGCGCACTACCTATTGGGTACTGCAGCAGGCCCTCACCCATTCCCAACGATTGTTCGTGATTTCCAACGCATGATTGGTGAAGAAACGAAGAACCAGATTCTAGCGCGTGAAGGTCGCCTTCCTGATGCAGTTATCGCTTGTGTCGGCGGCGGTTCAAACGCTATCGGTATGTTCGCAGATTTCATTGAAGAAGAGTCTGTACGCCTAATCGGTGTAGAGCCTGCTGGTAAAGGTATTGATACCGACCAACACGGCGCGCCGCTTAAGCACGGTAAAACAGGTATCTTCTTCGGTATGAAAGCACCACTGATGCAAGATGAGAACGGCCAAGTAGAAGAGTCTTACTCTGTATCTGCGGGTCTAGATTTCCCATCAGTTGGTCCTCAACACGCACACCTAAATGCTATTGGCCGTGCTGAATACGACAACGTGACCGATGACGAAGCTCTAGAAGCTTTCCAAGCTATCGCACGTAACGAAGGTATCATCGCTGCACTAGAGTCATCTCATGCTTTGGCTCATGCAATCAAAATGGCTCATGACGATCCAGAGAAAGAACAGCTACTAGTCGTTAACTTATCTGGCCGTGGTGACAAAGACATTTTCTCTGTACACGACATTCTTAAAGAGAAAGGAGCATTATAATGGATCGCTATCAATCACTCTTCACTCGCTTAGCTGAAAAGAATCAGGGCGCATTCGTACCATTCGTAACAGTTGGCGATCCTAACCCTGAGCAATCGCTTAAGATCATGGAAACTTTGGTTGAAGCGGGTGCAGATGCACTTGAGCTTGGTATCCCATTCTCTGATCCTCTTGCTGATGGTCCAACAATCCAAGGTGCGAACATTCGCGCTTTAGATTCTAAAGTCACGCCAGATGTGTGTTTTGATCTTATTGGTCAAATTCGTGCTAAATACCCAGAGTTGCCAATCGGCCTGCTGATGTACGCAAACTTGGTGTACGCACGTGGTATCGAGAACTTCTACGAGCGTTGTGCGAATGCAGGTATCGACTCTGTATTGATTGCTGACGTCCCAACCAACGAGAGTGGCGAGTTTGTTGCTGCAGCTAAAAAGTTTGGTATTCACCCAATCTTTATTGCTCCACCAACAGCAAGTGATGAGACGCTTCAATCGGTTTCTGAGCTAGGTGGTGGTTACACTTACCTACTTTCTCGTGCTGGCGTTACGGGTGCAGAAACCAAAGCAAACATGCCTGTGACTGCCCTACTTGATCGTTTGAACAAGTTTGATGCGCCACCAGCACTGCTTGGTTTCGGTATCTCGGCTCCTGAACAAGTGAAAGAAGCAATTGTAGCTGGCGCTGCCGGTGCTATCTCTGGCTCAGCAGTTGTGAAAATCATTGAAAACAACGTTGAACAACCAGAAGCAATGCTTAAAGCACTTGCTGAGTTTGTTACGCCAATGAAAGCGGCTACGCAAAAGTAATCTGCGGTCAATAAATCGAACCAGCGATTCAAATATTAAAAGGCTCCACAACTGTGGAGCCTTTTTTATTGCTTTTCATTCAAGCCAATCACTCATCGACTTTCATCGCTTTCTTAATCGCTGCCTCATTGAGCGTCGCTTTGATCGGATCGGTTATCTTCTCCACTAAATCGATGGGCATTGGGAAAATGATGGTGGAGGTTCTTTCATTAGCCACCTCGGTTAGCGTTTGCATATATCGCAATTGAATGGCGTTAGGCGCTTGGTTCAGCACTTCGGCCGCTTCGCGTAATTTGGTCGATGCTTCTAACTCACCCGTCGCATGTATCACCTTGGCTCGACGAGAACGTTCCGCCTCGGCTTGTTTAGCAAGCGCTCGCACCATACTGTCATCAAGGTCGACATGTTTAATCTCAACATTAGCAATCTTAATCCCCCAGTTATCGGTGTGTTGATCCAGTATCGATTGCAAGTCTCGATTGAGCTCTTCTCGCTCAGACAGCAGTTCATCCAACTCATGCTGTCCTAATACTGAACGTAACGTTGTTTGTGACAGTTGGCTTGTCGCTTCGAGGTAGTTCTCTACGTTGTTGATCGCCATCTTCGGATCGAGCACTCGAAAATAGACCACAGCATTGACCTTCACAGACACATTATCTCTGGTGATCAAATCTTGTGTTGGCACATCCAAAACGATAGTTCGTAGATCCACTCTCACAATTTGTTGGATGAAAGGAATGATGATAATCAAGCCCGGCCCTTTAACGCCATAAAAGCGCCCAAGGAAGAACACCACTGCCCGCTCGTACTCGCGCAGAACTCTGAACATGCTGGCTATCAACAAGATAACGAGCACGATGACAATACCTATAGTGTGTATAAACATAACCGCCCCCTAATGGTAACGATAGTTAAGCAATAAATAATTCAATCAAGTGTATCCCTGTATTCCGCGCTAACTTGGCCTCGGTGGTATCTCGTCGGGTAGCGCCTCAACATCCAACAACAACCCAGTCAGTTTGGTCACTCTGATAAGCTGCCCTGCTTGCAGTTCACTGGCGCATTGAGCTTGCCAAATTTCACCTTCAACTAGCACTCGGCCAGCACCTGGGAAACCGCTGACAACTTTACCTGTCTCACCAACCACCGCCTCCATCCCTGTAGTCACAGGCTTGTTTCTCACTCGGACTAACATAGAGATAGTTACGACAATAAAGGCAACAGAGAACAAACTGATCCCGATAATTAACGGCAATGCGATTTGATAACCGGGCACTTCGGTGTCCATCAACATGATTGAACCGAGCGTAAACGCAGCAACGCCACCCAAACCGAAAATACCAAAGCTAGGGCTAAAGGCCTCTGCGACCATTAAGGCTATTCCCAATAGAATTAAGGCAAGGCCCGCGTAGCTCACAGGCAGCATTTGTAAGGAGTACATCGCCAACAACAAACAGATACCGCCCAATACACCCGGTAAGCCGACTCCAGGGTTATAGAACTCCAGTAACAAGCCATAGATGCCAATGAGCATGAGGATGTAAGCGACGTTTGGATTAGTAATCACCGAAAGCAAACTAAAGCGCCAGTCTTGTTCACGCTCGACAAAAGCCACCTCACTAAGTTGAACTTCCTGATTGATACCGTTGATGGTGATGGTGCGTCCGTTACTCAGCTCAACCAATTGCTGAAGGTCGCTAGCAATAAAGTCGATCACATTAAGTGTTAGCGCGTTCTCTGAGTCCAAACTCGCCGCTTCTCTTACCGCCTTTTCAGCCCACTCTTCATTCCGATTGTGTAGCTTAGCCAAACTGACAATGTAAGCTGCAGCATCATTGATGACTTTCTTCTCCATCGCAGTGCTGGCTTTTACTTGGTCTGAGTTCTGTTGTTTTGTTTCGTCTTGCTCGCTCGCTGACGTGTTGTCATCTTTATTAGCATCGTCTTGAGGAGATAATGGATTAGTCGGCGCTTTGCCACCACCAAGAGACACTGGCGTGGCTGCGCCCAAATTGGTTCCGGGCGCCATAGAGGCGATGTGGCTAGCAAGTAGAATGTAGGTTCCCGCACTCGCCGCACGTGAGCCAGCAGGCCCAACCCAAGTTGCTATCGGAATTGGTGAGGTGGTGATGGATCGGATAATATCTCGCATCGACGTATCTAACCCGCCGGGCGTGTTCATTTTCAAAATAATGAGCTTCGCTTGCTCATCGTGAGCTTGTTCTATTTCTCTAGTGAGGTAGTCACTGGTCGCAGGACCTATCCCTCCATTCACCTCAATCACCCAGACATCATCGGCCTGAGCAAACACAGAGCTGAACAACAGAAGAAACGCAAACAAGTACTTTAATATAAAAGTCATAGCCCCTCTCCTTACAACTGAGATGCTAGATAGACGTTTTATTTAAAGCGTAGAGGTAACATCTTGGTAATAAATAGATACCTTAAGCATAGTTCAGGCTAAATTTCACACAACACGCACCTTTGAATTAGCTCAAATCTTAAGACCAAAAAACACCCAAAAATGAAAACCAAATGTTAACAAAGCAAGTCAAATACCAACACCTCAAAACCATTCACAAAACACCCAACAAGAATCCTTTTATAAACCCCGCAAATATCAGAGCAATAAAAAACAAAGCAAACGATTGCATCGGTATAGAAAAACAACAAATAACATTAAACCACCTACTTTTCGAGGGCTTTCATCTCTGCTCATATTGATAAATGTAAAGGATACGTGTAAAACTTCTCGCGAAATATTAATCCAATGGTACATCGTACATTGGTGAGTAGTTCTGGGATTTTTATATTTAGTAGCACAGAGGTTATGGAAGTGTTAAAAGAAAAGGGTTTACTAAGCAATATCGGCGTTCAAGTCGTTATTGCAATGATCATCGGTACCGTAGTCGGCGCGATGATGGGTGACAGCGCAACTATGTTCGCTCCACTGGGTGCTATCTTCATCAACTTGATCAAGATGCTGGTTATCCCTCTAGTCGCGGTTGCCCTAATTTCAGGTGCTGCTGGTCTAGGTAATAGCTCATCGGCTGGTAAAGTCGGTGTAACAACACTGGGTTACTTCGCACTAACGTCTGCACTTGCTGTAGCACTAGCGCTTGTAATGGGTGAAGTATTCGAACCGGGTCGTGGTATCGATGTTTCTGGCGTAGAAGGCATGTTCTCTTCTGAATACGCTGCGAAAGGCGAACTTCCAACGTTCTGGGCAACCATTACTGGCATGATCCCTACCAACGTTTTCCAATCATTGAATGAAGCAAACATTCTGCAAATCCTAGTTTTCTGCTTATTCTTTGGTATCGCGCTTTCTAAGCAAGCGAAAGAAAAACGTGACCCTATCATCAATGGCGTAAACGCGATTGTTGACGCTATGGTTTGGATGATCAACAAAGTCATGATCATTGCACCACTTGGCGTATTCGGCCTAATGGCAGAAGCTGTGGGTACATTCGGTTTTGGCGCACTTATGGTTGTGTTCAAACTGTTCGTTATTTACATCGCTGCGATTCTAATCTTCGGTTTTGTTGCTTACCCGCTAATGATTCAAATCTTCACTAAGACTTCAGCTAAGAAGTTCCTAGTAGCAATGAAGAAGCCTCAAGCGGTTGCACTATCAACAGCCTCTTCAATGGCGACACTGCCTGTAACAATGGAAACGGTAGAGAAAGAACTTGGCGTTCGCAACTCTACGGCTTCATTCGTTCTGCCTCTTGGTGCGACGATCAACATGTCTGGTAACGCAATTTACTACGGCCTAGTTGCTATCTTCTTCGCACAGCTGTTCAACATCGACCTGTCTATGGGTGCTTACGTTGCTATCATCGTAACGTCTACCCTAGGTGCAGTTGGTCAAGCAGGTGTTCCTGGTCCTTCTTTCCTAGTGGTTGCGGTTCTTCTTGCGGCTGGTATCCCTATCGAAGGTCTACCTCTGTTGTTCGCTCTAGACCGTATCTTCGACATGATCCGTACTGCTCTGAACATCACTGGTGATGCAGCATGTGCAGTCATCGTTGATTCTCTAATTGAAGACGAAGCGAAAGAAGCTGAGCTACAAAAACAGCAAGCGTAATATTAAGCTTCAGTTTTGATTAAAAAAACCGCCTTCATACAGGCGGTTTTTTATTAGGTGATGATCAATATTGAGTCGGCAAATCTTACCCTTGTAAGGCTAATTGATTAATCCAAACGCACGAGGCAGAGCCAAACTAATTTCAGGAATAAAAGTAATAGCCAACAGTGTGACGATCAATACGGCACAAAACGGCATGATACTTCTTATAACGTTTTCAATCTTGGAGCCACTGACGCTACAACCTACAAATAGCGCCGTGCCAACGGGTGGCGTTGCAATACCAATACATAAGTTGAAGATAATCATCATCGCAAAGTGAATGGGATGCATGCCCAAATGCTCAGCAATCGGCATAAAGATAGGGGTAAAGATCAATACGGCTGGCGTCAGATCCATAAACATACCCACGATCAGTAGAATCAGATTCATCAGAATAAAGATGATAATCGGATTGTCTGAAATAGAGAGCATCCAATCACTGATCATGGTTGGTAGACCAGTAAAAGCCATTGCCCATGACATAATGGTAGAAGCACCAATCAAGAACAACATAATGCCAGTGACCTGAACGGTTTCTCTACAAATTACCGGGAAGTGTGCCCATTTGAGGGTTCGGTAACAGAGTGACAGTATAAAAGAGTAAAGAACCGCGATACACGCCCCTTCTGTCGCAGTGAAAACACCACCAATAATACCGCCAATAACCACAACAATAAGCCCTAAGCTTGGCGTTGCTTGCCAAACAATATTCAGCACATCTTTCGCTGTGAAGCCGTCATTGGCACTTGTTTTATAGCCTTTCTTTTTAGCGATGAAATAGGCGACGACCATACAACTTAAGCCCATTAAAATACCTGGGACATAACCTGCGATAAACAACGCCGCAACGGATGTTCCACCCGATACCACTGAAAATACGATCAGTGAATTACTCGGCGGTATTAGTAAGCCTGCTGGGCAGGATGCAACGTTTACTGCTGTTGCTAAGTTTTTATCATAACCATCTTTTTCTAATTCAGGACCTAAGGTTTTACCAACCGCAGCTGCTGCTGCAACGGCTGATCCTGAAACGGCGCCAAACATCATATTGGCGAAGATGTTCACGTGAAAAAGTGAGCCAGGGATCCAACCAACCAAGAGCTTTGCAAGGTTGATAAGTCGACTCGCGATGCCACCCACATTCATTATATTCCCAGCGAGGATAAAGAAAGGGATGGCTAATAAACTGAAACTATCGATACCGGTAATGATTTTTTGACCCGCAGTAATACTCGCGACTTCAAACGGTAAGATGAAATACATGATGGTTAAAGATGACATGGCAATTGCAATCGCAATCGGCATGCTTATCGCGATCATGAATAAGAATAGGCCTAGCAGCCAAACACCAATGGACAAATCCATAATATAGAGTCCTTTTAAAACTTACTTTTTGTTGGGTTCACAAAAAAGATCAAACGTATTCATGACCAAATAGATGAGGATGATAACGGCTGAAATCGGCAATATTGAATACACCGTCGACATCGGTAATTGCAGTGCTGGAGAGAGTTGTTGCGTGGTTCTTCCCATTAAGGCGATGCCACCTTGAAGCATTGCAAGAAATACAAATGCGCCAGAAATTACATTGATGAGTAGATGTAATGCTATATGCGCTTTACCCTTAAGATAACCATCTAATAACGTTATAGCTAAGTGCCCTTTGATACCGAATAAGTAGCTTGCTCCTAATAATCCAAGCCATACCATCGCATAACGAGCAAGTTCATCAGTCCAGTTACTTGGGTCATTCAAAACATAGCGACTAAAAACCTGCCAAGTGACAGTAACGACAAGTAACATTAATGCAAAAGAAGAGACAAAAAGAATCAACCTATCAAGTAGGTTTCTGAAAGTTGCTAACATGATGTGATACCTCAAAAAATTTTGCCTTAGCAAAGCCAAGGCAAAATTATATTTTCACTAAGACTGATTAAAGAACTTCAATTTTTTCAATGAATGAAGCTAATTTAGGGTCTTTTTTGGCTTCATCAATCATAGGTTTAACAGCGGCACGGAAAGGGGCTTTATCAACTTCAACAAACGTCACGCCTGCTTTCATTCCTTTCTCTTTGTTCATGTCATCTGTTGCGTCCCAGATTTTGATTTGCTCTTCAAGAGACTCAGCTGCAGCTTCTTTTAAGATTTTTTGCTCGTTAGCCGTTAAAGAACCCCATTTGTATTCTGAAATGATGATCACGTCAGGTGTCATCATGTGCTGGTCCATAGAGTAAAATTTGGCAACTTCACTGTGTTTCATTTCAACTAAGCTAGAAATATTATTCTCAGCGCCATCAATTACACCTTGTTGCAGAGCCGTGTATACCTCATTGAAAGGTACAGGCGTTGCTTTACCACCAAGTAGGTTAACCATTTCCATCATGGTTGGAGAACCAGGAACTCGAACTTTCATGCCAGCTAGATCAGCTGGTGAGTTGATGGCTTTCTTAGCGTAGAAGCTACGTGTGCCTGAATCATAGAATGTAAGACCGATGAAGCCTTTACCTTCACTTGAAAGCAACATCTCTTGTGCAGCTTCACTTCGCATGAAGGTCCTCATATGTGGAACGTCACGGAATAAGAAAGGCAGTGCATTAACCTTAAACGTTGGTTCAAAAGATTCGGCTAACCCACCATTGATTTTGGCCATATCAATCGCGCCAGTAACAACTTGCTCCGCTTGGTCACGTTCAGAGCCTAATTGACCGTTTGGAAAGATCTTAATCGTAAGGTCACCATTCGATTTTTCTTTAACTTTATCAGCCATGATCACCATGCCTTGGTGAGCTGCGCTTTCTAATGACATTGCATGTCCTAACGTCAAAGTTTTTGCTTGAGCGCCAAATGCCATAAGAATTGAAGCCGCTGCAATCGTCAGTAGGTGTTTTTTCATGTTCTTCTCCAGAATCCATTTTGTAAGAGGTACAGTTTTTATATGCAACGCTATAGCTAAGTTTGAAATCTAACGTTCAATTGCACATCGCTCATAGCAGTAACGTTTCATTACAATATTCTTACCCTATGAATTTTGTATTACAATAATATGTGTATATTTTGTGAGCTAAGGTTTATCTATTAGCCTGAGAACCTAATTGATTGTGATACCAATCATATTTGGGACTAATTAGACCATTAAGTAGCCCTACTTTGGATTTTTGGGGAATTTTGATTACTTTCAACTACTTTAAGAACAATCTCTTAGCAAAAAAGAACTGATATATTTATGCTATTTTAAGACATTAAATTCAGTTATGGAGCACGACAAAGAAGGTCTCCTCGTTCGAAAACGCGAGTCGTGAACAGTGCTTTGTGAGGTGATGAAGGCAAGGTTTTCGGCTGGATTTAGGTAACAAGAATAGATAAAGGCAATAGAAAGAAGCTTGAGAGGATGAATTGTTTGTAACAAAAATCCGAGCGCCTTACAGCCCTCGGATTTTTGTTTTTGGCGTCCTAATTTTTAGGCGTTAGACGAATTACAAATCAGCGCCATAGATATCAAACGTAAAGTACTTAGCGGCGATCTTGTCGTAAGTACCGTTTGCTCTGATCTCTTCAATGGCGGCATTGAATTCTTTCGCCAGTTTTGAATCCTGCTTTCTTAGTGCTAACGCCGTACCTTCGCCAATGTAGGCTTTGTCGGTTACTGCTTTGCCTTTGAATTCAAAACCCTCACCTTCTTTCTTATCTAAGAAAGCCAATGAAAGTTGATCTGAGTTGCCGAAGGTTAGATCTAAACGACCATTTTGCAGATCCAGATACACTTCATCTTGCCCTGTATAACGCTTAATGTTGGCAACACTGCCAAACTTGTCGGTTACGTAGCGATCGTGAATCGTACCTTGCTGGACACCGATGGTTTTGCCCGCTAAGCCTGCCTCATCAACGCTGAATTCTGCGCTTTTAGCAGCAACAAATACGGCTGGTGTTTGGTAGTACTTATCAGTAAATAAGATCTTACGCTTACGATCTTCAGTAATACGCATCGAAGCCATAATCACATCTGACTTTCTTGCCAACAAACTTGGAATTAGAGAATCCCAGCTTTGTGAAACCCATGTACAATCGAGTTTAGCTTGCTCACACAAGGCATCAGCTATCTCAATATCAAACCCGACAGGCACACCGTCGCTGTTTTTATAGTTGAATGGCGGATACGTAAAGTCCGACGCCAAACGGATTTCTTTCGCCTGTACCGTTGTACCAAGTAAAGCGGCCGCACAAGCGAGTCCTAGTATTATCTTTTTCATCATTGCCATCCTAGATATGATCTTTATCGAGTTGAGATTGAGTTTCTTTATGTTGAGCTTGTTGAATTTGTTTGCCTTGTTGACTCTGTTCTAATTCGGTTTGGTAACGTGTTAGTGACGTTATCACTTCTAGCATGCTCTCTTGGCTACCAATACTGATTCGAACACAGTTACGTAAAGCAGGTTCATGGTTTTGGTTCCTTGTCACAATGCCATCCTTCGCCAAGACACTGAACACTTCGTGCCCAGCTTTTTGACGCAGCAAAATGAAGTTTGTCGATGAAGGGTAAACAGACTCGATGAAATCAAACTGCGTTAACTCACAAGCAAACCAGTTACGCAGCTCAACCAGATTCTGCGTCGCGTCTTGCATCACTGAGACTCGTTCATCAGACAAAGCGTCTAGCACGATTTGCGATGAGCAATCTGGCATCGGATACGGTGGAATCAGCTTCGCGACATACTGCATCACATTTTGACTCGTTAGGATAAAACCACAGCGAACCGCAGCCAATCCAAATGCCTTAGACAAGGTGCGAATCACAACCAAGTGCGGATAACGCTCAATAAGGCTAACGGCTGACGTTTGTGGTTCAAATTCGATATACGCTTCATCGACGACCACTAGCGACTTCCCAATCGTGCCTTCCAGTACCTGAATCAAATCCGATTTAGGAATCACATTACCCGTTGGGTTGTTTGGTGAGCAAAGAAACACGATATTCGCCAGTTCTGCCTTATTCACGATATCAGCGACATCAAGACTGAAATCTTCCTGCAACGGAGAGTCCAAGGTATCGATCGCCAATGCATCAGCGCAAAACTCATACATCGCATACGTTGGAGAGCAGATAAGTATGTTGTCGCTCGCCGGTTTACAGAATGTTCTGATCAGCAAATCAATCGCTTCATCTGCACCACGAACAGCAACAGTCGAGGCATCAGTGCCACAGTAATCTTGGTAAGCCTTAGCAATATCTTGTGGTAAGAAGTCTGGGTATCGGTTGTGGCTTGCTTCTCCTAGAAACAGCGAGCTTTCCAATTCATTGGCGTTTAACCAGACACGTCCATCACCACCAATTCTTCTTGCTGATTGATAAGGTATTAATTTTTTTACAGCCTGAGGTACTAAACTATCGATAAAAGATGTCAAGAAGCTATCCCTTTCACAAAATCACAATGTCTTCACCATTGCCTTCATATTCAAAAAATGCGACTAATACACATATTGAATCACAAATGATGATTAAGTATTTACATTCAAACAGAACACTATTGATAAATGAATCGAAATAATCACATAATTGCCATGATAAAAAATCATAGGTAAAGATATGAATCGCACACTTCCTTCAACCAAAACCTTGCTCGCGTTCTTATCGACGGCAAGACATCTCAACTTTACGCGCGCCGCACATGAGCTCAATGTTACGCAAGGTGCAGTGAGCCGTCAGGTATTGTCATTTGAAGAAAGCCTTGGCTGTGATCTCTTCTATCGCCATGCTCGTGGGTTGTCTTTAACGCCGAAAGGAGAAGAACTGGTTCCCCTGATACAAGGAACGATTCATCAGCTGCAATCGGCTCTAAATCAAGTGGCTAGCTCTCCCTCCAAGATCAAACTCAACGCACCGAGCTGTATTACCTCTTGGCTACTACCTAAGTTGATGTCTTTTCAGCAAGCCTATCCTGAAATTGATGTCGAACTCACATCGACCATCAAGCACGTCTTCGAACCAAGCTTTGACCCGTTTGATGCCGTAATTACCTATGGTAAGAAGCCAAACCAGCAATCGATTATCAGCCAGTTATTGTTTAACGAGCAGCTAGCGCCCGTTTGCCAAGCGCAAAGCATTACGCAAAGCCATCTTGTCAACGACGCGTCGACCATCATCAAGCCACATCAGCTCGCCCAATACACTTGGTTGCACGCCAACAATGAGCAGAGTGATTGGCGGCTTTGGTTGGAACACATAGGCAGCCACGACCTTTCAAGCAAGAACAACCAACAATTCGCGACACTCGATCAAGCGATGAACGCAGCCATTCAAGGGTTTGGCATTGCCATAGGCGATATCACGCTGGCTAAGCAAGATATTGATTTGGGCAGGTTGGTGAAAGTGAGTGAAGGCAGTGTCTTTTCTGGAAATGGTTACTTCTTGCTGCAGCCTAAGAATCGACAAAATACATCCTTATCTACGCTGGTTGATTGGCTCGTCGATTAGCGGCAATCATCGTTGGTAGGCTCCACTATAATCGGCAGTATTACGTCATAATGAGAAATTCACCATTCTCAAAATGAAACTATTTTATGTCTGTTACGTATTGGTTGTCAGAGAATAGAACGTATCTTGCTTTAACTATTTGAAAAGAAGTTCAATTCTATTTGGTAGGGAAAATGTTCCGTTCAATTAGAGAAAATGGCATTCGAATTGCTTTGTCATAGATAACCCAACCAATATACAGCAGGTTGCAACAGTTTCACTGCAGCTTGTCACGGAGGATAGGCTATGACCTTACAAAGACATACGTATTACGGCTTGATTCACCATGGAATTAAAACCTTATTAATGGACAGAATTGGCCACTTCACAGAGCGTGAATATCACGAGTATCTCGACCTAACGACAGGCAAATCGACGTGTTTTGCCATGAGTGAGCAAGAGCTCGAAAACACCTTAGACAGCTTAAAGAGCGAAGGTTACCTTGAAGATATCAAGAAGCTAATACCTCGCTACCAAACCACATCAATGCGATAACGTTATCCAACTCGATGTTGAAAAGATCCGACTAGATAAAGCATTTACATGGAATTAATTAGCACCCAATTGTCTCGGGCTATTTAGCATCGAGACAGTTTTCGTTAGACTGTCAGCAACTCAACTAACTGGATAGTCAGTGTCTCATGAAACAAATTCTTGATTTCATTCCTCTCATTATTTTCTTTGCGCTCTACAAGATGTACGACATCTATACCGCGACCGGTGCTTTGATCGTTGCCTCTGCAGTTCAAATTATTTTGACGTACTTCATCTACAAGAAAGTCGAAAAAATTCAGATCATCACCTTTCTAATGGTTGCCATATTTGGTGGCATGACCATATTCTTGCACGATGACAACTTCATTAAATGGAAAGTCACCATCGTTTACGCACTGTTTGCTATCGGTTTGACGGTCAGTCACATCATGGGCAAATCAGCAATTAAAGGTATGTTAGGCAAAGAGATCACACTGCCTGATTCGGTATGGGGCAAGATCAACTGGGCATGGACTCTGTTCTTTACCCTATGTGCCGTTCTCAACGTTTACGTTGCTTTCAGCCTACCGTTGGATGTTTGGGTGAACTTCAAAGTGTTTGGTTTGCTCATCGCTACCTTGCTCTTCACCTTGCTTACTGGTGTCTACATCTACAAGCATCTACAAAAAGACCAGCAGAAAGAGTTAACGGATAAAAATACCGACGAGAAGTAACCCTTAGGGATGAGTCCTCATACCCTATTTGATACAATTATTATCAATATGCGATTGGCCAATGATACTCGTGATCATTGGCCGCTGATTATTTGTGTTCGGTGAAGACGTTAAAAATTCGACCACCGCGAGTCTCGTAAACACATCTATTTTTATATAAAACAATCAATACCATTAAGAGTACGACAATGACTATTCAATCAACTTTGAACCCGATTGGTTCTTTACTTCTTCGCACATTAGCGATGCCTTCTGATACAAATGCAGCAGGCCAGATTTTCGGTGGTTGGATAATGTCTCAACTTGACCTTGCGGGCGGCATACTGGCGAAAGAGATCTCTAACGGCAAGATAGTCACGGTTTCAGTATCGAGTATCGAGTTCAAACAGCCAGTTTCTGTGGGTGATGTTGTGTGTGTTTATGGTGACTGCACTAAGATTGGTCGCAGCTCGATGAATATCGACCTAGAAGTATGGGTTAAACCTGTACTTGACCACGGTATCGGTGACCGCTACAAGGTATGTGGCGCGACATTCAACTACGTTGCGGTTGATGAAAGTGGTAAGCCTCGCCCAATCAACAAATAACACCTTTTATTAAGCGAGTTGCTGGGTATTTATACAAGGCAGAGGCGTCGATGTGTAGCTAGCCTACATGAGAAGCCGATAACGTAGTAGAAATGACCAGCAAACGCTGCCCGAAGGGTTCGAGCTGGGCGCCCCCGCAAAAAGCGTTTTACTCTTTGTTGAGGGAGATTTGCTTAGAATGACTAGGCGACTTCCCCCTCGCCGCGATTAAAACGCTTTTGACTAGGCGTCCCCACCCGAACAAAATTTAACCACGAAAGGTCAACACGCCCTAACGACCATACAACTCTCTCGCACCAATTCACAATTTCTTATCATTAACCCTTCCAATACCAATTAGTTCGCGTAAATTAGCAAGATAGCGAATTTAAACGCCCCAAATTTAGTGAAGTAAAATAAGGATATCTCAATATGTGGTACGTGATTTTTTCTCAAGACGTCGAAAATTCATTAGAAAAACGCCTAAGTGTTCGCCCACAACATCTAGAACGCCTACAAACACTTCACGATGAAGGCCGACTGTTAACAGCGGGTCCAATGCCGGCTATTGATTCAGATAACCCTGGCGAAGCGGGCTTTACAGGTTCAACTGTGATTGCTGAATTTAACTCTTTGGAAGATGCACAAGCATGGGCAGACGCTGACCCGTACATTGATGCTGGCGTTTACCAAAATGTGATTGTAAAACCATTCAAGAAAGTATTTTAACGTGAAAAAATGGATTATTGGCTCACTGGCTTTAACTCTGCTTGCAGGCTGTGCTTCAAGTGAGCAAGACGAACAAAGACAGCTAGAGATGATGGCGCAGCACCGAGCTGGCGTTTTATCTGCAGGCCTGCCGATTGAGTATGGCCCACTGTCGGTCATGCGCGTGCTAGCAAAAAACACGGTTATCGAAATCATGATGATCTACAACCAAGATGCAAAAGGTGCTAAGCCTTTAAACCAAGTTGTAGACATGAGCGTGAATAGTTACTGCACCAACTCTGAAGTGAGAGCAAACCTCGATATGGGCTTGGCTTACAACATCAAGATTCGCAACACTCGCGGACAACTGATGGTTGAGAAGTTGATCAGCAAAGAGACGTGTCAGAGCAGCCGCTAGTTTCTAGCTCGAGATTCGAACAAGTATCAAACCAGAAGGCCTCGCATTTGCGAGGCCTTTGTTTTATGAAGCAATCAAAATCCTAGACTGAATTATGCCTCGGCTGATCCCCACTCTTTACGCAGTGCTTTAGTTGCCGAAACTAAGTTAGTCAGCGCCGCTTCCGTCTCTGTCCAATTACGCGTCTTCAGCCCGCAATCAGGGTTTGCCCACAAACGTTCCGCTGGAATTTTCTCTGCCGCTTTCTTAAGTAAATCAACAATCCACTCTTCTGAAGGAATGTTTGGTGAGTGAATGTCATAAACGCCAGGTCCAATCGCATTCGGGTAGTTGAACTCTTCAAACGCTTTCAGCAGGTCCATGTTCGATCGAGAAGTCTCAATGGTAATCACATCGGCATCTAGCGCGGCTACTGAATCAATGATCTCGTTGAACTCGCTGTAACACATATGGGTATGGATCTGAGTTTCTGGTTTAGCACTTGCCGCTGAGATCTTAAAGGCATCGACCGCCCACTCTAGGTATTCTGCATGGTCGCGCTTTTTCAGTGGCAGACCTTCACGAATCGCTGGTTCATCGATTTGGATAATGTTGATGCCCGCTTCTTGCAAATCAGACACTTCATCACGTAGAGCAAACGCCAGTTGATTAGTGATCTCTTTACGTGAGATGTCTTCACGTGGGAATGTCCAACATAAGATAGTGACTGGGCCTGTCAGCATCCCTTTCATCTGCTTCGAGGTCAGAGATTGGGCATAGGTTGACCATTCTACTGTCATCGGCTTCTCACGCTCTATATCCGCGACCACAATCGCCGGCTTCACGCAGCGAGAGCCGTAGCTTTGTACCCAACCAAACTTAGTGGTTTGAAAGCCTGCTAGGTTTTCCGCAAAGTACTCCACCATATCATTACGCTCGGCTTCACCATGAACAAGCACATCCAAATCTAAAGCTTCTTGGCGCTTAACAGCATCCGCAATATGGCCTTTCAATGCGGTTGTGTATTCAGCTTCACTCAGTTTGCCAGTGCGGTAAGCGCTACGTTGAACACGGATCTCGCCTGTCTGTGGGAACGAACCAATAGTTGTGGTTGGCAGTAACGGTAAACCCAACACCTCAGACTGGTGCGCGGCACGTTCTGCGTATGGAGTAGTGCGCTCTGCTAGCGCTTTAGTAATCGTGTTAATACGAGCTTGAACTTGCGGCTTGTTCACATGAGTCGCGCTCTTGCGTGCAACAATAGGTTGGCTGTAAGTCTCACACGCTAAAATGGCATTTTGGTCGCCGTCTAACGCTGCACCCAATAAGCTCACCTCTGTCACTTTCTGTTTTGCAAAGGCAAACCAACTCTTCACTTCTTCGCTAAGCGTCTCTTCTAACTCAAGGTCAATCGGGCTATGCAGCAGTGAACATGAACTTGCGACCCATAGTTTATCGCCTAGCTTGTCTTTCACAGGTTGCAGCAACTCAAGCTGCGCAGCTAAGTCTGCTCGCCAAACATTGCGTCCATTGATTGCACCCGCAGAAAGCACCCAATTTTCAGGTAGCTTATTCACCACTTCATCAAGTTGCTGCGGTGCGGCAGCCAAATCGATGTGTAAACCGTTGACGGGCAGCTCTACGATTTTATCTAACGTATCAGTCACAGAATCAAAGTACGTAGTAAGGAGTAGCTTCACATCGCCTTGAATCACTTGATACGCCAATTTGAATGAATCTGCCCACTTAGTTTCAAGTTCCAGAGAAAGGATAGGTTCATCGATTTGAACCCACTCAACACCCAACTTGGCCAGTTTTGCCAGAATCGCTTGGTAAGCAGTAAGCAAGCGTGGAAGCAAGGTTAAACGGTCAAAGCCCTCTTCCATTTCTTTGCCGAGATATAAGTAAGATAATGGGCCTAGAAGAACTGGCTTCACTTTATGCCCCGCTTTAATCGCTTCACTCACTTCGTCAAACAGTTGTGGCCAGCTCACTTCAAAGGTGTCGTCTTTACTGAACTCAGGAACAATGTAGTGATAGTTAGTGTTGAACCACTTCGTCATATCTGATGCTGCTGCACCATCTTTAGCGCTTTCAAAGCCGTGCTTAGCGCCACAACAGGTGGATTGTGTTTGAGATTGTCCACGACCAACGCGGAACAAGGTATCTAAATCTGGGAAGGCTTTTTCATCTTCTGATCCACCAGCGTGACGCTTAGGTACATGACCTAGCAGTAGAGTCGTTGTTAGAACATGGTCGTACCATGCGAAGTCACCCGCAGTTGCAAAGCTTAGATTCGCGTCGGCTTGTACATTCCAGTTACGATTTCTCAATTCACTGCCGAGCTGCTTGAGCTCAGATTGATTAATCTCACCGCGCCAGTACTTCTCTAGTGTGAATTTGAGTTCGCGTTTTTCGCCGATACGTGGGTAGCCAAGAATATGCGTTGTTGTAGTCATGAACCTGTTCCTTATTCAATAGTTATAGGGCGTGTTGACCTTTCGCGGTTAAATTTTGTTCGGATGGGGACGCCTAGTCAAAAGCGTTTTAATCGCGGCGAGGGGGAAGTAGCCTAGTCATTCTAAGCAAATCTCCCTCAACAAAGAGTAAAACGCTTTTTGCGGGGGCGCCCAGCTCGAACCCTTCGGGCAGCGTTTGCTGGTCATTTCTACTGCGTTATCGGCTTCTCATGTAGGCTAACTACACATCAAAGCCTCTGCCTTGTAGAAACACCCAGCAACTCGCTGCAAAAATCAGCTCGAAAGATCAACACGCCCTCGTTTCTGTTCAAACGGCCTGTCGTAATTATGATTACTCAAAAAGGCGTCTGGATGGCTAAACTATCCACCTAATCTGAACGATGAACAACGTCCAAATATTCATCTTGTTTATTAAAAATATTCATCTTGAACAAACCTAAGATGAACGAAACAAATCCATCTGGACATCTAGACGTTTACAAATGATAAAAAACCCCGTAGGGTGATTATTAAGAAATATTGAATTGGCTTAGGGAATATGAGGAATACTCATGATAGAGCTTAAACACCTTCGAACATTAACTACCTTAAGAGACAGCGGCTCACTGACAGCGACTGCAACCTCTCTTCACCTGACTCAGTCGGCACTTTCACACCAATTGAAAGACCTAGAGGCACGTATTGGTGGTCAGCTTTTCCTGCGTAAAACTAGGCCAGTAAAATTCACCTCTGAGGGTGAGATCTTGCTTAAGCTCGCAGATGAGATACAGCCAAGAATCGCTAAAGCAGAGAATGAGTTAGCGAGCCTGAAAGAGGATGTGAATGGTCGATTGCACATGGCGATTGAGTGTCACTCATGCTTCCAATGGCTAATGCCCGCTTTGAAGGAATATCAAGTTGCATGGCCAAGCGTGACCCTAGATTTCTCGTCAGGGTTTGGTTTTGAACCGCTACCGGCGTTAATGGCTGGTGAATTGGACTTGGTGATCACATCAGATATACAGCCTCGTTCTGAAGTTCACTACGAACCGCTGTTCGATTTTGAGATGCGCCTTATCACCGCGATCAACTCGCCTTTGGCCGATAAAGCGAGTATTGATCCGCAAGATCTTAGCGATCTCACCATGCTCTCCTATCCTGTTCAAAAACAGCGTTTAGACGTCGTGAAACACTTTTTGCAACCTGCAGGCGTAGAACCTAAGAAGTGGAAACAAGCAGACAACACCTTGATGTTGGTGCAAATGGTATCGGCGGGTTTAGGTGTGGCGGCATTGCCAAACTGGGCGATCAGTGAGTTCTCAAGACAAGGTTTGATAGCCAGCAAACCGTTAGGTAAAGGGCTTTCAAGAAGACTGTTTGCCGCAGTAAGAAACTCAGAAAAAGACAAACGTTACCTACAGGCTTTCTTTAGCACAGCAAGACAGCAAAGCAAGAGTCACTTAGATGGTATTGAGGTCGTTTAAGAGGTTCATTATTGGGTTAGCTTAAGCCTGTGTTACATCGAAAAGGCAAACGCCAGAAACAAAAAAAGTCACAGATAATCTGTGACTTTTTAGTTTCAGTACCGATGATTTTCGATATCTGTTGATTCGCGAAAATAGACTATCTTGGATAAGACTTAAACTGGTTAGTCAATGGGTCGTATTGATAGCCAAGCATATCGAGCTTACCCACGACACTTTCTATATCCATTTCATACATACTGATCAGCTCTTCAAAGCTATCGCACTCTAGGCGAAGTTTTTCATTCACGATTCCCAGCAAGATAATGCTATCGAAACCTTTGACGTTGCTTAAATCCATCTCGTACTCCTTACGAACACACCGACTAGAATTAAGTTTAGAACGCTTACCAACGCCATGCTAAAAAACTGATCACACTTCTTAAAGAGAATGCGTGATTAATGAGCGAACGTATTTAATGAAAGTGCGCGATTAAAGTGCCCACACTGGCGTTAAACCCACAGCCGCTGCCAATAACATCAACAACGAAATCGTCAATTGAAGTTTTTCCGGGGTTTTAACGAACAGTAAATGCCAACACCACACCACGATAGCGGAGATTAACAAAGCAAAGCTGAACAGTAGCGTTGAAATCACAGGCTCTAATTGAGCTTCAGAAAGAGAATAAACACTCACGACTGTCGCCAAAACCACTAACATCCCAGTCAGCACACCAACAACGGGCAGAACTCGGTGAAATGCCTGTAAGCGTGTTCTTGCAATCGTCAGCAATAAATGGCCAAACGCTGAGCCTAACAGTGCCACTAGCAATACAGTAGTAATGATACCGACAGTGGTTGCTTGTTCCGTCGCTTGAATAGCAACGTAAGACAATGCCAAACCACAAGCTAAGTACATCACCCAAATAGGGCCGGAATCACGTGTCTTCTTGGTTTGAACTTGAGAATAGAAATAAAATATCGCAAACACGACCAGAAAGGCTTCAATTTTTACTGAGGCAACGGCAAGCCACAGCACGCCAATCGCAGGTAACATCTTGTGGATACGACCACGTTGCCCTGGACAAATATCCCCTTTCACCAAGATAAGGGTTAAGATCAGTTGGGCTCCTAAAAGCATCGGAGCAAATTGTACTAATAACGTTTCGACCATTGTGGATCTACTTCTTCAGACTTATTTTCGCGAATAATATCAAAAACTGCTGCGAACACTAATCAAAATCACAAATTAGCGACGTTATTCAAGGCTTCAACTATGCTGTTGTATGGCTCTTTTGTCGCCATTTACCGTGAAAAGACGAAAGACACCAGAACTAACAGGGGCATGTTCTACTGGCTAGTCTAGGCTCATGCCGCTATAATTCCCGCCTCAAAAATCAGAGGTTGAAATATGTACAGCGATATCACTCCTATTCACGAACACAAAAAATACTGGGCCGAGTGCTACGGAACTGCACCCTTTTTGCCTACCAGTAGAAAGGAGATGGATGCTCTTGGATGGGATAGCTGTGACATTATTATTGTAACTGGTGACGCTTATGTCGATCACCCGAGCTTTGGTATGGCTATCATCGGCCGTCTGCTTGAAGCTCAAGGTTTCCGCGTGGGCATTATTGCTCAACCAAAGTGGGACAATAAAGATGCCTTCATGAAGCTAGGTAAACCTAACCTATTCTTCGGCATCACAGCGGGTAACATGGATTCCATGATCAACCGCTACACCTCTGATCGCAAATTACGTCACGATGATGCTTACACACCGAACAATGAAGGTGGCAAGCGTCCTGACCGTGCAACTCTGGTTTATTCTCAACGTTGTCGTGAAGCTTACAAAGGCACGCCAATCGTGCTTGGTGGTATTGAAGCGAGCTTGCGTCGTGTGGCTCACTATGATTACTGGTCAGATAAAGTTCGTCGCTCTGTATTGTTTGATGCAAAAGCTGACATTCTTCTTTTTGGTAACGCTGAGCGTGCACTGGTTGAAGTGGCACACCGCATCGCCGACGGCGAAGACATGTCTACGCTGACCAATATTCGCGGTACTGCTATCAATCTTCCTGCGGCCCCTGAAGGCTTCAAGATCATTGACTCTTCTCGTATCGAAAAGCCGAACAAAGCGTACGTTCCGGTGAACCCGTACGAAGTTGAAACCCAGTGTGATACCAAGAAAGACGAAAAAGAAGAAGTAAAAGCGCAACCTATTACTATTCGCCCTTCTCGTCACGATGCAAAAACTACAGCGGTTCGTATCCCAGGTTACGAAAAGCTAAACAATGACCGTATTCTTTACGCTCACGCTAGCCGTATTCTGCACCTTGAGACAAACCCGTACTCAGGTCGTGCTCTGATTCAACGTCACGGTGATCGCGAGCTTTGGGTTAACCAAGCGCCAATTCCATTGACCACAGAAGAGATGGACTACGTGTTTGGCCTTGCTTATAAGCGTGTTCCGCACCCTATGTACGGCAAAGCGAAAATCCCTGCATACGACATGATCAAAACCTCGGTTAACATCATGCGTGGTTGTTTTGGTGGTTGTTCTTTCTGTTCAATCACAGAGCACGAAGGTCGTATCATTCAGAACCGTTCGAAAGAATCTATCTTGGATGAAATCGAAGACATTAAAGATAAAGTACCGGGCTTTACAGGTACTATTTCTGACTTGGGCGGCCCAACGGCGAACATGTACCGTTTAGGTTGTTCCGATCCAAAAGCTGAAATTAACTGTCGTCGTCCATCATGTGTGTTCCCGAAAATCTGTGAAAAGCTAAACACAGACCATCAACACACCATCGACCTGTACCGCTCTGCGAGAAAAGTACCGGGCGTTAAGAAGATCATGATCGCTTCTGGTGTTCGTTACGACTTAGCGATTGAATCTCCAGAATACGTTCGTGAGCTTGTGACTCACCACGTGGGTGGTTACTTGAAGATTGCTCCAGAGCATACTGAAAAAGGCCCACTGGATCTGATGATGAAGCCGGGTATGGGCACTTACGATCGTTTCAAAGAGATGTTCGAGAAGTACAGCGCTGAAGCCGGTAAGAAACAGTACTTAATTCCTTACTTCATCTCTGCTCACCCGGGCACAGAAGATGAAGACATGCTTAACCTTGCAATGTGGCTTAAAAAGCACAACTACGAGTGTGACCAAGTACAGAACTTCTACCCATCGCCAATGTGTAACGCAACGTCGATGTACTACTCAGAGACTAACCCTCTGAAACGCGTGAAATATAAGAAGCGTGAAGATGTTCCTGTACCGAAAGGTGATCGTCAACGTCGCCTGCATAAAGCACTGCTTCGTTACCACGATCCTGAAAACTGGAAGATCATCCGTGAAGCACTGATCAGCATGGGTAAACAGCATCTAATTGGTGACAAAGCAAACTGCCTAGTACCAGCAGAAGATTTTGATGCGCAAACACCTGCACAACGTCGTAAATCTGGTCGTCACGGTTCACAGCGCTTTGCGACTAAGCACAGTAAATCTCAGCCAGGTCTTGGTGGCGAAAGTCCACGTAACCACTCCGGAAAGAAACCGGGTGGCAAGAAGCCGACTGGTAACGGCAACGGTAGCCAAGGTAATGCTAACCAAGGCGGCGGTAATGGCAACGGTCGTAAACCAGCGACTGGCTTCATTAAGAAAGGTCCTGGTGGTCAATCACAAGGCAATGGCAGCGGAAACCGCAACAAAGCAGGTAATGGTCAAGGTGGCAAACCTGCTGGCAACGGCAAGAACCGCCAGCGCGCAGCACAACGCTAATATCGCGAGCCAATTTACTTCGCTATCGTAAAAACACAAAGCGCAGCTATTTAGCTGCGCTTTTTTGTGTCTGTACCAGTTTTCACTTGGCTAATTGATTGCAAGAAAGCTTAACGGGTGAAGACCCAATACTGACTAAACAAATAGTTAGTGACCATGCCCACCAAGATACCAACCGCCATAGCGATAAACACAGCCCCAGTAAATGCAGGCAGCAATTCAGCCATCAACTTAAAGCACAGCAAATTAGGAATCGCCGATATCGATGCTGAAAACATGAACTTTTGCCACTGAATCAGCTTTTCGGACCAACTCCCCTGACCTTTGAACTCAAAGGTCAGCACTCGATTACCAAACCAGGTTGTCGTTGCAGCAACGATGAAAGAGCCAATTCGAGCACGCATCAGCGGCAGTCCAATAACGTAATGCAGCAACACAAACACAGAGCAATCAACAACAAATCCCCCAACGCCGACCACCGCAAATCGAACCATCTTGTGGTGAGACTGTAACCTCTGGCTGTGTGTTTGAAGCTTATTATTGAACATTCTTAGCCTTGAGTTAACGCTGGACATCACTTTCACTTCGAATATGACTCAACGATAAATTTGGTTTAATGTTTTGGCTATGACAACTGAATAAAGCACGCTTTATTTTCACCGTCGGCTCTAAAATACAGGTTAACGCGTTGTCTTTAATCTTGGTTTCCACTTCAGATCTTTTACCAATCAGATAGAACTTATCAATGCCATCTAGCAGCTCGATATCGAGAAGTTTTTTCGCTTGACCATGACTATAAAATTGCCCAGAGAATGGTCGTTTACCTACATAAAAGCTGGGCGCTTCATCCGTAATCTGTTCAAAGATAATACGGTCACTTTTCTCGTTCGCTTTACCTAAATTCAAGTAGACCATCGCAATCATTAACAGCACAGGTAGCACCAAAGCCACACTCGAAAACCACTTCTTATCTTTTTCAATTATGAGTATAGCAACCAACAAGCCAAGGGCCGGAATACCCGGCAACACATACGCAGGAAGAATATTACCTGCCATGGTAAAAAGAATTAAAGGAGAGACCAACCAACACACAAGGAATGAAAACAACCCACTATGTTCAGCGTTAACTTCTGCGATTTTCTTACGACGGGCGAAAGTCAAAATAGGCAACACAATCGACCATGGCGCAGCCGCTTGAATCCAGAAAACCCAAATCATCCCTCTTGTTTCATCATGTGCCGAACCATAAAGATCCCCTTCCCAACCACTCACAACAAAACGCTTAAAGTGCTCGCCAACAATAAAGTAATCGATAAAGCCCGGTGTTGCCATTTCAGCCATGATGTACCAAGGCAAAGCAATCGCCAGCATCACACCTAAGCCAGACAACAGTGGAAAGCGTTGCCATAACACTTTGAAAGCGCCAAACAAGCCATGTTGTAATACTAACCAAGGGAAAACAGCGATACCCATGATCACAATCGCTACCGGCCCTTTTGCCAGCAAGCCTAGTGCTAAACCAATGAAACCAACATAGCCCCAAGACCGCTTAGTCTTCGCACTGCCTTCTCCCTTCGAACCTTCTCCTCCTAACCAACATAGATAAAAACCTAACATGGCAATGGTCATCGCTAACGTTAACGCCATGTCGGTCATCACAGCACCCGCCGCAATAGAGAAAATCCCACATGTCGCCAATACCACAGCCGCCACCAAGGCACTTTGTCCGGTACGCTTGGCCATGTACGCAACCAACAGAATCGTCGCGAAACCGGCTAACCAGTGTGGCGCTCGCACAGCAAACTCACTCAAACCAAACAGCTCAATCCCAGCCGCACTCATCCATGTGAACAACGGTGGTTTACCCCAGAAAGGGATACCGTAATCAAATTGAGGGGTTAACCAATTGCCGGTTTCTACCATCAAGCGAGCCATTTCACCGTAGCGCGCTTCCGTAGTATCCATTAAAGGGTATGTCGCCAGAGATAAGAGCCTTAGAACCAATGCAAAAGCCAACAAATACCATAGGTGCGTTCGGTTCAGGCTCATGCTGACTCCTCTAATTTAAAATGTGTTTTTAATGCTGGGGTATCGACCACCGATTGAATCAGATACAAAGGACGGTTCTTGGTTTCGATGAAAATACGACCTATGTACTCCCCCATTAAACCAATACTCAGAAGTTGAATGCCGCCAAGGGCAAGTTGGACCACCATCATGGATGGGTAGCCAGTAATAGGCTCACCAAACATCATGGTTTTGAACACGATGAAGACGCCGTACACGAAAGCAGTAAGTGCCACTAAGCCTCCGACGGCCGTCGCAATACGCAGTGGGCGGATAGAGAACGATGTGATGCCATCCATCGCCAATCCGATTAACTTGAGGTAGTTCCACTTGGTCTCGCCACAGAAGCGAGCATCGCGCTTAAACTGAATCGTTGCTTGTCTAAAACCTGGCCATGAAAAGATGCCTTTCATGTAACGGTTACGTTCAGGCAGTTGGTTGATATGGTCGACAACCTCTCGGCTTAACAGTCGAAAATCACCCACATTTTCTGGAACATCGATCTTCGCTGCCACGTTCATGACTTTGTAAAAGCTTGCTGCTGAAAACTTCTTAAACCACGTCTCACCGTCACGTTGGCTGCGCTGCATATTGACTACGTCATAACCTTCGCGCCATTTGGCAATCATTTGAGGAATCAGCTCGGGTGGATCTTGCAGATCGGCGTCAAGTAAGATTACCGCTTGTCCTCGGCAGTGTTCGAGGCCAGCACTCATCGCGGACTCTTTACCAAAGTTGCGGCTTAAACCGATCACAGAAATTGAGCTATTGATTGAAGTGAATGAACTCACCAAATCCAAGCTGTTGTCTTTGCTGCCATCATCGACATAAACGATTTCACTGGTGATGGGTAAGCTATCCAGCACCTTGGTTAAGCGAGAATGAAACTCTTCTAACACCTCTTGTTCATCGTAAAACGGCACAATGATCGATAGTGAAACGGCAGGATTGATCCGTGATGTGGAGACTTTAGGTCGGCTAATATGAAGTTCAGACATAATACGTTCTTCTAATTTTTTAATCTGAATCCAATCTACCCCCTCATAAGTGAAAGTTATGTTATTGACATATTTTTCACGCTCACTCAGGATAATGTTACCGTCTATTTCTGTATGAGAATCAAAATGAAACGAGTTCTATTAGTCGAAGATAACCGCGAAATTGCAGGCGTATTATTTGATTATTTTGAGTGCATTGGGATGGAGCTCGATTACGCGGACAACGGTGAGCTTGGCTTGCAACTCGCGATGGATAACTCTTTTGATATCATCATATTAGATCTGATGCTTCCGAGAATGGACGGCCTAACGGTTTGTAACAAGCTAAGAGACCAAGGCAATACAACTCCGATCCTGATGCTTACCGCGCTTGATAGCCGTGAAGACATGTTGAAAGGGTTTGAACACGGTGCCGATGATTACCTAACCAAGCCTTTCGACTTGGATATTTTAGAAGCGAGAATGAACGCACTGGTTCGTCGTTACCGCGGAAAAGTGGCGTCTTCTAAATTGCAGTTTGATGAACTCACCATCGACCAAAAAACGCGTAAAGCCTACCGTCAGGATAAGCTGCTCGCACTCAACCCAACCACTTACACCATCCTTGAAATGTTGTGCCAAAAAGCACCAGAAGTGGTTACTCGCGAAGATATCTCCTACAAACTCTGGGAAGAAGACGAACCCAACAATGATGTGTTACGCAGTCACATCTATCAATTACGTAACCAACTCGACAAGCCTTTTGATACTCAGATGCTAATTACCGTCCCTAAAATTGGATTCCGTCTGGAGTCATCGAATTGATTTTAAATGTTCTCACGAGCACCAAAACCCTAACGGGTCGCTTAGCGGTTTTCTTTGGGTTAATGGCCGTGATTGTATCGGCCTTTGTCTATTTAGTTTTTATTGCTGCACTTTACATGTCAGAAGATCGCGTCGGTGAAAGACGCATCCTGATTGACCGTAACTATGCGGTTGGTTTATTCCAAGCCGGCGAAAGCGGTGAGTTAAGAATTGATGACCTGACGATCGCCTACAACGACCCTTCATTGATACCTGCAGAATACCTCAAGTACATTAAAGACAAAGAAAGCTTTGTTGGCGAGGTGGGTGAAGAGCCTGAATCACGAATGGTGTATGTGGGCGAGTATTCTGATGAGGGAGAAACCCATCCGATAATCCTGCTTTCTGAGATTGACCGTGTCGAAATTGATGTTTACGAATTGGTGTATGCGACCACTTTTGTACTGACTCTGCTCTCTATTTTAATTTTTAGCTTTGGCGCCCTACTCTATCGATTATCTAAACGGCTAATTGAACCCTTCAATTCTATTTCCGAACAACTGGAATCGAATAAGCTTAACCTCAATGAAGAATTTAGTGTCAATGACGACGCCGCGGTTGAGTTTCGTCAGCTCACTAACCAACTCAATCAGTATCGAAGAGAAATCAATTCCTTACTCAAACGTGAACAGGCGTTTGCTCGTTACTCAAGTCACGAATTGAGAACACCGTTAACCGTCGCTCGTGGCGCAAATAAATTGCTACTAAGAAGCGAAACCACCGAGTTTCAATCTCGCCAAATTGAGCGAATTGATGAAGCCATTGTTCAGATGTCGGAGATGGTCGATGCCCTACTCGGCCTGGTGCGTTACGAAAGAAACAGTGACGATGCGCCACTGCGACTGTTTAGCCAACAAGAGTTAGAGGCTATCGTCTCAAAAAACTCAGCACAGGCGGATGAGAAAGACGTCGAAATTTCCATGCACGTTCAATCCGAACCCACCATTCAAGCCACCAGCGCGATAATGAATATGTTGGTCGGAAACTTGTTGAGAAATGCCATTGCAGCGACCAATAGTGGCACCGTAACGGTCACTCTGTCCCAAGAGAGTGTTGTGATTGAAGATCAAGGCGAAGGCCTACAAGAACAGTACAATCCGAATGGGCATGGATTAGGTTTATTGATTGTCGAGGACTTATGTCAACGCTTCCAATGGGGCTTTGAATTGGTCAATCGCAGTTGTGGTGGATGTAACGCTAAAATCACCTTTCAAACCGATCTATCCACATCAACCTCAGAGCAAATGAATTCGTAGTTCGCGGCTCAATATCGAGCGAAAACTTGATTTAGTTGGTTTACAGCGGTCCCTAGCTACTAGATACTCGTTAGTCCTATTCGAACAATAAATGCTGGCTCTTGAGTCAGCATTTTGTCTAAGTGCGATGAAACTAAATAATAGCCCTGTAACTCAACATCAATACAACGAGCACACCTTTTTCTTAAAGCGTGACGATCAGCTTCACTCCCACTTTTGCGGCAACAAAGCCAGAAAGTTCATGAAGCTATTGGAAGACGATAGCCCAAACACCACCACTCTAATAAGCTATGGCTCCGTTCAAGCTAACTCTTTGTTCTCACTAGCCGCACTTGCAAAAATCAAAGGTTGGACGCTTGAGTTTTACGTAGACCACCTGCCTCAATGGCTACAAGAACGTCCACTCGGCAACTACCGTGGCGCTATCGACCTTGGGGCTAAGGTTATTTCAGTCAAAGAAACAGGCACTGAGCTTCATCCACAAGAGTATATTGAGCAAGTAAGACAACCAGATTCACAATGCATAGTGTTACCAGAAGGTGGACGCTCTCAGCTTTCTGAATACGGCGTGAAGCAACTGGCGATTGAAATCCTCAGCTGGACACGTTTCGAAAACAAACACGATTTCGTGGTGGCACTGCCAGCAGGCACAGGCAGCACGGCTCTGTATCTACATAAGCATTTAAAAGTACACAACATCCCGGTATTAACCTGTGCGTGTGTTGGCGGCAGTGATTACCTAACGCAACAGTTCAACGAGCTTGGCGAAACCGATCACCCGCAGATATTACCGCTTAAAGCCAAACACCACTTTGGTAAGTTGTACCAGCAGGACTATCAAACTTGGTTGGATCTACAAGAGCAAACCGACATCGAGTTTGACCTGCTTTACGACCCATTGATGTGGCAGTGCTTAGAACAATGGCAAGAAGAGAACCCAACCAAAACTGTCATCTATATCCATCAAGGTGGCATCTTAGGTAATGAGTCGATGTTGCCGCGCTATCAACGTAAGTACCCAGAACTTCGAAGTAGTCACACCGCTGATAACGCTACTTGGTAGTAATCCGTTCTTTTCTACTCTAATACCCCGCGTTTCTGCGAACTGAGAATTTCTCAGCGCATCATGAACAGCCATCGCACTCCCTTTCGATGGCTGTTTATCAGTAATAGCCACCTGTTACCCCTGCCATACATTTCAAGTTAGCTATCCAAGACTATCATTCTCTATTTTAATGCTCTTTCCTTACTCTCATGTAATTTATAATCGATTTATAATCGACAATAAGAAGAGGACGTCAGAAAATACTAAATTCTTTAGCGTTAATATTTAATAGAAGAACCATGAAGTTATATTGTAAAGCCCTATCAAACACTCTAACAACCTCTGGTCGTAGCACCCGTACCGATATTGTATCTTTCATGATACCGCATATTATCATTTGTCTTTACCTTATTTATGGCTACCTAATTGGTGTTACCAGCAATGCAGTGCTTTCACTTTACATATGTCTCAGTACATTAACACTCATATCTTTATTTATCAGACGCATCCATGACACTGGACACTCTGGATGGCTCATATTTATGCTACTTATCCCTGGTATGGGAATGGCTTTACTGATATTTTTTCTTTCAAAAAAAGGGCAGCCTTACCATAACAGATATGGTTATAACCCAAGATCTGAAACATAACACACTATCAATAACAACACCTAAAACACTAAGAGTAAAATGATGAATACAACCATTCAACAGACCGATATTCAACTTGTGAAGCAGCATATTTGCACCGCACAAGGCTCTAACACAAATTTACTCGAAATATTGACCCGCTCTAAAAGGGATGTCGACATTCAAACTTTTGTTAACAATTTGGAAAGAAACGAAAGAGGTCATATATTAGACCTTGAAGTATTAGATCAATTAAATATTCATAAGTTCCCGAAGTCGCAGAAAGTATTTGTAAATCTAACTAATAGTTCACTTCACAAAAAAAATTTTGAAAAGATCATGAAATCGCTAACACACAACCAAAACTCAATAGTTGTTGAAATCACAGAGTCCCTAATTTCATGGCAACATACTGAGGGGATGAAAGCTATAATGACACTGAAAAACACCAAAATACCTATCGCGCTAGATGACTTCATAATAAACAATAAGTTCTCACAGCTAGAACTCAAGAGGATACAACCTGATTATGTAAAAATCAGTGCGCAATCCTTCACATCACTACCACTAAGTAACATAAAGAAGCTTGTAAACCTGATTCGCAACAGTACCCCGACAGCTAAAGTTATTCTAGAGGGCGTTTCAGATGAGGCACTATTCAAAAGAGCTCAAAAAATTGATGCTGATTATTTACAAGGCTATTTTTTCCACACTCCAGATAAGCTATAAATTCAATATACGAAAAATAAATTAGTTTAATATTGTATTACCGAAGCATAATTTACTTTCAAGCTTGCCTTAGAAAAATATAAAAGCAGTAAGCTGAATAATTACAACTAAACTTAATGAAATCACTAACTCCTCCCGATGAACTTATATAACAAGCGAATGTAAGGGGTTTATTACAACATAATTCCAATATGTTTCCTCAGAAAACCCTTAAGTTTAAGTGATAATTATAATCAAGATCGACTTTAGCTATTCTTTGATTTTTCCAAGCAATGTAAAAAATAAAGCATACTTACCACTTTATATCTCGTCAAGTAACGACAGTGGTCAAAATTAAGACAACGATGACCTTTATATAGTTTCTTTTCGAAATACAAAAATAGGTTGCTAACTCTTCTTCTGAAGTGAAACATTGGCTTCTTGAAATATCCCATCCTTTGTTTGTAATAGATTTTGATACCCTTAATACTCATCACAATATAAAAAATATAATTTTATGAAAAGACTAATAAAACCATTACTAGTGCTAACTATTATTGCATTTAGTACAGGTTGCGTGCAAAAACGCAATATAGAAAAACAACACATCGAAAGCGTTGGATGTGAAGACGTCATTACGGAACAACGCATTAACTTACGAGAAGCGTTTTATGTTCAAATCTTCACCTCCAAAACTAAAGAAAATGCTAACCGCGTACTTAATGCTGTAAAACCTCGCTTCCCTGACAATTCTGCAGTGATAAAAACATCAGGCCGATACAAAGTTGTCCTAGGTCCTTACGAACACGACAAAATCAAAGCAGTCCGTGACAACATATCTATGGATAAAGACTTTAGTTCTGCATTTATCATTACCTACTTCACCCATTTAGATGAACCTATACCAATGGCTAGTAAGAAAGAAACGATCGAAAACACAAATAAAATTACAGAGAAAAACATCAATGAGTAATCAATTTAAAAAAGCTCTCTATCTAACTGCCCCTTTATTTCTTGTAGGTTGCCTAGGCTCCGAAGGTGCGGGCAAAGCAAATCGTGAACTGAGGATTGAATTAATAAATCCTATATCTGGTATCACCGAACCTTCAATAACCTCTCTTACCGAAGGACAATTTCGTGCAACCTATACGAACACTAACACTGGTGAGTCAGTCGATGTTACAAATGAAGTTGAATGGAGCACCTCTAACAGCAATACATCTATTAACGCAACAGGTCTCCTTACCTCCAGTGAATTGACTCCCGGGAAAGATGAAGTTACTACGGTAAATGCTCACTACTTAAATCAATATGTGAGTAATAGTGAACATGTAGATATCCTGTTCATAGATACACTTAGTGACGTAAACATTTCACCTAACTTTTACCAAATCCCTCAAGGTGGTGATGTTCAGTACAAGGCATCCGCATATTTTGAAATAAACGGTTACGATGAGATTAAGCTTCAGGACATTTCGAGTTCCGTAACTTGGAGTTCTGACTCTGAAGGCCCAAATAATATCACGGTTTGTAATGCAGGTGATGACGACAACATTGGTATGGATACTCGCTGTATTGGTAAACCCACGGGTTACACATTTACTGATGATTTAGTTGACGTAGAGTCAATAGGTACCGTTTCGTTCCAGCACGATTCTCTTCCAACGGATAACAACGAATCAACATTATTTATATCAAACACGAACTACGTTCAAGATTTCGACATAAACCTTGAAGATGGTCAATTTGCCTACTGCCCTAAGGAGTTAGGTCAAGCATTCGCGAGTATTACCACAAACATAACAGGTGAAAGTAAAGTTACGGATGTGACTCGTGACTCTGAGTGGCACAGTGAAAACACTAACGTTGTTGAAGTAAATAACGACGCGTACAAAGGTCGACTTACTGCGATTGGTGGTGGTAAAGCAATGATCTTTGCTCGCTTCTCCGATCAAGTAATGGCTCATATTGAAGTTACGGTAAAAAATCAAACAATCACTAACTTACGTATCGTTCCATCAGCAAGTTCAGACGATCCGCTAAATATCACCATTCCCGAAAATAAACCAAGTCGTGAATCATTTAGTGTTAAAGCTGAGTATTCCGGTGACTGTGAATTATCAGTACCAGTTAATGACACACTAAACATCAGCTCTACAAATCCAGATGTTGCCCAGGCTGTCAACGATGATGCTTACAACTTTCATATTCAAGGTGGCAATCTTGCATCAGGGACTGAAGCTGCAATCATCGCTCATTACGTTGATAACGGGTCAACTGTGCTTTCAAGCGAACCCATTAACGTTAACCTCGTTCCTTACGTTATTACAGACATCAAACTGTCCGGCACCCCCGAGCCAACACTATTCGTGATCGAAGAAGGCCAACAAACTGAACCATTCACAGTACTAACCATTTACAATGATGGTTATGATATCTTCCCTGTGTCGACGATCTCAAATGATCTAGAAATATGCTACAACCTAAGTAACGATTCTAACTGTGATAATGTAAACGATTATGTGTCTATAGGTTCTTTTGACGACACCAACTGGTACTTTGTAGGAAAGAAACAAACACCGGTAAACACCTCGATACCAGTGTCGTTCAAATTGAGAACTTACAATGATGGTGATTGCTCTGCTTTCGGAGGGGTTTGTAAAACAGATGTTAGTGTACATGTAACCCCTGCTACATTCTCAGCCCCAATCAACCCCAAAGTGACGGGGGTTCGTTTAAATTCAAAACAGAAAATTGCCTCATTACTAAACCCAAATGTTAATCGTATAAATAAAGCTCAATTCAGATCTGCACAAAACGACATCGCTCAAGTAGAAGCTAACTCTTGGATTTTACCTAATAGAGTAGGCAACTTTACACTGGAACTATCAAGTTACGGTAACTACATTAATTCGACTTGGTTAAGAGTAACGAACGCTCCTATCGATTCGATTCGTATTGAACTTAATGAATCTAAGCAAAAAGTGTTCGCTTACGCCGAGCACAGCGATGGTGTTGTTACAGATTTAAGCGACAGCGCTCACTGGACAAGTTCGAACAATGAGAGCGTATCGCTCACTGACTCCAATGTTATTGTAATGCATGACGGTATTGCGAGGCTCCAGGCAAGCTTTAATGGAATGAAGTCAAACATCATCACCATTAATGCAAACAATATTATTGCAGTTGAAGGATAACTAATGAAATTTATCATCAAGTCCATCACTGCATTTATCATCACTCTGATTACCTCTGGGTGCGCATCTACCTCTGATAACAATGAAATGCACGCAGCCGGACAATGTCGAGTTGTAATACATGAGGATTCCAATAGGACTACGTCTAACAAGTCAAAACAAATCACAACGACACAAAGTGTGCCACCCGAACATGAGCTCATGCTGCATAAGGATGAAAATGACTCAGAAAGTCAAACCAAAAATGATCAAGGTTATTTCCTAATCTTTCCAAACCAATATTACATTGGCGGTGGCTCTTCACGAGGAGTCGCCTTGGATAGTGAAGCAGCCGATAAACCCGCAGAATCAAATTTTAACCTTTTATTTGGCATGCGATTGTCACCAGATTGGGCTCTTGAATTTAATTACTTCTTCCCAAGTGATGCTCCATTTAAAGATGAAGGAATTAACATTGAATATAAACAGTGGGAAATCGCGGGAAAGTATGATTTAAACCTAACCAACCACCTAGGTTTATATGCTCGTTTAGGTACAGCCAAGTGGGACTTAGAGAAAAAACTACCAGATGATCCCCACTTCCAAACCAACTTCAAAAGCGATGGTTGGAGTCTCATTTTCGAAGGTGGTGTATTTTATCGTATCACTGATGACTTCACCATCCAAGGCGGCTATCACTTCACTCCAAGCATAGGTGACAGCTCAAACGGTGAATTTACCTCAAGAAGATTAATGGTCAACCTGACATGGGATTTTGGCTTCGAAGAAACGGCCATATTTATATCAGAGGATTAATAACAAAGCCCACGGACGCTTTTTGATTCAATAGTAAATGCATTAATGTCCAATCGGCATATTAATAACAAAAACACAAACACAAACACCTTTAATTTTGTATATAATCTGCAATTTATAGCGAAAGCGCCTGCGAACTAGCGATCTAATATCAACACAGATACCGCCAATTAAGGTGGTATCTGTCATTCAGAAAGAGCTAAAATTCGTCAGCTTTCACTATTTCGATCAAATTGATGGATATACGATTATGAGCGGTCGAGATTTTCCTGAATAATACACGCATATCGTTCTGAAGCTTTGCCCCCCCCTCCCTGGCACACTTACCCTACCTTAAAAATGCTTAGTTATAATGTCAAAAGCCATTTTCTGTGTTCATCAGATATAGATTTCCAGATATCCCAGCCAGACATTTCACGTTAGATATAAAATCTGGCGAGAATCATCGCGTTATCTATACTTTCGATTGAAACGTCAATTGTCTTCGAAAGGAATAACGCATGCGAAAACTCACCACGCTCGGCCTGTTTTCAGTTTTACTGCCCTTCTCTGCGATATCAGGAGAAAACGTCACTTACCAAGTCGATGGAATGGATTACGAAGGTTATTGGAGTGAAGCCAGTGACCAAGCACCTTTGGTACTGCTAATACACGATTGGGATGGCTTAACCGATTACGAAAAGAAACGTTCTGAGATGCTCAACGAACTCGGTTACAACGTGTTCGCCATCGACCTATTTGGTAAAGGCATTCGCCCGACCGAAGTAAAAGATAAAAAACAACACACCGGCGAGCTGTATAAAGACAGAGAAAAAATGCGTGCGCTACTTAGCGCGGGAGCAATGGAAGCGAAAAGGCTTGGTGGTAACTTAGATAACAACGTGATGATGGGTTACTGTTTTGGTGGCGCAGCCGTTTTAGAAGCCGCTCGTGCGGGTATCCCATCGAAAGCTTATGTCACCTTCCATGGCGGTTTATCAACACCAAAAGGGCAAGACTACTCAGAGACAAAAGCTCCTGTTGTGGTGTTCCATGGTACAGCTGATGCCGTGATCTCAATGGAAGACTTTAGCAGCCTCGCCGCTCAACTTGAAACGATCAAAGTTCCCCATGAAATGATTACCTACAGTGGTGCGCCACATGCCTTTACCGTATTCGGCTCAAACAACTATCAACAAGAAGCTAACCAAAAATCCTGGGATAGATTTACCCACGTGCTAGAAACCGCCACCAGATAATCTTGTCTCTCTGTCCCATAACCCCATTTGAAAACTTAAGAATGGGGTTGTTAATTATCACTGCATCATATCACTACAAATAGCGGTGGATACTTAAGTCATCAGTTTCACTACCACTAGTTGAACCAACTGTCGCGCGTATCAAAATCTTTCCTGAACCTAATGCCATCGTCCGACCTAGAGTTCCAAGGCCTGTATTGGTGAATAGGTTCTTGACAGGTGCCAATGATAGGAATGTAAACCGCAGGCTCTTAGTACATTCACAGATGAACTTACGCCTGAAGAATAGCGATGAAATTAATCATGAAACACAAAATTTTTGTCTTAGTTCAGATATAACACCTTCGAGAAATGGCTTACTCTTGAGCTTAGCTCTAGAAACCAAAATATAAAATGACTGACTTAAATAATCATCGCTCAAATTAAATATATCACTTTCAGTTTCTATAGTTTTAGCAAAAAGAGATAAATATGGCGTTTCGCAAACCAAGAAGTTAACACTTTTCTTAGATAAACAAATCGAACCGATATTAGAATCACAATCAACACCAAGCTTAATATTTAGCAACTCACCAACATAATTTAGCCACTGATGTTTAACATAAAAAAAATCATCAATAGAAAAAGCATCATCTTTTACTTTAAACTGATTATCCTTTACACAAAACAGTGTCTCACTATAGAATTTACGCGAACCATAAATAGAAAGATCTACAGGCATGGATTCGATTGACTCGATTGCTGGATCGTTACTTGCAACATAATCAATTGCAAAATCGAGCTCCCCATATTTCAACATTTCTATCAACATATCGCGACTAGAAGGAGGTTGTAACTCGAAGTATCGACAGCTTTGTTCCATTGAATCACTGTATAAGTACTTAACCATCGAATCCTGAAATAAATGAGGGTGCACATATGTAATTATGTGCTTGTCAGATTTAAACTTTTCAACGGCACCACATATTTCTCCTATATATTTCTTAATGACAATATACAATGCATCGCCGTCCGGAGTAGGAATCGCACCTGAAGTTGTCTTAATAAATAGTTTTTTATTAATGTCATCTTCCAACCACTTTATATGCCGTGATACTGTAGCTAAAGATACATTCAAACTATCTGAAGCGTTACGAAAAGTCTTTTTTTCATAAACGGAAACAAATGTAAGTAACCTTTGAATAATCTTGTTGATACATAACCTCCTATAAAAAGCTCAATTTAAGGGTTGCAAACATAACCTAAGCCTCTAACAGTAGCGATATAATGCTTAGACAGCAATGATCTCAACTTGGAAATGATTATCGCAACATATGCCTCTGCTACACTTTGCTCCCCCCACCCAATTTTTAACAGATCAGATTTAGAATAGATTACAGACGTGTTTTCTACAAAAAGCCACAAAACCCGATAAGCTGCTTTAGATAACCGACAGATGTATTCACCATCACGATTCATAACAACCCCATCATCGAAAAACTTCTTATTATCAAACAAAAAAAACTGAGGACAACTATAAGATTCCATCACATCACCACTCTACATTAGAACATGAAGCAATCTTAACATTTGAGATATGACTCACAACGAAACAAAGCGTTTCACACCCATCTTAGTCGAAAACAGGGAAAGAATCAGACTGAGTTTCAGATAACCCTTATCACCAACCGAATGACTAACTCGCTCAAATTTATCAAAAACCGCAGGTGCTTTACGTCAAAACAGAGAAATGAAGAAAAAGAAAAAGAAAAATAGACGTAAAGACTAGTTATCTCAACGCCTATAAATCACTGTTTGTTTTTAACGTAAAAATACTTTTAATTAAAAGTATAATCTAAAGACAGTTGGAACCCCGAAGTATTGAGGTCAAGTCGTTCATACGCGTCGATTTCTGAAGCACCATATCGATAAGCTAAAGTCGTCGTTATATTTTGTGTCGGCTGATAATCAATTCCTGTTTGAACGCCATATAAAAACTCGCTATAGTTTTCATCATAGGCGATATCATCAATTGTAGTTAACCCAATATGTCCCCCAGCAAACCAATTGAAGTCATCATTAATTGGAACTAAATACTCGTAATTCGCTGTATATGTATTCAATTTAATATCATCAGCCTCAAATCCAGTTGCCAGATCGAGGTAAAGTCGATGATTATTATCTAAAATAGCACCGGTTCTTAGAGACACAGATGAACGATTAGTGTCTTCAGAGAATGCCCCTGAACTTAACTCAGCATTATAATAAGAGTAACCACCTCCAACGAAGTAATCGGCGTTACATGCAAATGGAAGAAAGGCAAAGCACAACATCATTTTTTTCATACAATTATTTTCCTAGTTGATTATCTAATAAAGTGTAGTTTATTAAATCTTCGATACCATTCATATTTATAAATAGAGCATCTACACTTTTATATAAACTATAAAAACGCAGAGCCAAATGTAAAAACTCGAAAAACGCAAATCACCTTAATCATAGGGAACAAAGCGTTCCATTGAATATAAAAAATCACAATATAAGATATCAATTTAATAACGAACAAATGTGAGCGATAAATTGAATAACATTAAAAAACAGACATTTATATCAATAGGTGATATGGAGAGATATCTAGGCATACATGGAGAGGTGAAGTTATTGATGCGTCACAACAAAACATATATTGAATATAGAAAACACTTAATGACGATTTTAAAAAAACTTGACCAAAGCTCAAGAATTTAAGAACACCACAGTGAAAATAACCACTTACCGAGAAGTATTAGTGGTTTTTTTAACCTTCTGAACAAATAAACTTCAACAAAAAAAACCTGCCCTCCACTAAATACTAAACCCAATGTCACCAAAGGCATATTTTCTATTGAAAGCCTACAGGCTATGTTATTGTTAGTTGCTTGGGCTTGGTTTCGATTCATAGGAAATAGCGCATATTACACAGTTTTGTTAAATATAAAGTAAAAGTAAAAGCTTTAATCCCTTATAAAAAACGCTTTTGGTGGCTCACGATGATCCCAAAAGCGTTACTTATCTTTGGATACTAAAAATTTGGTCTAAATCTCTCGACCACAGGTAACCAATAGTTCAGTTTGATGTGGTTCTGAATGCTTCGTTTGCGACATTAAGTTCCCGTTAATTGCGAAGCCAGGTCTCGCAGCCGAGCTGAACCAATACCCTAGTTCCCCAGGCCAAGCCCAATAAATCCACATGTTATGCAATTGCTCAGCAAAATGGTCAGGTTGTTCACTTCCATAAATAGTCCAATCACTATGCCCTTCGAACACCAATTCTCGACAAAATTGAACAGCGTTATTAAAATTATATATTCCATATGTCTTGTTAGCAGGACCGGCCGCGTCGTCATCAAAAGAAATAGTAGATTGGTACATTGGAACATTCACTCCTGCATCAATAAGTTCAATAATTTCATCAGTTTCAAACGGAGGCAGCATATATCTAGTTCCATTGTCATGAGTGGTTATTACAGGGTGTGGTTGTCGACCAGTGAACGACACTGTCACTTTTTCTGATAAGGTGCCGCCAAAACGAACTCGCGCAGTTATGTCCACCGTTGCCGCGTCATCACGTGTGCCTTGGAATGTGTCATTGAAAATAGCTTTACCATTTACATCAGTAACACGATCATAACGTTGGAGATGGGCGTCACTTGTCCAAAACGAGACCTCTACGCCACCTACAGGATTGGAATAATCATCTTCAACAGAGGCTCTCACCCTATTCTCGTCGGTACCATTTGCCTCTGCATTATTAATAGTTACCTCTAATAATCTGACTTCTGCGCTGCTCTCGTCAGCAATGAAGTTAAAAAAAGCCGAACGAGTGTCTTCTAATGAAGAAAAATCGATACGTGTACTTTCAACTGCTGTATTGGTAACAAAAAACTTAACCTCTCCCTGACTATTAGTATGTCCACTACTAGGTGAAACATTTGCATTGCCGTTAGCTTGTGCGGTTATCAGTTCACCAACAATAGGAGAACCCATATCATTTAAAGTAACAGTGACTTCTACTTCTTCATTGCTGTTTGCTATTGCAGTGCTTTTATCTACTTTCAGGTTCAAAATATCATGTACTTTACATGTTCCGTATCCAGTCACACCGATTGTAGAGTTCGAAAACTCTACTACTTCACCAGTATCTAAATAGACGCCAAGAGGGTTTCCGCTTTCTGAGAGGTTAGATGACATATAAGGTCGCAATATAGGCCATCCGTGCACATCTGCCGCATCAGCAGCAACCAGATTTTGTAACTCGGCGAGAGTAGGTCTCCTCCCGTAGTAACCACAAAATTCCCCAAGCTTGTTATGTGTAAAAGTAGCCAAGTACATATCATCCTCTGCAGTTGAACTTACAGACGCTGTTCCTATCATTATTTCAATAGCTTCACTTAATGTAACTGGTGCTGTATATGTATCGATACCAACGTCTATATCTTTCCATGGATGCGTTTGATCTGGCACCAACAACTCCAATTCAATCACATTCGCCGAATAATTTTGATTGTGATCATAAATCGAATATTGAATATAATGTGTCCCAAAAGTTCCGAAAAAGTCAAAACTCGTATTAAATAGGTCGTCAGAATTACTTGAAACTGCTGTACCACTCAACGAGGAAACCCCAAAAAGCTGGTAATCTTGGCCTTCACCGCTTACAAATTGTCTAACATCAATCGTGTTTGGAACGCTTGGCTGTTTCCTAATTATCTCAACAAATCCAGGGTTAGCAACAAAGTCAGAATTGCTATGCTCATTAATGACAACTGACATCAAACCCAAGCGAAGCTTATTGGTATCGTTAACATCCACAGCTAAATATTCGATCTCAACAATAGTAGATTCCGTAACATCGGCCTTCAACTTAACACTGTGGGAATCATCTGAAATATATACCAATGTATCATCAATACCACTCACAGAAGTAATGCTATCAATTAAGCTTCCAGGAGGTGGTAATATACTGATAGACTCACCAATAGTAACGTTCTCATTAATAGGCGCGAGTATCGGATTTTCAGCAGCTGTCAGAAAGACACGAACTAACTCCTGTTGAGTTCCATTAGGTGTACTAATAGTGTAAATGTAGTCACACACTTTAGTATTATTTGAAGTGTGTGCTATAGCATATTCAAAATTAAAGTTTTGTAAAATACTAGCAGAGCAATGTGAATGATTTTCCAAAGCTAGTAATTCGATGAGTTCGGCATCCTGAGATCCGATAATATTGGTTTCTATATTCAAGAATCCCGACTCGGAAGATACGGAATATAAGGCTGGTGTTGCCTGAACAAACGTCTCACTTGGTCTCGTATTTTCACTACTATAATCTTGAGACTCTTCCTTACAAGCTGAAAGAAAGCAAATCAAAGTTAACATAGCGACTTTTTCAAATATGTATTTCATTTCGCCTCATGAAGGTAATTAAACAATTGACTATTGCAATCATTGAATAACCATAATATTTGGTAATGGTTAAAAATTTCACAGTATTTATATTGGTTAAAGTATATTTCGCACAAATTTGATTTATCGTTCGACACAAGCGGTATAAATATCGCTATCAGAACTATCCTGATATTCCCCTGTCTTCATATCAAATACAACATAGCGAAGATCATCTGAGCGATCATCACGAACTACGTAAAGCTTTTCAATTGGCCACCTATGATTTTCACCAACATTCTCCAAGAATAAGTCAGTAACTTCCTGAACATTCAAAAGCGAAGTTTCGTTGCCATAAGCGCTATGGCAACTATTAGTAGCTCTAGCATAATCGCCTGTTGCAACATATACTCCCCCAGCACTACCATCAATATGATAATTCCATGTGTCTCGTCCGTGTAATTGGTGTGCCTCGTTAAAAGTTAAAGGCCCAAAATATGTCTTCCCATCAATACTTAAGGACCCCCACCTCTTTGTTTGCGGAGGTACAATAACATCGAGCCGAACTGTATTCGAAGATACATTTCCTTTTGTATCACTTACTGTGTAATGTACATAATGATAAATAGGTGTTGAAGTTACAAAATCAAACGACTTATTTGATGGATCGTTTGGTTCACTCAAGGAAACCTGTGCTGTCAATGAATGAACATCTAAAATTGTATAATCTGCACTAGCACTCTCAACAAAGGAACTAATATCCACCTTCACAGTTGTATTTATTTCAACGTCTTCTACCTCGCCATTACCAGCGATTAGACCTGGCAAAGCCGATTCATAAACAGATATTGAGATTAACCCGAACTTGGCCATATCTTCATCAACACGATCTGTTGCTAAATACTCGATGGTAATCGAAGAGGCGAATGGTACGTCAGCAGTCAGATCGATACCTGAGGAGTCTTCAGTAATTTCTACTTTGCTTTGATCGACACCAGAAACCGAAACTATACGATCTATTGCGTAATCAGAGTCAATCTTAATATTGGTAGCAGTCCCAATGAGCATGCTATCAATAATAGGAGGAAGTAACGGATCCATAGCCTGAGTAAGCACTGCCGTCACTTGTTCAGTTTGTTGCCCAGTAGGTGCCTCTATTGTATAGAAAAATCGGCATGAATTTACATTATGCTGCGTATCACCCATTGTATACTCAAACATAAAATCATCCTGAATACTGGCTAGGCAATGCGTGTCTCTAATATCGGCAACAACGTCAATTAGCGTCGCATTTGCATTTCCAACTATGCTTTCTTTTAAATTTATGGTGCCATTATTCGTACTGACGCCATACACACCCGGCGTAGCTTGAACTACAGAATCTGACGGCTCTGTTACATCTTGGCCACCGCTTGCCTCTTCTAAATCACATCCACTTATTGACATGACAAGTAATATAATAAAAAGTTTTATCATTTTAATATCATTCGCATTTTATAGAACCTTACAATATTTGCTAAATAGCATTCAAAAATAACCAATTTTTCATTCGTTATTAACATCATTTTTATAACTAGGAAAAACCAAAGTTTCACCAGGATAAATATACTTTTCATCACGATTTCTAGACTTTAGCCAAGGATTACTTTTTTCCAACTCATCGAGCGTTGTCCGCAAGTTCCTTGCTATTCGTAGTGGCCAATCACCTTTTAAGATAGTGTAATAATTATCATCGATATGATTAGTATCTTTACGACCATGAGCATCAGTACACTGATTTTCTCTAATATTAGGTATGAGAAGTGTTTCCCCTGGGAATATGTATTCCTTGTTTTTATTCCTCTCTCTCAACCAAGAATTTATTTCTTCAAGGACCTCAATGGTCAAATAATGCTGCTTTGCAATTCGAATAGGCCAATCACCTTGAGATATCTTGTAGCTTTTTAGCGGGTATCTATCTCGTTCATCTCGCCCCCAATTATCGATAACCTCAACACAATAGTCATCAACGGTTTTAATTTTGTTATTTACTAATTCAACATTCTTTATCTTAGACTTTTCATTTGCTTGATTTGGTCTTGAACTACCCGAGTTCAAACTTAGATATTGTTCTTCTTTTTCAGGTTCCCTATCATTAAAATAGTATTTTAACCCAATGGCTAAGGAATACACATCTCCCTGCGCAGCTTGATTTGGCTCTTGGTAGTAACGATAGCCTATGTCAAAATCAATATCTTGGGATAATTTATAGAGTAAGCCCGTTCCAACCGTTGCGCTTCCATTATTTAAAATAACACCACTGTCTAAATAGAACTTCACTTCACCTTCATCATCGACGGGGAAATTAGCTCTCATAGCTGCCTCTATAGTTTGGTTATTATTATCAAACCCAGAATATTTCAAATGACTGCTTGCCAATTGAAAATCTAAATATTCAGAAATGCCATAACCGATAGCAATTCGCCCAAATGCCTCACTTTCTTCATTTGATTTACCGAGTGCTACTCCTGCAACGCCATTTAAATAAAGCTTATCGAAAAAACTCTCTGGCTCTTCATCGCTGACGCCAATTTCACCACCTATCGTCACAAGAGGGAAACAAGCAGAGAGCGCAGATCCAATGATTAAGGCGCGATTTTTATATTTCATATTAAATCTCTGGTTCAAATAGCAAAACAAAACTATCCTGATAACGACCATGTTCTATGGAATTTAAATCAGCATCTTCATAAAAAACATCAATGTTGAAGTTAATTTCTGTCGCACCAGCATCCAATATTAAAGTTGTTGAATTCAAGACCTGCCCGCTATCAACCAACGTCGAATCTTGACATTCACTACACTCTATACTGTAAGGGATTTCACTCCCGCTTGGACCTGTTAGCTTATATTGTCTATTGACGTCTTTTAAACTTAACCTTAATCCTGTATGAAAGCGCCCTTGAGCAAGCACAGGATAATGTGTTCTTCCAGACACAGTTTCATTTAACAAATCATACTGTGGGGTCATTTCATCGCGCTGCGTTACAATGACATTTGTTATCTCGTTAGCTGTATTCTTGATCTCAATAGTCAATAGCTCATCATAAATAGTTTGAGTCCATGTACCGTTGAAATTTGTCCAGCGATGGTTAAATTTAACTGGCACAGTACCTTTATAAACTCCATCAGGTGCGCCTTTAAAAGCACTCGCCACAGCGGTCTCATTCAATTTCAAGATTGGCTTTGCAAAATGATATGCACCATCTAAATAGTCTTGTTCTATGTATTTATCATAGAAGCAATTAGTACCAATCACGTAGAGGTAGGGGGTACTTGACGTATTTTCTGGACACACACTTGCTATATTTTGGCTATCTCCTTCGGAGCTCGCAGCCTCCATGCCATACATCATTCCTGATAATTCAATAGGAACTGTCACCTGAGTCACTCCACCATCCAGAGTTAAAACTATTGAATTGGCGTTCGCAACATTGTACAAACCGCCCGGAATCCATTTTGCCGTGGCGCCCTGTTGTCCTCGATTAAAATAGGCATCGAATGGAATTGAGTAATCTTCGAATGCAGTAGCTCCTGTCACCCACCGAAAATGACTTCCTGACGTCTCTCCCCTGATAGTTATACTTGCGTTTGCAGTTTCTAAAAAAAGACAAACAACCATAAGCATCATGAACTTCATGGTTATCCCTCGTTTATTAACTTTACACGCTCTACATATTTGTCTTTATACGTAGATAGAGATACAAGAAGCTCCTCCCCTTTCATATCTTCGGATAAATCCAATGACAGTACTCTTCCAGCTAAAACATATACTGTCCTATTGCAATTTGTCTTCGACAACTTTGGTTTATTCGTTTCACATGAGGATAGCTTTACTTTAATAAAGCTTTCGCCTTTATTATGAATTGTAACCTTTTCCTCATCATTATTTATACTATAGTCAAGAGGATATTCCTTTCCAGGAGCGATGAAAACAGGTGCAAAACCTACTGCCATTTGAACCGTATGATTATCATCGTCATCACCTAAATAAGGCGTTGGAATCAGAGATAATTTAAACACCTCATCATATTCGCGTTTACAGTTTGGCGCGCATTTAAGGTTAATCTTAAAATCTTTTTCAAGTCCTTGATCGATTATTGTCCTAGCGGGACGAATATCAATTTTCCATTTGTCAATATTACTGCGATCATAGTGGTGACGCTCGATTTCACCATCCACAACGCGTATTTCTGACATCAGACCGTTTAAAAAAACCCTATGATTCTGAGTATTTGTTATGGTTATAATACCGCTATCATTGTCATCCGCAATAATAAGCATGCTATTGATTTGTATTGCCATTGCTTGAGTCGGATAATACATTACAAAAGGTATCAATAAAAAAAACTTTAACATTATCTTTAACATGGTTAGTAACTTTTTAATTAAGAGTGTAAGATTCTGAGTCAGAACTTTGAATCATAATGTATGAATCTAATTCCTCTAGATAGTATTTTTGTGCACTATTAAATGACTCATTATTAACAGCGTAAATATGAACATCTCTACCAACAACAACTTCTCTATAATTTATATTCACGCGTTCTAAATTTGATTTTATTACCGAGACTTCACTTAGTTCTCTATTAAACATACCTAAATAAATCATGAGCTCACCTGTGTTATTTTTCGAAAGCAAGTTTTCATTTAATTCAGAGATACTTAATCCTTTATTTTCTTCAGACAGCCCTGGTAAACAATAGCCTGTCACATATTCATCTGTGAGAGATTCATCTAATACACACAGTCCTTGCTTCGATATTAGTCGGTATGGTTTAGATTGTCTGAAATTGATGCGATATACGCCATCTTCACTTAGTGGTTCGACACTTACACACCCTTGTCCAACGCATTGTAAGTGCTCAATTGGATTGTTATGTAAATCATCTAAGACGACAATACGACTCAATAGTTCTACTATATTAGTGTCTAACTGATACAAAGACCCTGGATGTACAAACGCCTGTAATCTTCTACCTTCAACATCGACATTCTCACTTCCCTCGTCTATTTTTACGTCAAGCGATTGGAATTCACGCACGTCTACAATTGAGGCATCACTTTTGAGTTCCACACGGTGGCGGTAACTGTCATCTTGGTTTATCACAACTTTCAATTCTCTGAATGGATCCTCATGAACCCGTTGTTCAGTTTTGTTAACTTTAACAAAAGCACTTGAACGCTTATTTGTTACGTCAAAACCCTGCCTTCCAAAAATTTGTGACCCAGTAAAGTTACCCGAAACAGTTTTTCGACCATCATCATTGACATAAGCATAAGAATTAAAATTTCCTACATCGTTGCTACTATTAAGTGTTCCCGACAATTCACCTACTATTTGATTATCATTGTTTATGATAGTGCCCGCGCTACCTGTCACATGAGCGTTGTCATAAGTTCTTTCTGCTCGTAATGCTGTAATATTGCGGTCAAACCCATTTTTCCCTGTATATATACTCGACTGTGCTACGATTCCAGAAGTACCTAAATCTTTACTCCACGTAATGCCAAAATGATAATCGTCGTTATCATTACGATACTGGTCATAATTAAAATTTAGACTGATGTCCCCAAAAGGCAATGAACGGGACCAACCACTGGATATGCTAGAACGCTCGCTGCTAGACCCCGTTGTAAAATCATTATTTGGTATCGAATCCTCAGAACTAAAATAATCATACCGAACGTAAATACTACCCTGTAGAAAATCTCCTGACCAACCAACACCATATTCTTTATATGAATCTTCGCCATAAAGTAGGTTGGAAAAACTGGTGCTAGTTGATGTCTTTTCATTATCAAAAACCCGGTAATCTATATAAAATGGCGCTAAAGATAACCTCGCAGAGTACATTTCACTTTGCTTCGAAAATAGACCGAGCATTAGATCAAGCGACAATGTATCGCCATAAAAAAAAGAGCCACCAGCTTGGTAATATTGTTCATTTGCATTGGAGCTAAACCCCAAATTCGCTATCAAATAGTCATTATAACGATAACCAACTAGAGCTCTTCCATAATATTTATCTTGCTTGTCAATTTCGTCTTCTAGGCTGTAGTGATCATCTAATTGGCCCATTCCAATAACGTAATCAACGCTACCCTCTTCTAGCGAAAATCTGTCATTGTTAACAACTTGTCTTTGTTCACTGAGAATAATTTCCCCGCCAACTTTCAAAACAACTGTTATTTCATATGCGCCTCCAGGTAACTCACTGTAACTAATTGCTTTTCGCCCTTCGGTTACAGGTCGATTTAGGAGTAGTTGCTTTTCCCTATAAACTTCTAGCTGTGCACTTTGAGGTACATAAAAATAAATTTTTTGTTGATTGCTAGTCGCATTTTTAAGTAAATTTCGACTTGAACCAAAAAAAATCGACTCACCACCAAGCCTGGCATTATTATTCAAAAAGTCGGTAGTATTGAATGATAAATTGTGTTGATTTACCCCAACCTGTAGCCTATGTCCATTAAAATCGGCGTCATACATCGCTTTATAGACCTCAAATTCACTGTTTTTTGTACTAAACTGTGTATCAAGATGTACGTGACCGACTGGCAAACCTAAAATAGATTGATTCGATACATTGGCATAGTCATTGTTATCAAAGTCAGTAAAACCATAAACATTCATCCAATTAATTAATGCGTTTTCCTTGTTTATCGGAGACTCATATTCCACTACACCTAAATCTGTACGCAGTGAATTAATCGGTAAAAACAACTTCAACGTAGCCGAGTCAAAATCAAATACATAGCGAGTTGCCTCTTGTGAGGTTAAAACACACTGTTCAAGTCTACCTTCACAATCTTTATCAGTAACGACTCCACGGGTTAGATCACCAAGAATTTGTTTTATTATTTCGGAGCGAATACCTAACTTAGTTAAATATGATTGGATTACATCATAGTCATCGCTATATTTTTCAACCCTAAACTCTTCATAGTTTACTATTGCACTAATTTCTTCTATTGACTTTTCACCAGCAATTGAGATACCAATTTTTTTTTCTGTTTCGATAAAAAAATCAGAAAACCCTTCAGGATATAGAGCATCAGCAAGCAATGTTGTTGAATAAAATATCAACCCCAAAGCCGCACAATTAGTTTTATTTAACATCATATACTTAGCTCAACAACAACTCCTGCAAATCCATTGCATATCTTTTCAGAATCCGTTTGTAAAATAGTAGGATAAGAAAAATTCAATTCATGACTTCGCCATTTATTTACCGAATTTGACTCAGTAAAAACCTGTTCCTCAATCAAACTGTCCCCCTCTTGAAGTACAGTGCCATCAATTGTTATATCAACTCCAATGAGAGGCGACGAGTCACAATAATGTCTTGATTGGTTCAATGTTAATATATAACCTTGAGATGACTCTGATATTGGACTCATAACATCAAAATCAACTAAAATACGCTCAAACATCTGATCTGAAACATCATATTTAGCAACATAATTAGATTGTTCTGAGACGATTTTTATTCTACTTGATTCTACCGGAGAAAAAATGTCGCTATAAGGATAGAATGTATGTTCTATTTCAGATGCATAACTTTTCGCTAAGAACAACACTGAAATCATAATTAGATAATTTGAAATTTTTAGCTTCATATAACCACCAAGTCAAGTGACCTTCAATAATTATATTAAAGGTCACCATGATTTTTATAAAGTGATCGTACTAGCTTCTACATAAGCTTGAACTACGACGTTGTCATGAGGATTTGCCACTATCGACTCAGTCCCCGCGACAACTGTTACCGTACCTTCTCCTGATGTAGCTTGCTGTGGGTTATGAATCAAACTATCACCACCAGGAGCAATTACATCAAAATGACGACCATTGATATCCTGACCATAAGAACCATCAATAGAATAATCCGCAGCAATAACTTCATAAGTAAAGTCTGTAGCAAATGTTCCTGGAGTAGCTATATCTTCTAATTTAAAGCCAATAGTCGACGCGCTTGTTAAAGTGTATTCACCTTCACCGGCACCGTTCGTAAATTCTAATTCCCCTCTTTCACCAACAGTAAAGTCTGGGGTGGACGTATCTTTAGGTACTAACTTCCATGCTATATCATCTACTGTTTCTAAAGGCACACGTCCTTGCCATTGAAACCAATCACCAGCTTCTATAGATGCGGCAGCGTTAGTGGAAATACCACTAGCCAACATAACCATTGCTAACCCAAAGATTTTAACATTTTTTCTATTTGACATTTCGAAGACCTCGATTTGGAAAAAATAAACAACTAGTGTTTAACGAGGTTGATTATCGAAGATCGCTTCAAAAACGTGTATTTATAAATAGGCTAGAGATCATTTATAAATACACCCATTTGTGTTGATTGTTCTTCTTGGACGACTATTGTCAATTGATAGAAGAGTGATTTTCTATCGCTGATTGATGCCTTTGACGCATTTCGATTTGTGAATTTTTTGCAGAAACGAACGGAGCGAGCAATAGACCAATGTTAAGCTTGATGCTCGCATTCTATGTGTAGGTTGTAATTCTAGAATAATTTTTTGGGGTATAGTTTTAAGATTTTCTTGCTGTTTAAATTTTATATAAATTTAAAGTTTATAATTAAGATCAATTAATGGACAATTAGCTAGTGCCAATCAAATATCATCTCGCTACAAATAGCGGTGGATACTTAAGTCATCAGTTTTAATATTACTAGCTGAGCCACTGACCACACTTGCCAAAATCTTTCCTGAGCCACATGCCATCGTCCAACCTAGAGTTCCATGGCCCGTATTGGTAAATAGGTTCTTGATAGGCGTCTTTCCTATGATAGGCGTGCCATCTGGCGTCATTGGTCTTAACCCAGTCCAGTATTCGGCTTTAGAAAAGTCCCCCGCTTGTGGGAAAAGGTCTTTAATCACCATATCAATCGTGGCTTTGCGTTTTTCTGGAATTAGATAGTCAAAACCCGCAAGCTCGGCCGTACCCGCGATACGAATACGGTCATCAAATCGCGTCATCGCTACCTTGTAGGTTTCATCCATCACAGTCGAAGTTGGTGACTTATCTGCATTCACGATCGGTAGTGTTAACGAATACCCTTTCACTGGGTAAACCGGAATCGACAAATCGACTTGCTTCAGCAATTCTCGAGAATAGCTTCCTGAAGCAACCACATAAGCATCCGCTTTGAATTCGCCTTGAGTCGTTGTAATACTCTCAATGGCTTGATTCAGATGATTGAGCTTGACGACTTCAGTATCAAACACGAACTGAACGCCGAGTTGCTTGGCTTTTTCTGTCAAGGTTAAACAGAACTGATGACAATCACCGGTTTCATCGTGCGGTAAATACAGGCCGCCCACCAGCTTATCTTTCACGTCTGCTAAACCCGACTCCACTGCCAGACACTGTTCAACATCAAACAGCGAGTGTTCGATTCCACTCTCTGTTAATAGCTTCATATCCTGCTGAATAGCGTCTAATTGCTTCTCGCTTCTGAATACTTGCAAGGTGCCTTTTTGCCTGCCTTCGTAAGCCAGTTGTTCACTGGTTCTTAGATGAGTCAGGCAATCTCGACTGTAGTTAGCGACTCGCAACATCCGCGATTTGTTCTGTGCGTATTTGGCTTCATTGCAGTTGGCGAGCATCTTAGTCGCCCAAGAAACTAACTCTGGAGAAAGTGAAGGCTTAACTTTTAAAGGGGCATGCTCTTGGGTAAGCCACTTCATCGCTTTCAATGGAATACCTGGCGCCGCCCATGGTGAAGAATAACCGTAAGAGATTTGCCCAGCATTCGCAAAGCTGGTTTCTTTGCCACTGTTATCTTGACGATCAATAACCGTAACCGAATGACCTTCCTTCGCAAGGTACCAAGCGCTGGTCAACCCAATAACACCGCTGCCAATTACAATAACTTCCATTCTCCTCCCCTAATGCCCGACAAAACTAAAATCTGTCGAACACAGCTGTCAGTCTAAAACTCGTTTCGTTAATAATTTGTAACTTATTCCGCGTGTGTTGACTTAACAATAGAGGGGGCGTTGATAAATAATCAATTCAACTCGAAAACAAATTCGGCAGTTTGGAAGTGTGATATTGGCGGTATTTGGAAGCTTAGTTCGGAGTCGCTAAGTAAATCGATTAAGCTTAGATATTGTAAGCGTCATGACTTAAGAAAGTGGCGTTTTCGAGTAAGAAATCCAACAAGGTTTCGGCTTGTAGCGTGAGTGCACGGCCTTTCAAAGATTGAACCTTAACCGTCGCCTTCGATAGCATCTCCAACTCGGTCGCAACCACTTCAATCTGCCCTGACTTTATTTCATCGATCACAGTGAGCTTAGGCATAAAGGTTACGCCCAACCCTGCTGAAACGAAGTTAGTCAGTGCCGTGACTGAGTTAGTTTGCAGCTTTGGCTGCAAGGTAAGATGGGAAATTTGTTCAGCCTGCTTTACTAGCCTCCCCATACCGGTCGAGTTATCGATCAAGGCGAGAGAAGCATCTTGAATATCTTGCATTACCACAGGCGCTTCTTTCATCGTAAGGAAATGCCCCTTAGGAGCAATCAATTCGAGCGGATGGCTGCGTTCAACGTGGGAGTGCAGTTTAGGGTGCGGTGCAGAGGCATAAGTTATCGCAAAGTCTATCTGCTGATCTTCCAACATCTTGACTGCATCCAATGCACCCGCAATCTCAATCGATAAATTGATATCAGGATAACGAGTCATGAAGGTTTGCATCGGCTTTGACACCAAGTTAGTAATAAACCCTTCACCGATGGCAATGCTGACATTGCCTCCTTTGAGGTTTTTAAGCTTGGTTAGTCGAGCAAGCACTGCCGCCTCTCCACGAACAATGGAACGGTAGTAATTCAGCAGCTCATTACCCGCTTCGGTTAACAGTGATTGACGGTTGTTGCGCTCCCATACTTTCATTTCCGCTTGCGCTTCTAACTGTGTCAGCATTCTACTCATTGCCGCAGGATCAACGTTCATCATCTTAGATGCCTTACGTAACGACCCATATTTTGACAACGCGTTTAAATACTCAAGAGCACGGATATTAAAGTGGTGCATTCAACTTCCTTGTGATTCGACTAACACGTAATCAAGCGTCTCACAATTTTCTCATTTGCCCATCTAGGAATTGAGTTACCGGCACAACAAGTTTGCAAGTTGTGGGCTGAGTCACCAACACAAGCCCTTTAAGAGCGATAGGCACGATATAGAAAAAGTATGCATTCGCGCCAAAGAAAACAAAAACACAGCTCAATTCAACGAAGAAAAGAGCTGTGTTTAATGTTCACAATCAGCTGTTTGAAGCCGATAAACGGTCGCTATTTTAAGGCAAGCAGCTTATCGACAAACTCTGAGAAACCGTACCCGCCCGGCTTGCTCATCACCACTGATGGATGATGCTCAAGTCGCGCCCAGTAATGCTGGATGTTTGCTACACCGACACTGTTCGGCAAAATTTCAAACATATATTGGTCGTTCATCGAGTCACCGACATAGCAACTACGCTCAAGTATCTCTTGGTCAGATAACCCCTTCTCCTTAAGAAAAGCGGTCGATGTCGCTTTCTTAGAGTGCTCACCATACCAAGCATTGATGTGAATAGAGCTTGCTGTCGCATGTGCACCTAATGCTTGAATCTTAGAGACAATCTCTTCGATAATGGCATCGTCGACTTTAGGACGGTTTTGACCGATGTCGATTGCCACCTCACACAGGCGGTAAGACTGGTCCAGCGTTAAACTGAGCTCTGGGTAATCGCCCAAAATAGCCAATACTTGTTCTTTCAGCTTACTCTGATTGGCACTGATTTCTGGTAAAGGGACATCAGAACGCAATGTCAGATAGCCATTTTTCTTTTCCATAATAAACGCGCCGTTCTCGCCGAGAACCGCATCAACAGGCCACAGCTGAGCAATGTGATCACACCAACCAGCACAAGCGCCCGTTACCGCAACCACTTTTCTCCCTGAATCACGAAGCTTACTTAACGCGATCAAGGTTTCAGGCGGCAGTTGACCTTGCCACGTTAAGGTGTCATCCACATCGGTTAACACCCAATCTATTTTTTTCCAATTTTGGTTCAATTCATTCGATACCGAATTCATTTCTACACCTCTAAATAATCAATCACTAAACAGTGTTAAAGCAAATTCGGTAAAAACATCACCAAGCTTTCAGAGAAAGTCAGCAACATCAGAACCGTGAGTAGTGCTAGCAACAACGGAGCCACTTCTTTCACGAAGTCGACCATACGAACTTTTAAAATCGAGCAAACCGTAAACATCATCGAGCCAAATGGCGGAGTCACACCACCAATCATGATATTCACTATCACGATGATGCCGAAGTGAACCGGGTTAACGCCTAGGTTAAGCACAGCGGGAAGTAACAATGGCGTGAGTATGATCATTGCAGCGCCGCCTTCGATGAACATGCCGACCACTAACAGCAATACGTTAATCAACAACAGCAAAACTAACTTGTTGTCGGTAAGCTCAATCAACGCAGAAGCAACATTGTGAGGGATCTGCTCTAGCGTCATGTAGTACCCAAACACCATGGCACCAATAATGATGAACATAACGCTACTTGTGCCCTGCACGGTTTCACGCATGATGAGCGGGATATGACGCAAACCCAGTTGACGATAAACGAAGATGCCAATAATCGCACAAAGCAATACGGCAATAGCCCCCGCTTCTGTCGGAGTAAACAAACCAAAACGCATGCCTAGAATAATGCCGAACGGGATCAGCAGTGCCGGAATCGCTTTCAGGAAGTAATGAAAACGCTCTTTGGCAGACGCAGGCTCCGAACGAGAAGGTTTGTAACGACGTTTACGCGCGATAAACGCAATAGTGACCATCAGCGATAGAGCCATCAAAAATGCAGGAACGTAGCCCGCAATAAACATTTGATGGACTGACACGTTCGCTAATAAAGCAAAAATGATTAAGTTGATACCCGGCGGAATCACAGGGCTGATACTTGAAGACGCAGCTGTTACAGCGGCCGTGAATGGCAAATCATAACCACGCTTGGTCATTTCAGGGGCTAGAATCTTCGACTGCATCGCCGCATCCGCATTTGCAGAGCCCGAGATACCGCCCATCAGTGTACTCAGTGCGACATTCACTTGAGCAAGACCACCGGTTTTATGGCCAATCATTGAGTCAGCAAAAGCAAGTAAGCTCTTACTGATCCCCGCATAGTTCATCACCGAACCCACCATGATAAAGAACGGAATAGCCAACAACGGAAAAGACTCAGCAGAGCTAATAAAGCGCTGCATTACCAAGCTCACCGGAATAGAGTCATTGATAAAAAGAAAGTAAACCATCGCCGATGCGATCAGAGAAAACGCGATGGGTATGTTCAATAGAAATAGAACAAACAGAATAAGGATTGGAAGATAGCTTTCCATAAATCGTACCTACTTAGAAGAGCGCTTTAGAGAAGCGACATCGCTCGCGATAAATCGAACGGTGTGGATTGCCATCAATGAGAAACAAAGCAACAGCACGCCATTGATAACAAAATATGACACGCCCATTACTGGCGTTACCTTGTTGGATAACATCAGGTATTGATAACTCAGAACAGCCATCAAGATGTTGAGAGCCAGTAGGAAAACGGAAACACACAATCTAAATGGGATTTTTGCTTTTTCTGGCAACATGGCAACCACCACATCGACTCCCATGTGAAGCTTGTGTTTGTAACAGGAGCTAATTCCTAAGTAGACAGCCCAGATAAAGCAAATAACCGACAGCTCTTCACTCCACGGGACAACAAAGCCAAATCCATAACGCAAGACGACGTTAACGATAACAACCAAAACGGTGATCGAAATAGCGATAGAAGCGAGGATTTCTTCAATATTTTTCAATAAAAACAAAAGACTTCTCCAACGAAATACCTAATACAACGTGGGTATTTCAGGAATAAAACGGCCTAAAGATGTTTAGGCCGTAATCATTAACTAATTAATTTACGTGTGCAGGACTACTGTACCGCTCGAATCGTTTCCAACTCTTTCATGATCGTTGCGTGTATACCTTCGCTCCATGTTGGGAATTGGTTGTATACATCCGCAGTCAGTTGGTTGAACTCATCAGAATTAACTTCGTTGAAGGTAACGCCTAGCTCTTCAAGTTTCTGAGTGTATTCAACATCCAGTTTAACTAGCTCAGCAGTGTTAGATTCAGCGCCCGCTTCTAACTCTTCGTTAATGATCTGCTGTTGCTCTGGCGTAAATTTGTCCCAAAGCGTTGGTGAAATGTAGATGCCCACAGTGCCTAGGAAGTGCTTAGTCAAAGACATGTTCTTCGCCACTTCATAGATCTTGGTTGAGTACATCGTCAAGATAGAACCTTCAAGACCGTCAACAACACCTTGTTGAACGCCTGCATAGGTTTCAGGGAATGGAAGAGAAGCTGGAGCTGCGCCCATTGCTGAAAGCGTGCTAATGAACAGCTGACTTTGTGGCACACGAATACGCATGCCTTTCATGTCTTCAGAGTTCACGATCTCTTTATTAGTGATCATGTGACGGAAGCCAAACATGTAGTCTGCATTCAGTACTTTGATGCCTTTCTCTTCGGCTTTGGCCTTTAGGCCTGCGACAAATTCAGTGTCCATCATCGCTAAGTATTCATCGTAGGTGTTGTACAACATTGGGCCAGCAAGTGCTGCGAAATCAGGTACGTAATCACCTAGGTAAGTCAAATCTTCTACAGCGATCCAGTTTGCGCCGTTAACCACTTGTTCCAAGTTATCTTTATAAACAGGTAATTGACCGCCTGGGAAAACTTTAATGTTGACCGAACCATCGGTTCTTTCTCTAATTTTGTCGGTCGCTTTGATAAGTTCTTGTGTTAGCAACTCATTCTGAGTGAATACAAGGCTCATGTTGATATTAATCGGCTCATCTTTAGCTTCAGAACCAGCCTTGTCAGCTTCACCACAACCAACAAGCAGCGTTGCCGCCATAATTACTGTACCTAATAGCTTTTTCATTTCTAATCACCTTTTCTTGGCTATCGTTTTCTAAATATAGAGGGTGTTATTAAGTTTTCGTAGAGTATGTAAGTGAATTATTACATTCATATGAACATTAATCTTAGCGATTTGAACATTGTGAGCATAAGGTCTCACTATTGTATAAACTCTGTACAACACCTTTAAGCTAGCTCTCATTTAAAATAAGCAGATATGGCGGGTAGATAATAAATCTGTAATAAAGTAGATATACTGTTTCCTGAATTTTCAAATGAACATCGAGATTGAATTATGATCACAGGCCACCGCGGTGCTGCTTCTTTAGCACCAGAAAATACGTTAGTTAGTATTGAACAAGCCGCGAAAGCTGGTGCTAAATGGATTGAAATTGATACCCAGTTAAGCGCTGATGGCACCCCAATGGTTTTTCATGATAAGACGGTAAATCGTTGTACCAACGGAACGGGCAATATCGCCGACTTAGATTTAACTGCACTCAAGGCGCTAGATGCTGGCAGCTGGTTTGGTAGCGAGTTCGCGGGGACAACTATTCCTACGTTGAGTGAAGCGCTCGACAAGTGCCTAGAGCTCGATGTGACTTTGAACCTTGAAATCAAAATTTACGACGATAAGGCTATCCAACCTTTAGTTGAGAAAGTCGCGGCACTGATTGAACAAAAGCAGTTCCCTACTGAAAAGCTACTCATCTCAAGCTTCAAAAAAGAGGCACTAAGCCTTTGCCAACAGATGATGCCAGAGGTTAAACGTGGCTTTATCTGCGAAGTGTGGAATGATTCCAGCTTGGAATCACTCAAATCACTCGACCTTTACAGCATTCATATTGACCACCGAATTCTTGATGAGAAAACGGCGAAGGCGATCAAAGCTTCAGGCGCGGTTCTGAAAATATGGACTTTGAACGATCCACAATTGGCGGCTAAATATTTTAACCTTGGCGTCGATAACATCATCACCGACGTACCAAACCAATTTTAGTGAGCCTCTATGGAACTGAACCATCGTCAGAAAGAAATACTCGCAACGCTTAAGGCTAACCAAGATATACAGATAGAACACTTAGCCGAGCTTTTTTCTGTCACCACTCAAACCATTCGTCGTGACGTAAATCACTTGTGCGAGCAAGGCCTAGCACGAAGAGTGCACGGAGGTGTGAGCTTACCCACTACGCTCACCAACACGAGCTACAGATTCCGTGCTGGTGTTGAGTCAGAGACAAAAGACAGTATTGCGATGGCGGTTGCCGACGCAATACCCGAAGGTTCAACGGTTATGATGGGCATCGGTACGACCGTCACTCGTATCGCTCAATATTTGTTGGCAAAACCAGCCTTGCGAGTGATCACCAATAACCTTCAGGTGGCTCGCATCCTTGAAGCAAATGAACAAATCGAAGTGTATTTGGCTGGCGGCTTGTTCAGACGAGAACACCAAGATATGGTAGGCAGTAGCGTGGTCCACTTCTTTTCCGATTTTGAAGCTGACATTGGTATTTGTGGGTGTGGCTCAGTAACAGACAGTCATTTCGCTATGGAGCATGAGCAAGTTGAAGCAGACCTATCCAAGTCGATTATTAAGAACAGCCGCGAAAGTTGGCTTGTTGCAGATGCCAGTAAATGGGGACGCTTTGCCGCTCTAAAGGTAGCGTCACTGAATGACTTTGACCGCATATACACCAATAGCAGCCAATTACCTTCGGAGCTAAACATACACTTAGTAGAAGAGAATGCTCATACTTGAATACAACAAAGCCTAGCATCAACGCTAGGCTTTGAAGTCTACGTTTAGGAACTAGCCGACAAGGTTACATACCAACAAAAAAGCTAATCACCAATGCATTAATCAAATCAACAAAGAAACCACATACTAAGGGCACCACAATGAATGCTTGTGGGCTTGCGCCATAGCGATGAGTTACTGCGGTCATGTTCACAATTGCCGTTGCTGTCGAGCCTAGAGTGATACCACCAAAGCCTGAACATATCACCACAGAGTCGTAGTTTCTTCCCATCAAGTAATAAACGACAAACACAGTAAATAGCAGCGAAAGCAAGATCTGGATACTCATGACAACAGAGATATAGCCAAACAACCCATCAAGATCCCAGATGCGAAGTCCCATCAATGCCATGGTTAAGAACATGCCTAAGCAGATATCAGAGATCATCGCTAAGCCTTTTCGGCCTTGAGCGATTTTCTCTTGTGTACGACGCTTCTTAAACAGTGCTCGACCGACGTTTCCGATTAGGATACCTGCGATTAAACAGCTAACGAATAACGGCAGTTTTAGGCCCATTGAGTCGATAACTTCACTCAAACTGTAACCCAGCATCAGTGTTAAGTTAAGAATCAGCCATGCCCAAAGAACGCCATAGTGGCTTAGCTCTGTCTTTGTTTCACTCTCTTGGAATGCACCAACCGTAACCTCTTCTTCATTAGAAGGGCTCACTTTGTGTTTATTGAGTAGGTAGTTGGCAATCGGGCCACCAATCACACACGCTGCAATTAAACCAACCGTGTTTGAAGCGACACCAAGTTCGAGCGCGTTAGCAATACCAAACTCTTCCACAAACATTGGCGCCCACGCTAACGTTGTGCCTACGCCGCCTATTAAACTAACTGAGCCGGACAGCAAGCCTGCTTTCGCATCCATTCCAAAGCCAGAAGCGACTGCCATTCCGACTACGTTTTGCAACACGATAAAAATGGCAGCAAGACACAGTAGGATGAACAACGGTCGCCCGCCTTTAATCAGTGTTTTAATATCCGCTTGGAGCCCGATGCCAGCAAAAAAGTAGAGAAGCAAAAAGTCTCTGACATCTAGGCTAAAAGTGATTTGGATTTCAAAAATATAGTAAAGCGCCGCTACGGTCGCTGCGCAGACAAAGCCACCAATCACAGGCTCTGGCAGTGAATACTTTCTTAATACCTCAGATCGCTCAATCAAACCTTTACCGATAAACAGTAACGAAATCGCGATCGTAAAAGAGAGCATTGGAGAAACTAGGGTTTCTGTCATGGGGCTATGGATTCCTAATAGTTAGATTATTCATAATATTGCGTACTATTAATAATCTAGGTTCATGCCAAAAAATCAAGCGATTATCGATGATAAAAACACCTAATATGGTTGGTTCTGCGACGGTATTAATAGAGGTAATAACTATAAAGAAATGATTAAAGGAACGGATACTAGGGAGATATACAGGTTAGGTGGAATATAAGGGCTCTAAAACGAGAAAACCCCAGCATTTCTGCTAGGGTTTTGAATAGTGGTGGAAGGATGGGGATTTGAACCCCAGATACGCTATAAACGTATACTCGCTTTCCAGGCGAGCGCCTTAAGCCACTCAGCCATCCTTCCACAAATTGTGTGTTGAGCATGTCACTCAACGAGGCGCTACTTTATTGATTCTGCTTGCTTTGGTCAAGGGGCATTCTCAAAAAAAGTGGCTTTTTCGGTTTGTTCGATTACAAATTAACTCATTAGATCAAAAACAAACCAAATTTCATTCTTTCGCTGCACTTACGCTTGTTGCTTTTCTTAAGCTTGTTGATAGTAGCCTGGAACTCGAAACCATTTACGACACATATCGAGGAAGTAGCCGTAAAGTACGCCCATACCGCACGAGATAACTGCATTACTGGTGACAGCCGTAACGATCTGGTCGCCTGAAGCACCCACTGCCAACAAAATACCCGCATACACAGGAGACTGGAATAACACGTATGCCATCAAATCAGACAAGTTTTTCATCAATGAGCTTTGTGAAAGTTTTGCACCATTGCGCAAGAACCAATCACGAAAAACGCCATAAGGCCAAGCGATAGCAATGTTTACTGGAATAGATAACGTTCGAGAAGCAAGAGATTGCTCAAACGTCATACCAGAAATAAACACTTCTACGATCATGCCAGAAATAAAACAGAAAACGACCATAGCAAATGTATCCGCAGCTGCGTTTCGAATACAAAATGGACCACGAGACTTCATCGACGACAAACCTAAAATATATCACTGCTTAGTTAGTGATTTAGTAACATATAAACAAGGCGCATTTGCACCTCACCAGATAATGTCGCTATTAAATCACAAGATTAGTAGTCATACATTCCAAATTAAAAATCAAGTTGTAAATTAACAACCAAAAACCACTTTAAAAGCAGTCACTTCCACCAAAAAATCCAACAAAGGTCAAATATTGGACAATTCGTCATTTACTTACCGTAATTAAACAACATTTAAGCCATCGGTAGATTTACAGTAATGATATTAATGACATCTTGTGTTGGTGGTGATCCTAAAGCAACCTGCTCTAAGGCTTTACCGACTTGTTCAGTAAGTTCCGCGTTGTTCATAGGTTCAACGTGGCCACGTAGACTCTCTAGTGCAAATTGAATCAGTTCTAGGTTGTTGTCTTCTAGCGCCACATACAGCGTCACTAACAGCTCTTCAGTGTTATCTTTGTTTCGAAGATCAGGTTTAGGCAGTGACTCGCTTTTACTTTTCGAATCGTGTGGTTTTGCGTCTTGGCTTTCGAACTCATCCGCTTTTACTTCATGATATTGGTAAAGCTTATTTGAATAGCGGAACAAAGCATCATCCAGTTCACGCTCATCAATCGGCTTAGCAATAATATAATCCACACCCGCCCCCAGCATACGTTCGCGAGTCTCTTTAAAGACATCAGCCGTACAACCAAACACCAATACCGATGACACGTCGCCTATCAAAGCACGAATCGCAGTGGTTGATTCAACACCGTCCATCACAGGCATATGGTTATCCATGAGTACCAAATCAAAGCGCTCGGCAACCACGGCTTGTATTGCAAGTTCACCGTTTTCGACGCTCTTACAAGTAAAGCCTTTACTGCTCATGAAGGTTTCAATGATCACCGTGTTAGTTCGGTTGTCCTCGACGATCAGTACTTTTAAGCCTGAGTAGTCCAACTTCTTGTGTGGCAAGCTCTCGATTTCACCTGGCTGACATGGTTGAATCTTCAAGCGAACATCAAAGCTCGTGCCTATCCCTTCTTCACTGGTGACGGTAATACTGCCATCCATCAACTGGGCAATTTTCTTCACAATCGCTAGGCCAAGGCCAGTACCGCCAAAACGCCTTGTGGTCGAAGACTCCGCTTGTTCAAACGGTTTAAAAATACGCTTCTGAGCTTCTTTAGAAATACCAATTCCTGTATCACGAACTCGAATACTCAGATAGGTGTCACTCCCCTCAACCACTTCTTTCAGGTACACCTCAACAAAGCCTCTGGAGGTGAACTTCACCGCGTTGTTCAATAGATTAAATAAGATTTGTCTTAGACGTGCTTTATCTGAGAAGTACCAACGACCCGAAGGTACCTCAGAGTACACTTTGAATTGAAGCCCTTTCTCGGAAGACAATGTGTAGTAAACACTGTTAATACTGCCGATGATCGAGTCAAGCGGGAAACGCGTTTCATCAAGATCCAACCTGCCCTGCTCGATCTTCGAGAAGTCTAAGATCTCGTTGAGCAGGGTCATCATATGATCGCCGGACTCATACAAGCTCTTAAGATGCTTCTCTTGTTCAGAATTTAGAGGCGTTTTCAATAGGATCTGAGCGGTACCCAACACACCATTCATAGGGGTGCGAATTTCATGTGACAGGGTCGCAAGGAAAGCGGTTTTTGCATTAGTGGACGCCTGAGCTTTAACCTTTTCCGCTTCGAGATAAATGGTCTTTTCGTTGAAGGTTTTAATCAAATGGCCGATTTCGTCATCACTCGAGTAATCCACATCAATGATTTCGCCCGCTTTCGAGCTATCAACCTGTGCGGCAATCCTTGTGATTGGACTAATCAAATAACGGTTCAATAAGTAATACCCCGCCATGACACAAAGTAGCAATAGCGGAACAATACCGCCTTCAATGCTCATCACCTGACGAAACACTTCGTCTTCTACTCGTGATTTGGAGTTCACCACATCCACTTGCCAGCCGAAATCACCAAATTGATTGCTACTGATGTAAATGCCTTCAACGAGATTAAAGTTATGCGAAACCAACACTTGGTTGAGCTTATCTCTGAGCGTAATGCCAAGGTTGTATTCTTCGGCGTGGTTCTTGATAAAACCAAGCAGCTCTTCGAGCGAGAGATCCACCGTGGCAACACCGGCAAAAATACCGTCGTAATAATAAGGGGAAGACGCCGTAATCATTCGAACGTGTGTGTATGGGTCGATATACACATCGCTCCAAGAGATCGTTCCTTGTTTTTGGTTGACGACAGAGGTGTACCAATACTCTTCTTGATAAGGGGCGTTTTTGGGGTTGTTGTAAGAATATATCTGATCGATTCTTCCATCGTCGGCTTTATTAAAAAAGTAACTGTTGAGAAGCTTTTTAGAATCGAGCGCATAAGGTTCAGGCCAAATACCGGCACTGACAATCGTATCGTCGCTCGCCGCCAGCATGGACTTAAAGAGCGGAATAACATCATCACCGTTACGATGCGCTTGAGCAAACCCAACGAGACTGTCTACAAAGCCTTGAGAACTACTGAGTGGCTCTGTAATCAATGCGGATAACAGTTGCGTACGCAAGTCGAGGTTTTGTTGTAATTTGGCGCGCACAGGGGATTCTACGACGTAATACGTCACACTACCGACAATGGCAATAAACATCGCAAGGTATAATCCAAGCGCTACCATGCTTTTTTTCTTTAAAGACGACCGTATCTGCATAATTCTTTTATTGTTTTCTTTTCTGTTAAACCTAGTGTTTATCATCCATGACATCAAGCCTTTTTAGATTGAAGCTTGATTGGCACAAGTTCATTGGTACTATAAGCGCAAATATGTTCCCTTTTACGGTACCTCACTTTGACTTTACAAGATATTCTTGCGCTTCCAGAGTTGGAAGGAAAGCTAATCACAGAACACAAAACAATGGGCTTTGTCACTGCAATGGCAGCGGCACCGAATGTGTTAACCCCGCATGAGTGGCTACCGTTCTTATGGGGTGGCGAAGAAGTCGCACCTTTTACGGATGGTGAACAGCTAGAAAGCTACATTGAAGTTATCATCGAGCTTTGGAATAAAACCCGCCCAGAACTGATTGAAGGGACTTGGGTTTGGCCTGAAGCTTGTCAATTAGACGACGAAGAAGTGGTGAACACTGCCGCTCGTGATTTTTGTGAAGGCTTACTTCAAGGCTGGCAGATTGCTCGTGACGATTGGGAAACACTGATGCCTGAAGAGAGCGAAGATAATGCGCTCGTTGGCGGTGTGCTGCTGTCACTGAGCATGCTTTACGATCCAGAAACGTCAATCGCGACGCTTGCAGAGCAAGGCATCGAAGGCCTAGAGCAGTTCGAAGAGATCTTTAACGCGGTTCCTGTGATGCTTTGCGGTCTAACGCAGCGTGGCATTGCACTGGCTGAAGCTCAATAAAAGTTAGCTTTATACATGCCAAAAAGGCCTCATTATGAGGCCTTTTTTAGTTTTCAGACGAAATTAAAATAGTTGCTTTAGAAGCCTTTCCAATCGAAGTCATCAATTCGCTCATCGGCAATATAAAACAGCTTAGTGCCACTGCTGACCACTTGGTCTAACTCTGGGTTGAGCTCAATACCACTCCCCGTATCAATCGCGATCAGTGTTGCTTGATACTTCTCTTTAAACACAGAGAAAATAGGCGCGACGGTGACAGGCTCAGCGTCTTCAGGGAAATACGTTGAATACTGTGTCATGCCTCTTGTTGAGCTCAATAACTCTTGATGAAGCGCACTTGATCCTGGGTCTACTGCAGCCTTTGCTAGCATCTCAGCACCCACCGCTGGAATACATTCTGAGTTAGGGCAATGCTTGTGCAGCAAATCGCTCAGCGCTTCGTCTTTAAAGTAAACAAGAAGGTGTGCCTTAGGATTTCGGTTGGCACAGTAAAGCGCCGCAGATAACGTAATGTCGTCTTCTGGATTATCAATCAAGATGCAACTTGCAGACTCAATGCCCGTTTTCTCCATCTCTTTGCCATCGGTGTAGCTGTTTACTTTAACGAAATTGATTTCACCGGGTAACGGGTTCTCGATATCTGAACGCGTACATAACACGATTGGTCGTTTACCCGTTTCTTCGTGTTGTAGCATCCGAATGAGATGAATGGTTCTTTGCTCATTCCACCCCAACATCAAAATGTGGTTGTCCACTCTAACTCTCCTTTTTCCTAGCAAGCCCGCTCGCCAATATTCAACACCTTCTGTCGCCACTTTACCGAGCAACGCGGCAAAAAGGCTCAACCCGCCTGGAATCACAAATAGAATAACGATCCACTGCCCCGCTACCGTGGTCGGTGATAAATCACCATAACCAACCGTAGAAGCCGTCACCACCAAGTAGTAAGCGAATACGGTAACCGAACTGGTTAAATCTGTTTCACCCGCCAAATACAGCATCGACCACGATAAAGCGATGTAGCCAAGAAAAGTGAACAGTAAGTTTTTGCCATTCAAAACAAAGATGTTTGCTTTGATCCAGCGTTTGAGTTGTAACCAGATTATCATTCGAGCCTCTAATCTTTTCCTCTTACTTACATGCTAGAAAAAATACGCGATATCAACAAGATGTATCATCAGAAAAAGATACATGACCACAAGATTGATATTGGCGGCCTATACGCAGATACAAAAAAAACCAGCACTATTGGCTGGTTTTTTTTATTGGTTAGATAAAAGAACGGCTTACGCGTTACCTTTTACCTGCACATTTAACTGCTCTGCAAAATCTAGCATGCGGTTCAATGGAATAAGAGACTTCACACGTAGTTCGTCAGAAACGAAAATTTCGTGTTGCTCACCACCATTCTCAAGCGCGTTTTCAATCGCTTCAAGGCCGTTCATTGCCATCCAAGGACAGTGCGCGCAGCTACGACACGTTGCACCAGCACCCGCTGTCGGCGCTTCAATCAGCTCTTTTTCAGGAACCAATTGCTGCATCTTGAAGAAGATGCCTTTGTCTGTCGCAACAATCATCTGTGGATGAGGCAGCTCTTTTGCTTTCTTGATCAGTTGGCTTGTTGAACCCACTGCATCTGCCAGTTCCACCACGCTTGCTGGTGATTCTGGGTGAACCAAGATAGCCGCGTCTGGGTATACCGATTTCATTTTCTTCAAAGCATCAGCTGAGAACTCATCATGAACGATACACTCACCTTGCCAAAGCAACATGTCAGCGCCAGTTTGATTTGCGATGTAAGAACCTAGGTGACGGTCTGGACCCCAAATAATAGGTTTGCCTTCAGCGTCTAGGCTTTCAACGATTTCTAAAGCGATGCTCGACGTAACTACCCAGTCTGCACGAGCTTTAACAGCCGCAGAGGTGTTCGCGTATACAACCACGGTGTGGTCAGGGTGAGCATCACAAAATTCTGTAAATTTGTCAGCTGGACAGCCAAGATCAAGCGAACATTCAGCTTCAAGTGTTGGCATTAAAATGCGTTTTTCAGGAGTAAGAATCTTTGCAGACTCACCCATGAAACGAACACCAGCGATGATCAAAGTGCTTGCTGAGTGACGGTTACCGAACTTAGCCATTTCTAATGAATCGCCAACGAAACCACCAGTTTCTTCTGCCAGAGCCTGAATTTCAGGATCGGTGTAGTAGTGTGCAATTAGAACTGCATCTTTTTCTTGAAGTAGTTTTTTGATGTTTGCGATGTGGGCCTGTTTCTGAGCGTCGCTCAGTGGAACTGGCTTAGGCGGAAACGGGTAAACTGTATCGATTTTATCTAGTATATGACTCATTGCTCTTGCTCTACGCAACTTCTTCCGAGAATTAGAGTATTCTACACAGGACAGCGATTGGGATCAAAAAGGATTGGTTGCAAGCGGTGGCTAGCTAATGCTTAAAACGCATAAACAAGGTAATGCGTTGGCATCACTAGCAAGAGAAGTAAACACTAAACGGAAGTGAACAGGTATAAAAAAGAGGCGCCTAAGCACCCCTATTTTGTTTATAAGTGGGTTTTAGCCACTTTAGCCGAAGCACTGTTTGGGTACTCGGTTACGACTTGTTGGTAATATTTCTTAGCTTGCGTCGCGTTGTTGTTGCGCGCAGCTATGTCACCAAGCTTAACCAGTGCATCTGCTCGCTTGTTTGAGTCTTTGTAAGACACAACAGCAGCGAAGCTCTTCACCGCTTCTTTATCTTGCTTCTTAGCGAAATAAAGCTGACCTAACCAGTAATGTGAGTTAGGTGTGAAAGTAGAATCTGGGAAGTCTTTTTGAAACTTCTGGAATGCAGCGATAGCACCCGTGTAGTCTCGTTGCTTTAGAATCATATCTACAGCATTTTGATAAGCAGTTTGCTCATCCACATCAGTACTGAACGTACCAGAAGCGTCTTTAGAGCCTTCGCTCGCCGCCACTGCTACCGTTGCTGTTCCTGCTGCTTTCACCTCGCCTCTTACGCGGTCCAGTTCAATGAACAGTTCACGCTGGCGCTCTAGCATTTGCTTCATATCGTAGCTGTTTCGTTCCAGCTCACCACGAAGTTCACTGATCTCCAGTGCCATGTCGTCGATTTGCTGTTGCATTTGAAGCTGAACGAGATTGCGATTTTGAAGCAGGCGCTCTAAACGCTCAATATCTGATTCGTTAGATGCTGATCGAGAGGAAGATGATGAATTGGTTGCGGTGCTATTGAGATCGGATACTGGAGCTGGTGCAGCGAACGCGGTGTTCGCTGCACTTGCCAGTAACGAAAGCAAAATGACTCGCTTTGTGTTACTGAACATGAGGCAATTCCTCAATTATATAGTCTACTAAAATTAGTAAACTAGTACTGCGCGACGGTTTTTAGCGTACACATCTTCAGATTGACCTAGAAGAAGTGGCTTCTCTTCACCGTAGCTTACGATAGAGATTTGGTCAGCTTGAACACCTAGTGCTTGTAGGTATTTCGCTACAGCTTGTGCACGACGCTCGCCAAGTGCGATGTTGTACTCAGGAGTACCGCGCTCATCAGCGTGACCTTCGATAGTAACGTTCATGTCAACGTTCTTAACTAGGTATGCTGCGTGAGCTGCTAGCATTTCTTCGTAATCGCCAGCGATAGTAGAGTTATCGAATGCGAAGTAGATTGTTTGAGTTTCACGTAGCGCTTGCTCTTTAAGCTCTTGCTCAGACAGTTGACCGTTAGCGTCAATTGGCGTTACAACAGTTGTGTCTACGTTGCCTTCTGAACCTGAAGTTGTTTGGTTGCTTTCTGTACCTGATGTTGCAGATGTTGCTTCATCAGTTGAGCTACATGCCGTTACTGCCATCACTGGTAGTGCAATCATCAAGCCTTTAAGAACTTTGTTAAGTTGCATCTTTTTTTCCTTACGTTATCAAACTTAGTTTCTACAGCGACTAAGAGTGCTATAGATAGTTAAATGCCACAATAGTTAACACTATCAATAGCTAAAAGAATGTATCAAATTAACTAGAGAAACGGTGACCATGCAGGCGCTCTTACACGTCCGTTGGTTGCCGGTAATCTAGCTTTAAAACGGCCATCGATAGAAACCATCGATAGTACATTTGTTTTGTTGTAAATAGAGCTATAGATAACCATACCTCCATTCGGTGCAATACTTGGAGACTCATCTAACAATGTTTTTGTTAGTACCTGAACCGCACCGGTTTCCAAATCTTGCTTAGCCAAGTTAAAGCCTGAGTTACTGCGATTCACCATAATAAGGAATCGACCATCAGGAGTGATCTGGCCACCTAAGTTTTGGCTACCTTGCCAAGTAATACGAGAAGTCGAATTATTGGACAAATTTACATTATAAATCTGTGGTTTACCACCACGATCCGATGTGAAAATAAGAGACTTGCCATCTGGGTGCCAGAATGGTTCAGTATTATTAGAACGGCCGCGGGTAATTTGAGTCAGCTTACGGCTAGCAAGGTCAAGTGTGTACACCTGAAGGCTGCCTGTTTTCGACAATACCAATGCCAATGTTTTTCCATCCGGCGAGAATCTTGGCGCACCATTATGACGAGGGTATGACGTCACCTTCTCACGTTCACCAGTGTAAATATTCATGATGAATATTTCCGCTTGGCCATTTTGGAAACTCACATAAGCAAGCTTTTTACCGTCTGGTGACCATGCAGGTGACATCAGAGGTTGCTTAGAACGAAGGACTAAACGCTCGTTAAAGCCATCATAGTCAGCAACACGAAGTTGATATGGGTATTGGTCTTTGTCGTTTACAACTACGTAAGAGATACGAGTTAAGAACGCGCCTTTCTCACCAGTCAGTTCTTCATAAACTAAGTCAGAGATACGGTGTGCATACTCTCTCAAGCGTTTACCAGGTACTGTCGCTTTCTTGTTGAACAACACGTGATCTTTAGAAAGTACCAATTGGCCTTCATCGCTTAGTGCACGGCTTTGTCCTTTAGTCAGTTGACCACGAACAATGTCGATCAGTTGGTAGTTCACCACATACTGCCCTTCGGCATTTTTAGTGATGCTACCGGTTAACAGTGAATCAACGCCTAGGTTAGTCCAAGCATCAAAATTCACCTCACCTTCGCTGTAAGGCGTTTGAGGCATTTTGCTAGTTGCTACTGGGCTGAATTTACCACTGCGTTGTAAGTCAGAAGCGATAACCGCTGATACATCGTGTGGCAATGGCTCTGCGCCTTCCCAACGGAAAGGTACAATAGCGATAGGTCTTGCAGAGTTAATACCGTCTGTAATAACCAGCTCCAGCGCTGCATGTGCAAACTGGCTGCTTGTAGCTATTAAGAAAACAAAACTCAGTAATAGTTTCTTTAACACAAGTTCGTCCTTTTACTCTGGTGATACAGTTAAGTTAATGTCTTTCAGTGAGTTCACAATGTCTGGGTCTTTAGGCAACGGGTAAGATTGCACTTGTGCCACCGCACGCTTGGTTGCTGCACACAAACGGCTATCGCCATCTAAGATACTTAAACTACCCAATATCGCGTTAGAGCCCGTTGGAATCAGCTTAAGGTTCACTCGACATGAACGTCCTCGATAGCTGTCTTCTAACAACAGGTTCTGTTGAATCAGTTGGGTATAGATAGCACCGTAACGTTGCGCTTCATCACTAATAAATTGTTGTCTTGCTGAAGAGTTTTGAGTCGCTTCCGTTTCAAGCCCAGCAAAGATATCGTTCAATGCTGCTTCTTGTTGTTTACGCTCTTTTTCTGCTTTTGCTGCAGCTTCTTTAGCCTTACGGGCTTTCTCTGCTGCGGCTGCCGCTTCTTTCTCTTTCGCTATACGTTGCTTTTCAGCGCGTTCAGCGGCTTCTTTCTCTTTACGAGCTTTGTCTGCTGCCTCTTTCGCGGCTTTCTCTTTTGCCACGCGTTCTTGTTCAGCTTTTGCGATTGCCGCTTCTTTGGCTTTGCGCTCATTTTCAGCTTTCACTAACGCCGCTTCTTTCAACTTGCGGTCAGCTTCTGCTTTAGCGGCTTTCTTTTGCTCTTGCTGTAAACGCGCTTCTTCAGCTTTGCGTTGTTTCTCTTTCTCAACTCGACGCTTTTCAGCTTCACGAGTTGCTTTAGCTTCTTTCGCTTGCTGTTCTTTTAGCTTGCGAATATTTTCTTCTTCAGCTTTACGATTCTTTTCAAGTCGTTCGCTTTCACGTCTCAGTTTGTCTAGACGCTCTTGCTCTTTCTTGCTCGCCGCTTCTCTTTGTTGACGAATCTGTTGGGCTTGCTGACGAACCAACTGAGGATCAATCACCACAGCTTGAACCATCTGCCCTGTAGGCTTTGGCTCTGACATCGTGAAATCCGCTCCCCAAATGAGCGCAACGAATAAAATGACGTGCAGCCCAAGAGAAATAAGAAGCGGTGATCTGAAATTATTGGATTTTTTATTATTCGCTTTCATGAATGCTACGGAGCTATTCCCTTATATCCGTTAAAAGGCCAACCTTTGGCACACCTGCACGGCTTAATTCATCAAGTAATAAAACCACTTCGGCGTATGGCGTTGCGGCATCACCACCAACCGCCACTGGAGAGTTTGGCTTCAAAGACAACTCAGCTTTCACTCGGACGATAATATCTTCCATAGATAAGCCACGCTGTACTTCTTCGTCATTAACGCTCAAGCCAAGTTCACCGTCCTTGTTCACTTCAACGATGATGAAACTTGCGTTGTCGTCACCCAATAGGTCTTGTGCCGATTTAGCCGTTGAAGCCTGAGGCAATTCAACGTCAACGCCTTGAGTAACAAACGGCGAAGTCACCATAAAAATGATCAGCAAAACAAGCATAACGTCGATGTAAGGTACAACGTTAATCTCTGCTGTCATTTTGCGTTTTTTAGGTTGGTATCCAGCCATCTATTATTCCCTGCCAGCCATCGCTTGACGGTGAAGAATACTGTGGAACTCTTCAGAGAAAGTCGCGTAGTTGTGCTCTAGCTTGCCTACTCGGCTGCTGAAGCGGTTGTACGCCATTACTGCTGGAATCGCAGCGAATAGACCCATAGCTGTTGCGATCAGTGCTTCTGCAATACCAGGAGCAACCATTGCGAGCGTCGCTTGCTTCACTTCACCTAATGCGATGAATGAGTGCATGATGCCCCAAACCGTACCAAATAGGCCGATGTATGGGCTGATAGAGCCAACAGTCGCCAAGAAAGGTAAGTTAGTTTCTAGTTCATCTACTTCACGAGCAACGGCAACGCGCATCGCACGGCCAGTGCCTTCCATGATGAAGTCAGGTGATGTTGCATTCGATTTACGAAGGCGAGCGAACTCAGTAAAGCCTGCGTAGAAAATTTCTTCAGTACCAGAAAGCTCGTCTTTGCGCTTGTTGCTCTCTTGGTACAGTTTTGCAAGATCAACGCCTGACCAAAATTTGTCTTCAAACACTTCTGTTTGTTTAGAAGCTTGAGATAACACTTTACTTCTTTTTATGATCATCGCCCAAGAAACAACAGACATGCCCATAAGAGTCAGCATGACCATCTTAACTAGTAAACTAGCTTCTAAAATTAGGCCTAAGATTGAGATTTCAGCAGTCACTATTCGTTAGCTCCGTAAGAATAAATGTTGGCATTGCCTTTGGTTTCATTTTTTGATTGTCGATACATGCTACCTTAACCATTGCTTTACACAATGCTTTGCCATCAGGATTTACGATCTCTTGACAGAAGACCAAGGTAGCTCGCTTCAACTCGTAAATATTTGTAATGACTTGTAAAGAATCATCAAGACGCGCGCCTTGAATAAAATCAATGTCCATATGTCGGACTACAAAACCGATGTTTTGTTCTAACAATACTTGCTGAGAAACGCCAATTGAGCGCAGCATCTCAGTTCGAGCGCGTTCGAAAAACTTAAGATAGTTTGAATGGTATACAACGCCACCCGCATCGGTGTCTTCGTAATACACTGTCACTGGCCACGTAAATGGCTTAGATAATCCCTGCAATTTGATACCACAATCCCAAACGATAAAGATCTCACTATAACCTAACTCCTTATCATTAATAGTATATCGCTGTGAATTTTTTGATTTGAGAGACGAAAAAAAAGGCCATCTGTATAAGATGACCTCTTTTTGGCTAAAAACCCAACAAGTATAAAGGTTCACGTTGTTATGAACCTAAATCCTTTGCCTTTTATAGAAGGCGCAGCGTCGTTAGGTAGAGCAAAATTGTGAGTGAAACATATGGGCTAAACAGTAGCTGCCACATCCAAGCTCTTGGCTTAAATCCGATACCGTAAACCATGCTTGAGCATACTGCCCAAATGAACATTGGCCCGATGATCGCGTTAAAGCCACCGATACTTGTCGCATACGCTTCAGGATCCCACATCACTAAACCCACATGCATGAAACCCAATACTAGGGATAAGGCTCTAAGCAGAGTCTTATCCATTGGTTGATGCAGTTTAGCGATTTGCTCTGCGAGATTACTCACTGTCTTTGTCCATCATTTCTGAATGCTCTAGCCATAGAGCATTGATGATGCCGAATGCACATGCTAGAAGTACACCCAAAATCCATGCGAAATACCACATAAAATTTCTCCTAAGTTATTTAACTTCTAGCTTAGTAAGCTGAAACGTCGTTATCTTCGATGTGTTTCTTATCTAGACGACCGAACATTTTGTAGTATGTCCAAGTTGTGTAGCCAAGAATCACAGGAACCATTACCGCCGCAACGACAGTCATAAGACCAAGCGTTAGCTCACTCGCTGTTGAATCCCACATAGTCAAGCTTTGGTTAGGGTTCAGGCTTGATGGCATTACGAATGGGAACATTGCAAAACCAGCCGTTAAAATAACACCAGCGTTCGATAGGCTTGAGAACAAGAATGCGAAACCACCACGCTCAAAGCGAGATGCAATCACAGCAAGCAGTGGCATTGCTACACCAAGGATCGGCGCAGCCCACATTGCTGGATAAGTTTCGAAGTTTGTCATCCAAGCACCCACTTGAAGTGATACTTCTTTGTTTAGTGGGTTTGAGTCAGCAAACGTATCGATAGTGCTCGTAATTACATAGCCTTCGATAGATTGAACCCAGAAACCACCAATAACGAATAGAGCAATAGCAATTAGGCCAGTGATCTGAGCAACGTTACGAGCACGAGCGTGCAGCTCTTCTGTTGTCTTCATTTGAAGCCATGTTGCACCTTGCATCACGAACAACATCAGAGCCAACACACCACAAAGCAATGCAAATGGGTTAAGCAGAGCGAAGAACGTACCATGGTACTTAGACATCATAAACTCGTTCAGTTCAAATGGAACACCTTGTAGTAGGTTACCAAATGCCACACCGAAAATGATTGGTGGTACTGCGCCACTAAAGCAAAGTGCGTAGTCCCAAGTTTTGCGCCATTTTGGATCTTCGATCTTTGAACGGTAGTCAAGAGCAAGTGGACGTAACCAAAGTGCAGCTAGCGTTACGTACATTGCGAAGTAAAAACCAGAGAAAGACGTCGCGTAAACCAGTGGCCATGCAGCAAACAATGCACCACCCGCAGTGATAAGCCAAACTTGGTTACCATCCCAGTGAGGGGCAATCGTGTTTAGCATAATACGACGTTCAGTGTCGCTCTTACCGATAACAGGTGACAGAGCGGCAACACCCATATCAAAGCCATCAGTTACGGCGAAACCAACCAGTAGAACACCGATCAATACCCACCAAATAAGTCGTAAGCTTTCGTAATCAAACATAATATTCCCTCACTTATACTTCAACTGAACGGCTAACTTTGTCTTCAACAGAGTTATCGTTTTGTTCGAAGTGGTAACGGCCTGTCTTCAAGCTACTTGGACCTTTACGTGCGAATTTCAGCATTAGGTAAACTTCAGCAATCAAGAACACTGTGTAAAGTGCCAGGATAGCGAATAGAGAAGTCCAAAGCTGTCCAATAGTCAGTGCTGATGCAGCAACGTTAACCGGTAGGATTTCACCAACCGCCCATGGTTGACGACCAAACTCAGCAACGAACCAACCTGCTTCAATCGCAATCCAAGGAAGTGGGATTGAGAATAGCGCAGCTTTAAGTACCCATGGTTTCTGTTCGATTTTCTGACGACACGTTTGAACAAACGCAGCACCGAATACAAACAGCATGATGAAGCCACAAGCAACCATCAGACGGAATGACCAGAATAGAGGCCAAACTGTTGGGATAGAATCATCCGCAGCCATTTGGATTTGGTCTTCTGTTGCATCAACAACGTCGTCTGTGTAGCGCTTAAGAAGTAGACCGTAACCTAGGTCACCTTTCACTTCGTCGAACGCAGCCATGTTTTCTTCAGACTTATCGCCTGCACGTAGCTTTTCAAGCAGCTCGTACGCGTACATACCAGTACGGATACGATCAACGTGGTCATCACGTAGGTCACGTAGGCCCGTTACTTCAGTATCAAGCGAACGCGTTGCGATGATACCCATTACGTAAGGAATTTTAATTGCGTAGTCAGTATCCATTGTTTCTTGGTTTGGAATACCAAAAACAGTAAATGCGGCTGGTGCTTCTTCAGTGTGCCACTCTGCTTCAATAGCTGCTAGCTTCACTTTTTGAACTTCACCAAGCTCGTAACCAGATTCATCACCTAGCACGATTACTGACAGGATCGCTGCCATACCGAAAGATGCTGCAATCGCGAAAGAGCGACGAGCAAAGGCAAGGTCACGACCTTTAAGAATGTAGTATGAGCTGATGCCAAGGACGAACATTGCACCCGTTGTGTAACCAGACGCTACTGTGTGTACGAATTTAACCTGTGCTACTGGGTTTAGTACAACTTCAGCGAAGCTCACCATTTCCATACGCATAGTTTCAAAGTTAAATTCCGCACCCACTGGGTTTTGCATCCAGCCGTTAGCTACCAAGATCCAAAGCGCAGAGAAGTTAGAACCAAGTGCTACTAACCAAGTTACCGCTAAGTGTTGACGCTTCGACAATCTGTCCCAACCGAAGAAGAAAAGACCAACAAAAGTAGACTCTAGGAAGAATGCAACAAGCGCTTCGATAGCCAGCGGAGCACCAAAGATGTCGCCAACATAGTGAGAATAGTAAGACCAGTTAGTACCGAACTGGAACTCCATGGTTAAGCCTGTCGCTACACCAAGAGCAAAGTTAATACCAAACAATTTACCCCAGAACTTAGTCATGTCCTTGTAAATTTGCTTGCCAGTCATTACATAAACTGACTCCATAATGGCAAGTAGAAATGCCATACCTAGTGTCAGTGGAACAAATAGGAAGTGATACATCGCTGTAAATGCAAACTGCAATCGCGACAGATCAACAACATCAATCATGGTAACTCCTTTGTGTCGGCTGAATGACACTTGTGTGATTAATCACCGCAAAAATCCATGTTAAAACAATTTGTGTAATTGTTATTACAAATTGAAATTTGTAGCAAAAACGTACCGTTATAGTTAGATTATTGTTAAGCATGAGCTAATATAGCTGGCGCTAATATTACTGGTAAAATCAGTATGTTTCAAAAGGTTTATAGGAGAACCTTGCGTTGATTTGTATCAATTTTATTCGAGCAAATTAGAGTTATTTTTGAACAATCATGATTAAAATCACACCAATTTAGCCTCAGTTAATAACAGCGCATGATATCTGTGACAAAAGCTCAGCACCGCCTCAACATACGAATTACAACTACCTATAAAGTATTAACAAAAAATATGACAACTTATTTCATTTTTTGTTAGCCAAATCAAACCTGCAATCAAAGTTTTCATTTTTGATGACCGCTATTCAGTCTTTTTATCGACTCGCTCAAAGAGTTGTTATTCAGTAAAAAGCAAAAAATCCCAGCGCTTATGCAACTGGGATCTTTAAAAATGAATAATTTAACGATTAGACGGCTTATCTATTCCGAAGTGTAAATATGCTCTGTCGGTCGCGATTCGACCTCTTGGCGTTCTTTGTAGGTAACCTTGTTGAATCAAGTAAGGTTCTAACACATCTTCAATGGTATCTCTCTCTTCACCAATCGCGGCAGCCATGTTGTCGATACCAACCGGACCACCACCAAACTTCTCCATAATCGCCAGCAGAAGCTTTCTATCCATGTAGTCGAAACCTTTAGCATCGACATCCAACATGTTTAGCGCTTTGTCAGCAACCTCTGGACAAATATGTCCGTCCCCTTTTACTTCCGCATAATCACGAACACGGCGCAGTAGACGGTTAGCAATACGTGGCGTACCACGAGCTCGGCGAGCAACTTCTAGCGCCCCTTCGGACTCCATAGAAAGACCAAGGCAATCTGCACTGCGCTGCACGATATTTTGTAGGTCTTCAACCTTGTAGTACTCAAGACGCTGAGTAATACCGAAACGGTCACGTAACGGCGATGTCAGTGAGCCAGCACGAGTGGTTGCGCCAATCAAAGTAAAAGGAGGAAGGTCAATCTTGATAGAGCGTGCCGCTGGGCCTTCACCAATCATGATATCTAATTGGTAGTCTTCCATTGCTGGGTACAACACCTCTTCAACCACAGGGCTTAAACGGTGAATCTCATCAATGAACAGGACATCATTTTCTTCAAGATTGGTCAGCAGCGCCGCTAGGTCACCCGCTTTTTCTAGAACAGGGCCTGAAGTCGTACGAATGTTGACATCCATCTCATTGGCAACAATGTTCGCCAACGTGGTTTTACCCAAGCCAGGAGGACCAAATATCAACAGGTGGTCGAGCGCCTCGTTACGCAGTTGTGCCGCTTTGATGAAAATCTCCATCTGGCCACGAACGTGATCCTGACCTTGATAGTCAGCAAGTGCTTTAGGGCGTATTGCACGATCAATGACATCTTCATCTTTGAATACTGGGTTATCCGGTGCAATAAGGCGATCGGCTTCAATCATAAATTCTGCTATTCCTAACTATGCTCTTGTTGACTCTGCGCTTCTTGACTCTGCGCTTCTTGACTCTGTGTAAAGGCAAAGTGAATAAGTCTATTTTGTCGAACAAGTATATTGGGTATTAAACCATCGATTTCAGAGCTTCGCGAATCAACTGTTCGCTAGTCATGCCATCTTTAGCCACTTGAGAAACCACCTTAGAAGCTTGAGTCGGCTTGTAGCCTAATGCAAGTAGTGCACTTACCGCTTCTTCTTCCGCGTCGTGAACGGTAGGCATAGAATCAATCGGAGCTGCATCCGTCGCTGGAGTAAATAGGTCACCTGCGCCCCACCCTTTCAGGCGGTCTTTCATTTCAACAACCAGACGTTCAGCGGTTTTCTTACCCACACCCGGAAGTTTAACCAGCGTCGAGATGTCTTCACGCTCAACACTCTGCACAAATTGACTAGCTGTCATGCCTGAAAGAATGCCAAGGCCAAGCTTAGGACCCACACCGTTTGCTTTGATCACTTCACGGAACAGCGCACGCTCTTTAACCGTGTTAAAACCATAAAGTAGCTGCGCATCTTCACGTACAACAAAGTGCGTATAGATGATTGCCTCTTCGCCCACGTTTGGTAATTCATAAAAACAGCTCATTGGCATTTGAACTTCATAGCCAACGCCACTCACTTCGATTAGTAATTCTGGTGGCTGTTTTTCTATTAATGTACCGCGTAGACGTCCGATCACAATTCACTCTCTTGATGGAATATAATTTGAGGGACAGAATATAAAAGAACTGGATGCTTATCCAGTTCTTTGTGTTTATTAGGATGATTTATTTAAGCTTGCTTAGCTTGGGAAACCACGCTGTTTAAGCTTTCGACCAGTTCTTTTACCGAGGTGACATGCCCGGTCAGTTCAGAACCATAATTAGCGACTAAACCTGACACGGATTTGGTTTCTGCAACGCTCTGTGCCACTTCTGAACTCGCGAGATCGAGTTCTTTCAATGAGCTCATCTGCATCGCCATAATATTAGTCAGTTGATTAACGTCGGTCGAGATAGTCTGAACCTCGGAGATAATGCCGTTCATTTCATTGGCCGTGGTTTCAATGATTGCTCTGCCATGCTCCACTTCTTCTTTACTTCGGTCTAATAAGGTTCGAATTTCTATCGCGGAGTGACTACTTTTCGCCGATAGCTCTCTCACTTGGTCAGCGACGACAGCAAAGCCTCGTCCTTGCTCTCCGGCGCGTGCTGCTTCTATTGCTGCGTTAAGAGCTAATAGGTTGGTTTGTTCGGCTACGGAAGTAATCAAATCAGCGACTTTCATGATTTCTTGATTACTTTGAATGATCTGGCTGATTGCACTGGTTGAGGCTTCTAGTGATTCTGAGCTCTTTTGCGCTTTCGTTCCCACGGCTTCGCTACGCTCTTTTAGCTCACCCACAAATGAATTAGATTCCTCGATGCCTTGAGTCATTTGATGCAGTTGTTGGCTCATCTGTTCTGCTGCACTCGCCTGAGATTCGCAATTGATGTTCAACACTTCAACTTGAGCATGCAGGTCTTGAGACTGCTGATCTAAATGGACAGATACGCCCTGTAAGCTTTCAGAGTTTGAGTTCGCTTGGTCAAGGACAATGGAAAGTCGACCTTCGCTTTGCGTCGCTTGATTGGCAATCTGTTGGCTTTCCGAAATCGCATCTTCTGCCATTTCAATCGCCACCTCTTTTTGCTTAGCAGTAAAGGCTTGAGCAATGCAAATCACCACCAGCGGCATGATCACACCAGACCACGTCTCAACCACTACCGCTTCCGGAGTAAGTACTAACTGCGGAAATTCAAAGCCATCAAGATGAGCCGAAGTCATCACCAGTGAAACACCAATCACTAACCCACTCCATACAAGGGCGACAATTCGAGTTCCTGACAGAAAAAAAGCAACCACTAACAACGGCACCCAATAAGCCTGAGTAGACTCAACCACACCACCGCTTTGATAGATGATATTCAGGGCGTGCACCGCCATGCCAACAAAGCCAAAGTTCAATGCCAAGCTAGGCTTGCGGGTAATGCGTAATAGCAATGCAGAGACTAATTCAAAGGCGATAAGAAATATGGAAGTGGCAATCAGCAGTTGCTCTTCATGCTTGGTCCACTTGATGAGGCTGTAGACACCCACGAAGAATGCGATAAAAGTGAAAAGTAATAAGATATCCGCTTGTCTGACTTCGTTGCTATTCCATCCATTACTTTTGGGTAGAAACAGCGCGCGCCACAGCTTGATTGGGTTCATCAGTGATCATCCTTGATTAACTTGTAAGACCTCCGACCAATGTTAATAACATGTTAAATGATACGCAATGTTATTATCTGGGTTATGTTCGAAAGATCTCATTTCATCAAGGATTTAGGTGCGTATTGTTTTGATATGAGCCAAACAGGGCGTCAGGCTCAAGTAATGCAAGCTTTCAGAAAATTGAGGGATGGAATTAACGGTAGCGCCCTTTTCTCGCGCCTGTCGCTTTACCTGCCAGTGCAACCAAGGTTTTATTGGTGTTGGCGTGAGTGATCGCTACGCCTAGAGCATCGGCAGCATCGGCCTGTGGTTTGGCAGGCAACTTAAGCATGCTCATCACCATATTCTGCACCATCGACTTGTCAGCACCACCATTGCCTGTCACCGCTTGTTTGATTAAACGAGCCGCATATTCATGAACGGGGAGATCCGCATTTACCGCTGCCACTATCGCGCTGCCACGAGCTTGACCCAGCTTAAGTGCAGAATCCGCATTCTTAGCCATGAAGACCTGTTCTATCGCAAACACATCCGGCTGAAACTGAGTGATGATTTCGCTCACACCGGCGTAGATTTGTTTGAGTCGGCCCGGTAGTTCTTTTTCAGAGGTGCGAATACAACCGCTACCTAAGTAATATAGATGGCGACCATTTTGACGAATCACGCCATAGCCGGTAATACGCGAGCCAGGGTCAATCCCTAAGATAATAGACATAACTTCAATACTGATTATTTATACATGCTTTATGAGCTTAGTATATCGAACGCAAAAAAAAATGCCCGTCAAATTAACGGGCATTTTCTAATTTACTGGCTAGTCTGGCTAATTAATTAAGAGCTCTCTATCAACTAGGATCTCTTCATCAACAAGAAAAGATAACAGGCTTACGCTTGCTCTTTTTTCTCTGCCAATTTAACTGCGATTGCTAGCTCTTCCAGTGATGCTGGGTTCGCTAGGCTTGGCGCGTCTGTTAGTAGACATGCTGCAGCTGTTGTTTTCGGGAATGCGATAACGTCACGGATGTTCTCTGTACCACAAAGCAGCATTGCTAGACGGTCAAGACCGAATGCTAGACCTGCGTGAGGTGGCGTACCGTACTTAAGTGCTTCAAGTAGGAAGCCGAACTTCTCTTGCTGCTCTTGTGCTTCGATACCTAGGATACCGAATACCGCCGTTTGCATTTCTGCGTTGTGAATACGTACAGAACCGCCGCCTACTTCGTAGCCGTTGATTACCATGTCGTATGCATCAGAATTTGCTGCTGCTGGGTTCGCTTTAAGCTCTTCCGCATTCACACCTAGTGGTGATGTGAATGGGTGGTGCATTGCGTGTAGGTTACCTTCGCCGTCTTCTTCAAACATTGGGAAGTCAACAACCCACAGTGGAGCCCATGCAGATGTGTCTGTTAGCTCTAGATCAGTACCTAGTTTAAGACGAAGTGCGCCCATTGCTTCAGCAACGATGCCCGCTTTGTCTGCGCCGAACAGAATGATATCGCCAGATTCAGCTTGAGTGCGATCTAGAATACCGTTGATTACGTCTTCGCTTAGGAACTTAGCAACTGGAGATTGAATACCTTCCATGCCTGCAGCACGGTCGTTAACCTTCATCCAAGCTAGGCCTTTCGCGCCGTAGATGTTTACGTGTTCAGCGTAACCGTCGATTTGCTTACGAGTTAGCTTAGCACCACCTGGTACACGGATAACCGCTACGCGACCTTTTTCGTCGTTAGCAGGGCCAGAGAATACTTTGAACTCAACATCTTTAACCAGGTCAGCAACGTCAACTAGCTCTAGTGGGTTACGTAGATCTGGCTTATCAGAACCGAAACGACGAATCGCTTCAGAGAAAGGCATTACTGGGAATTGACCTAGTTCAACATCTAGAAGTTCTTTCCACATATCGTGAACAAGCTTCTCAGTCACGTTACGTACTTCTTGAGAAGTCATGAAAGATGTTTCGATATCGATTTGAGTAAATTCAGGCTGACGGTCAGCACGTAAATCTTCATCACGGAAACATTTAACGATTTGGTAGTAACGGTCAAAACCAGACATCATCAGCAGTTGCTTGAACAGCTGAGGAGATTGAGGAAGTGCGTAGAAGCTACCTTTGTGAACACGGCTTGGTACTAGGTAGTCACGAGCACCTTCTGGTGTCGCTTTCGTTAGTACTGGCGTTTCGATGTCTAGGAATAGGTTCTCATCTAGGAAACGACGAACGAAGCTAGAAGCACGTGCACGAAGCTTGATACGGTCGCTCATTTCTGGACGACGAAGATCGATGTAACGGTACTTAAGACGCTGCTCTTCAGAGTTCGTTTGGTTGAAGTCTAGTGGAAGCGCTTCTGAACGGTTGATGATCTCTAGACCAGTCGCGTAAAGTTCTACTTCACCAGTAGCCATGTCTTTATTTACTTGGCTGTCCGGACGAACACGTACTTCACCAGTAAACTTGATACAGAATTCATTACGCAGTTGGTTAGCGATCGGGAAGATATCTTTCATATCTGGATCGACAACAACCTGAACGATGCCTTCACGATCACGCATATCAATAAAGATAAGACCGCCTAAATCACGGCGACGGTTTACCCAGCCGCACAATTCTACAGTTTGTCCCGCCAGGGACTTGTTCAGGTTACCACAGTAATGGGTACGCATAATGAATTTCCCAATCTCTTAATTATTTACTAATTTCCAAGCTGTCAGTGGTCATTCCACACAACAGAGCAAAGGAACATTTATACGCGGAAACTCGCTTAAAATCGACCTTCCACATTCGAATTTATTGTGTTTTATCTGGCTTTGCTGCTTTTTAGCCCATCAAGTGCGCAAAGATTCATCAAAACCGAAAAAATTGCGATAATTATATCTCGAAAGTACCTTAATCAGCAAAACTCTCGTAAAGTAGATTTTCGTTTCAACCCAAAAACTTTTTGTAATGACTGATGGCGTGATGGATAACGGTGTAATAGATGGATAATCGTGTAATAATAACAGAAACTTTACCTCTAAGACTTGGATTAACCATGTGGTCTCACTCTGAGTGGCAAAGTCAGTTCTACGGTAAAGGCACCAAGCCTGCCGAACGCTTGGAAAAATACACCCAAGTTTTCCATACCGTCGAGGGCAACACGACCTTTTACGCTACGCCAAGTATGTCTACCGTACATAACTGGAAAGCAGCGAGTCACGATGATTTCAGGTTCACGTTTAAGCTACCTAAATTTATCACCCACCAGCAACAACTGAGACACTGCCAAGCCGAACTCAAAGAGTTCTTGATGACGATGTCGCCACTGCATGACCGCATTGGTCAATGGACGATTCAGCTGCCGCACAGTTTTGAGCCCAGCATGCTGCCTGCCCTACAAAAGTTTTGCACCTTATTCCCAAAAGATATGCAGCTTGGCGTCGAAGTTCGACACTTGGGTTTCTTTGATAAGGGTGATGCGGAAAAACGCTTCAACCAATGGCTGGTTGAGGAAGGCATCAATCGCATCATTATGGACAGCCGCCCCGTTTTTTCTGCGCCACCAACCACAGAAGCGGTGATCGATGCGCATCAGAAAAAACCGCGTGTTCCTGTTCATGCAATTGCGACCGCCAATAACCCGATGATTCGATTTATTGGCCACCCAGACCAAGAACCTAATATTGAGTTTTTTAAGCCTTGGTTTGCCAAAATCCCAAACTGGCTTAATGAAGGCAAGCAGCCCTATTTAATGATCCACACCCCAGACAACAACCACGCACCTGAACTTGCGATTGCTATCTATAAACGACTACAAAAGCAAGTGTCTGAAAATACATCATTATTACTGCCCGATCTGGCTCAGTTTCCGGCTCAAAAAGGCAATCATCAAATCTCGATGTTTTAACCCATCATCTATGAGTAACTTCGAACCTTGAGCTAAATCTCAGTTTTCGTGACAGTAGCGCTTTTTTTACGTAAAATACGTCCCCTTTTATTTGGTACGAATTTTGTGCCAATTACGCTGACTGTCGAGAGAAAATGCTATGAGCAACACAGACAATATCTTTTCCGCTCCTATTGATAAAATTGGAGACTTCACCTTTGATGCAAGGGTTGCTGAAGTATTTCCGGATATGATTCAACGTTCGGTGCCTGGCTATAGCAATATCATCTCTGCAATCGGCATGCTGGCTGAGCGCTTTGTAAAGCCACATTCAAATATTTACGACCTTGGCTGCTCGCTTGGTGCTGCGACACTTTCTATGCGTCGTCACATTCAGCAAGAAGGCTGCACGATTTTCGCGATCGATAATTCAGAAGCCATGGTTGAGCGCTGCAAATTGCACGTTAATGCTTACCGCAGTGACACGCCGGTAGAAGTGATTGAAGCAGACATCCGTGAAGTGGAAATCATAGACGCTTCTGTTGTGGTACTTAACTTTACGCTGCAATTTCTTTCTCCGGACGATCGATACGCTCTGCTTGAGAAAATTCATGCTGGCCTGCGCCCAGGCGGGATCTTAATCCTGTCAGAAAAATACGTATTCGAAGATGAAAGCTCAAATGAGCTGCTTATAGACCTGCACCATGATTTCAAGCGTGCTAACGGGTACAGCGAGCTAGAAGTAAGTCAGAAACGTAGCGCAATTGAAAACGTGATGCGCCCTGATTCGATCCCTGTTCACAGAGAGCGATTTGATAAGATTGGTTTCTCAAGCAGCGAAGTCTGGTTCCAATGTTTCAACTTTGGTTCAATGTTCGCGATAAAGTAAATATTTTCGATTACGTAACAGTCGCGACACCGTTAGCACGTACTAAAATGTCATCCTCAAGAGCGAGGAACGAGCGAGTTGGGGATCTCTTATCAAACACGATAAACGAGATTCCCTAGCATGTTTGTCCACACTCTTAATGGAGTGACAAATTTAATTTCCACACCACCAACTCAGTGAAAACCTATGTTTAATTTTGCCAATTTTTATCAACTTATTGCCCAAGATACTCGCCTTCAGCCGTGGCTAAATGTCCTGCCACAGCAACTGACCGATTGGCAAAATGCAGAGCACGGTGACTTCGACCGCTGGTTACGTGCACTAAACAAGATTCCACAGGGTGTGCCAGACCAAGTTGACCTGAAAAACTCAGTGACGATTGGTAGCTCAAAACCGTTTCACACGGGCGAGCTTAAAAAGCTAGAAAGCCTATTAAAGACGTTCCACCCATGGAGAAAAGGACCTTACACAGTTCACGATATTCATATCGATACTGAGTGGCGCAGTGACTGGAAATGGGATCGTGTGCTTCCACATATCTCTCCATTGAAAAACCGTTCGGTTCTCGATGTAGGTTGTGGCAATGGTTACCACATGTGGCGCATGCTGGGTGAAGGTGCTCGCTTAACGGTTGGTATCGATCCTTCTCACCTGTTCTTGGTTCAATTTGAAGCGATTCGTAAGTTAATGGGCGATGACCAACGAGCTCACCTATTACCTCTAGGTATTGAGCAGCTGCCAAAGCTAGAAGCCTACGACACGGTATTCAGCATGGGGGTGCTTTACCACCGCCGTTCGCCACTGGACCATTTGATTCAACTAAAAGACCAATTGGTATCAGGCGGTGAACTGGTTCTTGAAACCTTGGTTATCGAAGGCGACGAAAATGCGGTACTGGTTCCGGTTGACCGTTACGCGCAAATGAGAAACGTCTACTTCTTCCCTTCAGCTCGCGCACTGAAACGCTGGCTAGAACAAGTTGGTTTTGAAGACGTACGAATCGTTGACGAAAATGTCACGACAATTGGTGAACAACGCACCACAGAATGGATGACACACAACTCTCTTCCAGATTACCTAGATCCGAACGATCCAAGTAAAACGGTTGAAGGTCACCCTGCACCGAGACGTGCGATTCTGGTAGCAACAAAGCCATAGATTTACTGCCCACAAAGCAGTGGCATATTGAGTAAATAAAGCACAAGCCTATTAAGGCAGCAAAACAATTGCTTGCATGGTCAAAAGCCACCGTTAATTTCGCGGTGAACTTTGCTTCCTGAGCTCACGAATTGAACAAAAATTGACTTATGTTTAATAAGTGAGCTATTTCAAATAGCAATAATTGGCGTAGCGCTCACATTGCGATTCAATATGACCAGACTCTTACAATAGGATGCTTCACGCATCCTTTTTTGTGGGCTAAACTTCTAAATAGTCTGAACTATTCTCTAATTCTCAAAGGTTTTTTTTATGTTTAAGCGATTATCGCCTATTGTGGCGGTTGGTTTGCTCTCTGGTTGTACCCTCACGAACGGTGCTACCTACCACCAAGAAACTCTCGACGCTATTTCCCGCTCAGAGACAAACATCGCAAATAAGGTTCAAAATCTTGAACTGCAACTAAGCAATCAAAGTGATTATATTGAAAGCTTAGAAGACGAAATTACTACCCTTTCTAGTCAATTAGATACCCATCTAACGAGCATGGAACACAAGGTTCTTGAAGAGCTAGAGGAAGAAGAACCGGTCGCTGTTGCCGTTGCTCCTATCGCTCCTATATCACAACCGACTATCCTTGGCGGCATCGAAAAAGTGTCTATCGACTCTATCAAGCAAAGCTTTGATGCTCGTGTAGATACTGGCGCAACCACCTCTTCTTTAAACGCTGTCGATATCAAAGAATTCGAACGTAACGGCAAGAACTGGGTTAAATTTCACCTAGACGACAAAGCCCAAGCTGAAGAAGACCAGAAATGGATTGAAGCGCCTGTTGTACGTTATGTAAAAATCCGTCAATCAACCAATGATCAAACAGAACGTCGAGCTGTGATCGAATTATGGGTGAAAGTTGGAAAAATCCATGAAAAAGCGCAATTTACATTGGCGGATCGCTCTCAAATGAGTCACCCTGTATTACTAGGGCGCGAATTTATCAAAGACATAGCGCTAGTAGATGTAAGTAAAAAGTACGTACAAACGGAAGTTAAATAACAATAGTAGGGTAAGCTATGACGTCAAGAATTCCATTTTATATCTCTATATTCCTGCTTATCGTGGCAGGTATAACACTGAGTATGTTCAGACATACGACCTACGGTGTACCTTGGACTCCAGGGGAAACCAGACAGGTTTGGGACGTTGAAGCTCGCATCGAGTTCAACGCAGTAGGCAAAGAAGCAAAAGTTTCCTTAGCGGCTCCTCATACTCAGTCTAACTACACACTTATCGGCGAATCGGCTTCATCGCCAGGTTACGGTATCTCTTACTTGAATACCGAATCAGGTCGCCGCGCAGAGTGGTCTATTCGATACGCAGATGGCCCTCAAACCATCTACTACAAAACACAATTCCTAGTCGACAACCAAGCAAAAGTTGATGCTATCGCACCAGAAGGTGAAGTCTCGCAACCAAGCTTCGACGGCCCTGAAGAAGCGGCTTCTCTTGCATTGATTGATAGAGCGACAAAACGTTCTGCAGACAATATCACTTTTACCCGTGAGCTCATCAAAACACTTAATGATCCAGACAGCCAAAACTCAGCGCTGATTCTGAACAACATGACCAAAGTGGAAGCGACACACAAGCTACTTTCAGCGGCGAAAATACACAACAAAGTGGTTGGTGTTATCGAGCTAGAAGATGGTCGTCGTCGTCAGTCGATTCAAAACATGATTCAGATCTGGGATAACGACGAGTGGATTCTGTTCTCTCCTGAATCAAGCGAACAACAAGTTCAACCAAACCTACTCATCTGGGACGAATCAAACGTTTCTCTACTGGATGTTGTTGGCGGTCAGAACAGTAAAGTTCACTTCTCTATGATTGCTCAAGAGGTTTCACCAACGGAAGCAACCAATAGTAAAGTCTCTGCTGATCAACTGTTAAACCTTTCCATTCACAGCCTACCGCTAGAAGAACAAGCGATGTTTAAAACCATCATGCTGATTCCTATCGGTGCTCTGATTGTTGTGTTCCTACGTGTCATCATCGGTCTGAAAACGTCTGGTACGTTCATGCCAGTACTGATTGCGGTAGCCTTTGTACAAACACAACTGGTAACGGGTATTGTTGGCTTCCTACTTATTGTAGGTACGGGTCTGATTATTCGAAGTTACTTGTCCAAACTCAACTTGCTACTGGTAGCCAGGATATCCGCCGTAATCATCACGGTAATCATGATTATCTCTGTGTTTACTGTGGTCGCATTTAAAGTGGGTCTGACTGAAGGTCTATCCATTACGTTCTTCCCAATGATTATCCTGTCTTGGACTATCGAACGTATGTCTATCCTATGGGAAGAAGAAGGCGCGAAAGAAGTAATGTTACAAGGTGGCGGTTCTCTATTCACTGCAGTTCTTGTTTACTTAGGCATGACTAACCCGTTCATTCAGCACTTAACGTTTAACTTTATTGGTTTACAACTTGTTATTCTAGCGACCATCTTGCTACTAGGTAACTACACAGGATACCGTCTAACCGAGCTTCGTCGCTTTAAACCGCTAGCGGAGGACTAAGTTATGTTTGATCAGTTTACTTCACCGTTTAGGTTGAAAGACAAAGGCATAATGGGAATGAACAAGCGTAACCATAGTTATATTGGTCGCTACAATGATCGTTCCAAGTATCCACTCGTTGATGACAAGCTTAAGACGAAGATCATTGCTGAACAGGCTGGTGCTACTGTACCAAAACTGATTGGCGTGATTGGTCATCAAGCTGAAGTAAAAACAATCCATAAGATGGTAAAAGAGTGGCCGGGTTTCGTAATCAAGCCTGCTCAAGGCAGTGGTGGTAAAGGTATCCTTGTTGTGACTTCTCACAAGGACGGCGTTTACACCAAGCCATCAGGTTCTACTATCAATGAAGAAGACGTAGAGCGTCACATCAGTAACGCTCTCGCGGGTCTTTTCTCACTCGGTGGTAAGAACGATGTCGCTGTAGTTGAGAACCTAATCAAGTTTGACGAGTGTTTTGACGGCTTCAGTTACGAGGGTGTGCCAGATGTACGAATCATTGTATTCAAGGGCTACCCTGTAATGGCGATGATGCGTCTATCGACTTCAGCTTCTGATGGTAAAGCTAACTTGCACCAAGGTGCTGTGGGCGTAGGTATTTGTATCGCTACAGGTAAAGCTGTTCGTGCGGTTCAATTCGACCACCCAGTGACCCACCACCCAGATACGGGTAAAGAGTTGGCGCTACTACAAGTACCCCATTGGGAAAAGCTGCTAACTCTTGCATCAAGTGCTTGGGAAATGACAGGCCTTGGCTACATGGGTACGGACATGGTTTTAGACCAAGAAGAAGGCCCAATGGTACTGGAGCTAAACGCTCGTCCTGGATTAGCAATACAGATTGCAAACGGCGCAGGTTTATTACCTCGCTTGCATCATATTGAAAACCTGGGCACACCAGCTGAATACCCAAAACCAGCCGAGCGCGTTGCCTACGCTGCTAAGCAATTTGGTGTTCACGGCAGCGAAATTGTTCCAAACTAAGCTCATCTGTATTAAAAGCGAAACGACTCAGTAAGTAATTCATACTGAATCTAGCTCGATAAAAAAGCCGCATAACTCTGAGAGTTACGCGGCTTTTTAATGTCTGCCGTCTTTTACCTAGCTAATATGACTAAGCCTCTGTTACTTCACTTTCAGGCTCACGAATGGGATCAATACGCACAGCCGCCACCTTAAACTCAGGGATCTTCGCGTGTGGATCAGTCGCTGTGGTAGTCAAGCGGTTAACCGGCGATTCAACAAAATGGAATGGAATAAACACCACACCCTTTTGCATTCGTTTAGTGACAAACGCCGCGATTTCGATTTCACCACGACGTGTTGAGACCTTGAGCATCTGACCATTCGAGATACCTAGCGCCTCAGCATCATGAACACTCACCATGGCACGCGGTCCTGCTAAGTTATCCAACCCTTTGGTTTTACGTGTCATGGTTCCGGTGTGGAACTGTTCTAGAATGCGGCCTGTCGTTAACACTAACGGGTATTCAGCATCCGGTAGCTCAGCAGCATATCTAAACGGAATCGCCTCCATTTGACCACGCCCACGCGTAAATTGGGTCTGGTGCATGATACGTGTGCCATCTGGGTTGTTCTTATTACTTGGCCATTGCACGCCGTTGACCGTAATGTTCTCCCAACGTAAACCACCATACTGTGGTGTGACACGCGCTATCTCATTGGTGATATCAGCAACCGAGCCATATTCCCAATTACCGCCCATTGCGTTGGCCAACATTTGGATAATCACCCAATCTTCTTTCGCTTCACCTGGAGGCAATACCGCAGGATTAATACGCTGAACACGACGCTCGGTATTAGTAAAGTGACCAGACTTCTCAGCAAACGAGCAAGATGGCAGAACCACATCGGCATACTGCGCGGTTTCGGTTAAGAAAATATCTTGAACCACGAGGAAATCTAACGCTTCAAGACCTTCAATCACATGCGCTTGGTTCGGGTCACTCAGCACTGGGTTCTCGCCCATTACGTAAAGGCCACGAACATCTCGATGACACGCACCATCAATAATTTCGGTCAGCGTTAAGCCTGTTTCAGCCGGTAAGTCAGAAACGCCCCACTCCATCGCAAATTTTTGACGAACCATTGGGTTATACACTTTCTGATAACCCGGAAGGTTGTTTGGCAATGCGCCCATGTCACACGCACCCTGAACATTGGATTGACCACGTAAAGGGTTGATGCCACCACCTTCAATACCGATGTTGCCACACAAGAGCTGCAGGTTAGCGATTGAGCGAACATTATCGTGACCAGTGGTATGTTGCGTAATGCCCATCGAATAGTACACCGCAGTACGCTCTGCAGTACCAATCAATCGTGCCATTGCGAAGATGTCTTCCGCTTTAACGCCAGTTACCAGCTCCACTTTGTCTAACGAATAACTTGGTGACATGACCTCTTGAAGCAAGGTATCAAAGCCATCCACACGGTCTTCGATATATTCTTGGTCATACCAACCGTGTTTGATGATCTGCTGCATCACACCATTAATCAACATTACATCGGTACCCGGTCGGTGCGCTAAGTAAAGCTCAGCATGGTCAGTAATATCAATCCGTTTTGGATCGGCAACGATTAGTCTTGCTCCACCATGTCTCACCGCTTGCTTGATATGCGAGCCAATAATTGGGTGTGCTGAAGTCGTGTCTGAGCCAATAATAAAGATCACATCTGAGTGCTTGATGCTTGGAATATCATTGGTCATCGCCCCGCTACCTAGCGAAGCCTCTAAACCAGTAACAGTCGATGCGTGACAAAGACGTGCACAGTGATCGACGTTATTGGTGCCAAGTTCACGACGTATGAATTTTTGGAAGGCATAGTTATCTTCGTTGGTGGTTTTCGCCGACGAGAACCCCGCTAAAGCATTACTGCCAAAGCCTTGCTTAATCGCAGTAAACTTCTCGGCAATGAGCTTAACTGCCTCATCCCAACTTGCAGGTTGCAACCAACCATCTTTACGAATTAATGGTGTGGTTAAACGCGCATCGCTGCCCACAAAATCGAAGCCAAATCGTCCCTTAACACACAACATGCCTTCATTAACCGGAGAGTCTCCGCCTTCGATATAGCGGATTTTGTTTTTCTGCTCATCGATATGCATGGTTAGCTTGCAGCCGACACCGCAATAGGTGCAGATGGTATCGACTTTCTTGAGTACGTCTGTGTCTCCCTGCTTTCTGTCGCGAGCATCCACCATTGCACCGGTTGGACACGCCTGAATACACGATCCACATTGAACGCAGTTTGAGTCGCCCATTAAGGTCTTGTCCGCCCCAAAGTTAGGACGACATTCGGGTCTTGATGCAGGCTTGCCATCAGATTGGTTCATGAAGCTTAGAACGCCATGGACGTTCTGTTCGCGACACGCTTGGATACACTGGCCACAACTAATACAGCGGTTGGCGTCAAAGATAATGAACTCAGAACTGTCATCGACCGAAAATTTTTGTCTTGTTAACCCGACCTTCGCTTCTTCAGCACGAATCGCCTGCCAACTCTCATTCGAAGCCACATCGATTTTGTATTCTGGATGTGTCTGCGTTGCTTGGTATTCGGTCGAGTAGTCTCGTAGGTCGCAATCTGTATTAGCTTGGCAGCCACACTCTAGACATCTTGCTGCTTCCGCTATTGCATCGGCATTATCAAACCCTGTTTCTACTTCATCGAAGCTTTGTTCACGCTGCTCGGGCGTTAGTTCTGGCATGATCTTACGAGCCATGCGCTGTATCGACTGGTATTGCTCAGGATCCACCGCTTTGAGCTGTTTGTGCTTTCTTGAGTTAAACGGTTTAGCCGGAATATTTTCCATATCACCGTGGAAGAAGCGATCGATCGCTTGTGCAGCAATACGCCCGTCTCCTACCGCTTCGACTGCGGTTGCAGGACCGCGTCGGAAATCACCAATACTGAAAATATTTCCGGTTCCGGTATGCATAGTTTGCGGATCAGCATCTGCGGTATTCCAACGAGTAAGAGGAATATCAATCGCTTCGTTGTCCATAAAGCTCAGATCAGGCTTTTGCGACACGGCGGCAATAACCGTATCAAACGCTTCACCAAAGAACTCGCCAGTTGGTTTAGGGCTCCGGCGGCCCGAAGCATCAGCAGGACCCAAAGCCATTCGTTCTAATCGTATTTCTGATACATGACCATTATCATCGGCTATGTTTTCTGCAGGGTTGGTTAAGAAATGGAACTTCACACCTTCATGCTCAGCTTCTTCGATCTCGTAATCTTCTGCCGGCATCTCATCTCGAGTTCGACGATAAATCAGCGTAGTATCCGCTCCATCACGCACCGCTGTTCGAGCGCAGTCAATCGCGGTATTACCGCCACCAATTACTGCGACCTTTTTACCAGTGACATACTGCTGATCGGTCACGTAATCTTTGAGATAATCGACACCCAAATAACAACCGCCGAGTTCACTACCCGGGTAGTTCATCTCGACCGCTTGCGATGCGCCAACCGCTAAACAAACTGCATCAAAATCGTTACTTAAATCAGACAGTGTAAAATCAACACCGAGTTTTTTACCGCACTCAACCACCATTCCGTTGCGGCACATCAGCTCGATTTCTTTATCTAGAATCGACTTGGGTAAGCGATATTCAGGGATACCGTAACGCAGCCAACCACCCGCTTGCGGCATCGACTCATAGACGCTGACATCATAACCTTCGTTAGATAGATAATAACCCGCAGTAAGACCACCGGGGCCACTACCAACAATAGCAATGCTCTTGCCTTTATTTGGTTTCTTCGCTGGCATGTAGCTCTCTTGAGCCGCTAAATCCGCATCGGCAGCGTGTCGTTTGAGTTGGCGAATCGCGATGGATTCATCGACCAAGTTACGACGACATTCGGTTTCACAGAAAGCAGGACACACACGACCAATTGAAAGCGGCATTGGTAATGTCTTTTTGATCACTTCAATCGCTTTGATGTGATCATTTTGAGCAATATGGTGCAGGTAAGATTGGATATCGACCCTAGCAGGACAGGCTGTTTGGCATGGCGCCTCACAGTCAGCGTAGTGATCGGTCATGATGCGATTCAACGCTTCTTGTCGATGGTTCGTTAACTGTTTTGACTGAGTGGTAATATTCAGCCCATTAGACACTTCAAGCTCACAAGAGCGAGTAACACCAACGCCATCAACTTCAACGACACACAAATCACACGGCACTTTATCCGCTGTTTTATTCAAACCACATAAAGATGGGATTTCCAAACCACATGTTTTTGCCGCTTCAAGAACGGTTTGTCCTTGCTCGACGATTCGATATTTCCCATCAATAACGATTTGAATCATACCTAAGTCCTACCTTTACCTTTCGCACACGCGAGTTATCAATAATTAAAATTTAAGTAATACAATATTATTAATATTATTAAATCTATGTCATTACCATACATTATTTGTGGTTTTGTGCGTGTGACCTCAAACAAGTTCCATTGATAATAAACCTAAGGTATGAGTGGTCTTATCAGTATTGAAGAGAGGATTAAGCGGGAGGAGTTCTGATCTAGAAGTAAGAAGTAAGGAATTAGATTCAAGATATAAAAAAGCCCCTATTGATTAGGGGCTTTGAACAAATATCATTGAGTCGCTTTCGAGCTTATAGTTGCGCTATCAAGGTTATAACTCGGCTATCAAGGTTATTGCTCAGTTTCTTCGATAAGCTCTTGAACTGGAGATGCCGGTTTGTTTTGAGCAAAACCTCGCAGGCCAACAACATGCACGTGTTCGTGATCTTTAAAGACTTTACGAACCAGTTTGTAGGTTGTGCCTTTCTCTGGGCTGATGTTCTCCGGTGCTGCAATCAGAAGTTGCATACCTAAACGGTCACACAGTTCGAACAAGGTAGAGATGGATTTCGCATCCAGACGAGCTGCTTCATCAAGGAACAACAAACGACATGGAACGATGTCCTTACTGCGAAGTCGACGAGACTCTTCTTCCCAGCTTTGAACAACCATCAGTAGGATAGACTGACCAGTACCGATCGCTTCACCCGTAGACAGTGCGCCCGATTCCGCTTGTAACCAACCATCAGAACCACGGTTAACTTCAACACTTAGCTCTAGGTAGTTACGGTAATCAAGTAGCTCTTCACCCAGAACTTGCGGAGAACGTTGACCCATGTCGATATGCGGGTTCACACGTTGGAACAACTTCGCCATCGCTTCTGAGAAGGTAAAGCGCGTTGATTCAAACAAGTCTTTGTGCTGTTCTTGCTGAGTCGCTAGACCTGATAGCAAGATCTCGTGACTTTCACGAATCTTAACGTTCAGACGTACGCCCTTAACCTGACCAAAGTAGATGTTAGACAGACCTTGGTTCAGCATTCGAATACGGTTCTGCTCGCGCTGAATCGTTTTCTTGATGATGCTTGCTACCGACTCAGAGCTGATCGCCAAGCGGTTTTCACGTTGAGTCAATTCTTCTGTTAGTCGAGCTAGCTCAACTTCCATCTCTTCGATTGCTTCAACCGGATCATCCGTATGAATGATGTCTTGGCGAATACGCTCGCGAAGGTGTTGGTAAACCGCAATGTAGAACAGAACCTTACGCTCTGGATGTGCGTTGTCTTCCGATAGACGCAGCGAGTCACGTAGGTCGTCATTGTCAGCCACAGCCAGACGTAGCGCACCCAGTGATTTATCCGACATAGAGCGAAGCTCGCCCGCCGTTAGGTAAGCCAGTTCACGCTTGTGCAAACGACGTTCAACATCATTTTCACGAGCTAAGCGAAGTACTGAGCACCAGCCAGCTTTTGCTGCAACAACGAAGGTACGAAGTTCTGTGTACTCTTTCTGAACTTTCTTAAGACGCTTAGCTAGGGCTTTCATCTCAAGTTCTGTTGACGTAATCGTACGCTCGTATTCACTCTTACGGCTGCGAGATGTGTGCAGACGCTCTTGAAGCTCGTCACGACGACGTACAGCACGCTCTTCAGCGCCTTCATCAGCGTTTACGCCAAACTCTTGTAGCTCTTGTTTGAACTCTTGAACCGTTTCTTGCTTCGCTTGATGTGAGCTCTTCAGTGCCGCCAATACTTGGTTGTATTGGTTCATCTGTTCGCGAGCTTGCTTCAAGCCATCGCGGCCTTTGGTTCTTGCTTGTTCAGCTTGAACCAATTTCGCTTTTAATTGCTCGCTCAGCTCACTGCTCTTGTTAAGCAAATCAACAGAGTCCGCGTAAGCAAAGTAGTGACGACGCTCAATCAAATCAGACAGCGCGAACACTTTGCCTTTTAGCGTTTGTAGCGCGTTATCAGCTTGACGATATTCGGCTTCCAAAGCTTCGAACTGCTCTGGGTCAGCGTCTAGTGCAGATACAATTTGCTCTAGAGAAGTAAGCGCTTTGCCGTGAGTATTCAAGTAAGACTTAGCTTCACTTAAACGCTCTAGTTGCGCTTCTAATTCAGCTAAACGCTCAGCCAATGTTTCGTCTTCTAAAATACGAACCATTGGTGCTAATTTATCTAGCGCACCGAGTGCCTGCTTGCTTTGTAGAAGCTGGCTACGTTGCTGCTGCTCTTTAGAGTTAAGCTCAGCCAGAGAACGAACAATTTGATTGCGCTTATCACGAATCGCAGTAAGTGCTTGTTCTGGGTCTGCGTTAAACGCAACGTGTAGGTGCTTCGCAACAAAGCTGTTGAATGCTTGGTATAAGCGATTCAGTTTTTGAGAGTCAAACGCTGCTTTCGCGTGGTTCTCAACGACAACATCACGCTCTTCGCGCAATTTCTCTAGGCGCTGTTCACGAGCCGCACGGCCAAACAGTGGGATCTCAGGAAAACGAGAGTAACGCATTTGGCGATCGTTCAGCTGAACACATACCGCGCCTTCAAGCTCATCGGCATTAAACGAGCTGTCATCAAACGCGTCTACATCGCCTTCTAGGATGTAAAGGTCTTCTGGACAATCATCAAGATCCACCAGCTTCTCTTTAATACCATCAAGATCCGAAACCACAATCGCGTGACGAGCTGGGCCGTACATCGCACTAAAGTACGGCGCATCACCGATCGTGATGTCATCGTAGATCTCAGAAAGCAGTACGCCACCAAGCGTATCCGCCAGGCCTTTCAGGCGAGGATCGTTAGAACCACCTGGCGAAGCTAAACGCTCAATCTCTTGCTCAAGTTCAGCTCGGCGCGTTGCCAACTGATCTTTTGCTACCGCTTGAGATTTCTCGTCTTCAAGTACTTGCTGCATTTGAGTCATTACCGCTTGGCTATCTTCTAGCTCAGCGTCTGTTTGATCTCTTAAAGCTTCAAGTGCATCATTTGCCGTGATCCACGCAGGAGCAATTGACTCAAGTTTTTGAATCTCTTGGTCGTGGTTTTGTTGTACACGACGTTGCTCACTCTTCGCTTCACGCAGTTCTTCTTGAGCGAACTCAAGGGACTCGATCTGCATAGCGTGACGTTCACGTTCTTCATCGAAAACCGCTTCATCAGTCAGTGAGATGTTGTGCTGTTTTTGGTATTCAGTCGCAAGCTCTTTTGCTTGACGCTGCTGAGCCACATCACGAGCCATGTCGCGGTGCTGAGCACGCCATTGCTGTTCGTTCTCAACAACGTGTTTTGCGTTACGGCCTTTTTCTAGAGCTTGCTTAGCGCTGCTAGACGCTTCTTTACGCTCAACGTCACCAACGATGCTTTTAACTAAAGACAGTGCTTTGTCGAACTGTGCAGAAGCTGCAGAAGACATGTCTAGTTTATGCTTAGTAGACAGTAGCGTTTGAGTGCTTGATTCTTCTTGTGCTTTTAGCTCAGAAACAAGAGTTAATGCACTTTCTGCCGTAATAGACTCATCACCAAGTAACTGTCTGGTTTTCTCTAATGCTTGAACGGCTTGCTGGTATTGCAGCGCACGAGTTTGCTGAACGTCTAACGCTTGTTGGTAATCAGCAAGCTGAGTTTTCAGGCTATCCACTTCTTCTTCGGTAATGGTTGCCTGCTCTTCAGCAAGAAGTACTCGCTCTTGAGCTTCTTCAACCACCATCATCTGCTCTTCTAGACGCTCATTAAGCTCTTCTAGATCTTCACTGTAGCGTGCAATTTTCTCTTGCTGGCGAAGTGCAGTTTGAACCAATTGAAGATGATCCGAAGCCGCTTGATAATCTTGCTCTAGTGCCGACTCTTGATCGACCAACAGCTCTAATTCTTCTTGAACACGGTTCAACAAGTTATTTTGATCATGCAAGGTTTCACGCGAACCAAACAGTTCACCACGAAACTTCATGGTTTGATCAAGCTTGTTACGACGATCGTTGGCATGGCGCATGTAATCTGCTGCCACGTAGTTCGTAGATTCAGTGATCAAGTGTTTGAACAGGTCACGGTCCGACTGAGTCGTTTTGATCGCTTCTAACGTCATACGGTTTTCGCGTAGTGCTGATTCCATGTCTTGGAATGCTTTCTTCACACCACCGTTTTGCGGTAGGAGATAATCACGCAGAGAACGCGTAATCGCACTAGAAATACCGCCGTAAAGCGATGCTTCGATCAAACGGTAGAACTTAGAACGGTCGCTGCTGTTACGCAGTTTCTTCGGTACCACACCGTATTCAAACATTTGCGAGTGGTAATCAACAATCGAAGAGAAGGCTTTGAAGTGCGCGCCTTCGTACTGTGCTACCGCGGCTTTTACGTCGTTCAACTGACATACGCGAGCATGGCTGTCGGAAACGTTCTGAATCAACACATCCGTTGGTTTCACATGGCTTGGCAGGCCTTGGATTACGAACGGTTTGATGTCTACTTTCTTGTCACGACCCGCAACTTGCTGCAGTTTTACTGCAAACAGTAGGCGTTGGTTACGAGAGTTCACCACATCCAGCGCAGCGTAACATGCGCCAGGTTGAAGCTTACCGTATAGACCTTTGTCACGAGATGACTGCGAGCTACCCGCTTCCGTTGTGTTACGGAAATGCAGAAGGCTTTGGTCAGGAATCAGCGCTGTGATGAATGCCGCCATAGTGGTCGACTTACCTGCACCGTTACCGCCAGAAAGCGTTGTAACCAATCCATCAATATCAAAAGTACGCGCAAAGAAGCCGTTCCAGTTGACCATGGTTAATGATTGATACTTACCTCTTTCAATCATGCTTCACCTTCTACTTTTGTTGGTTCGCCGTCGTTTGACTCAAGGTCAAAGTCAGCTTGATCGTTAAAAATGTCTTGTTGACCGTTTTCGTCTACGCCTGCATCTACTTCTGATACGGCTTCCGCTTGTTCTTCATTCAACAAGCTGCCTTGGTTAGGCTCTTGAGTATGCACCACAGCTTCACCATCACGGATAAGACGCAGTTGAGCTTCTTTCATATCATCGCCAACACGTACGTCAGCACCAAAACGGAATACTGCTTCGCTGATACGGAACTTGCCCGTCTCGCCAATCGCAATCAACATGCCGATACGACGTAAGCGACGTAGAGAAGTACGCACTTTTTCAAACAGCTTTTCTTTGTCTAAATCAGAACCCGACGCACGGTTTGTCGCAAGCTTCATGAGTTTTTTCTCATCCGCTAACGACATCAACTCATCAAACAGCTCTTGGTTAGTAAAGATACCTTCGTGTGCTAGACGCTCTGGACTTAGGTACAAGAAACACAGTACCTTACCAACAAGCATGTCTAGCTCAGACAAAACACTACGACCGATTAGCGACGTAGAACGCGGACGCAGGTAAAAAAAGCCTTCTGGCGCTTTCACCAGTTCCGTATTGTAGCGTTGATAGAAATGCTGAAGCTCAACTTCAAAATCAGACAGTAACGCGTGGTTATCTAAGTCTTCTGTTGAAATATGCTTACCTGAACGCAGCATGCTGTCTAGCGCAGGGAACAATGGGTTCGCTATCGCTTTTACCAGTTTCTCTGGCATGTAATCATCAGTACTTGTTAATGACATTTGCTTGTACCTTTGCACCGAAATCGTTGATTGCCTGCCAATCTGGCTGAATAGCCTGATAGTCAGATTCTGAGTAACCTAAGCGCACGGCTTGGTCGACAACAATTCTGGCTAAATCAAAATGGTGTGTGCGAGGGTGTTCAGCGAGGTAATCGCGTAGCACAAGGCCAAGATCAATTGGCGCGCCTTGCTGTTTGTGAGCTTTTAACATCTCTGCAATTCGATCTGAAAGCAGGTCATTCACTTGCTCAAATTCTTCGTACTCAACGTCGATTGGTGCTTGTCCCATCACTTCGTCATCACGAAGCACGAGCGCTTCATCACGAAGATCCGTCAGCTTCTCAGCATCGGCGTAGGTCAAAAGCCAAGGCGCATCAAAGTAGTCGGTAACCGACTGACGCAAGCGCTGGCTAAAGGCGCGGTTTTTATCCATATCAATCGCGGTACGGATGAACTTGTGAACATGGCGGTCGTAGCCGATCCATAAATCGATGGCTTGTTGGCCCCAACTGGTGATTCGGTCTAGCTTCATCTGCAAGCCGAACAGGGTTTCGCCAACGAACTCGAGTTCATCGTCACCGTAAACAATTTCTTGAATATCGAGGATCTGTGTTTGCAGTTCATCACCCGCCGCTTGCAAGGTGTCTTGCAATTCTTTCAGCGTGGAAGAGGTTTCTGAAAGCAAGGTTTCACAGTTGTTAATCGCCTCTCGCCAATCCTTGTTTAAAAGGTCGGCAATTTGCTGTTTAACGGTTTGCTGCTGCTCATCCATAACACGTTGGTTAAGATCAATCTGATCGAAAATTTCACCAACAGAATACTTAAGCACGCCGTAAACATTCTTTCTCCAATGTCCTGGCGTTCCGCCTTTTTGTGCTGCTTCAATGGCTTTTGCCATCTCGTCCGCAACCATAGAAAGCTGGATAGACAGTTTCAACTTAGAGAACTGACGGTGGCGTAAATAATAATCTGAAATACCAATCGCCAATGGTGATAAGCGATAAATACTCGCACCATCAGTGATTTCGCTGGTAAAGCGGCTAATCAACTTCTGTTTAACTAACTCGTTGATGGCATTGTTGGCACGAAACGCGGACGCTTCGCCAGTATCTTCAAACAGTCGAGTGACGATGGTAAATGCATCGTGCAGTTCACCCTCGCCCAACTCTTCATCGAACCTTTCATTGCTTAGTACTGCGATAGCAATCAAAAATGCTAAGCGCTCTGGTGGCAAGTTTAATGAAAAATCATGCTGCTTGACCCAGCCCACCAACTCATCAATTGGCTGCTCTTCGGCAGTTTGAGTCATTTCACTCATTGTGGTTCCTGTTACTGTTCTTCGTCATATCGAATGTATTAGATATGACGCCTATTTCTTTATGACGCGGGCTTCTTACGATTGCATAGCGCATGTTGTGGCTTCTTTTACCACATTCACCGCTGTTATTGCGCAGGTTTTTGAGCCCAAACGTGAATATAACGGCCTAGTGACAGATATGGCTCTTGGCGACATAGCTGTTTTTCCAGTTCCAATACATCTTCAAATTGGTAATCGCCCATGTACTCCATATTACCTATGTAGTCACTGAAAGAGCGAATGCCTGATTTACCACAGATTTCTAGACCAGCGTCTTCTATCCATTGATAAACCTCTTCCGGCTTCAAGCCTTTTTGTGGTTGCAGCTTAAACCGTTTTCGATGTGGCATCCCATTCAATACATGAGGAATGTTGCCACAAATCACATTTTTCAGGACTAATCCGTGGTGGTTGTAAAACATTATCGAGGCAACACCACCCGGTTTAACTTGTTCAAGCAATAAATCAAGCGCCTCTTTAGGATCGGCTAACCATTCCATTACGGCATGAAACATCACAAAATCGACTTTCTCATCGAGATGTTCTGCGACTTTTTGTACCGGTGAATGAATAAATCGATATTGCTCTAGCAAACCCGCTTCGCTGATACTTTCTTCTGCGAGCTTCAGCATTTCAGAAGAGAGATCACACAGAGAAACGTTATGCCCAAGCGACGCAATTTTTTGCGACATCTGTGCAAGTCCGCCTCCAGCATCAAGCACATGCAGCGGCGAAGCTGATTGCTCAAATTTGCTCAAAGCTTGTTCTAAATCTTCCCATACGATGATCTGACGGATCTCTCCTTTGTCAGAGCCGTAAATATTTTTTGCAAATTTGTGGGCAATATCGTCGAAATTACGGTCTTCAGTCACGGCTACTTGAGTTATTATGTCCTATCGTGCCTGCTATTCTGTCACAGGAATTTCAGGAATAAAGAGGCGATGTCTCTTTTTACTACTAAGTGATGTTTTTTCGGACTATTCGGATATGTTTGAGCTGAAAAAAGTAGTGTCTTCGCTATTGATGCCACTGCCAGCAATGTTAATTCTCGCTTTTCTGGGTTTAGCCCTAGTGATGTTTACTACCAAAAGGAAGACTGGTTGCCTAATCACCCTCTCAGCCCTATGTGGTATTTTCCTAATCGCTTTCCAACCAGTTTCTAGTCAACTTTTAATGCCAATGGAAAGGCAACACACCGCATTTTTACCTGTCGATGAAACCGTCGATTACGTGATGGTTCTCGGAAGTGGTCACGTCGTAGACGACCAAATTCCACCGACATCAGAACTTAGCCGCACCGGCCTGATGCGTTTAAGTGAAGGGATTCGTATTCTACGTCTTTACCCTGGTGCAAAACTCATTTTGTCTGGCTATGGCGCAGGCACTGAAGTAAGTAACGCAAGAATGATGGCTAAAGTTGCATTAGCACTTGGCGTAGCAAAGCCCGACATCATTCTGCTTGAAACAGCAAAAGACACCTGGGAAGAAGCCCGCCAAGCCGCTGCGTTCGTTAAGAATAAAAGAATGGTGTTGGTGACTTCAGCGAGCCATATGACTCGCGCACTGAACGAATTCAATGCTGCTGGAATGAAACCACTGCCGGCACCAACTAACTACCTTGCACAAGAAGGTATTGTTGAGCCTTGGAACAAGTACATGCCAAAAGCTCTTTACCTTGAGCAGACTGAGCGTTACTGGCACGAAACCATGGGATTGGTTTGGCAAAGCCTGCGTGATTGGCTAGATACAAGCAATGACCCTATTCAAGATCCTATTGTTGTTCCAGAGGCGTCCAGCCTAGTTGATGGCGGTGACGTTTCTGCAGCGCAGCCTCAATAATCAAACCGCATAAAACATTTAGGACGGTACAATTAAGTAAAAAAAGCCGAGACATCAATGATGTCTCGGCTTTTTCGTTCATATATCGTTGCTGACTAGAAGTTCACGAAGAACATTAGTCACCAGCGAACATGTAACCTTCACCGTGAACCGTCACAAAGATTTGTGGGTTCTTAGGGTCGAATTCCATTTTTGCACGCATGCGACGAATCAGTACGTCGATCGTACGGTCATTCGGTGCATCCACTCGGTGGCTGATCATATTCAGAATACGTTCGCGGCTTAATACTTGGTTAGGGTAAGAAGACAAAGCCACTAGCAGTTCGTATTCTGCTTTGGTCAGTTTCACCGGTTCGCCGTTTTTGCTTAACGCGCGACGAGGGATATCAAATGTCCACTCACCAAAACGAACCACAGACTCATCTGATGTCTCTTCTACTGCGCCCGCTGCTGTTTTACGAGCGGCAGAAATACGCCAAAGTAGGTTTTTAACTCGAACTAATAACTCGCGAAGTTCGAAGGGTTTAGTAACGTAATCGTCAGCGCCCATTTCAAGGCCAACGATTTTGTCGATGCTATCCGTGCGTCCAGTAACTAAAATAATTCCAATGTCTGATTGACTGCGTAATTCGCGAGTTAGCATCAATCCATCTTCGCCTGGTAAGTTGATGTCCAGCATAATGAGGTCAACGTTGTTTTCTTCTAACACGTTTCTCATTTGAGCGCCGCTTTCTGCTTCGCTCACTGTGTAACCCTCGTTCTGGAAGTATCCAACCAGTTTACTGCGGGTTACCACATCATCTTCTACGACTAATACGTGATAGCTCATCTACACCACTTTTCTTATTTAATAGTTTCAGTGACTATTCTATTCATAACTAGTAACAATTCTAGTGGTACAGAAGATAAAAGCCAGAAACATGGATTTTTTTTGATACAAGACAATCTTAAACCTTGCTATTTATCGTCCATCGCAATTCAATATAGGCATTACTACTAACGAGTAACTTTGCGTTTCGCAAATAACCTTGTTATTCAGCCTTGGTGTGCTTATGCCCAAGTGACTACAAGATGCATACAAGCAACATCACAAGACTAAATCAGGATCTAAGAAATGAAAGATACGAAAGCGTTCAACGAGCAAAGAGCAGAAATATACTGGTGGCTATCAAGCTTATTCGCCAAAGAGCTCACTCAAGAAGAACTCGATCACTACCACTCTGTTGAAATTCGTTCTTTCCTAACTGGTTTAGGCGAAAATGAAACACTAAAGCCAGCGATTGATAAGTTAGTGGATGCGCTGAACCGCCTACAAACACGCGAAGATGCTCAGCTAGAACTGTCTGCAGACTTTTGCGATCTTTTCTTAAAGACAGATAAACACGGTGCTCTTCCTTACGCTTCTATGTATATCGGCGAAACTGGCCTTTTGAATGATAAGCCAGCAAAAGATATGGAAGAGATCATGGCTAAGCACAACTTAGTTGTGAACCAAGATCTAAAAGAGCCAGCAGACCACATTGCTATTGAACTCGATTTCCTTGGTAACTTGATCATTCGTTCAAACGAAACGGATATTGAAGAAGAGCTAGAGAATTCATTTGCCGTTCAACAGCAGTTTATCGAACAACAACTGCTGACTTGGGTACCAAAGTTCAACGTGAAATGTCATGACGTTGATGAATTCGGTTTCTACGCTAGTGTCTCATCTTTGCTACTCGCATTCTGTCAATTAGACACTCAATATTTAGCTGGTGAATAGCTTATTGGATGACTAGGTAAATAAATTCAGTAGAATGTGACAATTCACCCGGATTTCTGGGTGAATTTTATTGCGAGTAATTTCTAGTCAGTCTAAAATTGTGACCGCAAACGATAAAATATGAAACATTCACGAAATGCTATGCTTATTAAAGTTCAGAGCATTTCGGTGTTAAGACAAGCCGCTCAATAGCGGTTTTTTGTTTTTTAGCACTTTAGTACCCAAAGAGCCCTACAAATTTAAGCTCTTAGTTAGGTAGCTTAACGGCTACTTTATTCCGTACTTTGGGAAAGTAGCTTCTAATAGGATAAAACCATGGCCACTATAAAAGATGTCGCTCGCTTAGCCGGCGTATCAACAACAACCGTTTCTCACGTAATCAATAAAACTCGCTTTGTTGCAGAAGCAACTCAAGAAAAAGTGAACAAAGCCGTAGATGAACTGAACTATGCACCAAGTGCTGTTGCTCGTAGTTTGAAGTGTAATACAACACGCACCATCGGCATGCTAGTGACTCAATCAACTAACCTATTCTTCTCTGAAGTTATCGATGGTGTTGAGAGCTACTGCTACCGTCAAGGTTACACTTTGATCCTGTGTAATACGGGCGGTATCTATGAGAAGCAACGTGACTACATTCGAATGCTTGCAGAGAAACGTGTAGATGGCATCTTAGTTATGTGTTCTGACCTAACTGAAGAACTAAGAGAGATGTTAGACCGTCACGCTGACATTCCTAAAGTTATCATGGACTGGGGCCCTGAGAGCTCTCAGGCTGATAAGATCATCGATAACTCTGAAGAAGGTGGCTACCTAGCGACCAAATACCTTATTGAACGCGGTCACTCTAAGATTGCATGTTTAAGTGGCCACTTAGACAAAGCAGCATGTGTTGAACGTATTGCCGGTTACAAGCGCGCACTCAACGAAGCAAAGATTTCTGCCGATGAAAATATGATCATCGAAGGTAACTTCGAGTGTGATACGGCTGTTCTTGCTGCAGAACAAATCGTTGAGATGGAAGATCGACCAACAGCGGTATTCTGCTTTAACGACACAATGGCACTCGGCTTAATGAGCCGCCTGCAAGAAAAAGGCATTCGCATTCCAGAAGATATCTCAGTGATCGGTTACGACAACATCGAACTGGCTGAATACTTCTCTCCGCCGCTAACGACCGTTCACCAACCAAAACGTCGTGTTGGTAAGAATGCATTCGAAATTCTATTAGAGCGCATCAAAGACAAAGACCACGAAAAACGCGTCTTCGAAATGCACCCTGAAATTGTTGAACGAAGTACAGTTAAAACGTTAAATTAATTGATAATTCGAGTTTAATTTCATCAAGCGCACCTTTAGGTGCGCTTTTTTTATCAGCAACTATAATGAACCCATATGCACAATAGAAAGATCATTAATTGAAGCAATATCACACTTTGAAATATCAACTGTGAGCTTCATTCAACAAAAACTTTATTCTATTCAATCAGTCACGCACAGGGCAAACCACTCGAAAGAGTGAGACGCAAAGCTTCCGGCCTAAACCACTCGTTGGTATGGTAGCGGGGTTACCGATGGCAAAATGCAGTAACTACTAATAATTTAGTAATTTACGGCTTATTGACAATTTAATTGCAACATTTTGCTAATCTCTCGGACCTGCTTATTTGGTGGCGTAGTTCAAATACACCGAGATAAATAACATGGATAAACCGATACTAAAGGACTCAATGAAGTTATTTGAGTCCCTAGGAAAAATAAAATCACGCTCAATGTTTGGTGGCTTCGGTCTTTTTGCTGATGACACTATGTTTGCTCTGGTTGTAAATGACCAGTTGCACATACGCGCAGACAAAGGCACAACGAAACAATTCGAACAACAAGGGTTTCAACCGTACGTCTACAAAAAACGTGGTTTCCCTGTCGTTACTAAATATTTCGCTTTACCTGAAGGCCTCTGGCAAGACCAAGAGAAAATCTTGCAGCTTGCAACCACGTCTCTAGGTTTTGCTAAAGAAGAAAAAGCTGAGCAGTCTTCTGCTAAGCCGACCCGACTCAAAGATCTGCCTAATCTTCGACTCGCTACCGAGCGTATGTTGAAAAAGGCAGGGATCGATTCTGTAGAACGTTTATATGAATCTGGCTCTGTAAACGCATTTAACGCCATCAAAGAATCGCATGCGTCTTCTGTCAGTATTGAACTACTTTGGGCGCTAGAAGGCGCGATCAATGGTACACATTGGTCTGTTATACCGCAGCAGCGTCGCGAAGAGCTTATCAATCGCGTCAATTAACATTGTCAGTGCAATCTATATACATAACTAAGCCGCATTTACTGCGGCTTTTTTTATGTCGACAAGACTAGTCTTATGTATAGCTGGACCACTGTGATCAAAAAGATGGACGGTAATAGTATTTGTAATCCACTTTAACCATCGGAATGAAGTTAATTTCTCCAGAGGAATCCATTATTTCTTTTACTTTGATGGTACCGTTTTTGATTTCAAACGAGCGTACATCTACTTTTTCAGAGGCTTGCGGTAAGATTTTGCTCAATTCATATGAGCGCTTACTGTTTATATCCATCCAGATTTTTTTTCCAGATTCGTAAGCCTGTGATTGGCTCGCCACTACATCGCCTTTAAATACTTTAGACTCAACAGCCGCACGGTGATAGACGCCCGATCCCATGGCTTGGAAAGAGAATAGGCCCGTTGTAGCAATAACCGTAATCATTGATAATAATTTCATAGCTAGCTCCTTAGTTGTCTGCCTGAATAATTATCTAAAACAATCTTCATGCCACGATTGTTACGTATATAGAACGAGCCAAGACCAAAACTCTTTCAAATTTTTGTTACTTTTTACGTGGTACAAATTATCGCTATTAAAATAATGCATACAAAACAAGTCGCTAGCAGAGAGTCACAACCTTCTAATCAACGAATCTTTTTCCACCTCTATTTCGCCAATACTTGTCGGCAAGATAAGATTAAGCAATTAGGCTAGCTGTTTACCCCAAATCCATCGTCTAGAATAAATAGTTTTTTATTAACTGGTGAAAGTTAATCTATGTTTTGCCTGTCTATCTATACTATCGGTATGCATTGAAAATTTAGAGGAAGTATCAATGAGTAAGAAAATGATATTGGGTATTGTGTTGGTCGTGACCATCGTGTTGTTAGGCATCAATTTCGGCCAATACTTAACGCTTGAAAATGCTAAGGCCCAACAAGCTGTGTTAAATGACTACATTGACAGCAACTTTATTGCGGCTGCCGCTATCTATTTTGTCGCGTATGTCATGATTACGGCTTTCTCCATTCCTGGTGCCGCTGTTGTGACCCTATTAGGGGCCGCGCTATTTGGCTTCTGGAACAGCTTGCTGCTGGTATCTTTCGCAAGTGCGATCGGTGCGACCTTAGCCTTCTTAAGTAGCCGTTACCTGTTGCGTGACTGGATTCAAACCAAGTTTGGTGACAAATTGGCGACGATTAACAAGGGGGTTGAAAAAGATGGCGCATTTTACCTGTTTTCTCTACGTCTGATTCCTGTATTCCCATTTTTCCTTATCAACCTATTGATGGGTCTAACACCGATGTCAGTGAGTCGTTACTACCTTACGAGTCAAATCGGGATGTTACCGGGGACGGCGGTTTTCTTGAATGCTGGTACTCAGCTCGCAGAAATTGATTCACTTTCGGGCATCATCTCCCCTTCAGTACTATTGTCATTTGCGTTATTGGGGATATTCCCAATAGTGGCTAAATGGTTAATGGGTAAGTTTCGCTCAGCGCCCGTAGCTGAATAATGTATATAGCAGAGTAGTTTATAATAGCTAAATAACACAGATAGCCGAATAAGGTTCTATTTCAATGAAAATCTTCAGTGCATCGAATCCAACAGAAGCTCATATCATCTGTGGATTGTTAGAAAGCGAGAATATTGCCTGTGAAGTCCGTGGTGAGGGATTGTTCGGATTGAAAGGGGAAATCCCATTCACTGAAGAAACTGACCCTTACGTATGGTTATATGAGCCAGAATTGGCCAGTAAAGCTCGCATGCTCGTAAATGACTACCAAAAGCAGCAAGATTCGATCATCTATGAAGAGTGGCGTTGTGGTGAGTGTCATGAAGTCAACGAAGCTCAATTCGGCTCTTGCTGGCAGTGCGGTGCTGCCTCACCTGAATAGCAAGGTTTCAGTGATCTGATAGAACGATTCGGTCAGATACCTCCTCCAAATAAAAACGGGAAGCTAAATTTAGCTTCCCGTTTTTATTTCAATTCGATTAAATCATCATCTTTGATTTCACGCCTAGAAAATCACTGAATTTGTTTTTGAATAAACGCAATCGAACGCTGATTAAACTCTTCAGGGTTTTCCACGTTACATACGTGTCCACAATTCGGGATTTCTACTAGCTCGCTCGACTCATGCGCTGCGACCATTTCTTTTACAGGCTTAATAAACATGTAGTCACGTTCACCCATCAAATAAAGAGTCGGTATTGGTAGCTCTCTATCTTTAAAATATTTCATCAAGGGGTTTACATCAGCCGTTAAGATAAACCAGCGCTTAAACTCTTTTTGACACAGCTTTTTAGCTTCGCGGATAAAAAGATGACGAGACTCTTTTTGGCTTTTTTGTGGCATCACAACATAAGCAAAAAGGCTGTATAACCACATGTAAGGAATGATGTGCTTACTGAGATTACCCAACTTGATTAACACTTGTGAGCGAGTGTTGAGTTTAGTCACGGCACCACCTAGTACCATTGAACGTACACGGCCAGCTGCTAGTTCTGCAACGTTACGCACAATAATCGTGCCCAAAGACATGCCAACGAAATGTGCAGAACGGATTTTGAGATGGTCTAACACTTTAAGAATATCAAGCGTCACCGATTTGAACGTATAACGATTCGAAATCAGCCCTTTTAGTATATTGTCTGATTTACCGTGCCCTCTCAGATCAATGAGAAGTAAGTTGAAATGCTGTTTATACGCTTTGATCTGCTTGAACCAGATGGAGGAACTGCCTCCTGCGCCATGCACAAATACAACCCACTCATCGCTCGTAGGGTGAGTAAATGTTTTATGAAATAGTAAACTCTCAGACATACCTATCGCTTTAATTATTGGAATGGAGCTATGCCTCATCACGAGGCGATGACTAAGGATATCACGCTATTAAGAACTTTAAGTGATAATAGTGTCAAACCTATCATTAGTCATGTGAATACCTACCTCACCTTTTCTACCTGACTAAAATGAGTTTGCAAGCTTTGTCTTCGTAAACGTGATGTGCTCTGACCAGGAAACAAAAAGGCACTCTACAATTAGAGCGCCTTCATTTATTACGAGCGGTTGTCGCTCGCCAGCTAATTTTAAAGCTAAGTCAACAAGTTAAAATGCTGAATGGTACATAGCTAGGTACTCTTTAGCCGCATCTTCCCAACTAAAATCTTGCTGCATCGCATAAAGCTGAACACGCTTAATTTCAGATGGGTTTTGTGCGTAAAGCAGTAATGAACGATGTAACACAGCCAATAACGCTTCCGGTGTTGGCTCTTCAAAAGCAAACCCAGTCGCGACTTCAGGATCCTGATCGTAATCATTCACGCTGTCTTTTAAACCTCCCACAGAACGAACAATCGGCAAAGTACCGTAAGCCATGCTGTAGATTTGGTTTAAGCCACACGGTTCAAATTCCGAAGGCATCAAGAAGAAATCAGAGCCCGCTTCAACCAAGTGCGCAAGTTCATTATTGTACGCTTCCACGAACGAGAACTTATCTGAGTGAAGGGCTGATAGCTCTTTCAATTGACTCGCCAAAACCGGATCGCCAGTACCGACAATCACGATCTGAAGATCATTTTTCAAAAACTGTTCGATGATAGGCAGTAAGTAATGAACACCTTTTTGATTCGTCAAGCGACAAACCATGCCATAAACCGCGCAATCGGCAACGGGTAAACCTACGTCTTGTTGCAGTTTTTGCTTACAAGCTGATTTTCCGCGAGCCATGCTGTGTTTGGTCGCTTTGTATTTACGAGGTAGGAAAGCATCAGTTTCCGGATTCCAAGCCCCGTAATCACACCCATTTAAAATGCCGATCAGATCAGCTGATCTGTGTTGGAATTCTGCAGCCATACCGTGGCTACCTAATTCCGTTTTCAACTCTTCTGCATAGGTAGGACTTACTGCGTTCACTTTATCCGCACACATCACGCCAGCTCTTAGCATAGTGACATGAGTGTCACTCACTGAAGCTTCAGGTACATGGTAACTGTGCATCTCTGGCAGGAATTGAAGTTCATCGTATGCGAACACACCTTTGAAAACCGCATTGTGAATCGAGATAACACTGCGCGTATTTTCAAAGAAATCGTGTTGTTGATAACGCGATTTAAGCAAGAAAGGAACGAAACCAGTATGCCAGTCATTTGCATGAATGATATCCGGTTGAAAACCAAGCTTAGGAAGCATATCAAGACAGGCTGCACTAAAGAACGAGAAGCGCTCTCCGTTATCAGCATAAGCTTGATTGTTTTCTGCATACATTTCCGGGCGGTCGAAATATTTGGCACATTCAATACCAAAAACTGGAACGCCTTCTACACTCAGTTTTTTAACTTGATAAGCCGTATGAGGCCAATGATCGAGTTCAGTCGATAAAATAACTTCTGCTGTATCAATGTTTGGAATGTTTCTATATGCGGGGATAGTCACTCGAACGTCCTGTTCGAGTGTTTGCAACGCTTTCGGCAGTGCCTTGGCTACATCAGCCAAGCCACCACTTTTAATCAAGCCTTCAACTTCAGACGCTACAAAAAGTACCGAGAGAGTCTTAGTAACCAACTCGTGCTCCTTTAGAAATCACTACAACACCATCGTCAGATACGTGGTAATGCTTTTTGTCTTCTGTCAGATTCACACCAATTTGTGTACCCGGTGCGATGTCTGCATCTTTATCAATGATAACACGGCGCAAGATACAACCTTCACCCACTTTTACGTCACCGAGTAAGATACTTTCGCTGATATCACACGCTGATGCGATATTGCTGCGGAAGCCCAATACACTTTTTTCAATACGCGAACCACGTACATAACTACCGCTACACACAAGGCTATCAATGATCTGAATTCGACCATTTGCCGAATCAGTAAACGTAGCTGGTGGTAGTGGCGGGTAATAAGTGTGTAGAGGCCATTTACGGTTGTATAGCGAGAATGGCGCATCTTTCTTAAGAAGGTCCATGTGCGCTTGCCAGTACGCGTCAATCGTACCTACATCGCGCCAGTAAACTTCTTCTTTCTCACCAGTAATACGGTTGGTGCTGAAATCATAAACAAACACATCACCACGTGGGAACATATTTGGAATAATGTCTTTGCCGAAATCGTGTGTCGAACCTTCTCTATCAGCATCTTCCGTTAGTTCAGCAAAAAGCTCTTTCGCTTCGAACACGTAGTTGCCCATTGAAACAAGCGCTGATTCTGGATCGCCCGGGATCGACTTCGGATTTGCAGGTTTCTCTTCAAAGCCAATCATACGGCCGTCAGCATCAACCTCAATAACACCGAATTCTGATGCTTCAGCAAGCGGCATGCGCAATGCTGATACTGTTAGAGCCGCTTTCTTCTCTTTATGGAAATCAAGCATCTGTTTGATGTCCATCTTATAGATATGGTCTGAACCAAAAATACATACTTGATCAGGTTCTTCCAACTCCATAAAGCCCATGTTTTGGTAGATAGCATCTGCTGTGCCTTCATACCAACGCTTTCCTTTACGCATTTGCGCAGGAATTGGGTCGATAAAACGGTCTGTTATGCCACTGATATTCCAGCCTTTTTTCATATGGTGGAACAGTGACTGTGACTTAAATTGTGTTAATACGTAGATCTTCATTAGATCAGCATTAACGAAGTTGTTCAAAGCGAAATCAATTAAGCGGTAACTACCACCGAAAGGAACCGAGGGTTTGCTGCGAGATTCAGTTAAAGGTCTTAAGCGAGAGCCTTCACCACCAGCAAGAATCATTCCCAATACACCAGCCATTTTATTCTCCATATATCTATAGCTTGTCGATGTTAGTACTCGTAGAGGTATCTTCCTCTGGGGGATGAGCACCAACACTTATTTCGGTATTTAGCGAATATCCATTCACATATAGTGACAATATCCTAAGCCAAACGTTGTTATGTGTGCACTATTCTTTGCACTTGGTTTTATATACGTTATCGACTTTTCGGCCGAATTCAATTTTTAATACGCCATTCTGTGGTACGTAAGCTGATTGCTTTCCTAAGACTTAAAGCAGCTCACACTACACCGTCCAGACGAAACATTACATTAACACCCGACACACATCAGGTATACAACTAAACGCTGATCTGTGAGTTACAATATTTTAATTAAGTTACATTCTCGTTAAAGTTGCATAAGAAGATCTGATTAATTGCCGTCATTTATTTTACGATGTGAATTTAATAAATTCTCGCAGACGAAACACAAAATCAACAAGTTGCATATTTAGTCATATAGAGACCAAAAAAAAGCAGCCATTAGGCTGCTTTTTCATCAATAACGTTCAGTTACTTCTCTTTAGGCTTTTTACGCTTATCCGTAACTTCCCACTTACCGTCGATGTACAACGCAGTCCAACCGGACGGTTTTCCATCTACTTCAGTACGCACGTAGTTTTCTTTGGTCTTACGACTAAAACGAACCACTGCCGGCTTACCATCAGGGTCAGCAACTGGCGCTGATGCTAGGTATTGGAACTTAGGTGAGATACGGTCTTTAAAACGAACCAACTCTTCCACTAATGGTGCACGTGTTTCACGTGATTTAGGGAAGTTGCTCGCAGCCATAAATAGACCAGAAGCACCATCACGAAGAACAAAGTACGCGTCTGAATTTTCACATGGAAGTTCAGGGAAATGTACCGGGTCTTCTTTCGGTGGCGCAACTTCGCCATTTTTCAGAATCTTACGAGTGTTCTTACAGTCTTCACTCGTACAATCCATGTATTTACCAAAACGACCGTTCTTCAGAACCATGTCAGAACCACACTTGTCACACTCAACAAGTGGACCATCGTAGCCTTTCACTTTAAATTCGCCGTGCTCAACCACATAACCTTCACAGTTCGGGTTGTTACCACATACGTGCATCTTACGCTTATCATCAATCAGATAAGCATCCATTGCCGTTTCACAAATAGGACAACGCTTTTTAGCTCGAAGTGCTGCTGTTTCAACGTCTTCTTCAAGCACGTTGATAATGCCTTCTTCATCACCAAGGTTGATTGTTGTCTTACAACGCTCTTTTGGTGGAAGTGCGTAACCAGAACAACCAAGGAATACGCCTGTCGAAGCAGTACGAATACCCATTTTACGGCTACAAGTCGGACACTCAATATCGGTTTCCACGATATGATTTGGCTTCATGCCACCAGCGTCTTCGTCTAAATCTGCTTTTTCCAAATCGCCAGTAAAGTCTTCGAAGAAGTTATCTAGCACGCCTTTCCAGCTTGCTTCGCCTTCTGCGATTTGGTCCAACTTCTGCTCCATACGAGCAGTGAAGTCGTAGTTCATTAGGTCGTTGAAGCTGCCGTCTAGACGGTCAGTAACAATTTCACCCATCTTCTCAGCATAGAAACGACGCTGTTCAACTTTTACATAACCACGATCTTGAATCGTCGAGATGATAGATGCGTATGTTGAAGGACGACCAATACCACGCTTCTCAAGCTCTTTAACTAGCGCCGCTTCAGTGAAACGAGCCGGTGGCTTAGTGAAGTGCTGTTTAGGGTCTAGCGCGATCAGATCAAGCTTATCGCCGATCTGAACTGCTGGAAGGATCGTATCTTCGTTCTTACCCATTGGACGCTGAACACGAGTCCAACCATCAAATTTAAGGATACGACCTTTCGCTTTTAACGTGTACTCATCGGCTTTAACGCTTACTGTCGTTGAATCGTATTGAGCTGGCGTCATTTGACACGCTACGAATTGATTCCAAATTAGCGAGTAAAGCTTGTGTGCGTCTGCGTCTACGCCGTTTAGATCTTCCGACTTAACATCTACACTTGAAGGACGAATCGCTTCGTGGGCCTCTTGAGCGCCCTCTTTGCTGCCGTATACAAGTGCTTTAGGTGGAAGGTATTGCGCGCCGTACTCCGAACCAATGTATTCACGAGCGGCTTCTACCGCTTCTGAGCTCAAGTTGGTTGAGTCAGTACGCATATAAGTGATGTAACCCGCTTCATACAGGCGTTGAGCCAGCATCATGGTTTTCTTTACGCCGTAACCAAGACGCGTACTCGCCGCTTGTTGCAGTGTCGACGTGATGTAAGGTGCAGACGGCTTACTCTTGGTTGGGCGGTCTTCACGTTTACATACTTCGTATTGCGCTTTTTCTAAAACGCTAACAGCAGCTTGTGTTTGCGCTTCATTTTCAGGTTTAAACGCAACACCGTCTTTCTGTGCTACTTGCAGTCTAAAGTCGGTTTTCTCTGCTGTTTTAGTATCAGCATGCACATCCCAGAACTCTTCAGGGATAAAGGCGTTGATCTCGCGCTCACGCTCTACCAGTAGTTTTACCGCTACTGATTGAACACGGCCAGCGGACAGGCCTCGTGCTACTTTTTTCCAAAGCAGAGGTGACACCATAAAGCCAACAACACGGTCCATAAAACGTCGTGCTTGTTGTGCGTTTACGCCATCAATATTTAGCTCACCTGGAGTTTCGAAAGCTTGTTGAATAGCATTCTTGGTGATTTCGTTAAAAACCACTCGCTTGTATCGCGTTTCATCGCCACCGATGATCTCACGAAGGTGCCATGCGATAGCTTCTCCTTCGCGGTCCAAATCGGTTGCGAGATAAACATGGTCTGCGTTCTCAGCCAGTTTTTGCAATTCAGCGACGACTTTCTCTTTACCAGGTAGGATTTGGTAGTTCGCTTCCCACTCTTTATACGGGTTGATACCCATCTTTTTGATCAGAGCTTTGCGATCTTTTTCTTTCTTGATACGAGCTTTGTCTTCTGGGCTCATACCCTTGGTTGAAACTGCAGCAGCCTTTTGACCAGTACTTTGACCCGCCGTTGGTAAATCACGTACGTGACCTACACTCGACTTAACGACAAAGTCTTTGCCAAGATATTTATTGATAGTTTTAGCCTTGGCTGGCGACTCCACTATAACGAGCGATTTACCCATATTGACTCTAACGTCCTTAATCACGATGCTTCAGCACCAACAATTTAGCTTGTGGGCTTTTACGCATGATATTCTAAATTCATTGCTTCTTTTTTTACTATTGTGCGAGATTACTAGAAGATCAACCGCTTTTTTCAAAATTGGATCTGATCGCTCGACAATTCGACGACTCATAGATAAAAGGGTCACAATATAAAGAAGCTATAAAGTACTCACTAAGAATACTTGCAAGAGCCTATTCATCAGGCATTACGTCTAAACGGGCTCATACTAAGCTTGTCCGCGAATCTAACGCGAGCCCCATTCAATTATTTTTGCCGTAAATCACAAAATAAATTGTGGATGTTTGAAAAGACTCTCTTAATCGGTTGTGAAATCATTGAATTTCTAGTTCGACACCATAAACTCAACGTTATATTCAGTTATCAGAGATAAACTCATGACAAAGAAAGTAATAGCAGAATTTGATTTACTGCTTATCGCAAACCAAATTATCCAATCACATGATGACTACATTGAAGGCATGCGCGCAAACAGCGTAGTAGAAAAAGACGATGTACTCGTCTTCAAAGGTGAATACTTCTTAGACAGCAATGGAATGCCGACCGAGAATACAACCGCGGTATTTAACATGTTTAAATACTTAGCGCACCACCTTTCGAAAGAATTTACAATTCAGCAATAATTAAAAAGCTTGCCACTTAGGCAAGCTTTTTTGTTCCTAAACCTCTACATACTAAACATTTTAAAGACTTAGCATTTTCAGCTTGTCGAAGTAATCAGGGAATGTCTTTGACGTACAACCTGGATCATTAATCGTCACAGGCGTATCGCTCAAGGCAACCAACGAGAAACACATCGCCATACGGTGATCATCGTAAGTATCAATCGCCGCATGAGTCAGTTCAGCCACAGGGGTAACAATGATATAATCTTCACCCTCTTCCACTTCAGCGCCGACTTTACGTAGTTCTGTTGCCATTGCAGCCAAGCGGTCTGTCTCTTTCACACGCCAGTTGTAGACATTACGGATTGCCGTTGTGCCTTTCGCAAACAATGCGGTTGTCGCAATAGTCATCGCAGCATCTGGGATATGGTTATAGTCCATATCAATGCCTTTCAGCTCGCCACAACGAGAGATAACGTAGTCGTCACCCCATTCGATTTCCGCACCCATTTTCTCAAGCGCATCAGCGAATTGGATATCACCTTGGATACTGTTTTTACCAATACCAGTGACCTTAATCTCACCACCTTTGATAGCAGCGGCTGCAAGGAAATATGACGCAGATGATGCATCACCTTCAACCAAGAAGTCACCCGGTGCCGAGTAAGATTGCCCGGTAGGAATCACAAACTCTTGGTAATCGTTATTGATCACGTCCACACCAAATTGCTTCATGATGTGCAGCGTAATATCGATGTAAGGTTTAGAAACCAATTCACCATCAATTTTAATGGTCACTTCACCTTCAGCTAAAGGCGCAGCCATCAAAAATGCCGTCAAGAATTGACTAGAGATCGAACCGTCGATAGAAACCGTACCGCTCTTCAGACCGGTACCTGTGATCTTCAATGGCGGGTAGTTTTCGTTCTCTAAGTATTCAACGTCGGCACCGGCTTCTCGCAGTGCCGTTACTAAGTGACCAATTGGGCGCTCTTTCATGCGCGGCTCACCAGTAAGAACGTATTCACCGCGACCTAAACATAGTGCAGCCGCCAGCGGACGCATCGCCGTACCCGCGTTACCTAAGAAAAGCTCTAGGGCTTTGTCACTTGAGAATGCACCACCAACACCTGTCACTTCACAAACGGTTTTGTCTGCAGACAACTGATAATCAACACCTAACTGCGTCAATGCATTCAACATATGACGAATATCATCACTGTCTAGCAAGTTTGTTAGGCGAGTGGTTCCAGTAGAAAGTGCAGCCAAAAGAAGTGCACGGTTGGAAACGCTTTTTGAACCAGGTAGGTTAACTTCCCCGTTCACTTTTTGAATTGGTTGTAACGTAAGGCTTTCCATTAAATCTTATAGTCCTTGTACCACCCGAAGTCACTGGCGCGTATTTATTTTCGGGTGATGAATAATTCTTCGTACTTGCAGACTAACGAACTTTTCCAACGAACTCCAGAGCTAATCCAACCCAAACCGGTGATTAATTAGCCAACCAATCGTATTTATAGACTAGTACACGAGATCAACTCGAACACCATCTGAAAAATAGAGAATTCGTACATCATCGCCTCGGTTGAACAGCATCGAGTTATCGACATCTTGGATAATGTTGACCAACTTGTCGTCTTTGGTTTTGACCAATAACTCGACCAGTTTGTACTCTACTTTATATTGTGTGTTACCTCGGTTACGAGCAATACCCGCGCCCGCTACTGCACCGACAGCTGTCGCCACTTCTTTACCGGTGCCGCCGCCAAACTGATTACCAATCAAGCCACCAATCGCCGCGCCTAACAAGGTTTCCCAACCATTCGCTTTCGACTCAACGATCTCTTGCTGAGTGATGTATCTGACCGTATCAATCTCACCATAAACCACCTCGTTTACTGGTCGAGCTTGGTTTCTGTTGTAAGCTGCATTTGCCAACATGGGCAAAACAAGTAAAATCCAAAGCAACTTCTTCATGGTAAAACTCCTAAAGACCTCTTGGTCAGTGATTAATCTGTAATGCGGTACTTATGACTATATACCTAACCGAACTTGATACTACTAGTATAGAGTTTCCTTCGCCTTTCGACGCGCTTGATGAACCCAACGGTCTGCTCGCCTTCGGTGGTGATTTATCACCAATGCGAATTTTAAACGCTTATAGCCAAGGTATATTTCCATGGTATGGCCCAGGTGAGCCTATACTTTGGTGGAGCCCTGCACCGCGAGCGGTATTTAATCCTAAGACATTCGAACCGTCAAAAAGTCTTAAAAAGTTTCAAAGAAAGCACAATTACCGAGTCAGCATCAACCAAGCGACGGACAGAGTAATTGGTTATTGCTCTTCACTAAGACCCGAAGAAGAAACCTGGCTAAACAGCGACATGCAGTCAGCCTACCGCAAACTCGCTTCATTAGGTTTCTGCCACTCGGTTGAGGTTTGGCAAGATGATGAACTGATCGGTGGACTTTACGGCTTACAAAGAGGCCAAGTCTTTTGCGGTGAATCGATGTTCAGCCTAAAGACCAATGCCTCTAAAATTGCGCTGTGGTACTTTTGTAAGCACTTTACACAATTCGGCGGACAACTGATTGATTGCCAAGTCATGAACCCTCACTTGGAATCCTTAGGCGCTATCGAGGTTGATAGGGATGAATTCCTAGGTTCTCTGCAATTACTCAAAGAATTTTCCGTTGACGATGCATGCTTTCAAACCCAATGGCTAAAGGAAATGCGTTAATGAATCCAGATTTACAACAAATCAGAATTGGATTAACAGACAATCACGCTTGCAGCTACTTACCTCACTTCGAAGAGAGAGTGGCAGTCACGCTTGACGAACACATGCACACCTCAGATAACTATGAAGTTCTGCTTGCGAATGGGTTTCGCCGCAGTGGAGCAACCATTTATAAACCACATTGCGATAATTGCTCAGCATGCCAAGCAATTCGTCTTTCAATTCCTGAGGTAAAGCTTTCCAAAAGCCAACGACGGATCCTGAACAAAGGGAAATCACTGCGCTGGGAACTGAAAGATGAGATGGATGGTAACTGGTTTGACTTATACAGTCGCTATATCACCGCTCGTCACCGTTCGGGAACCATGTACCCACCTAAGAAAGAAGAGTTTCTACAATTCTCTAAAAATGAGTGGCTTACTACAAAGTTCATGCACATCTATGATGAGAACAAGTTGGTTGGTATCGCCGTAACCGACATCATGGCTCACTGTACGAGCGCGTTTTATACCTTCTTCGATCCTGATATAGACATTTCGATGGGAACACTTGGCGTTCTATTTCAGATCCAACATGCCCAGAAAGAACAAAAACAATGGTTATATTTGGGTTATCAAATCGATGAATGCCCTGCGATGAACTATAAAGTACGATTTCAACGTCATCAAAGGCTAGTAAATCAGCGGTGGCAAGGGTAGAATACGCGACAACTTTACATATTTTGATTTTAACGGCACAATCAAGCCGTTGAAAACCGCCAAATTTCGAAAGAGGATTAGATGGCTAAAGAAGACGTAATCGAGATGCAAGGCACTGTCCTTGATACTCTACCAAACACAATGTTCCGTGTTGAGCTTGAAAACGGTCACGTAGTGACAGCACACATCTCTGGTAAAATGCGTAAGAACTACATCCGTATTCTTACTGGTGATAAAGTAACTGTTGAGATGACTCCATACGACCTTTCTAAAGGCCGCATCGTCTTCCGTGCTCGTTAATTTTTAATTAGCGAATACAATAAGAAGCGGAGCTTAAGGCTCCGTTTTTTATTGCCTGAACGTTTTACTGCACAAGTACATCAATACTCGCATCTCGCATCTCGCATCTCGCATCTCGCATCTCGCATCTCGCATCTCGCATCTCGCAAGCATAAAAAAACGCACAACCGAAGTCATGCGTTTTATATTTAAGCCCTTGAGTTATCAATCACTTCGTTAATGCATAACCTCTTCTTTAGCACCAACATAGATGAAATCCAATTCGTCTTTTTTCAGGGATACTTTAACCGTACCGCCATCAACCAAGCTACCGAACAGTAATTCGTTAGCAAGTGGCTTCTTAAGCTTCTCTTGAATCACACGTCCCATTGGACGAGCACCCATGGTCTTGTCATAGCCTTTATCAGCTAACCAGTTACGAGCATCCTCAGAAACCTCTAAAGACACGCCACGAGCGTCCAGTTGAACCTGAAGCTCGACAATGAACTTATCAACTACTTGGCTAATCACACTTGGATCAAGGCTGTTGAACCAAATAATATTATCAAGACGGTTACGGAACTCAGGAGTAAATACCTTCTTGATTTCGCCCATCGCATCTGGCGCATGATCTTGTTGGATCAGGCCGATCGATTTCTTCTCGGTTTCAGCCACACCTGCGTTGGTCGTCATCACTAGAATCACATTGCGGAAGTCCGCTTTGCGACCATTGTTGTCAGTTAGCGTGCCGTTATCCATTACCTGCAGTAACAAGTTAAAGATATCTGGGTGAGCTTTCTCGATTTCATCCAGTAACACAACAGAGTGCGGGTTCTTGATTACGGCATCAGTTAGCAGACCACCTTGGTCGTAACCAACATAACCAGGAGGCGCACCGATCAAGCGGCTCACAGAGTGACGCTCACCATACTCAGACATATCAAAGCGCAGAAGCTCAATACCCATCAACTTAGACAGTTGAACCGTCACCTCTGTTTTACCGACACCAGTAGGACCAGCAAACAAGAATGAACCAACAGGTTTATTGTCTGCACCCAATCCAGCACGGGTCAGCTTAATCGCTTCACTCAATACATCGATTGCAGGGTCTTGTCCGAATACCAACATTTTCATGCGGTCATCCAGTTTCTGCAGCGTATCTTTGTCTGAAGACGATACTGACTTCTCAGGAATACGCGCCATTTTCGCAACCATTGACTCAATATCAGCCACGCTTACCGTTTTCTTACGACGGCTTGCAGGTGCCAAACGGCTGCGAGCGCCCGCTTCATCGATTACGTCAATGGCCTTATCTGGAAGGTGACGTTCATTAATGTATTTAGCAGACAGTTCCACAGCGGCACGCAACGCTTTGTTGGTATAGCGCACTTCGTGGTGAGCTTCGTATTTTGGCTTCAAGCCAATCAGAATCTTGGTTGTATCGTCTAGCGATGGCTCGATAATATCGATTTTCTGGAAGCGACGAGCTAAAGCACGCTCCTTCTCAAAAATACTGCTGTACTCTTGGTACGTTGTTGAACCGATGCAACGTAATTTACCACTGCTTAGTAGTGGTTTAATTAAGTTTGCCGCATCAACCTGACCACCCGATGCAGCCCCGGCACCGATAATGGTGTGGATCTCATCGATGAACAGAATCGCGTCTTCTTCTTTCTCCAGTTGCTTAAGAATCGCTTTAAAACGTTTCTCAAAGTCACCACGATATTTCGTCCCTGCTAACAGTGAACCAATATCTAAAGAATAAATTACGCTGCTCTGAATGATTTCAGGCACTTGTCCTTCAACGATGCGCCATGCAAGACCTTCCGCGATGGCAGTTTTACCTACACCCGCTTCACCCACTAACAGAGGGTTGTTCTTACGACGACGACATAGAACTTGGATAGTACGTTCTAGCTCTTTGTCGCGACCGATTAATGGGTCAATATTGCCCTGTTTTGCGACTTCGTTAAGGTTAGTAGCAAAGTTTTCTAAACGATCTTCTGAATTAGCTTCTTCAGCATTTTCTGCACCACCAAATGAATCAGATGATGAAGGGCTGTCGCCTTCGTTGCTGGCTTTAGTAATACCGTGTGAGATGAAGTTAACAATATCTAAGCGACTAATGTCGTTTTTCTTAAGAAGATATGCCGCGTGAGATTCTTGCTCACTAAAAATAGCCACAAGTACGTTAGCACCTGTTACTTCGCTGCGACCTGAAGATTGAACATGAAACACAGCGCGTTGAAGTACTCGTTGGAAGCTCAACGTTGGCTGAGTTTCGCGAGTTTCGTCGCTTTCAGGGATAAGTGGGGTCGTTTGATCGATAAAAATATCGAGCTCATTGCGAAGAGCATCGAGATCAGCCTGACAAGCTTGGAGCGCTTCCTTGGCCGCATCATTTTCTAATAATGCTAGTAGGAGGTGTTCGACAGTCATGAATTCATGTCGCTTGTCTCGCGCACGAGCAAATGCGCCATTTAAACTCGTCTCTAATTCTTTATTTAGCATAAGTACCTCCTAAGGGAACAACAGTGTTGTTCGAGCAATTTATACTTGCTCCATTGTACATAGTAGCGGATGCTCATTTTCCTTTGAGTACATCGTGACCTGCGCTACCTTTGTTTCCGCTATTTCAGCACTGTATGTGCCGCATATAGCTTTACCTTCATAATGAACCTTGAGCATCACTTCCGTTGCTTTTTCGATATCTAGTGAGAAGAATCGCTCTAGGATCTCGATTACAAAGTCCATGGGCGTGTAGTCATCGTTATTCAACACAACGTTATACATCGCCGGTGGCTTTACTTTTGTTGCTTCTTTCTCCAGTAAATCTGAGCCTGGAGATGCCCATTCAAAGTTTCTGCTCATATCGCTTTGCTAAGGGTTATTTTTCGGAAGTCGTGAGTGTTTACCTAACTCAAATTTACCACATTCACGCTTTACGGTGTACTAAGAAACTGCACCGAGAAACAGTACCAAAAAATATTCCTCTATACTGAGCCTAATCCACCATTTCCATCGCTGCAAATAAAAGATCTCGATTAACAGGATTAACATATGTGATTGATTAAAAAGACGCCATAACTATTGATGCTGACGATAAGATTACCGCTAAGTTACTATTTAGTTAATAGTTTGCAGTTAATCTCGAATGTGATTTGTTATTAAAATTGATCACTTTTATACCAATTTACTATTGACTGTACTCAATCATTAGCTACATTGGAGCTAAAAGGTTTTTTAATACATTTTTGCAACATGAATTAAAATCAGTAACACGCTTCAAAAATTAACAATAAGGAATAATTACGCAGGGTAGCGTTAATTTCCGTAAGCAATGTACGAGATTCAAGCTATTAGCTGAAATTCTTTAGCTGGTAGGAATGATATCAATCGCACTTACAACAATTGATATAACAACGTTAGTAACAAAATGCATGAGGGATGTATAGCATGGCTACAGGTACAGTAAAATGGTTTAACAATGCCAAAGGGTTTGGCTTTATTTGTCCAGAAGGTGAAGACGGCGATATTTTCGCGCACTACTCCACAATACAAATGGAAGGTTATCGAACCTTAAAGGCTGGTCAGCAGGTCGACTATGAAGTAGAAAGTGGACCTAAAGGCTCGCATGCTAGCTCCGTTGTTCCTGTAGAAGGCAGCGCCGCAAAATAGGCGAATGCCAACTCATGTTAACCTCCGTCAGTCGTCATTAACGGCTGACAGGTAAACAGAATATTGAAACCGCTCATTTAATACCTGTAACACAGGATTACGTGAGCGGTTTTTTCGTTTTGGGGACTATTTTTTCGTTTTGGGGCTATAAGGTTGCTCACTAGACCATTCGTTCGCGGGTGTATTCTTATTAAGCTAGGTCTTGGGGGGATTAAAAAAGAACAAAAAAAGACGCTTTAACGTTATCGTTAAAGCGTCTCTCGTTTTGACTTTATCTATGACTTAGCTTTCAAACTAAGCAAATCGTTAGCAAATCACGTTCATGACTGACTAACGATGAGTCCAATCATTATGCATCAATAAACGCGTTTAGCGTTGAGCTTGGGCGCATTAGTGTTGAAACCAATGCATCGTCCATTAGGTAGTAACCACCTAAGTCGCCAGCCACACCTTGAGCGTTGTTTAGCTCTGCAACGATCGCTTCTTCACTTTCAGCCAGTTGACTTGCCACACCTGTAAACTCAGCAGCAAGATCAGCGTCAGCCGTTTGCTCAGCAAGCGCCTTAGCCCAGTATGCCGCTAGGTAGTAGTGGCTACCACGGTTATCAAGCTCACCCACTCGACGTGAAGGAGACTTGTTGTTATCAAGGAACTCGCCCGTCGCTTTATCAAGCGCGTCAGCTAAAACTTGTGCTTTAGCGTTACCTGTTACTACGCTCAGGTGCTCTAGAGATGCAGCCAATGCCAAGAATTCGCCTAGGGAATCCCAACGCAGGTGGTTTTCTTTCTCTACTTGTTGAACGTGCTTAGGAGCAGAACCGCCAGCACCTGTTTCAAACAGACCACCACCGTTCATGAGTGGAACAATCGATAGCATCTTAGCTGATGTACCAAGCTCTAGAATCGGGAACAAGTCAGTTAGGTAATCACGTAATACGTTACCTGTAACCGAAATAGTATCTAGGCCTTCTTTGATACGAACCAGTGAGTATTGAGTCGCTTCAAGTGGAGCGAGGATCTTAATTTCAAGACCATCGGTATCGTATTCAGGAAGGTACGCTTCAACTTTCTTGATAAGCTGAGCATCATGTGCGCGTGACGCATCTAGCCAAAATACCGCTGGAACACCCGATGCACGAGCACGCGTTACCGCAAGCTTAACCCAGTCTTGGATTGGTGCATCTTTAACCTGACACATACGGAAGATATCGCCTTCCTCTACGTCTTGCTCTAGAAGCACAGCGCCTGAAGCGTCAACAACTTGAACCTGACCAGCAGCTTCAAGGATGAAAGTCTTATCGTGAGAACCGTACTCTTCCGCTTTTTGAGCCATCAAGCCAACGTTTGGTACGCTACCCATCGTTGTTGGATCGAACGCGCCGTTCTCTTTACAGAAATCAATAACCGCTTGGTAGATGCTCGCGTAGCTACGATCTGGGATCATTGCTTTGGTATCTTTTTGCTTACCTTCTGGATCCCACATTTGACCAGAAGAACGCAACATTGCAGGCATTGATGCATCCACAATGATATCGCTTGGTACGTGTAGGTTAGTGATACCGCGATCCGAATCAACCATCGCTAGTGGTGGCTGAGTCTCGTATACCGCTTGCAGGTCAGCTTCGATTGCTTCTTTTTGATCTTGAGGAAGCGCTGCAATCTTCGCGTAGACATCACCGATGCCGTTATTTACATCAACGCCTAGCTCTTCAAACAGCTGACCATGTTTAGCGAATACGTCTTTGTAGTAAACCTTAACCGCGTGACCAAAAATCACTGGGTCAGATACTTTCATCATCGTCGCTTTCATGTGAAGAGAAAGCAGTACGCCTTGCTCTTTAGCCGATGCGATTTCTTTTTCGAAGAACGCAACCAAAGCGGCCTTATTCATCACTGACGCATCAATGATCTCTTTATCTTGCAGTGCAAAAGCTGGCTTCAATGTTTTCTTCGCGCCATCTTTGCCAACGAATTCAATGCTAACTTCTGTAGCACCTTCAATGGTTACTGACTTTTCGCTACCGAAGAAGTCTTTGTCGTCCATACTTGAAACGTGCGACTTAGAATCTGCAGACCAAGCACCCATTGAGTGTGGGTTCTTCTTCGCGTAGTTTTTAACTGAAAGTGGAGCGCGGCGATCCGAGTTACCTTCACGCAATACAGGGTTTACTGCACTACCCTTGATTTTGTCGTAAGTTGCTTTTACTGCTTTCTCTTCGTCAGTGTTTGCTTCTTCTGGGTAATTAGGAAGTGCGTAACCTTTTGACTGTAGCTCTTTGATCGTTGCTTGAAGCTGAGGTACTGATGCAGAGATGTTTGGAAGCTTGATGATGTTCGCTTCTGGTGTCTTAGCCAATTCACCTAGTTCTGCTAATGCATCACCAATACGTTGCTCTTCGTTCAAGTAGTCAGGGAAGTTGGCAATAATGCGCCCTGCAAGTGAAATGTCGCGAGTATCAACGTTAATACCAGAAGAAGCTGTAAAAGATTGAATGATTGGCAGCAGAGAGTAAGTTGCTAGTGCCGGAGCTTCGTCTGTAATGGTATAGATGATCGTTGGTTTTTCAGTAGGCATGAAATTTCCCTATAGTTCTTACAAGCTCATTTAAAGTAGTGAGCGTGTTATAAATTGACCAGTAAGCCACTCTAAGAGTGAAAACTGCTTACTCGATAGTCGTACTCTATCTTATTTTTCATGCAATCTTGATGACAGCATGAACCAAATCCGTGAGTGCGTTGTTATAATAAAACACGAAGGTATAATTAAACAAATCAGGCTTAAGAGTCCATCAACTTGTTCTATTTTGTGTCTTTTAGGCGCGCAAATGATAGCTCAATTCCGTTTCAGTGAAAACTTTTCAGCACACTTCGTTTACATTTTTGCAAGGTAGTTAACATGTCTACTCGCTCACGCAGCGCATCTCGTTCAGACAAACCGGCTCGTTCTGGTGCAACATTAAAACAAAGCGGTAATAGACAAAGCCGAAGCAGTGATAAGAATAACACTGGCAATTCGCACAAGAAATCTCACTCCAGTAAGCACCGATATAAAGGCAAGCCTACTAATGCAAAACCTAAGGTAGCACTCGAAGATCGCAAAGTAATTCTGTTCAACAAGCCTTTCGATACTCTTAGCCAATTTACTGATGGCGAAGGGAGAAAAACGCTAGCGGACTTTATTCAAGTGAAAGACGTTTATGCTGCAGGTCGCCTTGACCGCGACAGCGAAGGGTTAATGGTCTTGACCAACGATGGTATTTTTCAAGCTAAGCTAACTCAACCAAACTCAAAATCCCCAAAGACATACTGGGTACAGGTTGAAGGCGCACCCTCTGAGGAAGATTTAGATAAATTGAGAAAAGGTGTCGAACTAAAAGACGGAATGACACTACCAGCTAAAGTCGAAGTGATGCAAGAACCTGAAGTGTGGGATAGAAACCCTCCAGTACGCTTCAGAGCCGCGATACCAACAACATGGTTAGCTATTACAATCATCGAAGGGCGTAACCGTCAGGTAAGACGAATGACAGCCAATATCGGCTTCCCAACCCTGCGTCTTATCCGTTACTCAATGGGTAATATGAATGTGGGGCAGCTACAGCCTGGAGAGTGGAAAGAGATCTAGTCAACATAGTAGAAATGAAAAAGCGAGGTACCTGTCATAGACAAGAGCACCTCGCTTTAAAAAATTTTAGGTCTTACTTCTGGTCAATTAACCATTTTTGGAATGCTTTACGCTCTTCTTCACTAGCTCTTGAATACCATAGCTTAAGTTGAAGCGTATTTTCAGACTCTTGAACCGTGCTATCAGTAGCAACAGTCGCACCAACCACAGCACCAGTTTGTACTGCCGCGAGTTCTTCTTTCAATGAGCGAATCTTTCCTGAGTCGAAAACCAAACCTCTTTCTTGGTTGTAGTCTTTAACCAGCTGAGGAATATCGCTGTACGGAAGTGCGCCTTTAGATGGCGGTAAAATTTCTTGCACGACTTCTACATCATTACCATCTACAGAGACATTAAAAATCGGCAGCTCTCTATCCATATTTTTTGCGATTTTCTCATATTTTCGGCTTACGAGATCAACATCAACATCTGCATTTTCAGGAACAGTAACTACCATAATGTAAGGTACTGTACTGATGAATTCGCGCTTACCTTTATTGCTCAAATACCCCGAATAATCTAGAACGAGTTGGTTTTCACCTGGAGCAAATACCGCATCTTTTGCACTTTCAACAACCTCACCGTTCAAAGTATTTAGTGAAACCCCAGAAGCTAAATCAAGAGCAGCCGTTGCATATGGTGCAGAGAATAGGCAGACAATACTCAAATACCACTTGTTCATGTAAGATTCCTTTATCAATAAATGTAAAAAAGCCAGCTTAACGCTGGCTTTTGTATAGCATAGTTAACTACTAATTAGAATGAGTAGTAAACACCAGCGATAACGCCGTCAGCATCTAGAGTCTTTGAATCGTACTCGAAATCACCTGTTTGGTATTCAGCTAGGAATAGGATGTTGTCACGGAATGCGTAGTCAACACCAACAACTAGGTTAGTAGAATCGATATCAGAGATCTTCTCAGTACCAGAAGATGTAGATAGTTCGTCAGTAGTTGCTACTGCGTAAGTAGTGTATAGACGAACTGCGTCGATTTGGTAAGCAGCAGCTACACCCATAGTCTCGCCGTTACCGTATTTACCAGAAACGTCAGTGATTTTCCAGTAACCGTAACCTTTGTTACCTTCAAATTGTGCGTAAGTTGCAGCTAGGTATAGGCCACCAAACTCAGCAGAAGCAGAAACACCAGCTAGAGAGTAATCTACGTCTTTCTCAGCATCACCAGTGATGTAAGAAGCACCGATAGAGAAGTTGCTGAATGCGTAGTCAGCAGAGATACCGTATGTGTTATCAACATCTTCAGTAGAGTCAGTGTTGATGTCAGCTACGATAGTGAAACCTTCAACGAATTGACCTTTGAATACTACACCTTTACCAGTAGACTCACGGTGGTGACCACCAGTAGAGCCCATGTAGTTACCTTCGTTTGTGATATCGTCTTTCTGGATAGCGTCTGCAGATTCTGCTAGGTCGCCAGTCTCACCGAAAGCCATACCCCAAGTGTCAGTTTTGAAGCCAACTAGTACGTCATCAAATTTAGCATCGCTACCATCAGATTCGATTTCGAAAGAAGCAAAACCAGTGAATGTGTCGTTTAGTTTTTGCTCAGCGTCTAGTTGGATTTTAGCCCAAGTAGAAACGTCAGCTTCGTTCTTAACTGTTTTAGTTAGAGTCTCGTCTACTTCAGATTGAGATAGGTAGATATCTACCTCACCTTTTAGGCTAACTTTAGTATCGTCGTTAGAGTAAATTTCTGCTGCGTTTACAGAAGTTGCTGTAGCTGCGATAGCTAGCGCTAATAGAGTCTTTTTCATAATAAATCCACTGCCTTTTCTAAGAATGGGAGATCCTTGCCCGGTTCCCTTTTATTTTTATGACTGGTCATTACCACTCTTTGTTGGTTAATCACCGTCACTAAATTTCGAGGTCTAGATTGCAAAAGATTATCCTGCGTGTCAAATAAACTAAAAGCAAACCTAAAAAAAACACAAAACAATCAAAATCAAACACTTACATTTTTTTTCATTGTTTTACGAGCAACTTATCCTTAGTTTTATCAGGAAATATAATAATCCAAAAAAAGAACAAAACAGCATTTAACACCACAATTAACTCACATAAACGCCATATTTCAGAACTTAACGCCTACAAGCCAGTCTTTTTTAATATTTATATTTCGCAACATAAATAAAATAGTTAAGTTCCTGATGGTTCAGTTTTTTTTTGTGAACAAGATCTACCTTTGATTCAAAAGCAAGCTATTTCACCGTAAATGTACCGACTAGTGATATGTGCTACTATCCTCGCTCCGTTACGTAGGTCACAGTATGCTAACTACTAAAATTCAAAAATCTATTCGCACCAGTTATCAAAACCTCCAAGATCAGTTGGACAACTTTGTACCTCGCCGTGCCCAAAATTACCTTGTTGCAGAAATAGCGAAGACACTTTGTGGTCAATACCACAAAAGCAATCGCATGATTGTTGCAGAAGCGGGGACAGGGATCGGGAAATCACTGGCTTATTTAATGGCTACTATTCCTGTCGCTGTGCTCAATAATCGAAAAATAGTCATATCGACAGCGACGGTTGCGCTACAAGAACAGCTCGTCAATAAAGATCTCCCTCTATATAGAAGACTGACTGATCGAGAGTTTTCTTTCATATTAGCGAAGGGCAGACAGCGTTATTGTTGTTCCGAAAAGCTAGCCGCTGCCTGCGGGGTTGATGGCGGACAAATGGCAATGTTCGAATCTAAGCCGAAGAAAAAGGATATCGACCAACTGCAAACCATGTACCGCAGCCTAACCCAAGGTAAATGGGATGGTGACCGCGATTCGTGGCCAAAACCCATCGAAAATATGATTTGGCAGATGATTGTCAGTGATAAGCACAGCTGTAACAACAGTATGCCCACGCATAGAGATTGTCCTTTCCAGAAAGCGCGCTCAGAGTTAGATAAAGCAGACGTGATTATCGCCAATCACAGTTTAGTGATGGCTGATGCTGACTTAGGCGGCGGTGTGATACTGCCTGAGCCAGAAAATAGCATCTATATATTCGATGAAGCTCACCATTTACCGCATGTAGCCAGAGATCACTCTTCTGCGGCTGCGAGCTTAAAAGGCGCGGCGTCATGGTTGGAGCGTTTGAACCAATCCATTACAAAACTGTCAGGCCTCGCTGACGAAAAGCGTGTCCACCGATTTAGAAATGAACTGCAAGACTCAGTGCAACAGCTGATCCCTACTCTGACTCAAATGAGTAGACAGTTTGACGCTAACCACTTTGAAGACGGCTTGTATCGCTTCGAACATGGCGACTTACCAGAGTGGCTTGAAAATGAATCTAAAGATCTCAAGCAGCTCACGCAAAAGGCGAGCCAAGCCGTTGCGAAGATTGCAGACCTAATTGCAGAACGAGTTAAAGACGGAGAACTTTCAGCAAAGCTTGCAGAGCCAGCACTCGCAGAAATTGGCTTCTATATACAAAGAACAGAGAACCTTGCTCAAGTTTGGCGCTTAATGGCTGAACCGAAGAGAGAAAAAGGCGCTCCTTTGGCTCGTTGGCTCGAACTAAACAAAGAAAGCGAAGGCGACTTCGTTGTGAATGTTTCACCACTAGAGGTGGGTTGGCAACTGGATCAGCAAATCTGGAGCCGCTGTGTGGGTGCCGTATTAGTATCTGCGACCATGAGAGCACTAAACTCTTTCAGCTTTTTCTGTCATCAAGCTGGTATCAGCCAAAAAGCAGAAGATGGCGTACAGTTTTTGGCTTTGGCATCACCGTTTGATTACCAGAATCAGGCTGAGCTGATCGTTCCGGCAATGAAGTACGAACCACAAGCACCTCAGTTTACCGAATATCTTATTGAAATTTTGCCTAAGGTAATAGAAGACAAAAAAGCCAATCTCGTTCTATTCTCTTCTTACTGGCAAATGAATAAAGTTGCAGAGGCTTTAGCAACAGATTTCGTTAAAAAGTCGTGGGCATTGCAGGTTCAAGGTGATACATCACGAACTGAAATCCTAAAAAAACATAAAAAGCTAATAGATCAAGGTAAAACCAGCGTTCTTTTTGGAACTGGCAGCTTTTCTGAAGGTCTTGATCTACCGGGTGAGCTTCTTGAAAACCTCGTTATTACTAAGATTCCTTTTGGTGTTCCTACCTCTCCCGTAGAGCAAGCACATTCAGAATATATTGAATCACGCGGTGGTAACCCTTTTATGCAGATTACTGTTCCAGATGCGAGTAAAAAGCTTATTCAATCTGTGGGTAGACTACTGCGTAAGGAAAGAGATTCTGGTAAAGTCACGATCCTTGATAGACGCATAGTAACGAAGCGATACGGAAAGTCCCTACTCGATTCACTACCGCCTTTTAAAAGAACAATAAAATACTAATATCCCCTGCCCTCGAGGTAGTTATGGGCCTGTCATCGCTAGGCCCTTGCATTCACAACCCAACATGACTAATCCATCGATTTTTCATGTGGCTGCCCTATCAGCCGATAACGAGAACACTAGCTATTTATGGAAATGATTGAGCCAACCATGTTGGTCATACTTGCTCTGGTTGCATTTGCAGCAGGCTTTATTGATGCTGTCGCAGGTGGCGGAGGGATGTTAACCGTTCCAGCTTTACTATCACTTGGTTTACCGCCACACATTGCATTGGGTACTAACAAGCTTGCAGCGACTTTCGCTTCATCTACAGCTGCATTCACTTACTACCGTAAAAAGCTGTTCAAGCCTGAGTGTTGGGTCAATGCATTCATATCTACTTTAATAGGTGCGACCATCGGCACACTCACTGTTGACGCTATTAGCACCGAGTGGTTAGAAAAGGTATTACCGTTAGTCATTCTTGCCGCAGCGGTCTATACCATTTTTCATAAGACACCGAATGCCAATCACAACGTGTCTCCTAAACCTTGCCCTGTACTTAAGAGAAAACAAAAGTACCAAGGGTTCATTCTTGGTTTTTATGATGGGGTTGCAGGCCCAGGAACTGGCGCGTTTTGGACGGTAAGCTCTATGGCGCTTTACCGCTTAAACATCTTACTTGCCTCTGGTCTATCCAAAGCCATGAACTTTACCAGTAACTTTACCTCTTTGGTGACCTTCGCGATTCTTGGTCATATTGATTGGGTTCTAGGTTTAACCATGGGTCTTTGTTTAATGGCCGGAGCGTTTGTTGGTGCTCACTCTGCTATTCGTTTCGGTGCTACATTTATACGACCTGTGTTTGTTACCGTAGTAAGCGTACTTGCGATTAAACTGGCATACGAAGCTTGGTTTGTGAACTTATAGGCAGTAGCCAACGGGAAGTGAAATGAATCAATTTTCAAAGCTAAAAAGTGTCATTGATACCTTGATTGGTCATTGCTCTCAGGTTGATAAATCTCGAGGGGCATATCATCAAGCCTTATTTGACCGAGCCTTATTTAAATGTGGCGCCTCTGTTTTGCTTCCCTATGCACTTGAAACTCAGGCAACGTACCGCACCATTGTACGTGAACAAACCACAAATCAACTGACCGCATCCAGAGCCAACTACCTCACAGAAAAGCTGACCAATCAGATTGCAGCAATCCAAAGAGAGTTAGCCAACCACGATTTACGCTTGGACCGAAAAAGTAAGTCAGGGAAAACCCTTAACGACCTATACAACGAACTCGCTCAGCACCAAGACTGGCAAAAGCGATTGGTCGATTTAGTACGAGTACGAAAGTTAGCGTTTGATTCTGCGCCTCGCCACAGTAAGAAAAAAGCGGAAGAGGCTTGGCAGTTAGCCAAAGAACGATTAGAACGCTGTGAAGACTCAATGAAAAATATTGAGAGACTGATTAACTTAGAGAACCCTAAGCGAAATGAACACTGATAACACACCATCACCACTGGATAACGCACCAGAAGAAGTTAAGTTAGCTGTCGACCTGATCTATCTGCTCGAAAGCAACGAAATCGATCCAAAAGTCGCGTTAGAAGCAATCAAAATTGTCCAGCAAGATTTACAAGCCAAACTAGCATCTAGCATCTAGCATCTAGCATCTAGCATCTAGCATCTAGCATAAAAATATACAGGATTCACATGTACCAACTTAGCTTTTCTATGCCCGAGTTTCTTGAAAACTACTGGCATAAAAAACCAACCATCTTAAAGGGTGGCTTCCAAAACTTCGTCGACCCAATTTCGCCGGAAGAACTTGCTGGTTTATCGATGGAAGAAGAAGTGGATTCTCGCTTTGTCTCTAACCTCGACAATCAGTGGACTGCAGAACACGGCCCATTCTCCGAAGAAAAATTTGGCGAATTAACCGAAACTCATTGGCAACTGATCGTTCAAGCAGCGAACCACTGGCACCAAGGCGCAAATCAACTGGCTGAGGCGTTCCAAGCGTTACCAAACTGGTTATTCGACGATCTCATGATCTGCTACTCAGCACCTGAAGGCGGCGTAGGCCCACATATTGATCAATACGATGTCTTCATCATTCAAGGTCAAGGCAAACGTCAATGGAAGGTGGGCGCTAAAGATGTTGGCCAATACAAAGAGACTGTTCAAGCGTCTGCACTTCGTCAAATTGAAGGTTTTGACCCGATCATTGATCAAACTTTAGAGCCGGGCGATATCCTTTATATCCCACCGGGTTTCCCTCATGAAGGGAACACGTTAGAGCCGTCAATGAGCTACTCTATTGGCTACCGCTCTCCTAAAGAACAAGAGCTGATCAGCAACTTTGCCGATTTTGTGCTTGCTCATGATATGGGAGACGTTCACCTGCACGATCCAGAATTCAAAACGCAAGAAGGCTACGGAAAAATTCGTTCATCGGATTTAAGCAATCTCACAGACATGTTGAAATCTGCACTAGAGCAACCTGAAACCATCAGTGAATTCATGGGTTGTCTGCTAAGCCAATCACGCCACCAGCTTGATATCGTTGCTCCAGAGCCACTATGGACTCAAGAAGAGATCGCTCAACACTTAGAGTCTGAAGGTGAGATTCACCGAGTATCAGGCTTAAAAGCGCTCTACCACGAAAATGAAAGCAACACGGCTTACATCAATGGCGAAGTGGTTAAGGTTGATGAAGCGGACTCTTCGTTACTCAACATACTTTGCGATGAGACCATGATTACCTCGGCTACTGCCCTATCTCCTTCGGGCGTAACTGTCGTGACTGAACTGGTCAACAAAGGCTACTGGTTTATCGAAGAGTAAGCAGCGTCAACCGCTGGTTATTGACTAGCATCTATAGAAACAATTAAAAAAAGGGACAAATGAAATCTTCATTTGTCCCTTTTTCTATTCGAGAATTGGTTAAGGCTTAATGCTTATACCTTGAACAACTATACCTTGAACTGATTGACCAACTTTTGTTGTTGTTGAGACAGTTGATCAATTTCATTACCCACTTGCTCAGAAGCCGCGGCTTGCTCCAAGATCTTCGCACTCAAATCGCGAATATTAACCACGCTTTGATTTACTTCACCGGAAACCGATTGTTGCTCTTCAGCTGCTCGAACGATCTGACTGTTCATATCACTGATCGCCTCAATAGAAGTAAAGATCGACCCCAGATCTTCAACTGCTTTTTGAACGTGTAGCGCAGTGTCGTTTGCAAGTATATTTCCTTCTTGTATCGCTTCAACGACATCTTGAGTTCCAGCATGAACCTTGTCGATCACCGCTCTGATCTCACCAACCGATGACTGTGTTCGGCTTGCGAGGTTTCTTACCTCATCCGCAACAACAGCAAAGCCACGGCCTTGTTCGCCAGCACGAGCCGCTTCAATCGCCGCATTCAATGCCAGTAAGTTAGTTTGCTCAGAGATCCCCTCAATCACACTTAAGATCTCGGTGATGTTGCCGTTATTTTTGGCCAACTCTTCAACAATAGGAACAGCACTCGACATACGTTCCACCAGCTTTCTCATTTCACCGGCTGAAAGCTCAATAACTTGTTGCCCTTGTTGAGCAGAACGATTCGCTTCGCACGCTGCATCAACGGCCACTTCTGCGTTTTGTACCACTAAGCCCGCTGTTTGGGTCATCTCTTCAGCCGCTGTTGCCACAAGATCGACTTCTTTAAATTGAGATTCACTGCTTTCTCGAGTGCTTGATGCCGATGCTTTAGCCTGGCTTGTCGTACTCGCCACTTGCTCAGTGGTGTGAATGACTTCTTTAATCGTGTGTTGTAGCTTATCTAAGAATAAGTTGAACCCTTTAGATAGCTGACCAATTTCGTCTTGAGACTTAACCTCTAAACGCTGCGTCAAATCCCCTTCACCAGAAGCAATATCATTAAGTCGCTCGACCACTTGTCGAATAGGCTTCACAATTGAAAGTGAAGCAAATGCGATAATAGCTAAACCGAACAAAATGAATACGGTACCTGCAATTACTTCCGTCTTGATGCCTTCACTTAGCTTATTACTAATGATGGAATCCAATTTGTTGGCATCAGCGACGACGCTCTCTCTTGGGATCTCGAACAATACACCCCAAGTTTGGTTAGCCGCAACAACAGGTGCAAAGGCAAGTAACCACTCACCGTTCTCACTCCATTGCGTTGTCACTTCACCACCAAAGATAAAGTCGGTCATTAAATCACTGTTTGTATTGTCACTTTGGAAGGTTGAACCGACTGCAATGCTTGAATCATCAGAAGCGATGACTGAACCATCTAGACTAACCACGTAAGCTTTGCCCGCACCGTTAAACAAGCTCTGGTCAGATTGAGTAATCACACTGGTTAAACCATCGAGTCTTAGATCAATACCAAGAAAACCAATCGCGACATCGTCGACTAAGATGGGTACCGAAATAGAGGACGTAAGTAGTGTTACACCACCGCTGTTAACCACTCTAGGCGTACTAATACATGTTTGCCCTGAAGACAAAGGACAGTAAAAACGTTCGCTATTGCTGTCATCATTCAAGATCGATTCTGAAAGAACGTTCGCTAGAACATTTTCACCGTTATCTGCTACCTTCCAATAAGGAGCAAAACGACCTTTTTCGTTAGAGCCAACATAGTCAGCATCGACATAATTCGCATCTTCACTATCGAGTAAATCAGGCTTGAAAACTAGATATGCACCTTGAATAGAGTCGAAGTTTAAAACCGAGCGACGAACCATTTCATCCAAGGCGGTACGAAGCTCTTCACTTGGCGTAAAGTTTTCGTCTGCATTGTTTTTTAGAAACTGAGCACTGGCCGCAAGCATCTCTGCGCGGTAAATAGCTTCGTCTACATAACGTTGAGTTTCTTGAGCATTAAGCTGAGAAACAGACGCCAGCAGCTGCTGAGTTTTATTGATAACTGATTCTGAACTTTGAGATTTGATGACTTGTTGATTACTCGTCGCGTTGTAGATCGAGAAACCAATAAGAGACAGTGACGTAATGATTAAACAACAACCTGCTAAGAGGGTTATTTTCCACTGTACCGATAGAGAGCGCATTTAATATCCTTATTTAAGCCAAAAGACTTCCATAACCATAACTATCACACCGACAACGAATTGCTGTACACAATGTAAATAAGTTAGACGAATAGCTTAGCGGATAATTACAGCACAAATTGCTTACATATAAAACGAAAGTTTACACAAATGTTAATAGAGCGTGTTTTCTTCCTTTTTTCTGTGATTTCAAATGATGTACTCATATAATCATTGGCTATGTTGCTTAGGTTTTAGGGCTTTGGACATAGCCAAAACAGCGATATTTAAAGGAAGCCCTCTCCACCCTCTCCCTCTTTAAAACGCAGCGATTTCGGATTAGTTTTTATAATCCAAGTTATAGATTTTTATCTTGCTCAACTTCACACTTTTTGATTGCTAAGCCTGCAATCAAGCTCTAATATCTCGCGCCTAGATTCCCTGATCACTTTATTCATTTGGCTCTCCTTTAATGGAGCGCTAAGGCTTTTTACGTCTTAATTTTTGGAGAGATACGCAAATGTCCGCCTCGTTTCCATTAGCGAAACTTACCTTTTTAATCGCTATTCTGACTGCCGTAGGTCAAATGACTCAAACGATGTACGTGCCTTCTATCGGTCATATGGCAGGTGAGTTCTTAGTTTCGGCATCTTCACTGCAAGCGGTGATGGCGTGTTACTTGATCCCTTATGGTCTGTCGCAATTTGTCTACGGCCCACTTTCTGATCGCCTAGGTCGTAAACCGATCATCGTGATTGGTTTGATCATCTACATCATCGGTACTTTGGTAGCATTGTTCGCTCACGAATATGAATGGTTCTTAGCGGGCAGCTTTATCCAAGGTTTGGGCATCGGTTGTGGTGGTGCGATGTCTCGTACATTGACTCGCGACTGTTTTGAAGGCGCAGAACTGCACCGTGCAAACAGCTTGATTAGCATGTGTGTGATTTTCTCACCATTGATGGCTCCTGTATTAGGCGGTTACCTAACCGAAGTTTTCGGTTGGCGTTCTAGCTACTTGTTCCTTGCGCTGTTCGGCATTGCTGTTGTGATCACTATGATGACGAGCATGATGGAAACACTGCCGAAAGAACGACGCAAGCATGAATCGGTTGCCAACAGCTACAAATTCGTTCTGTCTGATAAACGTTTCCAAGGTTTCTTATTGGTATTGGTCGCAACATTTGCTGGTGTAGCCGTATTTGAAGCAGCTGCAGGTGTATTGCTTGGTGGCGTGCTTGGCTTACCGGCAACCACAGTAAGCTTGTTGTTTGTCTTGCCTATTCCGGGTTACTTAGTCGGTGCTGGCTTATCTAGTTACATCGCACAACGTCGCTCTGAGCGCCGCGCACTGAATGTTGGTCTAGTAGCTATCTTGGTAGGCTCAACAGTGGTATTGATACCGGGTCTGTTTGGTCAAACAACAGCATTAACCTTAATTGGCGGTGCAACCATTTACTTCTTGGGCGCTGGCATATTATTCCCTGCGGCGACAACAGGGGCACTTTCGCCATTCCCCTACCACGCTGGTACTGGAGGTGCGATTTTAGGTGGAATGCAAAACCTAGGTGCTGGCATCGCAACACTATTGGCATCGTTCTTCCCAGCTCAAGACCAACTGCCACTCGGTTGCTTGATGATTGCAATGTCATTCATCGCTATGCTTGGTTTACGTTGGGTTAATCGTAAACCTGACCACTCAAATGAAATGCCATTGGCTATTTAACGTAAAGCTCGAATCCTGCCCAAACAAAGGAAAGGGACATACTGAACAGTGTGTCCCTTTTTGTTGCACATTATTCCTTCCACTCTCACGTATCAGTAATTTCATTTAACATTGCTTTGATTTTTTGAAAACAATAACAGACACTTACGATGAAGGTGCATATCCAGAATCCAATTATAAATAATATCACTGGAAGAACACCAACGTACCTGAACTCTCACAACCAAGGATGCTGGCATTAAAACGAGTAAGGTACAGACTAAGGATATACAGATGCGTATCGCTTTAACCACATTAGCCGTATCAATAGCGCTTGTCGCCGGATGCAGCAATCAAGGAATCTCAACCATGAACCACTACTCCCAATCACAACTCGTCGCTCAGCAAACCCAAGCACCCGTTGCTAAGAAAGTCCCTCACACAATGACGATTCATGGTGACAGCCGAATCGATGATTACTACTGGATGCGCGATGATGCACGCCAAGATCCAGAGATCTTACAACAACTTGAACAAGAGAATCAGTACGCAGATACAGTGCTGAAACATACAGAAACAGCACAAAAACAATTATTTGAAGAGATTAAAGGCCGAATCGCCAAAGACGACAATTCGGTACCGGTTCGCAAAGGCAGTTACTACTACTCGAATAAGGTCACAGGTGACAACGAATACCCAGTTCACCTGCGTGAAAAAAACTTTTTAGGCACAGACAAGCAAGTCATCTTAGATGTTAACGAGCTAGCAAAAGAGCATGAATTCTTCAGTATTGGTGGCTTAACGATCAGCCCAGACGAAAACTTGTTGGCCTATGGCGAAGATACGCTGAGCCGCCGAATTTACACCATCAAGATCAAAGACCTCACGACAGGTGAATACCTAAAAGATGAAATTGAAGGCGCTTCAAGTGCAATCGCGTGGCAAAACGACAACCAAGCCTTCTACTACATCAAGAAAGATCCACAAACATTGCTGGGTTATCAAGTTTACCGCCACGTTTTAGGCACCGCTCAGGCAAGCGATGAGTTAATCTACGAAGAAACCGATAGCGCTTACTACACCTCTTTGAGTAAAAGCAAAGATGGTGAACAGGTCTATATTTGGCACTCGAGCACAGAAACCAGCGGTGTTTCAGTCATCGATGCCAACAACCCAAAGGCTACAGCTGAGGCTTTCTACCCAAAAGAGACAGGCATAGAGTACAGCATCGCTAAGCTAGGTGATTGGTATTACATCTACACCAACTACCAAGCGGTCAATTTCCGTTTAATGAAAGTCACAGCTGAAGAGATGCATGATCGCTCAAAATGGGTCGATGTCATCCCAGCAGACGATAATACTCAGCTTGTTGATTTCGAGTTGTTTGATGACCATCTTGTTTACGAACAACGCGCGGATGGCTTGTCTACAGTGAAAGTTCGCCAACTCTCAACAGGCTACGAGTTCCCACTTGAATTTAACGACACCGCATTTGCCGCTTACCTAACGAGTAACTATAAATTAGATAACTCAAAAGTTCGTATCTATTACAGCAGCTTAACCACGCCAGGTACTTATTATGATTTCGACCTAAGTACAGGTGAATCCGAGCTCATGAAGCAAACCCCCGTCTTAGGTGATTTTGAAGCGGATAACTACCAATCAGAGCGAATCATGGTTAGGGCCCGCGATGGTAAGCAAGTCCCTGTTTCTTTGGTTTATCGTAAAGACTTATTCAAGAAAGACGGCACTAATCCAATCTACCAATACGGCTATGGGTCTTACGGCTCTACCATCGAACCGACCTTCAGCTCAACTCGCCTAAGCCTACTAGATAGAGGTTTTGTTTATGCCATCGCACATGTCCGCGGTTCAGAAATGCTTGGTCGCCCTTGGTATGAAGATGGAAAAAAACTGACCAAACAAAACACGTTCAACGACTTTATTGATGTAACCAAAGAGCTTGTTGAAGAAGGCTATGGCGCTAAGGATAAAGTGTTCGCCGTTGGTGGCTCTGCTGGCGGTCTATTAATGGGAGCAATCATCAACCAAGCACCAGAACTGTACCGTGGTATTGGTGCACATGTTCCGTTTGTAGACATTGTGACAACCATGCTCGATGAATCGATTCCTCTAACCACCAACGAGTATGACGAATGGGGCAACCCAAACGATAAAGCCTACTACGATTACATGTTAAGTTACTCACCATACGACAATATAAAAGTGCAAAGCTACCCGAACATGTTGGTAACGACAGGCCTGCATGATTCACAAGTACAGTACTTTGAGCCAATGAAATGGGTCGCGAAGTTGCGTGAGATGAAAACAGACAACAACGTGTTGCTGTTCAAAACCGATATGGAAGCCGGTCACGGTGGCGCTTCTGGTCGATTTAAACGACTAAATGAAGACGCACTCGAATACGCGTTCTTTTTGGATTTAATAAAGACTCAATAGATTCTGCGTAACTGTAAGTATTCACATCATTTAATGTCGCCATTTTGTCTCTACAAAGTGGCGACAGAAATTATCAAGCATGGTTAAATACGATGAACCATGAAATCCACCAAATCAAAAGCCTTTAAAGACAAGCAGTGACAAAGGTTTACGAGAGGTATAAAAACAAATGAAAGTAATTAGCTTCAACATCAACGGCCTCAGAGCCCGCCTTCACCAACTGCAAGCTATTATCGACAAACACCAACCCGACGTGATTGGTCTGCAAGAGATAAAAGTGCACGATGAAGCCTTCCCAATTGCTGATGTTGAAGCAATGGGCTACAAGGTTTACTTCCACGGTCAAAAAGCCCACTACGGTGTGGCAATGTTGTGTAAGCAAGAGCCTATCTCTGTGCAGAAGGGTTTCCCAACAGATAATGAAGATCATCAAAAACGCATGATCATGGCGACGTTTGAAGATGAAAATGGTGAAAAAGTTACCGTGCTAAATGGTTACTTCCCTCAAGGGGATAACATCAAGCATGAAACAAAATACCCGTACAAACGTCAGTTCTACAAAGACTTAATGACTTACCTAAACGACTATCACAACAAAGATGAGCAAGTGATCGTAATGGGCGACATTAATATCAGCCCTATCGACGCAGACATCGGCATTGGTGAACCTAATGCGAAACGTTGGTTAAAGACAGGTAAATGTTCTTTCCAACCAGAAGAGCGCGAATGGTTGAAAACATTGATGGACTGGGGCTTCGTAGACAGCTTCCGTATGCTTCACCCTGAAGTGAACGATCAATACTCGTGGTTTGATTACCGTTCAAAAGGTTTCGTGGACAACCGTGGCCTGCGTATTGATGTAGTCCTTGCGACTCAAAAGCTTGCTGACAAGTGTACTGAAGCTGGCATCGACTACGAGCTACGCGGCATTGAAAAACCGTCAGATCACGCTCCGATTTGGTCAACGTTTAAGTAAACAACAAAGTCTGCAAATAAAAAACGGCGCTCAATGAGCGCCGTTTTGTTAACTGTATGGATGCCGTGCGGTTAGCTAAGGGGTCTTAAGTAAGCAAGGAAACGCTTCTCTGCGAATTTGAAAATCGCGATGATGATAAACGTTAGCGCCATGTAGAACAGACCTGCCGTTAGGAAAGACTCGAATGGAGCATAGTAACGAGAGTTAACCAAACGCGCTGCACCTGTTAAGTCCATAATGGTTACGATACCAGCTACCGCAGAGCCGTGAAGCATGAAGATAACTTCGTTACTGTAAGCCGGTAATGCACGACGTAGAGCACTTGGCAAAATGATTCGGCGGTAAGTCTTTGGTGTGCTCATGCCGTACGCTTTTGCTGCTTCAACTTCACCTTTAGGTAAGCCATTAATAGCACCGCGAATGATCTCTGCTGTATATGCTGATGTGTTAAGAATGAATGCTACCAGAGCACAGAACCAAGCGTTTTCCCATAGCGTGTCTTTTACTGGGAAGAATTGGTCCATACCGTAGTAAATCAGATACAACTGCACCAATAACGGCGTACCACGGAAGAAATAGATGAATGACCAAGCCGGAGCGTTAATCAGCATATTTGGGCTATTACGAGCGATCGCTAATGGTATGGCTACGAATAAGCCAATAATCAAAGCGACACAAACCATCCAAGCCGTTGTCCACAAACCACCAAGGTAAATCGGCAGGCTTTCAATTATCAATGAAAAGTCCATAACTACCTCGCGTGGATACTGAATTTACGTTCAACCAGCTTAAGTAAGCCCGTCGAAACACTGGTGAAGAATAAGAAGATAATCGCCACTGTCATATAGAAGGTAAATGGCATTTTGGTTGAACCCGCTGCCAGTGCGCTAACACGCACCATATCTTCTAGGCCAATAATGGAAACCAGCGCGGTAGTTTTAAGTAAAACCAACCAGTTGTTACCAAAACCCGGCAGTGCGTGACGAATCATTTGCGGTAATAGAATACGACGGAACGCTAGAACAGGCCCCATGCCATAGGCCTTTGCTGCTTCCATTTCACCGCTATCAACCGCCATGATCGCACCACGGAAGGTTTCAGCCATGTAAGCGCCAAAGATGAATCCAATGGTTAAGACACCAGCAACAAATGGACTGACATCAATATAATCAGGTAAGTAAGCGGTCCATTCGTGGTTAGGATCACTTGATGTGAACCACTCATTGAGCCACTCATTGATGGAATACAAACTGTTGTTTAAAAGGATTTGTCCACCAAAGAAAATCAGCATCATCAAGACGAGATCAGGAATGCCTCGAATAACGGTTGTGTAGAGGGTTGCGATAGCACGAGCCCAGCGATAAGGCGCTAGTTTTGCTAAGGCACCTAGCATACCAAGAACCATAGCTAAAATTAGCGACAGCAAGGCAACTTCGATTGTGAGCACCGCCCCTTTCAGGATCGACGCTTCATATCCTTGTAAATCAAACATAATGAATTCCAACAGAACTGCGAAAAAGTTGGTAAGACAGGGAGAGGAGAACCTCTCCCTTAAGAAGTGATGCTAGAGATTACTCACCGTATACGTCGTAGTTGAAGTATTTAGCAGCGATCTCTTGGTAGATGCCTTTTTCACGTAATGAAAGGATTGCAGCATCTAATTGCTTAGTCAGATCTTTGTCTTGCTTACGTAGAGCAATACCAAAACCTTCACCGAACCACTTAGGATCGGTTAGTGATGGACCAACAAACTCGTAGTCTTCGCCACCAGCTTTGTTTAGTACGCCTTCTTCTAGAGCAGATGCATCACCCAGTACAGCAGCAACACGACCGTTAGCTAGATCAAGGTAAGCTTCATCGAATGAACCGTAACGAACGATTTCTACAGTGTCACCGTAGTTGTCTGTTAGGTACTTATCGTGCGTTGTTGCACGTTGAACGGCGATCTTTTTACCACTTAGATCATCAAAGTTAAGGTCGGCACCTTTCTTAGCGATGAAGTTGTTTGGGATAAGTGCGTATTTACCAGTGAAGTCGATCTTTTTCTTACGCTCTTCCGTGATAGACATTGCCGCGATGATCGCATCATATTTACGAGCAAGTAGAGAAGGAATAATACCATCCCAATCTTGTGCAACGATCTTACACTGCACCTGCATTTCAGTACAAAGCGCGTTAGCCATATCGACATCGAAGCCTTTCAGTGAACCGTCAGCTTCTGTCCAGCTAAATGGAGGGTAAGCACCTTCAATACCGAAACGTACTGTTTTCCATTCTTTTGCTTGAGCTACGCCCGTTGCAGCAGTTGCAGCAAGTGCCGCGACTAATAACCACTTTTTCATATCCCTACTCCTGTGATTTAGGTTTTTATGTTTTGCTAGTTTTAATATTGTGTTTGTTGTTACTTATTAACTTACTTGTTGTGTTTTATTGTTCACACCGTCGCAGTTTACCTTGGCAACGGCATTTCAATTCTGATTAGTAAATCGATGAGATAAATTGTTGTAAACGCTCAGATTCAGGTTCCGTAAACAGTTTAGCTGGATCGCCCTGTTCTTCCACTAGACCTTGATGCAAGAACATCACATGGTTAGATACGTCACGAGCAAAAGCCATTTCGTGAGTTACCACAAGCATGGTTCTTCCCTCTTCTGCTAGATCGCGCATTACACCAAGCACTTCGCCTACTAACTCAGGGTCTAACGCCGATGTAGGTTCATCAAACAGCATAACTTCAGGATCAACCGCTAGCGCTCGCGCAATCGCAGCACGTTGTTGTTGGCCGCCAGACAAATGGCCCGGATAGTAATCTTTACGCTCATACAGCCCTACTTTCTTCAGTAGTAACTCTGCATTTTCAATCGCTTGTGCTTTAGGTACGCCCAAGACGTGAACAGGCGCTTCGATAACATTTTCGAGAACGGTCAGGTGAGACCACAGATTGAAACCCTGAAAAACCATCGCCAGACGAGAACGGATTCGCTGTACTTGTTTTTCATTGGCAGGAACAGAAACACCTTGGCGGTTGTTTTTCATTTGAATTAATTCGCCATTAACCCAAATCTCGCCTGCGGTAGGTGTCTCTAAAAGGTTGATACATCTAAGGAAAGTACTTTTACCCGACCCTGAAGATCCGATAATCGATACTACATCGCCTTTATGCGCAGAAAGTGAAATTCCCTTTAAAACTTCATTTTGACCAAACGTTTTGTGTAGATCCTTTATGTCCAGCGCTGGTACATCTTTCATGCGCTTTCTCTCCCAAGTTTGTGAAAATGCAAGGTACTCCGACCTTTTCATGCGATACAAACTAGCACCACACGGAATAACATGCAACAAATTATTAACCTAATAATTTGGAATAAATAGCGATTCACTCTGACTTATTATGCAAAAGGTAGCGTTTTCGCCTCAATTTAATGAATGGGTTCTATCAATAAGCTGTAATTACACCCCTTACATTGTTTAAATAAAGTTAATCAAAATGAGATTCTCGTAGCTGGATGTCTCACAAGAAAAACACGTTTTGTGAACTTATAAACATTACTGTCGACAAAATATAGCGCACAGATTCAGCACACTTCCCTCACCATAAGGCACAATTATTTTAAGGTTATTACATTGTAAGTATTTTACTCAGTGCGTGGGGCAAGCGAGTAATAGTGAGATAACTCAGTAAACATAAAGCATTCAGCCAATGCCATAGCGGTAAAGGCTCGGAGAAGATAAGAAAACGACAGTTTGTGAAAACAAATTACACGATTCATCAATGGGAAGTTAATGAATCGCTGCGTTTTGTAGCTTTCTTTCACATACACTCATAAAGTGATCAAGATCAATCACCCTAAAGGGTAAGCTTGTTAGACTCCTCAGCAAAGAATAAGGCATTAAAAATGCCAAACATTTCTTTTAACTTAGCTGCATAAAGCACATCAAAACCGTGCAACATAATGTTAATGAGTTATAACTAAGAAATAACGCAATTACGCGAACTTATAGAATTCAATTTTAGAATTACTAACATAAAATATGAGGAATCTATGTCAGACGTTGTGAACAATGCGAACTCTGAAGTAGAAGAGAAAAGCTATAAAGAGCTACACCGCCCTGCTTCTGAATTTGAGAGCCGCTCAGATTATCTAGATCACGAGCTTCAAATCATGAAGCCTCGCCGCTTCGGTCTAAACCTTCCAGGTCGTGACTTCCGCTTTGAACTTGAAGACCTTGTTCCTGCACTTGCTGGTACCATTGGTATCATCGCGATGTACTCTGCAGTAATGATGTCTTGGGCTGATGGCCTAACTCAAGCTTGGGATCACGTAAACCTTGGTAAAGAGTTTGCGATTGAAGTCGCTCGTGTAGAAATGCTTATCCCTGCACTGCTGTTCTGTATCCTTGCTTCTGGTTTCTTTAACCCTAAAGCAAACCTTGCCGGTAACCACGGCCCAATGATTCCTCTTATTGGTACCATCGCTCTCGCTGGTGCTCACCCTCTTGCATTGGCAATCCTTATCGGTATCTTCGGTCTAATCCTAAGTTTCCTAAAAGGCGGCTCCAAGCTGGTTAACCTGACTTCGGAAGGTACCGCGGGGGGCTTGCTTATCTTCTTAGGCCTAACGGGTACCATGAGCCAAATCAACTCGATTCAAGAATGGGCGGTTGGTCTTCAATCTTCTACTGTTGAAGCGGGCAGCATGGGTTACGTTGGTTTAATCGTTCTTGCTATTACTATTGCTATCTACGCTTTCCTAGCAAAAGTGAACAAGCGTTGGTTAGCTATTCCAGTGTGTGCATTCACTGGCCTTGCTATTGCATTAGTATTAGGTGCTGGCTTCGACATCGTATTCGAAACTGAAATGGGTATTCCAAACCTAAACCCAGTTTACTGGTGGGGTTCGACTTCTGAAGGTTGGATGCTTGGCTTGCCAAACGTTGAACACTTCATTGCATCTCTACCATTTGCAATCCTTGCTGTAGCAATGTGGTCACCTGACTTCCTAGGTCACCGTATCTTCCAAGAACTTAACTACCCTAAACGTTCTGAAAAAGTGCTTATGGACGTAGATGACACAATGACTATGTGTTCTGTTCGTCAAATGGTGGGTACAGCGGTTGGTGGTGGTAACATCACATCTTCTTGGGGTACGTACATGATCCCAGCAGCAATCGCGAAACGTCCAATTCCCGGCGGCGCAATCTTGCTTGGTTCTCTATGTATTATTGTTGCGATTCTTGGTTTCCCAATGGATGTAGCAGTATGGCCACCAGTGATGCGTGTTGCGCTACTTGTAGGTGTATCTCTGCCTCTACTTGAAGCGGGTATGCAAATGGTTAAGGATTCAAAAGATTCTCAAGCGGCTGGTATCTGTATCTTCGGTTCAGCAGTTGTTAACCCAGTATTAGCATGGGCACTGACTATGCTTCTAGATAATAACGGTCTAATTGGTGATAAAGAGCGTGCGAAGCGTCTATCATTTGTAGATAAGATTGTTATCCCAGTTGGCGTTTTAGTTATCTGTCTAGTAGCAATGCTTGCAGTTGGTATGCTAGAAAGTCAATATGGCCTAAAAGCTTGGCTATAATGGTCCTTACTACACAAAAGTAGTATTAGGATTAAAAAAAAGTTTGGGTGGCAACCCCTGCCACTCAAATTTTTTCAACTTTTTTTGGCATTTATTGATTTAGTTTAAGGTTTGCAGAAATTTTTTAGCGTAGTCTTGAATACATAGAGTAAAGACAACATATAAAAGGTAGTGACAATATATATAACCATATGACGCTTATATGCTCATATATATTGTTATTAATAAGAGTGTACTACCCTTACGAGGGGCGCTGGCTCAACAGTGTTAATGTACGTATTTTTTCTACTAAAAAGGTAGGTATGTCATGGCAGAGCAATTTGCTAAAGCTTGGGAAGATTTTGCTGCAGGTGAGTGGCAAAGCGAAGTAAACGTTCGTGATTTCATTCAAAAGAACTACACGCCGTATGAAGGCGACGAGTCTTTCCTAGTTTCTGAGGGTACTGAAGCAACTAACAAGCTTTGGTCTTCGGTAATGGAAGGTATCAAACAGGAAAACGCAACTAAAGCACCTGTAGATTTCGATACTTCTGTTATCTCTACCATTACTGCTCACGATGCAGGTTACATTGAGAAAGATCTTGAGACTATCGTTGGTCTACAAACTGAGAAGCCACTAAAACGTGCAATCATCCCTAACGGTGGTGTACGTATGGTTGAAGGTTCTTGTAAAGCATACGGTGAAACTCTTGACCCAATGGTTTCAAAAATCTACTCAGAATACCGCAAAACACACAATGCTGGCGTTTTCGATATCTACACTCCTGATATCCTAAAATGTCGTAAGTCTGGTGTTCTGACTGGTCTTCCTGATGCTTACGGCCGTGGTCGTATCATTGGTGACTACCGTCGTGTTGCACTTTACGGTATTGATTTCCTAATGAAAGACAAAGCGGCTCAATTCGCATCTCTACAAGAGCGTTTCGAGAACGGCGAAGATCTTTCTGCAACAATGCAATTGCGTGAAGAGATCTCAGAGCAACATCGTGCTCTAGGTCAAATCAAGCAAATGGCTGAGAAATACGGTTTCGATATCTCTGAGCCAGCTCAAACAGCTCAAGAAGCTATCCAGTGGACTTACTTCGGCTACCTAGCTGCTGTTAAATCTCAAAACGGTGCTGCAATGTCTCTAGGTCGTACTTCGACTTTCCTAGACATCTACATCGAGCGTGATATCGCTGCTGGCAAAATTACAGAAGACCAAGCACAAGAAATGATCGACCACTTCGTAATGAAGCTGCGTATGGTTCGTTTCCTACGTACTCCTGAGTACGATGAGCTATTCTCTGGCGACCCAATCTGGGCAACAGAGTCTATGGGTGGTATGGGTATCGACGGTCGTACGCTAGTAACGCGTTCGAACTTCCGTTTCCTTAACTCTCTATACACTATGGGTCCTTCTCCAGAGCCAAACATCACTGTTCTTTGGTCTGAGCAACTACCTGACGGCTTCAAACGTTTCTGTGCGAAGGTATCTATCGATACTTCTTCTATCCAGTACGAAAATGATGACCTAATGCGTCCTGACCTTGAGTCTGATGATTACGCTATCGCTTGTTGTGTATCTCCAATGATCGTTGGTAAGCAAATGCAGTTCTTCGGTGCTCGTGCTAACCTTGCGAAAACAATGCTTTACGCAATCAACGGCGGTGTGGACGAAAAACTTAAGATGCAAGTTGGTCCTAAAGAAGCTCCAATGACTGACGCTGTTCTTGATTACGATAAAGTAATGGACCGTCTAGATCACTTCATGGACTGGCTAGCTAAGCAATACGTGACTGCACTAAACAGCATTCACTACATGCACGACAAGTACAGCTACGAAGCGTCTCTAATGGCTCTTCATGACCGTGACGTTCGTCGTACAATGGCTTGTGGTATTGCTGGTCTATCTGTTGCAGCTGACTCACTATCTGCAATCAAGTTCGCGACTGTTAAACCAATCCGCGACGAAGATGGCATTGCAACTGACTTCGAAATCGAAGGCGATTACCCTAAATACGGTAACAACGACTCTCGTGTAGATGATATTGCTTGTGAACTAGTTTCTACGTTCATGAACAAGATCCGTAAGCTTAAGACTTACCGTAACTCTATCCCTACACAGTCAGTTCTTACTATCACGTCTAACGTGGTTTACGGTAAGAAAACAGGTAACACTCCAGACGGTCGTCGTGCTGGCGCTCCTTTCGCTCCTGGTGCAAACCCAATGCACGGTCGTGATGAGAAAGGCGCTGTAGCTTCACTAACGTCTGTAGGTAAACTACCGTTTGCTGACGCACAAGATGGTATCTCTTACACGTTCTCTATCGTGCCAAACGCACTAGGTAAAGAACAAGATAGCCAACGTGCTAACCTTGCAGGCCTAATGGATGGTTACTTCCACCACGAAGCTGGCATTGAAGGTGGTCAACACCTTAACGTTAACGTTCTTAACCGCGAAACTCTTGAAGACGCAGTTAAGCACCCTGAGAAATACCCTCAGCTAACAATCCGTGTATCTGGTTACGCTGTTCGCTTTAACTCTCTAACTGCAGAGCAACAAGCTGACGTAATCGCACGTACATTTACTGAGTCTCTATAAGCTCACGCTCAATAGACAGTAAATAATATTAGCCTCGCCAATGTGCGGGGCTTTTTTATATCTGAAATAAATCGCACTACACTCACCTATCCCGCGAAATGTTAGGTTGAGCAAAAAAGCACCCTGCCATTCACTTTTTTTCCACAAATTCTGTCAAATTACGGTAATATCGCGGTTCATAATTTAAGAGTAACTGCTCCATGAAATACCTGCGTTGTTTACCCCTGATTCTTCTCTCTTTCTCATCTTTAGCCTCTGAGCGTTCTACGCTGACTTTTGCTTTAGATAATGATGGTATTTTTGGTGTCGACCAAGACTATACCAACGGCTTATTTCTGGGTTATACATCATCAAGTATTACGCCATACAACTGGGCAAAACCACTGAGCCTTTCTTACTGGGGCGCCAGCTCTCTAGATAAGTGGGAAATCACCATTGGCCACAAGATGTATACGCCTTCTGACATTGAGTTAGAAACACCATCGCCTAATGATCGCCCATACGCAGGTTACCTACACACTGAATTCAACTACATCAGCTTAAACCCACAGCAAGCCCAGCGTTTTAATATCACGTTTGGTACCACGGGTGAGCGCGCGCTGTCAGAAGACGCTCAGAAGCTGGTTCACTCGATCACTAAATCGGATGAGCCTATGGGTTGGGAATACCAAGTCGATGATGAGTGGGCGGGAAGCGTTGGTTACCTAAGCCATTTCAACTTAATGCGTAATCAAGCTCTTGCGAATACTGACTACGAAATCTCTAACGTTTCAGAAATCAACGTGGGTAACTTTAGAAGTGATATCTCGACTGGTTTTATGTTCCGTTGGGGTACGGACTTGGGCGGTAACTTTGGTGCAGCCAACATCACCACAGAAAACCCATTCAAACCGGGCATGATCGGCGCATCAAACGCTGGTTGGTTTACCTATGCTGGCCTTGAAGGTCGCTACCGATTCAACGACCTGACTATCGAAGGCGATCGCTCAGGTGTTGATGAGTACGCTAATAAAAACAACGAAGACCCTGCTATCTACGATGTGACTTTAGAGAACATTCAAGCGACTGCTGTGCTTGGTGTCGCTTGGTATAACCAATACGTTGGTGCCTCTTTCGCATTAACAGCAAAAACACCGGATTACGAAGAAGCAAAAGAGTCAGTGTACACCACTGGCGGTATCACAATGTTTGCTTTCTTCTAGCCACCAGTAAGGGCTTTCGTCCTTTACTTTTCAAGTTTAATAAAGGCAATCATCTTCACAGGTGATTGCCTTTATTTTTAAAGGTCTCGTTACCATTTGACCCTATTTTATGTACCGTTTTTGTAATAAAATAAACGGTATAAATTCCTCTACGAGAATAGCTCATGTCTACAACTGGTCGCATTCACTCATTCGAATCTTGTGGTACTGTCGATGGCCCTGGTATCCGCTTTATTGTGTTTCTTCAAGGCTGCTTAATGCGTTGTATGTACTGTCATAACCGTGATACATGGGATCTTCATGACGGAAAGGAAGTAACGGTCGAAGAGATCATCAACGAAGCAAAATCATACCGTCATTTCATGAAAGCATCGGGCGGTGGTATCACCTGTTCTGGTGGTGAAGCGATGCTACAACCTGAGTTTGTTCGTGACTTTTTCCGCGCAGCTCAAGCTGAAGGCATCCACACTTGCCTTGATACTAATGGCTACATTCGTAAGCACACTGAAGTGGTTGACGAAGTACTAGAAGCCTCTGATCTAGTAATGCTCGATCTTAAGCACATGCGAGATGAGATTCACCACGATTTCATTGGTGTATCAAACAGACGTACTCTTGATTTCGCACGCTACTTGCACAAAATTGGTAAGAAAACCTGGATTCGTTATGTGATTGTCCCTGGCTACACGGACACACCTGAAGATGCTCATCTGCTAGGTGAATTCATCAAAGACATGGATAACATCGAGAAAGTAGAACTGCTTCCATACCATAAACTTGGTGCACATAAGTGGGAAGCGCTTGGTTTTGATTACCCTCTTGAAGGTACAAACCCGCCAAGCAAAGAGAAAATGGACGAGATTGTTGCTGTTCTTAGCCAATACCATTCAAACGTAAAATACTAATCTAGACTTACGTTCATAGTGTTTTCAAACGCCTCAATTTCGATTGAGGCGTTTTCTTTTCGTGCCAAACTATCCTTTCACTTTTCTTTACAACTTTTGTTTATCAATTCAAAAAATCATATTAAATCCGTGTTGAGATCATGTTTCCACTCGTAGGAATGCTGTTACTCTTACTGCAACAAAAGAATACAACATTTAGTTTTTTAGTGAGGCTCCTCCCATGGAAATGACCAATGCTCAGCGTCTAATTCTATCAAATCAATACTACCTAATGTCTCAAATGGATCCTGAGAACTCAGCTAAATACCAACGTCTACAAACGATTGTAGAACGTGGTTACGAACTCCAAATGCGTGAGCTTAACAAAGAGTTTGGTTGTTTGACTGAAGCAGAATGTCGCGAAATTATCGACATCATGGAGATGTACCATGCAATGCAAGAGTCGAACAAAATGCTTGCAGAACAAGAACGTGCCGAAGTAGACCAACGTCGCCTGCAGTTCTTAGGTTTTGATATCGCTTCTGAAGCGCAGATCGTACATTACGTGCGTTTCCTTGTTGATTCTGAAGGTCTTTACCCTCAATTCGACAAAGCCGATCACCACTTCAATAGCCAAATGCCAATGCTAGAGAAGTACCGTCGCATGCTAACAACATGGCGCAACTGCCCTCGTCAGTACCACCTATGTGCGACAGAGCTATCTCAAATCTTTAGCGCTTAATACGTTAATAGATCAGCGATAACTTTTAAAAAGTTTCAAGAAAAAGGGTTACTCATCATGAGTAACCCTTTTTTAATGTTCGCACACAAAGAGAAAACGGGACTTATGAAGCGATGTGGATAAAAAGTGCACTTCAGATACAGAAAACGCGAATGAATCATAAAGATAAGATATTAAATATTGAACCATTTCCAATTAATTTCTCTGATATCGCCCATTAACCAACGAACAAAAACCTAGTATTTACAAACAATTAGGTCATTCATCTTTGTTAATTCCACTTCGAAACCTTTAATACAAATTAAAAACCATCGCCCGATTTTGAACGGTGTTTTTTATTTTAAATAAGATAGCTAGAATTCCCCCCGAAATTTATTAACCAGAGCGATAAACAAAATGAGAAAATTCATCCTTGCATCACTAGCTATCATGTCTACTTCAGCTTTCGCAGCTAACGAAATGTACGTACTTGGTGGCGTTGGCATTAACGAAGACGACACAGGCGCACAATTCACTGTTGGTTCACAAATTCTTGATACAAACTTTTATCTAGAATCAACGATGAATTATATCGATTCAGATAGCAGCCACGTAAGCAGCAACCTAACTAAGCACAAGGTCGATTACCAACACTTTAAAATGTCTCTAGCGCCAATGTATAAATATAGTTTCGATGAATCTTTTGCCATCTACGGTAAGGTTGGCCTTGCTTACTCAAACTTTAATTCTAAATCAACATGGACTAATGCAGACGAATCAGACACTCACAAGAGTTCAGATAGCAAGTGGGGCTCAACTTACGGCATCGGTGCTGAATTTAAGTCAGCGCAACCAATGTTTGGTAACTCGAAGTTTATGGCACGTGTCGGTTTCGATTGGTACGACTTCAGCTCAGGTGGTCTAAACCTAGGCAGTGATACCACTCTAGGTCTACAAGCTGGTTTCACTTTCTAACGTATGAAGCAGGAAGGTTTTACATCAATTGAGCTGATGAGTGCTAAATCTAGCCATACAATGCGTTTCTTTGCTCCGATTCTTGTTGTCATCGGCCTGTACTTCGCATAAATAAAAAGGGTTACTCATCATAAGTAACCCTTTTTTAATGTTCGCACACACAGAGAAAAAACAAAGCAACTAGAAAACGTAAGCAACACCAACGTTTGCGGCCATGTTGATACCACTTTCAAGTATTGGGCTATTCTCAATATCGCCTTCAAGGTTGGTATATCGAACGCCACCAGTTACTCGAACATTTGGCGTAACATGCAGATAGCCACCTAAACCAATAAAGTACTGACCATCCCAGTCTGCGTCGAATTCATCTAAGTTAGTTCTTGCCGCTTCAGCTGAACTCACACCATATAAATGATTGTTCAAACGCTCGCTGTTGTAGGCGTAACCAATAGATGGGGTAATCGCCCAGCCATTACGACGAATAGGTAGACGCCATGCTGCTTCCGCATAAATACCGTTGTGCTTAAAGCCTAAATCCGAACCCGCAGTCGCTTCAAACATACCAACCAGAGTGATCACTTGATAACTGATACCGCCCAATATCGAGGCATCACGTTCATCCAACTTTTGAATATCGACGTTATCGGAATCACCCGGCTTTAATGTTCTTGAATCATAAACCGCTCGAAATACGATGTTTTGCGGTGAGCCTGCTGGTAATAAGCGATAACCAGCGCTGAAACCACGCATAAAGAAGTGCTCACCTTCATAACCAATCATAGGGATCACGGCACGGTTTGATGGTGTATCTTTATAAACAGCAGGAGAATAAGAGGCGGCAACACCCAATGACCACTGCGAGATTCTTGCATGTGCTGTTGTTGAAGCCAGTAACGCAGCACTGATAGCCACTATTTTTAACCCATTAGTCTTCACTACATCTACCTATTTATTGAGCAATTTTTGATAACGCCGCGCATTATATGGTACTTCATTCCAAAAAATCAATAGAGCCCAGTTATACATCTAACACACATAAATCCATTGTGAGTATTATTAAGCGACCTAAAATCTCAAAACAAACGGCCAGATCCCCTCGAATGTAAAATAATTGGATTCTACGCGCCTCAAGTTGCCTATTGCGCTCGCCACGTTTTTCACACGCAAAATTGTAAATAAATACATAATTGTTAAGCAAAATTGTGGAAGCGGGTCTAACCTTAAAATGTAGGGAGAGCCTATTTTTCAATCGCTCGTCAGTTTTGACTGGTTAACAAGGGGAATGTGACTATGAGTATTTTTGACCACTATCAATCACGTTATGAAGCAGCCAAGGAAGAAGAGCTGACATTGCAAGAGTTCTTAGGGCTGTGTAAAGACGATAAAAGTGCTTACGCTAATGCTGCCGAGCGCTTATTACTAGCCATTGGCGAACCGGAGGTCATTGACACCGCTCAAGACCCTCATCTGAGTCGTATTTTCTCAAACCGTGTCATCTCACGCTACAGCGAATTTAAAGATTTCTACGGTATGGAAGATGCGATTGAACAGATTGTTTCTTACTTAAAACATGCTGCGCAAGGTTTAGAAGAACGTAAACAAATCCTTTACCTACTTGGCCCTGTGGGCGGTGGTAAATCTTCTCTCGCAGAAAAACTTAAAGCCCTGATGCAGAAACTGCCAATCTATGTATTGTCTGCTGACGGTGAACGAAGCCCTGTAAACGATCACCCATTCTGTCTATTCGATGTTAACGAAGATGGCGACTTATTGAAGAACGAATACGGCATCGAGAAACGCTATCTTCGCTCAATTATGTCTCCGTGGGCAGCGAAACGTCTGCACGATTTTGGCGGTGATATTTCCAAATTCAAAGTCATCAAACTGCGCCCTTCTATTCTCGATCAAGTTGCGATCGCGAAAACAGAGCCAGGTGATGAAAACAACCAAGATATCTCGTCTCTGGTTGGTAAAGTTGATATTCGTAAACTTGAACACTTCTCTCAAGATGATCCTGATGCCTACAGCTACTCTGGTGCGCTGTGTAAAGCCAACCAAGGTGTGATGGAATTCGTGGAGATGTTCAAGGCGCCAATCAAAGTATTACACCCTCTACTAACGGCAACGCAAGAAGGTAACTTCAACGGTACCGAAGGACTTTCAGCACTGCCATTTGACGGTATGATTCTGGCTCACTCGAACGAATCCGAGTGGCAGACCTTCCGTAACAACAAAAACAACGAAGCCTTCCTCGACCGTGTGTACATTGTAAAAGTCCCTTACTGTCTGCGCGTCTCTGAAGAAGTTAAGATCTACCAGAAACTGCTTGAACACAGTGAGCTGTCCAAAGCCCCTTGTTCCCCGAGCACACTCGATCTGCTATCGCAATTCAGCATCCTATCGAGACTGAAAGAACCTGAAAACTCTTCTCTGTTCTCAAAAATGCGTGTTTACGATGGTGAGACTCTAAAAGACACCGATCCAAAAGCGAAGAGCTACCAAGAGTACCGAGATTATGCTGGTGTTGACGAGGGCATGTCTGGGCTATCAACGCGTTTCGCCTTTAAGATCCTATCTCGTGTGTTTAACTTCGACCAAGCCGAAGTGGCCGCGAACCCAGTGCACCTGTTCTACGTTATTGAGCAGCAAATCGAACGTGAGCAATTCCCTCAAGAGACCGCTGAGAAGTATCTAGAGTTTTTGAAAGGATACCTAGTGCCACGCTACGTAGAGTTCATCGGTAAAGAAATTCAAACCGCTTACCTAGAGTCTTACTCTGAGTACGGTCAGAATATTTTCGACCGCTATGTCACCTACGCAGACTTCTGGATTCAAGACCAAGAGTACCGCGATCCAGAAACAGGCCAGCTATTTGACCGTGCTTCTCTGAATGGTGAACTAGAGAAAATCGAGAAAACCGCCGGTATCAGTAACCCTAAAGACTTCCGAAATGAGATTGTGAACTTTGTGCTTCGTGCCAAAGCCAACAATAACGGTCAAAACCCAGTGTGGACGAGCTACGAGAAACTGCGCACTGTGATTGAGAAGAAAATGTTCTCTAACACAGAAGAGCTACTTCCTGTTATTTCGTTCAATGCTAAGACCTCAACGGATGATCAGAAAAAACATGATGACTTCGTTGCTCGTATGATGGAAAAAGGCTACACCGAGAAACAAGTGAGACTGCTATCTGAGTGGTACCTAAGAGTTCGTAAATCCTCATAACTAAACGGTATTGAGCTGCTCAACTGAGCAGCTCGTATAAACCAATAACTCTTATACCCGAGTAAAAAGTAGGATCGCGACATCAGCTGAGAGGGAGTTCTTATGGCACAATTTATCGATCGGAGGCTCAATGGCAAAAATAAGAGTGCTGTGAATAGACAGCGTTTCTTACGACGTCATAAAGAGCAAATCAAAGAATCTGTGGCCGATGCAGTTAACCGACGCTCAATCACCAATACAGAAACGGGTGAAGACGTCACTATTCCCCATAAAGACATCAAAGAGCCAAACTTTCACCAAGGTCAAGGCGGCGTAAGAGAGCGCGTTCACCCTGGTAATGATCAGTTCATCACTGGCGATAAAATCGAACGCCCTAAAGGTGGCGGTCAAGGTGGTGGTTCAGGCCAAGGCGACGCAAGCCCTGATGGCGAAGGCCAAGATGAATTTACCTTCCAAATTTCAAAAGATGAGTATCTTGATATTCTCTTTGAAGATTTAGCTCTACCTAATCTAGAGAAAAATCAGGTCAATAAAATCACCGAATGGAAAACTCACCGCTCTGGTTACCAAAGCGCGGGGATTCCATCCAACATCGCTATCGTTCGTTCACTACAGCAATCTCTGGCTCGTAGAACCGCGATGACAGCAGGTAAAAAGCGCGAGCTTAACCTACTGATGGAACAGCTTGACCAAGTTAAAATGACGGAGCCAGCACAACCTTTTGAAGAAGGTCGCCTCAAAGAAGAGATTGCCGAGTTACGTAAAAAGATTGAAAGCGTGCCGTTCATTGACACCTTCGACTTACGTTTTAAAAACTATGAGAAGCGCCCTATTCCATCTAGCCAAGCCGTGATGTTCTGTCTAATGGATGTGTCCGGCTCAATGGATCAGGCCACAAAAGATATTGCGAAGCGCTTTTATGTTCTTCTGTATCTGTTCTTAAACCGCACCTACGAAAACGTCGATGTTGTGTTTATTCGTCACCATACTCAGGCTAAAGAGGTCGACGAACATGAGTTTTTCTACTCACAAGAAACGGGTGGCACCATTGTTTCGAGTGCATTGAAATTGATGAAGGAAATTGTCGCAGACCGCTACCCTGCGAATGAGTGGAATATCTATGCAGCACAAGCCTCTGATGGCGATAACTGGGCTGATGACTCTCCTCGTTGTAAAGAGTTACTGGTCAATACGCTTCTGCCAACTTGCCAATATTACTCTTACATCGAAATAACACGCCGCTCTCATCAAACGCTTTGGCACGAATACGAAAAACTCGAGAGTAGCTTTGACAACTTCGCCATGAAAAACATTAAAACGGTGGATGATATTTTTCCTGTGTTTAGAGAACTGTTCCAGAAAGAGACAGCGTAAGGGAGTTTGCCATGACAGCGAAATCAAACGTTGCAGAGAAAGACAAAGCTGCAAAGAAGAAAAACGACAAGATGCTGCCTGATGGTCCAGATTGGACATTCAACCTCTTGGAGAAATACCACGTAGAAATTAAGCGTGTGGCGCAGCATTACCGTTTAGATACTTACCCAAACCAGATTGAAGTGATTACTTCAGAACAGATGATGGATGCCTACTCAAGCATTGGTATGCCGATCAATTACAATCACTGGTCATTTGGTAAGAAATTCATTCAAACCGAGCAAAACTACAAGCATGGTCAGATGGGCTTGGCGTACGAAATCGTGATCAACTCCGATCCTTGTATCGCTTACCTGATGGAAGAGAACACGGTCACAATGCAGGCGCTGGTAATGGCTCACGCTTGTTACGGCCACAACTCTTTCTTTAAAGGCAACTACCTGTTCCAAACATGGACCGATGCCAGTTCCATCATCGATTACCTGTTGTTCGCTAAGAAGTACATCAGTGGTTGTGAAGAGAAATATGGCGTCGCTGAGGTCGAGCAGCTCCTTGATTCTTGCCATGCACTGATGAATTACGGCGTAGACCGATACAAACGTCCTGAGAAGATTTCCATTGCAGAAGAGACAGCAAGACAAGAAGAACGCGAAGCTTATCTGCAATCTCAAGTGAATGAGCTGTGGCGAACCGTTCCTCAGAATAAAAGTAAGGAAGAAGAGACCAAGATCCGCTTCCCTAGCGAGCCTCAAGAAAACATTCTCTACTTTATCGAGAAGAACGCACCACTGCTTGAACCTTGGCAGCGAGAGTGTGTTCGCATTGTTCGCAAGGTGAGCCAATACTTCTACCCTCAAAAACAAACTCAAGTGATGAACGAAGGCTGGGCAACCTTCTGGCATTACACCATTCTTAATCATCTTTACGACGAAGGCTTGGTGAGTGATAAGTTCATCTTAGAATTCCTACACAGCCATACCAGTGTCGTCGCACAACCTGCCTACAACAGCCCTTATTTCAGCGGAATAAACCCTTATGCGCTTGGCTTTGCGATGTTTAGAGACATCCGACGCATCTGTGAAGAGCCAACCGATGAAGACCGAGAATGGTTCCCAGATCTGGCAGGAAGTGACTGGTTAGAAGCAGTGCACTTTGCGATGCACAATTTCAAAGATGAAAGCTTTATCAGCCAATACCTTTCTCCAAAAATCATTCGAGACTTTAAGCTGTTCTCTGTACTCGACGACGACCGTAAAAACACCATCGAGGTGAGTGCCATTCATGATGATCCGGGCTATCGCCTGATTCGTGAGAAGCTTGCGGCGCAATACAACCTAAGTAACCTTGAACCGAATATTCAGGTGTTTAATGTCGATGTACGTGGTGACCGCTCAATGACACTGCAATATGTGCCTCATGACCGTATCCCGCTTGATAAAGGCTACGACGAAGTGATGAAGCATCTCTATCGCTTGTGGGGCTTTGATGTGATTTTGGAAGAGCTCAAAGATACGGGTCATAGAGAGATTCTGACTACTTGTCCAAAACGTAATGATTATGGAGCCAAGATTTAATATCAATCACAGTAAGTCAGTGCTTGGTATAAAACTCCGCTCCCCCTACAACATAGTGGTCACCCGCTCGGAAGTGGAGCAATAAAAAGCGCATAAGTCTGATGACTTATGCGCTTTCTTTTTAAGGCTCAAACGTCTGTAAATGAACGTAAGACACTAAGCCTAGAACTAGAACTAGAACTCAATAAGCTTAAACAATCGGCTTTTGACCGCGTTCAATCAGCTTCATCAGCACGCTGTCTGCAGATTTACCTGCCACGCCCGCTAATTTGTCTGAAAGCTTTTTCTTCTGTACGTAGTGAATCGCTAGAACTGTTTTGTCCTTACATGCCGCTACGACTAAATCATCAGAAGTACTGATCTCATCCACCAGCCCAAGTTCATGTGCTTGTGTACCAAACCAATGCTCACCCGTTGCTACTTTTTCAAGATCGAGAGCTGGACGGTGATCACGGATGAAGTCTTTGAATAGGCCATGTGTCTCTTCTAGCTCTTCTTTAAACTTCTCACGTGCTTTATCGCTGTTCTCACCAAACATAGTAAGCGTGCGCTTGTACTCACCCGCCGTTAACTGTTCGAACTCAATATCGTGCTTTTTAAGCAGTTTGTTGAAGTTTGGCAGTTGAGCGATAACACCAATAGAGCCAACAATAGCAAACGGTGCAGATACAATTTTGTCTGCGATACATGCCATCATGTAACCGCCACTTGCTGCGACTTTGTCTACCGAGATAGTCAGAGGCAAGCCTGCTGCTTTGATGCGATCAAGTTGAGAAGATGCTAAACCATAGCCGTGAACCATGCCACCGCCAGACTCAAGTTTAAGCAATACTTCATCACCTTCACGAGCCACAGCCAGAACCGCCGTTACCTCTTCACGTAATGAAGCCACTTCTTTCGCATCAATGCTGCCGTTAAAATCAAGAACGAATAGATGTGGTTCACGCTTACTATCAAGCTCACCCTCTTTCGCTGCTTTCTTCACTTCTTTACCGCGTGATTTAACTTTCTCTTTTTCCGCTTTCTTTTCTGCTTTATCACGGGCTTTGATGAAAGCATCATCATGTAGATGGTGCTCTAGTTGTTCAATCGTCTGTTTATGATGTTCAGATAGGTTCGTGATTTCCAGCTCACCTTTAATCGCGCTTGATTTCCCACCCACAGATTTAGCAATCACTAAAATTGCGATGATGGCGATTACAACGGTCGCAATCTTGGCTAAAAACAAGCCGTAGTCCAACAAAAATTCCAATGTCATATCCCCTATTGTATGAATTAGTGTATTGTAACCATCTTGTCACGATTACCAAGAATTTCTCATCATTCCTGCGGTTATCTGTGTGATTAAACATCAATGGAATGACGAACATAATAAAAGAAAGAAGGATAAGCACAGTGGATTACCCAATCTCTACAGATGCCCTCAAAGATAAAGTAATTTTGGTTACAGGTGCCGGTGCTGGCATTGGTCGCCAAGCCGCACTAAGCTTCGCTCAACATGGCGCAACTGTCATTCTGTTAGGCCGCAATGTTAAAAACCTTGAATTCATTTACGATGAAATCGAAAGCGCTGGTTACCCACAACCTGCGATTATCCCATTGGATTTAAAAGGTGCGACAAAGCAGAACTACATTGATATGGCTGAAACCATTGAATCACAGTTCGGTCGTTTAGACGGTCTACTTCATAATGCTGGCGTTCTTGGCACTCTGAGTCCGTTTGAGCAGATCGATGAAGAAACCTTTGATGATGTTATGCAGATCAATGTGAAGTCTGAGTTCTTGATGACTCAAGCATTACTGCCTGCACTTAAGAAAGCAGAAGCGGGTCGCATCGTATTTACCTCTTCAACGGTTGGTCACTCTGGCCGCGCATTCTGGGGCACTTACGCGATTTCTAAGTTTGCTACCGAAGGTATGATGCAAATCCTAGCGGACGAGCTTGAAGACACAAACATCCGTGTTAACGCAATCAATCCGGGCGGCACTCAAACACGCATGCGTGCAAAAGCGTACCCAGGAGAAGATGCGAATAAGCTAAAAACGCCACTCGACATCATCCCACTGTACCTACACTTAATGAACCCAAGTGTGACAGACATTAATGGCCAATGTATCGATGCTCAACCTAAGTAACTGATATCATTAACCAACAGTAAAAAGTCGCTTCTATAGCGGCTTTTTTTGTATCTAAATCAACCATCTAATATTTAGTTCACCTGATTTTCATCATTTTGCTTTGCATCTTTTTCATTGTTAAATATACTGTATAAATATACAGGTATTTAATTATGCATGAACTCATAAAAAACTTACAAGACCGCCAGCTAATCTGGAAAGGGTTACAATCAACAACGCAAGGAAGTACCACTTCAACAGGCTATCCTCAACTGGATAAACAGCTTGATGGTGGCTTCCCGACGCACGGCGTTATTGAAGTTGAATCACAACAAGGGATCGGCGAGCTTCGTCTCCTTACGCCCTATTTATCTCAACAAAACTCGCAAAAACTGGCCATATTCATTAACCCGCCAGGGAAGATCTGTGCCGAGTTTTTTAACAGCCAAGGCATTGAATTAGAGAACATTCTCGTTATCCAGCCCCAACGCGATCTCGATGCGTTGTGGGCAGCTGAACAGTGCCTCAAAAGCGGCGCTTGTCACTCTGTATTGCTATGGGGAGCCGATCTAGAAATACACCAAACAAAGCGCTTACAAGCAGCAAGCGAAACCGGTAAGTGCCTGCAGTTTCACTTTAAAGCCACCAGCCATAATCAACTATCCCTACCCGTTTCTTTAAGCATGAAGCTGTCTTCTCACGCCCAAGGATTGAAGGTAGAGGTAACAAAAAGAAAAGGCAGCTGGTCGTATGGCAGCTTTATTCTAGACATGACACACAACTGGCCGCTACTCACAGAGAAAGTCGTTTATGAAGACAATTTAGACCGTGCTTTGTCTGGTAACACTGTGCTGGCTTTTCCTATTGCGAAGCAAGGCTAGCGTATGTTGTGGCTTTATCTGCACTTTCCATCTCTGCAGTTGGATACCTTGTTTAACTCTAATGAATTGGGTTCGAGCGAAGACTCCCTCGAACAACCTATTATCATCGTGGATGAAAAAGATCACCGTGTACTGCAAGCGAACCCAACTGCGCTGCAATCGGGAATTTCACTTGGTATGGGCTTAGGGTCTGCGGCGGCGCTGTCCCACAACTTACACGTCCACCCTTACAGTATTGAACTGGAGAAAAGTAAGCTCAAAGAGATCGCTCAATGGGCGTATCTAGTCACTTCCGACATGGCGTTATTGCCACCTAATGGTTTGCTGATTAAAGCCTCTAACATGCTGTCACTTTACGACGGGTTAGATAACTACTGGCATGAGCTCAAAAGCCACTTAGAAACACTCAATATCCAGTTCAGCTTCGCTACGGGTTATTCGCCGCTTTCAGCGATCCTTTTGGGTAAGCAAGCGATCAACCAAGCAACAAACAATGTTGAGCAGATGAAAATTTGGGTCAATCAACAAGCATTGAATTCCAGTGAGCTACCGACCAAGCAAGTAGAACGCCTGAACCGTGTCGGTATCAATACCGTTGAAGATCTATTAAAGCTGCCTTTGCAAGAGGTCGCACGCCGCTTTGATATCGACTTGGTGAATTATGTCGGTCGCCTTAATGGGCAGTTCAAGCACCCAATTGATTTCTATCACCCACCAGAAAATTTCCAGCAATATTTGGAGCTGTTGTTTGATATTGAAAACATCCTGTTCATCGAAAAGCCGTTGCTGAAATTACTGAATCAACTCGAGTGTTTTTTGAAGCTACGCGACCGAGTGGCTTTCGAGTTAACGTTGACTTTGCACCTCAGAGATAAAGACGATCACCCTGTCTCTTTTTATTCGGCACAAGGTGATTACCTTGCTGAAAAATGGGCGAACCTTACTCATCTCACCTTAGAGTCACTAAAGCTCACAGCACCGGTTCAGGGGCTAACCCTCAGCTTGATTCGTCATGGAGAACCCCAAATGGCCTACCATGATCTTTTTGATGGTAATACCGGAACACTTGCCGCGTTAGATTTGCTCTCACTACTGCAAGCAAAGCTTGGACAAGCCTGCATTCAAACACCGAAAATACAGCACGATCCAAGGCCAGAAAAGGCCAATCAGTATTCGCTCCCAACGCTGAGTAAGTCTGTGGCAAAAAGGCAAACGCCCCCAGAGAGCGAGCAACAAACCATAGATCTCAACGTCCATCAACAACGACTCCGGCCCAGTATTTTACTGCCAGAGCCCGAAGCCTTAACCGAAAGCGTCACCTTATCTCAAGGCCCTGAACGTATTGTTTCTGGATGGTGGGATGGCGAGAAAATCATTCGTGACTACTTTATTGCTCACAGTGAAAACGGTCGATGGCTATGGGTATTTAGAACACCAAATAAGCAGTGGTTTTTGCACGGCTTATTTAGCTAGTCTGTTCTACTTATTCAATTTCAGCGTCCCTTTTCAATCATGTTCACTCGCAATGGTTAAGTGAGAATACGTTATGTCTCAGCAATACTCAGAGCTTTTCTGTCAAAGTAATTACTCCTTTCTAGAGGGAGCTTCGCATGCGGAAGAGCTTGTTTTACAGGCCGATTTCTTGCGTTACAAAGCACTCGCGGTTACTGATGAGTGCTCAGTCGCGGGCATCGTGAAGGTTCACTCTGCAATCAAGCAACATAAACTGTCACTCAAGCAAATTGTCGGTAGCATGTTTTGGTTAAATGAAGAGTGCCAAGTGATCTTGATATGCCCAAACAGACAAGCCTACGCCGAGCTGTGCCGTATAATTACCAACGCGAGACGTCGTAGCAGCAAGGGACATTATCAGCTCTCTGAGTGGGATATCATGTCGGCTAAGCACTGCTTTATTCTTTGGCTTCCTCAACAGAAAAATGAAGACGCGCACTGGGGACAATGGCTCTCCCAGCACCATTCAGGTCGGCTTTGGATAGGCTTACAACGACACCTAAAACAAACCGACCAGCAGTACACAGATTACTGCGTTGAGCTTTCACAACACTACCAACTGCCGATTACAGCTTGTGGTGGTGTGTTGATGCACAATGCGAATCGCTTACCCTTGCAGCACTCACTCACTGCGATTAAATATCAAAAACCCATTACCGAAGTGGGCAGTCACTTACTCGCTAATGCAGAACGTTGTTTACGGAGTATCAATAAGCTCTCTCATATCTTCAAAGCAGAGTGGCTAGAAGAGAGCAACCGCATCGCTGAGTTGTGTGAATTTGATTTAGATAGCTTGCGCTACGAATATCCCAGTGAGCTGATTCCTCAAGGTGAAACACCCATGAGTTATCTGCGCATGTTGGTCGAAAAGGGAAAACAGACTCGCTTCCCACAAGGTGTACCTAACGACATCCAACAGATCATAGAGAAAGAATTGGGGTTAATTGGCGAGCTTGACTACCCTTTCTTTTTTCTCACCATTCATGACATCGTGATGTTTGCCAAAAGCCAAGGCATTCTTTACCAAGGTCGAGGTTCAGCGGCCAATTCCGTGGTCTGTTACTGCTTAGAAATCACCTCTGTCGACCCAAGACAGATCTCGGTGCTGTTTGAGCGTTTCATCAGTAAAGAGCGCGATGAGCCGCCTGATATTGATGTCGATTTTGAACATGAACGCCGCGAAGAAGTTATTCAATACATCTACCAAAAATACGGTAGAGAACGGGCTGCACTTGCCGCAACGGTCATCTCTTATCGCTTTAAAAGTGCGGTAAGAGATGTCGGTAAAGCATTGGGGCTACAAGAAACTCAGCTCGACTACTTCATTAAGAACACGAATCGCAGGGACAAAAGCCTAGGTTGGCAGGCTCAGTTAACTCAATTGGGGCTACAACCTGATTCATTGAAGGGGCAACAATTTATCCATTTGGTTAATGAGATCATCGGCTTCCCACGTCACTTATCTCAACACGTTGGTGGCTTTGTCATATCTTCTGGGCCTTTGTATGAACTGGTTCCCGTCGAGAATGCCGCGATGCACAATCGAACCATTATCCAATGGGATAAGGACGATCTAGAAACCTTGGGGCTGCTGAAAGTTGATGTGCTCGCGCTTGGTATGCTCTCTGCGATTCGTAAATGTTTCGACCTGATCAAACGTATTCACGGGCGATCACTGACCATTGCTGAGATCACTCGCCTTAAGGACGATCCTCAGGTTTACGGCATGATTCAGCGAGCAGATACGGTCGGGATATTCCAAATTGAGTCACGCGCACAAATGAGCATGCTGCCAAGGCTTAAACCGAAGACTTATTACGACTTGGTGATTCAAATCGCTATCGTTCGTCCAGGTCCTATTCAGGGCGATATGGTGCATCCGTTTCTCAAGCGTCGAGATGGCATTGAGCCAATCAGTTATCCATCTAAAGACGTGGAATCAGTACTGTCGCGCACCTTGGGTGTACCGATATTCCAAGAGCAAGTGATCAAACTCGCGATGGTCGCTGCAGGGTTCACAGGTGGTGAAGCAGATCAACTCAGACGCGCGATGGCCGCTTGGAAAAAAAATGGCAACGTCTTTAAGTTTAAAAACAAGCTCATCGAAGGGATGCAAAAGCGTGGCTATGAGACAGAGTTTGCCGAACAGATCTTTAAACAGATATGCGGTTTTGGCGAGTACGGTTTTCCTGAAAGCCACTCCGCTTCGTTTGCGGTGTTAGCGTATTGCTCAGCTTGGTTGAAGTGCTACTACCCTGAATGTTTCTACGCTTCTCTGTTGAATAGCCAACCCATGGGGTTTTATAGTCCCTCACAGTTGGTACAAGACGCACAACGACACAATGTGGTGATACACCCGGTATGTGTGAACGCTTCTCAAAACGACCACACGGTTGTCTCTCATCAGAATGGTTTAGCGATTCGCTTAGGGCTGCGACAAATCAAAGGATTCAGCGAGCATGGAATTCAAAGCGTGCTCGCCAATCGTCCACCATCCGGTTATCGCCACCCTAGTCAGGTGAAACAGTTATCGATGAATAAGAAAGATATCGAGCTACTGGCATCGGCCAATGCGCTACATAACGTTTCTGGAGACCGCTTCCAGACTCGCTGGGCGATCATGGACTCGGCGTCGGATTTACCTCTGTTTAGCCAAGCCCATGACGATGCTGAGGCAGGACATGACGAACATGTACTGCACAAGCCCAATGAGATGCAAGATCTACTCGAAGACTTCACCAGTGTCGGAATTTCATTGAACAAACACCCAATCACTTTGCTCGAAGAAGCGGGACGACTAGGTCGATTCACACACATGAAAGATTTAACACAACAAAGACACAAATCTATGGTCACCGTTGTCGGATTAGTCACAGGCAAACAATCTCCCGGCACCGCGGCAGGTGTCACCTTTGTCACACTGGAAGATAGCACTGGCAATATTAATGTCGTGGTATGGGGAGCAACCGCACGCGCTCAACAGCAAGCTTATCTCACAGCCAAGGCGTTAAAAGTACAAGGGATATTAGAAAAAGAAGGTGAAGTCGTGCATGTTATCGCGGGAAAACTTATCGATATTACCGATGAAATTGTTGGCTTGAAAACCAAATCTCGGGATTTTCATTAGCGAAGTACCAACTGTGCTCAATCGGTCCTTGGCTAAAGAAACGAGAGAAAGAAAACGAAAAAGGGAAGCATCCGCTTCCCTTCAATTACAGTTGTTGAGTTATGACTCAACTTCAGCTTCCGTACGTCTTTTCTTAAATTCCCTATACAGTAATAAGCTCAAAGTCATGACGACTTTAGACGTTAACCATATCATTAAGAGGAACTACCTTAGATTGTGTGTGAAAAGTTACGCTAGTAGTTGAGCATATTTCGTTAAGAAAAATATGCTGCGTGAATATTAGCAAACGTTTTCTATAAGGTCACTCAAAACAAACCGTACAGCAGCATTAATTATAGGATCTGACGCATTCGCTCTTGAGTCACTTCAACCAAAAGGTCTGGCTGGAACTTAGAAATAAAGCGGTTACACCCTACTTTCTCAACCATGGCTTCATTAAAACTTCCACTTAATGAAGTATTTAGCGTTATGAATAGGTCATGCATTCTTGGGTCAGTACGTACTTCGTGTGTCAGCTTATAGCCATCCATTTCAGGCATTTCAGCATCGGTGATCATCAACAATATTTCTTGATTGATGTCTTTGCCTTCATCACACCAGCCCTTAAGTAAGGTCAGTGCTTCTAAGCCATCACAACACTCAATAATGTTCAAACCAAGCTGTGACAAGGTGCCTTTGATCTGGTTACGCGCTGTTGAAGAGTCATCAACGATAAGCACGTTACGTCCAATCATCTCCTGAGCTAATTGTTCATCCAAGACGCCTTCAGAGATCGAGACATCGTAATCAATGATCTCAGCCAACACTTTCTCAACATCGATGATCTCGACGATCTTGTGCTGCTCTTCTTCGTGAATATGCGTGATAGCGGTTAGGTAATTTGCACGGCCTGTTGTCTTTGGCGGCGGCTGGATTTCTGTCCATGTCGTGTTCACGATATTACGAACTTGCCCAACCAAGAAACCTTGTACGGTTCGGTTGTATTCCGTAATGATCAGGTTGCTCTCTTGAGATTCCGCACGAGATGGCGGAAAACCAATGGCACTACGCAAATCAATAACAGGCACCGATTCACCACGTAAAGACGCAACACCCGTAATATGATGATGAGAGCCCGGTAAGCGAGTGAGAACTGGCACTTTGAGGACTTCTTTCACTTTAAATACGTTAATCGCAAATAGTTGACGACTATTTAAGCTGAATAACAAGAGTTCCAGACGGTTTTCACCGACCAGTTTGGTTCTCTGATCAACCGAATTTAAAACGCCAGACATACAACACCTTAGTGACAAATAATAACTGTGGCTACAATAGCCTACTTCAATAGGTTAAAGCAAAGCGCCAATGCACAGAATGCTTAAACTAAGTACAACAAATGATGTTATACAAAGCTTAAGTACATGGAAAGGTTCAGGGTAAGGCTACAAGACGAGAAAAAGGGGTTAACCTTCAATAACTTTCATTAACAGTTGGCCATCATATAAGGCCTGCTTGATGAGCGCAGCACCTGGCATGGTTGCCTGCTTATAAAAACGAGATTCCACCAGCTCTAAGTCTTTATGGTAAACCGATAGACTCTGCTCTTCGATACACTTTTGAATCGCCGGGTATAACACGCTCTTCGCCTGATTGATAACACCACCCACCAAGATTTTCTCTGGGTTAAATAGGTTAATCACAATCGCAATCGCAGAGCCTAGATAACGACCTAACTGTTCAATCACTTCAACAGCCAGCGGGTCCCCATCAGCAGCGGCAGCACAGATCTGTTCAATAGTGACATCTTCAAACACAGTGAGCGTTGATTCTTCACCATTTGCCAATCGCTCTTTAACTTGCTCACGGATTGCCTGAGAACTCGCCACCGTTTCTAAACAGCCTCGATTTCCACAGTGGCAAAGCTTGCCTTCTTTATCGATCTGGATATGCCCCAACTCACCGATGTTACCGTGACGCCCTTGCAGAACGCGACCATCAAGAATGATCCCGGCACCTAAACCGTGGTGAATCGAGATAAGAACAGAGTTGTCGTTGTCTTGTGAGTTACCAAACAGTTTCTCTGCTAATGCCCACGCTCGGGTATCATTGGCAATAAAAACTGGCAAACCGGTTTCTTTGTAGATCTCAGGCCCCAACGCTAAGTTTTCAACGTTGTAGTGCGGCATCTGCAACACAATACCTTGCTCTGAATTCACCAAACCAGGCAGTGTGATAGCGATACTCGTCACCCTGTCGAGTTGCTCGGCATAGGTTTGGAAGAACTCATCGATTTCATGGAGAAGACGCGCAAGCACATCATCTTGATCACGTTCATGGATATCAATCTTGGTATCGATAAGCACATCGCCGCCCAATTCATGGAGCGCGATCGTCAAGTATCCACGACCAAGACGCATCGACAGAAACTGCCAACCTTCGTTATTGGTTTGCAGACCGACAGCAGGACGCCCACGAGTCGTGGCTTCTTGAACCGTTGTTTCGTGAATCAGGTGAGCTTCAATGAGTTCACGGGTAATTTTAGTAATACTCGCCGGAGCCAACTCACTTTGCTTGGACAGATCGATACGAGAAATAGGACCTTTAAGGTCAATTAGTTTATATACACGACCAGCATTGACCTGTTTGATATGATCAATATGGCCCGGTTGAGCCATGTACATTTTACGCTCCAGAAATCATCAACGAGGTAATTTTTTTACTTTGCGAAGTAATTGTGAAGTCACTTGGTATATCGCCGTGACCAGTATCACGTATATACATGAATCTTTGTGTATCGAGTCAAATAGTTCGAGGAAAATTAACACCCACATCGATAATTTTCGACTTAATTTTCAGAATAAAACATCGCATTTGAGCCCTGAATTCAATAATTAAAGGCAAATCAAGAAATATCCTCCTAGCTCCCAATAAATTATCAATTAATGCATATACTTAATTAAGGCGCGTTGACCTTTCGTGGTTAGATTTTGTTCGAGATAAAAGCGTTTTAATCGCGGCGAGGGAGAAGTAGCCTAGTCATTCTAAGCAAATCTCCCTCAACAAAGAGTAAAACGCTTTTAGCCGAACCCTTCGGGCAGCGTTTGCTGGTCATTTCTACTACGTTATCGGCTTCTCATGTAGGCTAGCTACACATCAAAGCCTCTGCCTTGTATAAATACCCAGCAACTCGCTGCAAAAATCAGCTCGAAAGAGCAACACGCCCTAGTCTTTCAAAAGATTACTTGGCCTCACTCTAGGAGTATTCATGACAGCCGAATTAAGAAAAACGAAAATCGTCACAACGCTAGGCCCCTCTACTGATAAAGGTAACGTGCTTGAAGAGATCATCAAAGCCGGTGCCAATATCGTTCGTATGAACTTCTCTCACGGCACCAGCGACGACCATATACAACGCGCAGAAAAAGTCAGAGCAATAGCAAAAAGACACGGCACTCAAATCGCCATTCTCGGAGACTTACAAGGTCCCAAGATTCGTGTGTCGACATTCAAAGATGGCAAAATTCAACTTGCCGTAGGTGACCTATTTACTCTCGACAGCAGCCTAGGTTTAGGTGAAGGCAATCAAGAAGCCGTTGGCCTTGATTACAAAGAACTGCCTAACGACGTATCCGCCGGCGATATCCTGTTGCTTGATGATGGTCGTGTTCAACTCAAAGTAACCAAAGTGGAAGGCTGTCGCGTTCATACCGAAGTCATCATTGGCGGCCCACTCTCAAATAACAAAGGCATCAACAAAAAAGGTGGTGGCCTTTCCGCAGAAGCGCTAACAGAAAAAGACAAGCGCGACATCGTCACCGCCGCACAAATCAAAGTGGATTACCTAGCGGTGTCTTTCCCTCGTAATGGTGAAGACATGCACTATGCTCGTCAGCTTGCACGAGAAGCAGGCTTAGAAGCTCACCTCGTCGCAAAAGTGGAGCGAGCAGAGACAGTAGCTACTGTTGAGAACATGGATGACATCATAATGGCCTCAGATGTGGTCATGGTGGCTCGTGGTGACCTCGGAGTGGAAATTGGCGACCCTGAGTTAGTCGGAGTACAAAAACAGCTCATACGCCGTGCCAGAGCGCTTAACAGAACAGTCATCACTGCAACTCAGATGATGGAATCAATGATTTCTGCGCCAATGCCAACCCGTGCCGAAGTTATGGATGTTGCCAACGCCGTACTCGATGGCACCGATGCTGTGATGCTGTCTGGTGAAACTGCAGCTGGTGACTACCCAGTCGAAACCGTAAAATCGATGGCAGAAGTTTGTATTGGTGCTGAGAAGATGGCAGGCATTAATAACCAATCCAATTACCGTATTGATCGCACCTTTGTTACTGCCGAAGAAACCGTTTCGATGGCGACCATCTACTCTGCGAACCATATGGAAGGCATTAAAGGCGTTGTCACTCTCACAGAATCAGGCCGCACTGCACTGATGATGTCTCGCCTAAGTGCTGACATGCCTATCTACGCGCTGTCTCGTAACGAAGGAACGCTTAATCGCTGTACCTTGTACCGAGGTGTGACACCTATCTACTTCGAGACAGAAGCCGAAGACAGCTTTGACATTGCACTATCTACACTCACTTGCTTGAAAGAGAAAGGACACCTTAAGTTTGGCGACCTAGTGATCGTCACTCAAGGCGACATTATGGATGTGGCGGGGTCGACCAACTGTATGAGAATCTTGCCTGTCACCTAATATTTGACCTTAAGGCGAAACGATTTGCCTTACCTCAAAAACCAAAAGGGTTATCGAACCAAGTTCAATAACCCTTTTTCATTTCAGAACACGACTCACTACAACCTGCTTAAGCAGCATAACGAGACACAGCATGCTAACTCATCAACTTCGAGATTTATTTACCAGCAGCAATGGTGGCTAACTGTGGCATATGAGAATTGCGAGCATTCTCCGTTGAGGTATAGGTTTCTACAAATCGGTAACCGGCTTCTAAGCCCATTTCGTAATCGTGCAACAGGTCTTCTTTGTCGCTCATTAATGAACTCGATTTTAGCGGCTGACTTGGCGCTATCTGAACCACAAACGCGTCGTCTGGTGGCGAATTCAAAAAATCCTGAGTCAATGAGTAGGTCTGATAATGCACCATCAGCATGTCAGCCAAGCCTGAATCAAACTTATCTCCGATTAAATGACTTAAGCGATAAATATCATCTGCACCAAATAGCCAGCGACCACCGTTCAGCAGGTCTAAATGCCCACGGTCACGCTTCTGCTCTTTTGAGCGCATAATTTGTTGTTGGAAGAAAGAGGTCCAGTCGGTTTTCCACTGCTCCACTTTCTGTTGCCAATGACCTTGAACATTGTCGAAAGATTCGCGAAACCACTCCAGTTCTTCGGCAGAGATTGGTTTAGGCGCTTTGACTGAAGGTCCCTTAACTGGTGCTTCAACCAATTGGGTATTACCTTCCTCAACCACTGGCTCAGTACGAATCACTACAATAGAACGGGCTTGTCTTCGCCACGCTTCCTGAACTGGGATACACGCCGATACACCACCGTCCACATAAGCACTGTCACCAATAAAGACTTCATCATTGTACAAACGAGGAATGGCGCAGGTCGCAATCATCACCTTGTACCAATCTTCACCCAATAATGGGAAGTAGTGGTCTCGTAAGTCTTTGGAATCCGTTACAGCCGCATAGAAGTGGCGATCGCCTAGCGTTTGCCGCCCTAAATCCAGATCGAGCTTATATGGGTAAGCCATAATTTGTTCTAGCGCCCATTCTAATCCTAGGTTCTTTCTGTGTCGTATATAGGAAAAGAGATTGAAGAACTCTGGTGAGGTTGTGAGGTCGAGAACAAAAGAACGGCCAAGGCCTTTATCACGGCACAGATAAGCGCATAAGTTGAGAGCACCTGCTGAGGTACCAAAAAATTCGTCGAAGGGATCAAAATTTGAGAGAAGAAAGGCATCCAGCACTCCAGAAGTAAAAATACTTCTCTGTCCGCCACCTTGAGCGACCAGTGCTGTTTTTCCAGCAATAAACTTAGCGTAATAATCCAAGTCTATTGCTGTATCAATATTGGTTATAATCCCACTATTCATTATTCCCTGAGTATCAAAACTCAGCCTCGCAATAGATGGTATTAACTACCAATCGCAATAAAGCCAAATGAAAGAATGATCATGTAGATAAACACGGTAATTTGTAGGGCATTTTTCAGATTATGGTCCATAGACACCTCTGGCTTATTATTAATTTGTCGAGTCTCTATTTAAGTACTATCAGGTGTGTGAAGTATCTTCAAGAATCGTCGAAATTAGTCGCACAATATTGATGTAACCATCACAATTAGTAAGTGTATGGATAAGGATATACTCATGAATAACAAAGCAAATATGATGGCACTGATTACGCTTCTCTCCGTTTCAAGCGCGTATGCTTCGCCGGAGATCATCATTACACCTATGGTAGGTTATACCGGCGGTGGCAGTGTCGAAGACCAGGACGGTAAAACCTATGACATGAAAGGCTCTGAAAACTACACCTTTGCCATTGAAACGCCACTTGAAAAAGGACGTATCGGCTTCTTCTATTCCAATCAGAGCTCGGAATTAGAAACGCTTAACCTAAGCTCCTCCATCCAATACCTGCACCTTCAAAGCAGCATCTACTACCCTGCTTCGCCTGTGTTGTCGGGTTATCTAGGGCTAGGCCTTGGTGCTTCTTACGTCGATGTAGACTGGGCAAAAGATAAGTATGGATTCTCAACTTCTATCTTTGGCGGCTTAGAGTACAAATTTAGCGACCGATTAGCGTTGAACACACAAGTACGTTGGTTAGGCACGGTTGTCGACAACGATACCTCCGGTGTTTGTAATATCCCAAATAACGGGCAAGAGTGCATCATTCGCTTTGATACCGACTGGATGAACCAATTCCAAGCTAATGTCGGACTGAGTTTTACTTTCTAAGCGGCTCAATGAAGCAAAAATATAAGATCGGCCCAAACGAAAAAACCAGCTAAATGCTGGTTTTTTCATTATTAAAACAGTTTTAGTTCAGATTAGAACTTATAGGTAACACCTAAAGCGCCGCCTATTTGCAACTCAACACCTTTATACATATCGAGTTCAGGGTGAACTTGTGCGTAAGCATTCCAACCTTCGTAGAAATTCACTTTCACGCCTAACGGCAAGCGTAAGCCAAAGTCGTCATTCCATTCAGCCCAAGCACCAGCACCGACGTACCAGCTCAACGGAGCTTCAGTCTCGAACTGACCACGCTTCAAGATGTAATCAAAGGCAGCGCCGTCATTGCCAATCGTAGCACGGTATTTCTGATCAAATTCCACAACGACACTCAGGTCTTGGTCAATGGCGAGTCCCACTTCCAAAGCTGGAGCTTCAGAAGCTTGAGCAAACGAGGCTCCGCTGCAGCACATAAGGCCGATCAAGTAACGATGTTTCATAATATTCTCAGACTGTATTTAAAAAACGGAAGTCTACTGGAATCTCAGCAAAAGGTGTCATCGCTGGGTAAAAGATAAAAGACACGAAAAATTTGGGAACGACCATCAAATAATCGAGTTGAATGGTAACTCTCTGAGTTAGAGAGGATTAGACGCGAAAAGATCTTTCATAGAGCTGAAAACAAAAAAGGAGGCCTTTCGGCCTCCTTTCAATTTATTGAATCAGTGAATTAACCGTTGTTACGGATCCACTCATCCATGTCTGTCTTAAGGTTGTCAGACTTAGTACCGAAGATAGCTTGTACGCCACCAGCAACTACAACAACACCTGCAGCGCCTAGTTTCTTCAGTTTGTCTTGGTCAACAACTGCTGTATCAGCAACTGCAACACGTAGACGAGTAATACAAGCGTCAAGACCAGTGATGTTCGCTTTGCCACCGAATGCAGCAACTAGCTCACCAGCAAGTTCAGAACCAGTCGCAACTGACTCTTCTTCAGTCTCGTCTTCACGGCCTGGAGTTTTAAGGTCTAGAGCTTTAATCACAGTGCGGAATACGATGTAGTAAATTGCAGCGTAAGCAATACCACATACAACCATTAGGCCCATCTTAGACGCGTTGCCAGATAGAACTAGGAAGTCGATTAGACCGTGTGAGAAAGATGTACCGTGTACAAAACCTAGAGTGTTCGCAAGAACGTATGCAGAACCAGCTAGTAGAGCGTGGATTGCGTACAGTACTGGAGCAACGAATAGGAAAGAGAATTCGATTGGTTCAGTGATACCCGTTAGGAATGAAGTCAACGCAGCAGAAGCCATGATGCCCATTACTTTAGCGCGGTTTTCAGGCTTAGCTGAGTGTGCAATCGCGATTGCAGCAGCAGGTAGACCGAACATCTTGAACATGTAACCACCAGCTAGCTGACCGAAGCCATTGCCCGCTGCACGAGATGCGTCATCAGCAACTAGGTAACAAGTAAGAACACCGTTTTGAGTTTCGCCAGCAGCGTTTACACAAGTACCAGCTTCAAAGAAGAAAGGTACGTTCCAAACGTGGTGAAGACCAAATGGAATTAGAGAACGCTCAACGATACCGTAGATACCAAACGCCACTTGTGGGTTTTGGTGAGCAGCCCAATCAGAGAACGCAGAGATAGCGCCGCCAACTGGTGGCCATACTACAGATAGTAGGATTGCTAGACCAATCGCAGAGAAACCTGTGATGATTGGCACTGCACGCTTACCAGCGAAGAAGCCAAGGTACTCTGGTAGTTGAATACGGAAGAAACGGTTGAATGCCCAAGCAGCAACACCACCGACTAGGATACCACCTAGTACACCAGTATCGATTTTATCAACGCCCATTACACCAGCCATTACGCCAAGTGTAGCAGTCATGATGCCGTAACCAACGATAGCAGCTAGACCCGCTACACCATCGTTGTTAGTAAAGCCAAGTGCAACACCTACTGCGAACAGTAGTGCCATTTGACCGAATACTGAACCACCAGCTTGTTCCATTAAGTTTGAAACGATTTCTGGAATGAAAGGAAGATCTGCTGCACCGACACCTAGCAAAATACCCGCAACTGGTAAAACTGATACTGGAAGCATCAGAGACTTACCAACTTTCTGCAGGCTAGCAAAAAGGTTCTTAAACATGTTTATGCTCCTGATAAAGATAAAATAATTATATTGGGTTCTAACGGCACACCCCCGTAGCCTATATGTTAGCACCCTGCGAAAATGTAACCATGTATTGCATTATATTTTCTGCCGCTAAATATATATTGATGGGGAACTAACTTTCTAGTCACTTACGAAATTTAGTTTCAAAACACGTCTTGGATCACATGTCAAATCTAGAAATGCAATGCTTTACAAGCATTTAATTAATTGAAATATATAAGTATTTTTAAGTGGCTCTATTATTTTACTGGGTAAATAAAATAGGAGCGAATGTTATTTTTAGTAACAAAATTACAAATGTTATAATTAGCGCTCTCAAGTTCAACATAATTCGTAAACATTAAAAAAAAACGTATTTTTGGTGATCAAAAACACAAAAAGGGAGCTTTCGCTCCCTTTTATTTGTTTACTTAGATTTTTATCGCAAAAAAAGTTTTTGGTAATTTTTGGTCGTTTGTTCGGCAACCTCTTTCATCGACACACCTTTTAATTGCGCAATGTAGGCCGCCACTTCGACGACATATGCAGGTTGATTCTGCTTTCCACGATATGGGATGGGTGCCAAGTATGGAGAATCTGTCTCGATCAGCAACCTGTCTAGCGGTAGGTTCTTAACAACTTCTTTAAGTTCTGTAGCCTGCTTAAAGGTCACAATACCTGAAATTGAGATATAGAAACCTAGTTCCATTGCTGCTTCAGCGAACGCTTGATCTTCGGTAAAGCAGTGAATCACACCACCACACTTCTCAGCTCCGCCATCACGTAAAATAGCTAATGTGTCTTCACGTGCGTTACGAGTGTGAATGATCAAAGGTTTATTCAGTTCAACGGCCAACTCAACATGCTGCTTAAATCGTAGCTGTTGCAGCTCTGCCGTCTCTGGTTGGTAGTGATAGTCTAAGCCAGTCTCACCAATCGCCACAACCTTATGGTTGCTCGCGTATTCTCGCATTGTCTCTAGGCTGAAATCACTTTCAACATCGAGAGGGTGAACGCCACAAGAGGCTTTAACGTTATCAAACGGCGAGATCATCTCGAGCATATTTTCAAACGAATCGAGTGTCACACCGACAGAAAGCAATTGGTCTACGTTAGCAGCCTTCGCCTTGTTAACCACATCTTCTACGCTGGTGTGTAAATCTTGGTAATCCAGTTTGTCTAAATGACAGTGGGAATCTACGAACATGTTTCCTCGCAAGTGGCTATCAGCCAATTCATTATGAGTAGCTCCGTATTGAGCCCAGGGTGTTGCTTTAACTGCTCAATCAATATCAGCAGTTTATTCGATGCTGCATAAGCACTTTGATAAGACATCACCTCACACAGTGCTTTCGCACTAGGAGTGAAAGCCTGATTCGCCAAACCAAAATGCAGCTTCTGTACATCTGACAATAGATGCCAAAGCCAACCAAGTTGAATTAAAGGGTCTTTGCTAAGCTCTGTAGAGAACTTTAGCATGTCAGGTTGAGTGCCTTTTATCACATTCACAAAGCCATCGAGCGCTTTTGTTGAAGCTTCAACGCCACCTTGCTCAAACATCGCTTTTGCTTTTAAAGGCGCGTTGTCATTGAGTGCTAAAATATACTGCGGTACCGCTTTACCCACTTCTCCATCTAACCACGCCGAACCTGTCTCCAACTGCGGGCTAACCACATTGAATTGCTGACAACGGCTAATAATAGTCGGCATTAAGCGATTGCTGTTACGTGTAGACAGAATGAAGATGCACTTGCTTGATGGCTCTTCCAGAGTTTTCAATAGTGCGTTGGAAGCCGATTCGTTCATTGCTTCAGCAGGGGTAAGCAAAATAACGCGCAAACCACCTAACTGAGAAGACTCTTGAGCCCAGCGGTTACTGGCACGCACTTGATCAACCGTGATCGACTTACCTTCTTTCTCTGGTGAGATCACATGAAAATCAGGGTGACTGCCCGACTTCATTAACTCACAGCTGTGGCAAAATCCGCACGACTCGCTTTCATAGTTCGTGCACATCAATGCGTCGGTAAGTTGGCTAATCAACGCATCAACGCCGAGCCCTTCCGGTGCATTAACAATCACAGAGTTAGGAAAACGCTCCGCATCGAGACTTTTTTTCCACTCACTCCATACAGGTGTGAGCCAAGAATACACTTCAGCCATGACTACCTACTGTTTGTCGAGCCAAGCAGTTAGCGCGACTTTAATATCAGCGGCTACTTGCTCAATTTCTTGCTGCGCGTTAATCACAAGTACAGAATCATCTTGTTCTGCAATTTCTAGATAGCGCTCACGCGTGCGGTCGAAAAATGAGATGTCCATCTTTTCAATTCTATCGAGCTCACCACGGCCTCTAGCACGCTCTAGCCCTACTCTAGGGTCTAGGTCCAAATATAGCGTTAGATCGGGTTTAAAGCCGCCTAGCGTGGTTGATTTCAGTGATTCCATAGTCGTGCGCGCGATCTGGCGACCACCACCTTGGTATGCCTGTGAAGACATATCATGACGATCACCCAATACCCATTGACCATTGTCGAGTGCGGGCTTGATAACGTTCTCGACTAATTGAACACGTGCTGCGTACATCAGCAGCAATTCAGTCATGTCTTGAAGCTTCTCGCCTTCGTGCTCTTCTTTAACCAATGAGCGCATCTTTTCAGCTAAGACAGTACCACCCGGCTCACGAGTATTAACAATATCCTCAACACCCGATGCTTTTAATGTCTCAACAATGGCATTGATTGCTGTGCTTTTGCCAGCGCCTTCAAGGCCTTCAACCACGATAAATTTCGACTGATTCATAATTATTTCTTTATCTGTTTTTTCTTAATTGCTTTAAGTAAGCTCGCACTGCACGGTTATGCTCAGTCAAACTCTTTGAAAATACGTGACCACCTGTTCCACTCGCAACAAAATACAAGTAGTTGCTCTTCTCTGGATTCAACGCCGCGTTGATAGACGCTTTGCCTGCCATGGCGATAGGTGTCGGTGGCAAGCCACTCATTGTATAGGTGTTGTATGGCGTTGGCGTGCGTAAGTCTTTCTTACGGATGTTGCCATCGTAGCTGTCACCCATGCCATAGATAACCGTTGGATCAGTTTGCAAACGCATGCGCTTGTTCAGACGGTTAACGAACACAGAAGAAACACGCTCACGTTCTGACGCAACAGCGGTCTCTTTCTCAATGATAGACGCAAGAATTAACGCTTCGTATGGCGATTTAAGAGGAAGTTTATCCGCTCGATTTTCCCACTCTTCATTCACCACGCTCATTAGGTCTCGATGCGCGCGTTTCAGTAAATCTAAATCAGTGGTGCCGTAGGTGTAGTGATACGTTTCTGCTAAAAAGAGACCTTCTAGCTTTTCGTTTTCAATACCCAACTTTTCAGCGATCTCTTTTTCAGAAACGCCATCCAACGTTTGTTGAATAAATTCGTTGTCTTTCAGCTGAACAAGCCATTCATCAAAACGACTACCTTCAACAAAGGTAATGGTGAACTGGTGTTCTTTCCCTTCGACAAGCACCTGTAGCGCCTGCTCTAAGGTTAAACCCGGTTCAAGCAGGAAAGTACCGGCTTTTACGTCTACAAGCTCAGGATGTAACTTACGGATTAATTTCTCGTAAGGAGAAGCCTCAAACAGCCCCTCGTTAATCAACTGGGCTAGAACGCGGTTAAAGCTGCTACCTGAAGCAACAGTCACGACTTGTGGTTTTTCTAATTGAATAACTTGTTTCAGGTTATCTTGCGCTTGGTTGTAAACATAAAAACCAGCAGCACCGGCTGCGATTAAGCACAAGATAATAAAAATAAATAACTTTTTGATCACGAGTTTAGTTGTCCTTGAAGGCTACGAGTAACGGTTCCAATGTTAAATTGGGTATCACTAATACGGGTAACTGGGGCAACCCCTAAGATGGAGTTGGTCATGAAAACCTCATCAGCTTGCATGAGTTGAGATAAGCAGTAGTCACTAATTGTAACGGAAAGTTCAGCTTGATTCAGCGCGGTTAACACTTGCTTACGCATAACCCCCGCGACACCACTTTGAGTGAGTTGAGGTGTGTATATCGCCTGACCTTTTCGCCAAAACAGATTGGCCATGGTGGTTTCAATCACATTGCCCGATATATCAAGAACCACACCATCCACTTCATTAGCCTGATCCATTTCATCTTTCATCAAAATCTGCTCAAGACGATTATTGTGCTTATGGCCAGCCAGTAGCGGGCTCAAACCTAGCGCTTGATGACAGATACCGAGTTCAACACCGGAGTCTTGCCACGCTGAATAATGACTTGGGTAATCAAAGGTACTGATGGTGATTGTCGGCTTGGCGATATTCTTGGTACTGTAGCCTCGACCACCAGCGCCACGACTAACGTGCAGCTTGATCCCTGCTTTTTGATTATGAGGCTTGTTGGCGTTATCGAGCTTGCCTGAACCATCAAGGCTCTTTGTGCCGTGAAGATCGTTATCTTGGATGTGTTGAAGTGCAGTATCGAGCCAAAGACTAACAACATCCCAATCAAGAGCAGAAATGCGCAGCGCTTTAAGGCATTCGTCGACACGGTGCTGATGATCGTGAAAATGTTGTATCTCACCATCACTCACGAGCATCGTCGTAAAACAGCCGTCTCCGTACTGAAATGAGCGATCCAATATATCGACAGTTTGCTGGCTTTCTCCATCAACCCAAAACATGTTTTTCCCCATAAAAAGAAACGGCTCAATGCTAAAGCATCAAGCCGTTTAAAAACAAGTCTAATTGTGACTATCTACGAGTGTTTATGTCTTTAATAAGATGATTAAATCTTTTTGAAGATCAAACAGCCGTTTGTACCACCGAAACCGAATGAGTTACATGCAGCATATTCCATGTTGCTAACTTCACGCGCAGTGTGAGGTACTAAGTCAATATCTAAGCCTTCTTCAGGATCATCTAGGTTGATTGTTGGTGGAACAATTTGGTCAACCAGAGACATAGCCGTGATGATAGCTTCAGCAGAACCTGCAGCACCTAGAAGGTGACCAGTCATTGATTTCGTGGAAGAAACCAATACTTGCTTGCTGCCTGCTTCGCCAAGAGCACGCTTAATGCCCTTAACTTCCGCAACGTCACCCGCAGGAGTCGACGTACCATGTGCGTTAACATAACCGATTTGTTCACCAGTAATGCCAGCATCACGCATAGCCGCTTCCATCGCTAGTGCGCCACCTGAGCCATCTTCACTTGGAGATGTCATATGGTAAGCGTCACCCGACATACCGAAGCCAACTAGCTCACAGTAAATCTTAGCGCCACGAGCTTTCGCATGTTCGTACTCTTCAAGAACCATCATGCCGGCACCGTCACCAAGAACGAAACCATCACGGCCTTTGTCCCATGGACGAGAAGCTTTTTGAGGCTCATCGTTACGAGTAGACAGTGCTTTAGCCGCACCAAAACCGCCCATACCTAGTGGTGTAGATGCTTTTTCAGCACCACCCGCTAGCATTGCGTCAGCATCGCCGTATGCAATCATACGAGCCGCGTGACCAATGTTATGTAGGCCAGTCGTACATGCAGTAGAAATCGCGATGTTTGGACCGCGTAGGCCACGCATGATAGACATGTGACCAGCAATCATATTCACGATCGTCGACGGTACGAAGAACGGGCTGATCTTACGAGGGCCTTTTTCAGTTAGAGCTTGGTGACCGGCTTCGATCAAACCAAGACCACCAATACCAGAACCGATAGCAACACCCACACGTGGAGCGTTTTCTTCAGTAATAGTTAGGGCTGAATCATCTAAAGCTTGAATACCTGCTGCGACGCCGTACTGGATGAACAAGTCCATCTTACGAGCATCTTTTTTAGTCATATACTCTTCGCAGTTAAAGTCTTTAACTAGACCTGCAAAACGAGTTGAGAAATTGGTTGCATCAAAGTGCTCGATATTAACGATACCACTTTGACCAGCTAGCAGGGCTTTCCAAGAAGATTCTACAGTGTTGCCTACCGGTGACAACATACCCATGCCAGTGACAACTACACGACGCTTGGACACGATTTTACACTCCGGGGATTGAGGTGATTTAAGATGAGGATAGATGAGTTAGATAAAACACAGGCGGTCGAGGTGACCGCCTGGGAGAGATTATTACTGAGCGCTAGTTACGTAATCGATAGCTGCTTGAACAGTAGTAATTTTCTCAGCTTCTTCATCTGGGATTTCAGTGTCGAATTCTTCTTCTAGAGCCATTACTAGCTCAACTGTGTCTAGAGAATCTGCACCTAGGTCATCAACGAAAGAAGCTTCGTTTTTAACTTCAGCTTCGTCTACACCTAGCTGTTCAACAATGATTTTCTTTACGCGTTCTTCGAGGTTGCTCATTTTTTCTTTTCCTTTACAGAGTTCGCTTTATGCGATGTTTTCCGTAGTTTATTCAATCTATTGAAAGTTGCAAGGTCAACTTTTCTGGTCAAACCACAATTTTCACGATTTTAACCGAAATTACGTATGATCTTGACTTAAATCATGCACAAATGTTGCACATAATTTACACCATGTACATACCGCCATTGACGTGAAGTGTTTCACCTGTGATATAAGCTGCCGCAGGTGACGCCAAAAATACCACAGCTTCAGCGATTTCGCGAGGGTCACCTAGTCGACCTGCTGGTACATTCGCCAAAGTTGCTGCACGTTGGTCATCATTTAGCGCTTTAGTCATGTCAGTTTCGATGAAACCAGGAGCTACAGTGTTCACTGTAACGCCACGAGACGCAACTTCACGAGCCATTGATTTAGTAAAACCAATTACGCCTGCTTTTGCAGCTGCGTAGTTAGCTTGACCAGCGTTACCCATAGTACCTACTACAGAACCAACGTTTACGATACGGCCTTGACGCTTCTTCATCATGCCACGCAATACAGCTTTAGACATGCGGAAGATAGGCGTTAGGTTAGTATCGATGATGTCATTCCATTCGTCGTCTTTCATACGCATCAGTAGGTTATCACGAGTGATACCTGCGTTGTTAACTAGAATGTCAATCGCACCGAATTCATCGTTGATGGTTTTCAGTGTAGCAGCAATTGAGTCAGTATCCGTTACATTAAGAGCAAGACCTTTACCGTTCTCACCAAGGTACTCGCTGATTGCAGCTGCGCCGCCTTCAGATGTCGCAGTACCGATAACTTTAGCACCACGCTCAACTAAAAGTTCAGCGATTGCACGACCGATGCCACGGCTTGCGCCTGTAACTAGTGCAACTTTGCCTTCTAAATTCATCATAACTTCTCTATTAAGTGGTTATTTACTTAGCAGCTTCTAGTGATGCAGTATCATTAACTGCAGCAGCTGTCATAGTTTTTACGATTCGTTTTGTTAGACCAGTAAGAACTTTACCAGGGCCTAATTCAAGTAGCTTCTCAACGCCTTGCTCATTCATCGCTTGTACACCTTCAGTCCAACGAACTGGGCTATATAGCTGACGAACAAGTGCGTCTTTAATTTTTGCAGGATCTGTTTCAGCAATAACATCAACGTTATTGATAACAGGCAATGCTGGCGTGTTGAACTCTAGAGCTTCTAGAGCCACCGCTAGCTTGTCTGCTGCTGGCTTCATCAGTGCACAGTGAGACGGCACAGAAACAGGTAACGGAAGTGCACGCTTAGCGCCCGCTTCTTTACACAGTGCACCAGCACGCTCTACTGCCGCTTTGTTACCCGCGATAACAACTTGGCCAGGAGAGTTAAAGTTAACTGGAGACACAACTTCGTCTTGCGCAGCTTCTTCACACGCTTTAGCGATCGCTTCATCATCTAGACCGATGATTGCGTACATTGCGCCAACGCCAGCAGGAACTGCTTCTTGCATCAATTGACCACGCAATTCAACCAGCTTGATCGCTTCTTTAAAGTCGATAACGCCAGCACATACAAGTGCAGAGTACTCGCCTAGGCTGTGACCTGCTAGATTTACAGGTTGCTCTAGGCCAAGCTCTTGCCATACACGCCAAATTGCAACAGACGCTGTTAGTAGAGCCGGTTGAGTGCGAAAAGTTTCATTTAGATTTTCTACTGGACCATCTTGAACCAATGCCCATAGATCGTAACCAAGAGCTTCTGAAGCTTCAGCAAATGTCTGTTTTACAACATCATACTGTTCGCCTAGGTCAGCAAGCATACCGATAGCTTGAGAGCCTTGGCCTGGGAATACGATAGCAAACTTGCTCATTGTAATTTTCCTTTAAGCAAAGCAAAAAATTGAATAAGGCACATAAGTTATGTGCCTTGTTTGTTGATTATCGCTTGGGGTTAGAATTTAACTAACGCAGAACCCCAAGTGAAGCCGCCGCCAAATGCTTCAAGTAGAAGCGTTTGACCACGTTTAATTCGCCCGTCGCGAACAGCCTCATCTAGGGCCGTTGGTACGGTAGCTGCTGACGTGTTGCCGTGCTTATCAAGAGTAATCACTACTTGATCAAGCGACATCGTCAACTTTTTAGCGGTAGCCGAGATAATACGGTAGTTCGCTTGGTGTGGAACTAACCAATCAAGCTCTGACTTATCCATATTGTTCGCCGCTAAAGTGTCTTTAACTAGCTTAGAAAGCTGAGTTACCGCCACTTTAAATACTTCGTTGCCCGCCATGTGCAGCCATTTGTCTGCATCACCGCCACGCTCTGGTACTTCTAAGCTTAGAAGCTCACCGTATTTACCGTCAGAGTAAATATGAGTAGACAAAATACCTGGCTCTTCGCTTGCGCCTACAACCACCGCGCCTGCTGCATCACCAAATAGGATAATAGTAGAGCGGTCAGTCGGATCACAGGTTTTTGACAGTGCATCAGCACCAATTACCAAAACGTTCTTACACATGCCAGTCTTGATATGTTGATCAGCAACAGACAGTGCGTAGACAAAACCAGAACACGCCGCAGCCAAATCAAACGCAGGGCAGCCTTTGATACCAAGCTTGCCTTGTACCTGACATGCCGAAGACGGGAATGTGTGGCTACTGCTGGTTGTCGCAACGATGATTAAATCAATATCTTCTTTGTCGATACCTGCCATTTCAATGGCATTTTCAGCAGCGTAAAACGCCATATCAGCAACGGTTTCGTTTTCCGCTGAAATACGACGCTCTTTAATACCAGTTCTAGCAACGATCCACTCATCGCTAGTCTCTACCATTTTCTCTAAGTCTGCGTTAGTACGCACCTGAGATGGCAAGTAGCTGCCAGTACCTAAAATTTTGCTATACATGAAGACTAATAATGCCTCTCGAGTAAAACCGCTTCCAAACGATCGCTAATGCGGCTGGGGACTTGTCGTTTGACCTCGTGTACTGCTTCACCAATCGCGTTGACGACTGCAGACACATCAGCACTTCCATGACTTTTAATGACAATGCCGCGCAATCCTAACAAACTTGCGCCGTTATACTGGTCGGGGTTCAAGGTTTTTAATTCAGTAAATAGCTCAGAAAACAGCATTCTGGCTATCCAACCCTTTATTGTTGAAGCCATCATGCGCGTTTTTAGCTTATCAATAAAGAGCTGAGCCGTACCTTCGCACGTTTTTAAGCAGACATTGCCCACAAAACCATCACATACGACGACATCAGCAGCATCTTGAAGTAATTGATTACCTTCAATATAGCCTATGAAGTTCACAGACTGAGTATTAGACAACATTTCAGCGCATCGTTTTACAAGGTCATTGCCTTTAATTTCTTCTGCACCGATATTCAAGATAGCGACACGTGGTGCGCGACCTAAATGTTGTTCTGCTAATGCGCTGCCCATGACAGCAAACTGAAACAGTGAATCTGCGTCGCTAGAAACGTTCGCCCCTAAATCAAGCATCCATGTACGATTTCCGGATGCAGTAGGCAAAGCTGAAACCAATGCAGGCCTATCAATACCGGGAAGAAGCTTGAGTCTGAAACGGGATAAAGCCATCAGTGCGCCAGTGTTACCACCACTCACACAAGCATCAGCCTGTGATTCGGCAACCAGATCGATAGCGGCACGCATAGAGCTACCCTGACTATTACGTAAGGCTAGTGAAGGTTTTTCAGAATTGGAAATGACTCGATCACAATGCTGGATACTCAAACGAGAATCAGGCATTCGACCTAATGAAGATAATTGAGATGTGATCGCGTTTCGATCACCTATTAGAATGACTTTTAGCTCTGGGAAATACGACAGTGCCTGCACGGCGGCAGGCACTGTTACACGAGGACCGAAGTCCCCGCCCATTGCATCAAGCGCAACGGTTAGATTTTGCAAAGGTCAACCTTACTTGTTGATAACCTTTTTGCCGCGGTAGAAACCTTCGGCAGTCACGTTGTGACGTAGGTGAGTTTCACCTGAAGTTGCGTCTACAGAAAGTGCAGCTGTAGTTAGCGCATCGTGTGAACGACGCATGCCACGCATTGAACGTGATTTCTTGCTCTTTTGTACGGCCATTGACCCTACTCCTATGTAAATTCTTAAAGAAGCAATTACTTCTTTAAGCTTTTTAAAACATCAAATGGATTCGGCTTTTTGTCTTCCTCAATTTCTTCAGGAAGTTCACCAAACACCAAGTTATTTGAGTTAACGCTACATTTCGCATCGTCGTGCATTGCTATTTGTGGCAATCCAAGGATGAACTCGTCTTCAACTAATTGAATCAGGTCTAACTCACCGTACTCGTTCAGATCTACCAAATCGTACTCTTCCGGTGCTTCCTCTTCACTTTTCTCACTGTAAACAGGAGTATAAGTAAATTGGACATCGCACTCATGTGCGAAAACCTCATTACAACGTTGACACTCTAAATCGACTTCGACGTTAGCTTTACCAGAGATAACGACTAATCGTTGTTCATCAAGCCCAAATGACATTGAGACTTGCGCGTCACGTTTTACGCCTTCAGTTGCTTCAGTTAAACGCTTCAAAAGACTGATCTGAATGATACCATCCATATCGAGTCGTTTTTGAGCCGTTCTTGCCGGATCAACTGTACGCGGTATTTTTTCCTTTTGCATAGGGCGCGAATCTTATCTTCCAAATCGTGTTTAGTCAAAGGAAATGGCAAAAAAAATGTACTTTCCTGCCTTTCCTATTCAGAGCATTATGAATAGCAGGACAAGTTACGTTATCCTGAGATAAATGCTTCCTTGAATTGTAAATTAAAATGAGAAATTACCAACTAGTTTTAGCCTCTACATCACCATTTAGGCAAGAGATCCTCAAAAAACTACAGTTAAGCTTCATTACAGCCAAGCCAGACTGCGATGAAACGCCGCTTCCTGAAGAGACGCCACAACAGTTGGTGATGCGCCTTGCTGAGACCAAAGCTAAGTCTTGTGCTGTGGAGCAACCTAGCTTAGTCATTGGTTCTGATCAGGTTTGTGTGATTGATGGAGAGATCATAGGTAAGCCTCATACTCGAGAAAAAGCGATCGAGCAGTTATCTCGTCAAAGCGGCAAGAGCATTACTTTTTATACTGGGCTTTCGGTTTGGAACAACGAAACCAATCAAGCTGACACGCGTCTCGACACCTTTGTTGTGCATTTCCGCGATTTAACCGAGCAGCAAATCATTAGTTATGTCGAGAAAGAACAACCTTATTACTGCGCGGGCAGTTTTATGTGTGAAGGGTTAGGCATCGCGTTGTTTAAACAGATGGAAGGTAAAGATCCGAATACTTTGATCGGCTTACCGTTAATCGATCTAGTCGATATGTTAGAAGCGCAAGGAATGGGCGTACTATAACGGATACGCTCTCTTTGTTAGAGATTCCCTACTCCTTCCTTCGTCAGTTTAGGGAATGACGGAACACGCAATTTTATCTAACCAATTAATGATATAGAACGTGATTTTAAAAAGTCGTCATCCTCAAGAGCGAGGAACAAGCGAGTTGGGGATCTCTACAATAGATAAAAACAAAAAAGGTTGACGATATTCGTCAACCTTTTCCATTTGATGCATCTGATACTCAATTCACGAAAAATCTCGTATCTTCTTAAAGCTTACGTAAACCCGTTAGGGCTTTCTCTAGCCTTCTTTCCATTGGCGCCGAGATATCCATCTTCTCTTCACTACCTGGGTGTGTGAACTTGATGTTTGCTGCATGTAGGAACAGACGATCAAGACCAACCTTGCCCGTGTAAGCATCAAAACGACGATCACCGTAGCGATCATCCCAAGCAATTGGGTGACCAGTATACTGAGCGTGCACACGAATTTGGTGTGTACGGCCTGTAATTGGGCTAGCTTGAATCAACGTCGCCTCTTGGAACTTCTCTAAAACCTTAAAGCGAGTTTCAGAAGCTTTACCATTCGGGTTCACTCGAACAATGCTATTCACTTCATTTTTTAACAAAGGTGCGTTGACGACTTTACAGCTGTTTTTCCATTCGCCCATCACTAAAGCGAAGTAGTATTTTTGAACCGTTTTTTCACGGAACTGTGCTTGAAGGTGTCTTAGCGCCGAGCGCTTCTTAGCAACAAGCAAAATGCCAGACGTATCTCTATCGATACGGTGCACTAATTCAAGAAAACGAGCATCAGGGCGAAGCGCACGTAATGCTTCAATCGCGCCAAACTTTAATCCGCTACCACCATGAACAGCAGTGCCAGACGGTTTGTTAAGAATTAGCATGTGATCATCTTCATAAATGATGCACTGTTCTAATTCTGAAACCTTGTTGAGTTTCGTGCTCGGCACGTTCTCTTCTGTTTTCTCTTCAATAGTAACCGGAGGGATACGAACTAAATCGCCAGCTTTTAGTTTGTATTCAGCCTTGATGCGCTTTTTATTTACGCGGACTTCGCCTTTACGCACGATTCGGTAAATCATGCTTTTCGGGATGTTTTTTAATTGGTTGCGTAAGAAGTTATCAATACGCTGACCAGCCATATCTTCGTCAATGTCGACGAATTGGACTTGGGTTCTAATTTCGCTCATTGCGCTATTGTATCACTGTCACTTTTGATAATTGAGATTTTCTTAGCCCTATTCCGAACTTATTTATCCCTAATCCTTACCGATCTATCACAAAATGGTCGTCGAAGTTCTATATTTCTTTGATTCTTCGAACAAAAAAGCATCAAGATTCCTGCAAATTAAAATATCAAAAGATAAATTATTTATAGACAGTGAGTTAGAGCTATCAAAACCCAAACAAAAACTGTTTTTTTTACAGCATTCCGACAAAGCAGATTGCTGTGTTTACCGACCACTGCTATAGTTCACAGCTGCTATCAGTGGTTTGACTATTATTTAAACAGCTAACCATTCATAAGCAAGTAAATGAGTAGATAACTCAGATTAGACAGTGCTGCAATCGGCGTAAGACACGGTCAACTGAGTTCCTTATCGCTCTACTCACGTACACTCATGTTGAGTATTCACCGCCACATCGCGGATCATAGGCTAACTCCCTATGATGACTGACGTGCCCCAGAGCATCCCTCTCCAGCCGGGAGGCTGCACCGATAAAGCCATGGGATCTGGCACCATGAGAAACGAAATAAAGCGATAAGAACAATGATGAAAATAAGAAAAGACAATGAGAATTTCTAAATGAAAAGAATGTTAATTAACGCAACTCAAAAAGAAGAGTTGCGTGTCGCTTTGGTTGATGGCCAACGACTGTTCGATCTAGATATCGAAAGTCCAGGTCACGAGTCAAAGAAAGCGAATATCTACAAAGGACGTATTACCCGTATTGAACCAAGCCTAGAAGCGGCATTCGTTGATTACGGCGCAGAACGTCACGGTTTCCTCCCTCTTAAAGAAATTGCCCGCGAATACTTCCCTGAAGGTTATACATACCAAGGCCGTCCTAGCATTAAAGAAGTGCTAAAAGAAGGCCAAGAAGTAATCGTACAAGTAGAGAAAGAAGAACGTGGTAGCAAAGGTGCTGCACTGACAACTTTCATCTCTTTGGCTGGTAGTTACTTAGTTCTTATGCCTAATAACCCTCGTGCTGGCGGTATTTCTCGTCGTATCGAAGGTGATGAACGCACTCAACTGAAAGCAGCATTAAGCACTCTTGAGCTTCCTCAAGGTATGGGCTTAATCGTGCGTACAGCGGGTGTTGGCAAAAGTGCAGAAGAGCTAGAGTGGGACCTGAATGTTCTATTGAACCATTGGGGCGCTATCAAGCAAGCTTCTGATTCAAATGCAGCTCCTTTCCTAATTCACCAAGAGAGTAACGTTATTGTTCGCGCAATTCGTGACTACCTACGTCGTGATATTGGCGAGATTCTAATCGACAGCAATACTATTTTTGAACGTGCACAAGCGCACATTCAATTAATACGCCCAGATTTCATGAATCGCGTTAAGAAATACGATGGTGAAGTGCCACTATTCAGCCATTACCAGATTGAAAGCCAGATCGAATCTGCTTTCCAACGTGAAGTTCGTCTTCCATCTGGTGGTTCTATCGTAATCGACCCAACAGAAGCACTGACTTCTATCGATATCAACTCTGCTCGTGCAACAAAGGGCGGCGATATTGAAGAAACAGCACTTAACACTAACCTAGAAGCTGCCGATGAAATTGCACGTCAATTACGTCTACGTGACCTAGGTGGTCTTGTTGTAATCGACTTTATCGATATGACTCCGGTTCGCCACCAACGCGAAGTAGAAAGCCGTCTACGTGATGCCGTTCGTTTAGATCGCGCACGTGTTCAGATTGGTCGTATTTCTCGCTTTGGTCTTCTAGAGATGTCTCGTCAACGTTTGAGCCCATCACTAGCAGAAGCAAGCCACCACATTTGTCCTCGTTGTACAGGTACTGGTGTTGTTCGTGATAACGAATCTCTAGCACTTTCTGTTCTACGTTTGATTGAAGAAGAAGCTCTAAAAGACAACACAGCACAAGTACTTGCTGTTGTGCCTGTTCCAATCGCTTCTTATCTTCTGAACGAAAAACGTCGCTCAGTAAACCACATCGAGAAAAACCAAGAAGTTAAGATCACTGTTGTTCCTAACTCAGACATGGAAACGCCGCACTTTGAGGTTATCCGTGTTCGTGAAGGTGAAGAGTTCGATCTACTGTCTTACTTGCTGCCTAACAAGCTAGAAGCTCTAAAAGAAGCGGAAAGCAAAGAGCCTGCTGAACAGACTATTCGTCCTAAGAAGATCGAAGAACCTGCTCTGAAAGGTTTCGCAGCTCCTGCTCAATCAGCACCGACTCCTGCTCCAGCACCTAAAGCTGTAGAAGAGAAGAAAGCTGAACCAGCAGCGACTCAAGAACCAGGCCTAATTGGTCGTTTCTTCAAAGCTATCGGTAGCTTCTTATTTGGCTCTTCAACTCAAGAAGAGAAAAAAGAAGAAGAGAAGAAAGAAGAAGAGAAACCTAAAAACAATCGCAATAACGGCAACCGTCAACGCCGTGATCGTAACGATAACCGTCGTCGTAACCAACGTGGTGAGCGTGGCGAACAGCGTAACGACCGTGGTGAACGTGGCGACAATCGTAACGAAAACCGTGACAACAAACGCCGTCGTAAGCCAGCTCGTGATGAGAAGCCTGAAGAGCAAAAAGAAGCAGCTCCACAGCAAACTCGTCAGCCTCGCAAGCCTAAGCAAGACCGTCGCAACAAGCCACGTGATGAGCAGAAGCAACGCGAAGAGCAAGCACCATCTAAATTAGCAGAAGAAGGTCTACAGCTAGCAGCAGAAGCACAAGCTGGTAAACCGGAAGCGCCTAAGGCTAAACCTGAAGCGAAAGCAGCTAAGATTAAAGAGCGTCGTCAGCGTCGTAAACTGAACAAGCAAGTTCGTGTTAAAGACCAACAAGCTCAAGCTGAAGATAATGCTTCAAAAGAACAGGTTATTGCTAAAGAACTATCTGTTTCAAAAGAACAGTCAGTAGCTCAAGAGCAAAAAGTTGCGGAACAAGTAGAAGCAACTCAAGCGAATGCAGAGCAAACTGAACAGGAAGAGCCGAAACAACGTCGTAACCGTCGTTCTCCACGTCACCTACGTGCAAGTGGTCAACGTCGTCGTCGCGGTCGTGATCGTCGCCCTAACCCATTCCGCCTACGTAAAGGTGGTGTAGCTTCTCCAGAGATGGCTATGGGTAAAGTGATGCCTCGCTTCATTCCAAAACCTCACCACAAGCAGGCAAAACCTGAAGTGGCTGAAGTTCAAGTAGCAGCTGAAGCTCAAACATCTGTTCAAGAGCAGAATGCTGCTCTAGAGACGGCACCACAAAGCAACGTAGCAATGGCTGGCGGCTTCGCATGTCCTGAACTAGCTATGGGCAAAGTGATTATCCGTCGCGAAGAAGCTACTGTTGAAGCTCAAGTAGCTGAGACTCCTGCTGTAGTTGAAGCTCCTGCAGTCGTTGAAGAAGCACCAGTGGTTGTTGAAACTGCGAAAGTTGAAGCTCCAGTGATTGCAGAAGCGACGAAAGTTGAAGCGCCTGTTGTAGCAGAAGCTGTGCAAGCAGAAGCAACACCAGTTGTTGAAGCTGAAGCGCCTAAAGCTGAAAGTGCAAAAGTTGAAGAAGCACCTGTTGTAAAAACAGAAGCTCCTAAAGCGGCACCAAAGGCAGCTGTTGCTAAGAAGCAAGCCGGTTCACCAATGACTAAAGCTCCTGGTCCTCAAGAGATCAAAGAGATTGAAGTGATTGCAGCTCCGTTCCGCACTGAACGTTTTGTATCGAAAGGTGCAGGCAGTCAGGCAGCGTCGAACAAAGCTGGCGCGGCGATGACTAAGCCAAACTACTAGCGATTACTGATAGATAATCGCAAGTAAATAGAATCAAAGGCTGCTTATTAAAGCAGCCTTTTTCATATCTACTAATCGAATAAAAATTAACAGATATATTACTCAAAGTTAGGTTCAACCTTGAACTTAATCACATTTTTGGGTAGCATTCGCGCACTTATCTTTTCGACACTTCGCTATTGCCGCTCTTTTCCATCACTGTTTGGCTACGCAATACACCCGTGTCGGTAAATCCATCTTAAGCATAGCTGAGCAAACATGTTCGAATTCCCACAATTTTCAAAGCACTCTGTAAAGAATGACGTGCTTTCAGGTCTTACAGTAGCCCTAGCTCTGGTACCTGAAGCTGTAGCATTCGCCTTTGTTGCTGGCGTTGACCCAATGGTTGGTCTTTACGCAGCATTCATCGTAGGTTTAATCACTTCTGTCTTTGGCGGCCGTCCAGGTATGATTTCTGGTGCAACTGGCGCAATGGCAGTTGTAATGGTGAGCCTAGTGGCAACCCATGGTGTTCAATACCTATTCGCAGCCGTTATGCTGGCTGGCCTTCTGCAAATCGCAGCAGGTGTATTTAAACTAGGTAAATTTATCCGTATCGTTCCACACCCAGTAATGATTGGTTTCGTGAACGGTTTGGCCATTGTTATCTTCCTAGCTCAGCTTGGTCAATTTAAAGCACCAGACGTAACAGGTGCGTTGACTTGGTTACCAAGCGGTCAAATGACACTAATGCTAGGTCTAGTAGCCCTTACAATGGCTATCATCCACTTCCTACCTAAGCTAACAACAGCAGTACCATCTTCATTGGTTGCTATTGTTACAGTAACAGCTTTGGTTGTGGGTCTTGACCTTGAAACTCGCACTGTTGTCGACTTCCTACGTACAATGTCTGGTGACGAAGCTGCAACGCTAGCGGGCTCTCTACCAACATTCTCAATTCCTGCTGTTCCGTTTTCTTTAGAGACACTACAGATCATCCTGCCTTACGCAATTATCCTTGCGGCTATCGGCCTGATTGAATCTCTGCTGACACTGACAGTACTAGACGAAATGACAAACACTCGTGGTCAATCTAACCGTGAATGTGTTGGTCAAGGTATGGCTAACGTAACGTGTTCTGTATTCGGTGCGATGGGTGGTTGTGCGATGATCGGTCAATCGATGATCAACGTAAACTCAGGTGGTCGTGGTCGTCTTTCAGGTATCGTAGCCGCAGTTGCACTACTGATGTTCATCCTGTTCGGTTCTGCACTGATTGAAATGATTCCTCTAGCAGCACTTGTGGGCGTAATGTTCATGGTTGTTATCGGCACATTTGAATGGGCAACCTTCAAGCTTGCGCGTCGCGTTCCTAAGCAAGACTTCTTCGTTATCGTTCTTGTTACCGTAGTAACCGTACTGACTGACCTTGCTGTAGCGGTAGGTGTTGGTGTTGTAGCTTCAGCGCTAATGTTTGCTTGGCAACATGCTAAACACATCTACGCAGATACATCAGTAAACGCTGAAGGCTCAAAAGAGTACAAAGTTAACGGTCCAATCTTCTTTGGTTCGACAGCTAACTTCCTAGAGTTGTTTGACGCTTACAACGATCCACAAGATGTGATCGTTGATTTCGCAAACTCACGCGTTACTGACCACTCTGCAATTGAAGCGATCGATACAATTGCTGACCGTTACGCGGCGCTAGGTAAAACACTTCACCTTCGCCACCTAAGCCAAGACTGTGTTGCTATGCTGCACAAAGCGGGTAGCTTAGTTGAAGCGAACGTTGCAGAAGACCCAATCTACAAAGTAATGTCTAAGTAATCTTAGCTGTAGCTTTAAGTTAGATTTAGAGAGGCCGACATTCAATGTCGGCCTTTTTTATACCTATCGGTCAGCCCTTACGCTGATCACCAAACGACGTACATTGCTTCCACACTACATTGAACGCAGTATCGCTTCGCTAGACTCTTCGATTAAATCCAACACCAATTCAAAGCCATTTCCCTCACCATAATACGGATCGGGGATCTCTTGATATTGTGACTCTCCAAAGCTTAAAAATAACGCAAGCTTGTATTGGAGATGAGCGGGGCATTGGCTCATTAAGTCATCTAAATTCGCCCTATCGGCCGCGAGTATCAGGTCAAATTCTTCGAAGTCATTATCTACCACTTTACGAGAAGTAATCCCCTTAAAGCTGTAACCTCGCTTCTCTCCTGCAGATTTCGAACGCGAGTCTGGCGGGTTGCCTTGATGAAAACCAATCGTCCCTGCAGAATCGACCACAACGTCAATATCCAGCTGTTGCGCTTTCTTCCTTAGCACCGCTTCGCCTGTTGGCGAACGGCAAATATTCCCCATACAAACTACGAGTATCGTCTTCATCCCTAATCACCTGTTCTTCCGATGGTTTTTGCTATCGTTAAGTTAGGCTATGATAGGCGCAATCACAACTTAAAAGGATTTGTTATGTCGACTGAAGACAACAAAGAACAACGCCACAAAGCAAGACAACAGAAAGTAAAAGAACAAGTCGATGCTCGTGTCGCTGCAGCACAAGAAGTTAAAGGCCTATTGCTGGTTATCACTGGTAACGGTAAAGGTAAATCAACATCCGGTTTTGGTACGATTACCCGTGCCGTTGGTCATGGTAAGAAGTGTGCCGTTGCTCAGTTTGTAAAAGGAACTTGGGATAACGGTGAAAAGAACGTTCTTCAAAAGCTCGATGTAGAGTTCCAAGTGATGGGTACTGGCTTTACTTGGGAAACTCAAAACAAGGCTCAAGATATCGAAGCCGCACAGCGCGTGTGGAAAGAGTGTCAACGCATGCTAGCCGATGAGTCGATTGATGTAATTCTGTTTGATGAGCTGACTTACATGGTGAGTTACGGCTACATTGAACTTGATGAAGTGGTAGAAGCTCTAAACAACCGTCCGAAAATGCAGTCCGTGATCATTACTGGCCGTGGGGCGCACCGCACTTTAACGGACATGGCCGATACCGTGTCTGAAGTTCGTAACGTTAAACACGCTTTCGAATCTGGTGTAAAAGCGCTTCAAGGCGTGGATTGGTAATAGCATTCAACCAGAGATCCCCCGACTCGGTCATTCTTCCCTCTCAAGGATGACGACCACTAGACTGTCACGCCCTTGAACAAAGGACGAAACCGATCGTCATTCCCTAGAACGAGGGACGAGTGTCATAGGGAATCTCTCGAAAGTATTATAAGCACCCAAACAAAAGCGCCACTCCTACAATAGGAATGGCGCTTCTTTTATATACGAGTTAAAAACGTTTAGTTAAAGAAACCTTTCAATAAACCATCAACGGCTTCTTTAGTTTTCTCGTCTTTGATCTTGTCCGTTAGCTTGTTCACACCACGGTCAATTTCTTTCTGTGCTTTCTGCTTCAACACATCATCAAAAACAAGTGCGAATTTCGGGTCAGCCCACTGGCCGGTTACCTTAATTGGGATAGTCACATCTTTCAGGTCGTCGATACTCTTACCGCCCTGACCTTCAAGTGAACCCACAATTGATGTACGCACAAGGAAATCGACCGTCTCATTGATGAAGTTTGCTTTACCTTGACCTGTCACGCGTAACAATGGCGACTGTGCTGATAAGTCGTTAGTTGAAACCCAACCTTTATCCACTTTCAGCGTCGCTTTCATTGCACTGAAGTCCGTTTTTTGAGCTTCATTTGTGCTTTCAACTTTCTCGCCTTTGATCTTAGCGTAGTTTTCTCGAATCAGTTGAGCTACGTTGATGCCGTTAACTGCACCATCTTCAAAGTTAATCGCGATAGTACCGACTAGGTTTTTCTTGATACCTGTTGGAGTTAAGCTCTTACCTTTCACGTTGACATCAATATTACCGGTACCTTCCAGCATATCGTTATCTGCAACATCAACCAGTAACGGTTGTACTTTCACGCCTTTGATTTTCTTCTTAGCCGTGTAAGTCGCTGGTGTTTTACGAGCATCTAGCTTAGCCGTAGCTGAAATAGAACCTTGGTAAAGATTCGAGGTGAATGAGGTTAGCTCTGCGATACCACGGTTAACCGAAAATGCCGTTTTAACATTCTGCATCTTCGCGTTGTTCGCCTTGAACTTATCAATCGTGATGTCACCTTTCACGTCTAACGTTTTCAGAGCCGACAGATCAGGTTCCACTTCTTTAGCTGGAGCTGAACTACCAGAGTTTGACGTTGAGCCACCAGCAGAACCAGAAGGAGCAGTGCTCGCTGTTTCTGTTGTATTGCCTAAGCCTAGGAACTCGTCCAAATCAATATTCGGGCTATGAAGAGAGAAACGAACCTTTGGTATTTCAGATAGGGTTACGTCTGCTTTACCGTCTAATGTAATAGCGTTAGCTTGTAGCTTCTCTAACACAAAGCTCAGATGGCTCTTGTTAAGATCGAAGCTTAAGTCAGACAGCATGTCGACTTTCATTGGAGACTGAGGAAGCGTGTCGCCTTTGAATGTTGAGTCTAACGTTAATTTGTTCAGCGTTACTTTTGAAATCGCACTATCAACAGTAAGTTCACCGCCACCTTTAAGATCAAGGTCAAGGCCAGCCGCGTTACCGATTACAGCGTAAGTCAGTTGGTTTACCTTATCGAACTCAAACGTATTCAAGCCAATTTTTGCTGACTCAATCGACGTCGCTGGATCATTGAACTTAGCGTTTAAGTCGATATTACGAAGTGCGTAACTTGCGAAGCCTTCAGCTAACTTGAACTCTGCGCTACCTTGTGCAGAGAACTTCTGTTGATTGTTTTCACCAGAAGCCGCAAATGTCGCGGTTGTCCATGTATCAACGGCAAACTCAGAAAGATTCAAAGACACATCGTATAGCTTAGTGAATGAACCCGCTTGCTTGTCGTCCATTTCAAACAATGCGTTTGATACAGTCACGCCTGCAAGGTTGATCGTCCAACCCGATGCGTCTGTGGTAGTTTGCTCTTGAGGTGCAGGCGCGGATTCAGAACTTGCGTCAGCTACAGGCTCAGACTCTTGAGGCGCTGACGCTTGCGTTAGTGCATCAATGTTCTTGCGACCATCTTTAAGCGTTTCTAAATAGAATTCTGCACCGTCTAGAGTAATGTTGCCGATCTCTAGTTGGTTGCTAAATAGCGGAGTAACCGAAACATCAACGCCAACGGTATCAACCTTGAATAGGTTCGGTTGGGTGAACCCTTCAGGGTTACGTAATTCAGTTTGACCAAGTTCAAAGCCAATGGATGGGAAGAATTGCCAGCTGATATCCCCCTCGATCACGAGCTCTAGGCCAGTGTGTTTTTGGGCTTGTTCGACAATTAATGGCTTAAATTGGTTGGGATTCACTAACAGCACTAGTGCCAGAATTGCTGCAATTACAACAAACACTGGTACAGCTATGAAAATGAGTAGTTTCTTCATCCGCATATTCCTTGCTTAGATTCCAAAAGAAAGTGGCACTATAAAAGTGCCACTGATTCGGTAAAAAATAAAGCTAAGTGAGTCACTTAGGCAAAATTTTATTCGATTAAGACTTCAACAACTTCGCAATGTGCGCTTTTAGTACATCAATCGCAATACGGTTTTTACCACCACGAGGAACGATGATGTCTGCATGTTGTTTTGAAGGCTCGATAAACTGCATGAACATTGGACGTACTGTTTCTTGGTATTGCTTAAGTACAGTGTCCATTGTACGACCACGCTCTTCTACATCACGCTTAACACGGCGTAGTAGACAGATGTCTAATGGTGTATCCATAAACACACTTGCGTGCATTAGTTTACGAAGACGCGGGTCTGTTAGCAGCAGAATACCCTCTAAAATGATCACTTTCTTTGGAGTAAGTGTAGTCGTTTCAGAAGTACGTGTGTGCTCTGTGTAACTGTATTCAGGAACTTCTACGGCGTTGCCACTCATTAGCTGCTGTAGATGTTCACATAAAAGATCATGATCTAGTGCATTTGGGTGATCGTAGTTAGTTTTAACACGCTCTTCCATACTCAAGTGGCTTTGGTCGCTGTAATAGCAATCTTCCGTGATAACACCAATTTGATGGTCGCCTACTTTTTCGCGCAATTCATTATAAATTGTACTAGCAATCAGACTTTTTCCTGAAGCTGAAGCGCCAGCGATACCTACGATGACACATTGATTATTATCAGACATTAATTTTGCACCCGATATGGTTTGGTGGTGGGAAGAGATAAACCGCCTGATTATAGGGGCTAAAGCACATAGATTCTAGTCGCCATTTTAGCTAATTGCAGTCAAATTGATGATATCAATGCATTTAATGAATACAATCGTTTGCTTTCAAATAACTTGCCTACAACTATTTGCACAACCCCAATGGCTATCAGCCTAAATCCAAGCGTTGTTTATCTAATCCAACATGATTAACACAACTTTTTGATTATCTTTCGCTATTCAACCAAAGAAAAGTTAATCGCCTCTGGTCTCGCCTTACCGGTCCAGAACATCTTCGCAGCCACATTCTCAGCAAGCTCTAGGTAGTGACGTGTATGCTCACTATCTGGACGACGAATCACCGTCGGACAACCTGCATCGATGTCTTCTCGCACATCAATATGAAGAGGGATCTGTGCCAAAATATCGAGGTAAAACTCTTCTGACATGGCTTCAGCACCACCAGCACCAAAGATATGCTCTTTCTCACCACAGTGACTACAAATATGATAGCTCATGTTTTCAACTAAGCCTGCCACTGGCACGCTTACCTTATCGAACATCGCTACGCCTTTACGCGCATCCGCTAGTGCCAAATCTTGAGGAGTAGTCACCACTACTGCGCCCGTCACTGGGATCTGTTGCGACAACGTCAGCTGAATATCACCGGTGCCCGGTGGCATGTCGATAACAAGGTAATCCAACTCTGGCCATACAGTTTCATTAACTAACTGCCCCAAAGCCTTCGCTGCCATAGGGCCACGCCAGATTGCCGCATCGTCTTTCGACACAAGATACCCAATAGAGTGAGTGAAAATGCCATGTGCCTCGATTGGCATCATCCATTTGTTGTTCTGTACTTCTGGTTTCGCGTCTAGTTGGCCGAGCATCATAGGCACTGATGGACCGTAGATATCCGCATCCAACAAACCCACTTTTGAACCAGACTTAGATAACGCGAGCGCAAGGTTTACTGAAGTCGTTGATTTACCCACCCCACCCTTTGCCGACGTCACAGCGATAATATTCTTAACACCCTTCAATGGCGTCGCGACTGTGGTTTCTAGCGCAGACGGCTTCACTTTTACTTCAAACTGAAAAGCGCTAACAAGCTGTTGTTCAATCTGAGAGTTGATCCATTGTTCCAATTCAACCGCAAGCTGATTAGCAGCAAAAGGCAAGGTGATAACAAATGATCCACGCGGATCAACCGATACAATATTTTGGTGTAGCGCCCACTCTGGGATGAGGATTGGTGACTCGAACTCATTCAACCATGAACAGAAATCTTGCTTAGAAGTAAAGTTACGCATTGGGGCTCCTTTTTTTATTTATGCTATCACCCACGAGATGAAGACTGAACCCCTAAAAAACTAGGGGAATCCTTTGTCTGATACCTTGGCGTATCACACGTTATAAAGTAGTATTACTTCTCAAATTTATACCTATCAAAAAAGCGAATTATTAAGTATGGCAACTGATCCAAGACAACTTTTGGTAACTTGTGCGCTTCCGTACGCTAACGGCTCTATTCACCTTGGCCATATGCTTGAGCATATCCAAGCTGATATCTGGGTTCGATACCAGCGTCTACGTGGCAACACTGTAAACTTCATCTGTGCTGACGATGCTCACGGCACGCCAATTATGCTTAAAGCTCAACAGATGGGTATCACGCCAGAAGAGATGATCGCTGCTGTTAGTGAAGAGCACCAAAAAGACTTCGCTGGCTTTGATATCAGCTTTGATAACTACCACAGCACACACAGCGAAGAGAACCGTGAACTGGCTTCTCACATCTACCTAGAACTTAAAAAGAACGGCTTCATTTCTAGCCGTACTATTTCTCAGCTTTTCGACCCTGAGAAAGAGATGTTCCTACCAGACCGCTTCGTAAAAGGTACTTGCCCTAAGTGTAAGTCAGAAGACCAGTACGGTGATAACTGTGATAACTGTGGTGAGACATACAGCCCAACTGAGCTAATTAACCCTAAATCAGCGGTTTCTGGCGCAACTCCAGTAATGAAAGACTCTGAGCACTTCTTCTTCGACCTACCACAGTTCGAAAGCATGCTTAAAGAGTGGACTCGTTCTGGCTCTCTACAGAATGAAACTGCAAACAAAATGCAGGAATGGTTTGAGTCTGGTCTGCAACAGTGGGATATCTCACGTGATGCACCTTACTTTGGCTTTGAAATCCCAGGCGAAAAAGACAAGTTCTTCTACGTATGGCTAGACGCACCTGTCGGCTACATGGCTTCTTTCAAGAACCTATGTGACAAGCGTGACGATCTAAACTTCGATGAATACTGGAAGAAAGACAGCACAACAGAGCTTTACCACTTCATCGGTAAAGACATCGTTTACTTCCACAGCCTATTCTGGCCAGCAATGCTAGACGGCGCAGGCTTCCGTAAGCCAAACAACGTATTCGTACACGGCTATGTAACAGTGAACGGTGCGAAGATGTCTAAGTCGAAAGGCACATTCATCAAAGCAAGCACGTACCTAAACCACCTAGACCCTGAGTGTCTACGTTACTACTACGCTGCGAAACTAAACAGCCGCATCGATGACTTAGATCTTAACCTTGAAGACTTCACTCAACGTGTAAACGCTGACGTAGTAAACAAGATTGTTAACCTAGCTTCTCGTAACGCTGGCTTCATTACTAAGCGTTTTGAAGGCAAGCTAGCTGCTGAATTTGCAGAACCTGAGCTATACAACGAATTCGTTGCTGCTGCTGAGCGTATCGGTGAGCTATACGAAACTCGTGAATTCAGCCGTGCTATCCGTGAAATCACGGCACTAGCGGATAAAGCTAACCAGTACATCGACGAAAAAGCACCTTGGGTTCTTGCAAAAGAAGAAGGCAAAGAAGCTGAGCTTCAACAAGTTTCTTCTGTAGGTATTAACCTATTCCGCGTACTGATGGCTTACCTGAAACCAGTGATGCCAGAGCTTGCAGCTCGCACTGAAGCTTTCCTAAACGAAGAGCTAACGTGGGAAGCGATTGCTACTCCGCTAACTGATCACGAGATCACTAAGTTCAAAGCGCTATTCAACCGTATTGATCCTAAGAAAGTGGAAGCAATGGTTGAGTCTTCTAAAGAAGATGCAGCCGCTGAAGCAGCAGCGAAAGAAAAAGCAGAAGCTGAAAAAGAGCAAGCAAGCCAAACTGAGCTAGACAAAGAGCCAATCGCAGACGAGATTGAGTTCGATGCCTTTGCTGCAGTAGACATGCGTATTGCTCGTATCATCTCTTGTGAAGAAGTACCAAAAGCGAACAAACTACTGAAGTTCCAACTGGACATCGGTGGTGAGACTCGCCAAGTATTCTCTGGTATCAAATCAGCATACAAACCTGAAGAGCTAGAAGGCAAACTAACTGTAATGGTAGCCAACCTAAAACCTCGTAAGATGAAGTTTGGTATGTCTGAAGGCATGATCCTAGCAGCGGGCCCTGGCGGCAGCGACCTATGGATCCTTGAGCCACACGAAGGTGCTCAACCTGGTATGCGTGTAATGTAATTCTGACTCCAGTCAGATAACAAGCACCCATCACAAAATCCCTAATGCATTTTTTGACTTGAAAGAGTGAATCAACATTGGGGATTTTTTATATCTACCGAAAATTAGCGTTCTCTGTTAGAGTCGCCGTCAACTATGCTATGTAGAGTAGAAATTGGTTCGTCGACAAAAATAGGCTAAACCAACGCCTCTTTACTCTAAAACCCTTTTTAGGAATCCCCAGTGACTAACAACGAAATCTTGCGTCGTATTCAACACGCACTAAACCTTAAAAATGCACAAATCATCAAAGCTATCGAACAAGCTGATGTGACCGTTGCTCATGACCAAGTGATTAACTGGCTAAAAGACGACAACGACAAGTCATGCTCTAAGATGAAAGATAAAGAGTTAGCGGTATTCCTAAATGGTTTCATCAACCTTAAGCGTGGCAAAAAAGAAGGTGAGCAACCTAAACCTGAAGTTGCACTGACGAACAACATGATCTTCATGAAGCTTCGTATCGCATTAAACATGAAAGCAGAAGATGTTTTGGACGTACTAGAAGTGGTTGGCATTAGCTTGAGCAAGTACGAAATCGGCGCTTACTTCCGCAAGCCAGAAAACAAAAACTACAAAGTGTGTGAAGACCAACTACTTTGCGATTTTCTAAACGGCGTGCAATTTACCAACCGTCCAGACTCAGAAGAGTTTGCGGGGTAAGTTGCTACTCCTTGATAAATTTTAAGTTGCTGCACATAGATAAATTACTCGTCATAGGTAAGTAACTGACCCACGGATAATTTTCTAGTAACGACAGATAAATAAAAAGCGGCGAGATAATTGAATTATCTCGCCGCTTTTTCGTTTTCTTTGCGTCACTGACTAAACAAGAGCAAAAATAGTAAACCTATAGCTTAGCTGTCGTCTTCAGTGAAGTTCGTTGGCAATGTCGTTTTCATTTCATTCCAAACTTGTGCACTTGCGATACCGTAGTTACGAATCACTATTGGCAACGTTTCTCGCTCGCCACTCTCACAGATAATGAACAACTCTTTATAAAAGTCCATCGCTAAACGTCGTGCTTCTGGGTTAGAGAAGTAGTAGCTACCGATACGGTCATACAATTTACGCACACCGTTAAAGATCAGGCCATAAATCTGGTTGCCAGAGTGGAATGCCAAACGTTGGAAAAGCATGTAATCATAGAAGTTGAAAGTCTTCGCGATTAAGATCGTCTGACGTTTCGCTTCATCTTTTTCTGAATCTTCTTTTACCGCTTGTTTGATCTTGTCAGCGTATGGCGACGATTCTAGGAACTCATCCCAAGTTGGTGCCGCAAGTAGCGCTTCACAAGATTCAATCACGTTACTGATAGTACGCTCTGAAGCTTCTTTGTTTGCTTTGAATGCATAACGCATAAAGATCGGGCTGATATTAGTACGAGCAGCAAGCAGGTCTTCTACCATTTTGCTTGCGTTATCAACGTCCAACGTCATTAGCGTATCAAGGATATGAAGACCTGAGGTTTCCATAAACTGATTAACTTTAGTGGGTTTGCCGTGTTGGATTGTCAACCAACCATCACGAGCAAGACGTTGTAGTACTTCACGAAGCGTAGTACGTGTAACACCAATCAGCTCAGAAAGCTCACGCTCTGCGGGCAAGATAGAACCTGGAGGGAAACGGCCATTCCAAATACTTTCAATGATATACTTCTCTGCAAATCCTGCCGGGCTCTTCGCCTTAATGACCATCTACACTTCAATCCAATTTAATTATTCTGTTCTAATTTACTCATCATACCACTAGTTCACACCTAGCGGAAACACCCTCAAAAATTTTACTCACCCTAAATACCATTAGAGTTATAACTCTAAAGTTCAGCACGCGTTTGCACCTCAGGTTTGTAAAGCAAGCGACTCTAAACCACCATTTCAACAAACCGTTAACACAACAAATTTTCTTTAAAATCAATGAGATTGGTCATACTTTTAAAGCTATTAATTTGCAATATTAAGTTGTAATAATCATATATAAGTCGTCGTTATTCTGTAATTTTCAATCATTTCGCTGAAATATTGATTCTAGTCGGTTTTTATCACATTTTAAGTGGTATGCTTGCGCTACTTTGATCGCGTTTCTCAACAAAAAAGAGGTATTTTTAGTGCTACAGGGCTTTTCCTGTTGACTAAATGTTATCTAAGAGTAGAGTTGCGCTCAAAAATAAGCAGTGCTTGAGTTTCTAAGGGAGTGACTTGGCAAGACCACAGAACATTACATGGAATGTAGTTTTTCTAAGTCACTGTTAGTTATAGTTTTTAACAATTTCTATAGCTCGATTCTCAAAATGTTGTATTGCTTGTCTATTCATAATCAACATAAAAGAGTATTAACATGCCGATGTCTCTCGGAAACGCTTTTATCAAGAACTTCCTTGGTAAAGCTCCTGATTGGTATAAACTTGCCATCATTTCCTTTTTAATCATCAACCCGTTTGTTTTCTTCCTAGTTGACCCATTTGTTGCGGGCTGGCTATTGGTGGTTGAGTTTATTTTCACTCTAGCTATGGCTCTCAAATGCTACCCACTTCAACCGGGTGGCCTATTAGCTATTCAAGCAGTCGCCATTGGCATGACCAAACCAGAAATGGTTTATCATGAACTGCAAGCAAACCTTCCTGTATTACTCTTGCTCGTATTCATGGTTGCTGGCATTTACTTCATGAAAGAACTGCTTTTGTTCATTTTCACGAAGATCTTACTTGGCATCCAATCTAAAATTCTACTCTCTGTTGCCTTCTGTGTTGCTGCCGCTTTCTTATCAGCATTCCTAGATGCACTAACAGTAATCGCCGTAGTTATTAGCGTTGCGGTCGGCTTCTACTCTATCTACCACAAGGTTGCATCAGGCAAGGGCACAACGTCTTCGCACGATCATACTCATGATGAAGAGATCTCAGAGCTAACTCGTGATGACCTAGAAAACTACCGTGCTTTCCTACGTTCACTGCTTATGCACGCTGGTGTGGGTACAGCACTGGGTGGTGTAATGACCATGGTAGGTGAACCACAAAACTTGGTAATTGCTAAGCAAGCGGGTTGGGAGTTCGGTGAATTTATCATCCGTATGCTGCCAGTAACACTGCCTGTTTTCTTCTGCGGCATTCTAACTTGTGCACTTGTAGAGAAATTCAAAGTGTTTGGTTACGGCGCAGAGCTACCAACGAATGTTCGCCAAATCTTGGTTGAATTTGACAACAAAGAACGTGCAAACCGTACAAAGCAAGACGTAGCAAAGCTATGGGTTCAAAGTGCAATCGCAGTTTGGCTGATTGTTGGCCTCGCACTTCACGTTGCTGAAGTAGGTTTAATTGGTCTTTCTGTAATCATCTTAGCAACTGCGTTTACAGGTGTTATTGAAGAGCACTCTATGGGTAAAGCCTTTGAAGAAGCTCTGCCATTTACTGCACTTCTTGCCGTTTTCTTCGCGGTTGTTGCTGTAATCATCGACCAAGCTCTGTTTAAGCCAGTAATCGATGCAGTACTTCACGTTGAAGATAAAGGTGCACAACTCGCTCTCTTCTATGTTGCCAACGGTATTCTATCGATGGTTTCAGATAACGTATTCGTCGGTACGGTTTACATCAACGAAGTGAAAACTGCATTAGTAGAAGGCATCATCACTCGTGACCAGTTCGACCTACTTGCTGTTGCTATCAACACAGGTACTAACCTACCTTCTGTTGCAACGCCAAACGGCCAGGCTGCATTCCTATTCTTATTAACATCAGCACTTGCTCCGTTAATTCGATTGTCTTACGGCCGCATGGTTATCATGGCGTTGCCATACACCATCGTATTGGCACTTGTTGGCCTAGCAGGCATTGTGTTCTTCGTAGAGCCAATGACAGCCTGGTTCTATGATGCAGGTTGGATCATTCAACGCACTGGTGAAGCTGTTGCTCCAGTTATCTCTGGTGGTCATTAATCTGACTTTGTGTTGCAAACCATAAAATGTGTATCGAGGGCGTGTTGACCTTTCGAGCTGATTTTTGCAGCGAGTTGCTGGGTATTTATACAAGGCAGAGGCTTTGATGTGTAGCTAGCCTACATGAGAAGCCGATAACGTAGTAGAAATGACCAGCAAACGCTGCCCGAAGGGTTCGGCTAAAAGCGTTTTACTCTTTGTTGAGGGGGATTTGCTTAGAATGACTAGGCTACTTCCCCCTCGCCGCGATTAAAACGCTTTTATCTCGAACAAAATTTAATCGCGGAAGGTCAACACGCCCTAGCTAATCAAAAATATTAGTTGATTAGGAAACTTATCCAAGATAAAAAGCTCTGAGTAATCAGGGCTTTTTCATTTTATAGACGGGATTAAATTCGTGAACTTTTTTGCAATGCTTAAAGACTTCTCTAAGGGACGTTTATCTTGGCTTTTACTGCTGGCTTTTATTGTCTTTTTTGAGGCATGCGCTCTCTTCTTTCAACACGTGATGATGCTTGGCCCTTGCGTAATGTGTATCTATGAGCGCGTTGCTATGCTTGCTATCGGTGTTGCTGCAATCATTGGTGCTATTGCCCCTCATAACCCAATATCACGTTGGTTAGGCCTTGCTGGCTGGGGATTTGGCGCATACAAAGGTTTGACGCTGGCTTTAGAACACGTTGACTACCAGTTTAATCCGTCTCCTTTTGCTACTTGTGACCTATTCGTGACCTTCCCAAGCTGGGCGCCTTTAAACCAATGGGCTCCGTGGATGTTTGAGGCTTACGGTGACTGCAGCAAGGTCGTGTGGCAGTTCTTAGAACTTTCGATGCCACAGTGGCTGGTGATTATCTTCGCGGGCAACTTAGTTGCTTTCGGTTTTGTAGTGATTTCTCAATTTGTAAAATCAAAGAATGACTAACAATTAGCTCATCATGTCCAGAAACGAAAAAGTCGACCCAAAGGTCGACTTTTTTATTACTTAAACTTTTTATCACTTAAGAAAGTCTGTTACTCACTCAAGCTAAGTTGCTCAACAAGCCGTGATTAGCTGTTTTTACCGCAGCATTGTTTAAACTTCTTGCCGCTTTCACAAGGGCAAAGATCGTTTCGACCAATATCTTTAAACGGATTCACGCTCTGCGATTTATTACCCAACATAGCTTCATCCGCTGCCATTGCCACTTCTGATATCATCAGATCGACTTGACCCACTAAATCGGCAAGCGATGGTGGGTTAGTAAGCCCTGCAGCGATCATTTGCTGTTGAGTTTGCTCTTCATCAATCGCCAGCATCAAGGTTGTTAGAAGCGCTTGCAACATGCGTAGAGTGCCATCCGCGACTTTCACGCTCTGCCACTGCTCTTCCACTGTTGGCCAAACCATCATGAAGCCTTCAGAAAAATCAGCGAACTGTTCGTTAAAGTCACCTTCAGCCAGTACGTCTGTTAATAGGTATTCATTACGCTGAATCAGGTTGTGTTGGCGGTTAATCTGTTCTGTCACCGTTGTTACCAGCTCTTTACCCGCTTCAGGCGCAACGATAGCCAGCCACTCTTCTGGATCGAGTGGTTTGGTCGCTAAGTTAGAGGCAAGGATTGCACCTTCCATAAACTGCGGAGTAATGTCAGTGATTGATTCTGGTAGGCTTAATAATTGATATGTCATGAAAGCTCTGGATGTTGGGCATTTTCGATATTATAACGCTATCCTCCCAAAGATGTCGCCAAGCACTTTTCTCTATTTCCTCACCAATTACCTTACGCAAACCATTGCTATTCAAATATTATCGAAATTTAACTTATTTCGCTTTGATAATCAGAATATTAGGTGTAAAAACGCTCATTGAAACATTCTGTTACATATAGGCGTATTCATCATGAAATCAAAATCCCAAGGTTTTACATTACTCGAGCTTATTGTGGTGGTCGTTATTCTGGGTGTATTAGCGGTAACCGCTGCGCCTCGTTTTCTGGGTGTTCAACGAGATGCTCATGAAGCCTTAGCACAAGGAGCGTTTGCAGCATTCCAAAACAGCATCGACATGTATCACTCGCAATGGCTTGTCGATGGTGAGCCTGCTTTTGATCAGGTGGTAGATTATGGTGAAGGCGATGTCTACCCGTCAGAAACCGGCTTCCCGATTTCTGTTCGAGAACAACCACCCACAGGAGCTCCGCAAGTTGAAGGTGAGCAATGTGTGGCACTTTGGAACTCTTTGATTGATTCTGATTTGGTCGCTCGTTCTCAATACGATACTGGCTTTATTTTGCCTTCCGACGAAGCCATTGTTAGTTGGTACACTGGAACACCTGAGTGCTATTACTACTACACTCCAAGCTTTACCAGTTCTGAACGTTTACCCATTCTCTATTATTCACCAATTACCGGAGAAGTAAGAGTAGCTCGAGAAATGGCGAACACTGCTCCTTAGTGACAATCTAGCTAACACGCCGTACAATCACGCCTCGAATTTTTCGGTTCACTCAGTTTCGGTAAAGCAGCATGCGCGTAATACTTGGCCCTATGGAGGGCGTTCTAGACCACCTAATGCGTGAAATTCTCACAGAGATTAATGATTACGATCTCTGTGTGACAGAGTTTGTGCGCGTCGTGGATCAACTTCTTCCCCCGCATGTGTTCCACCGTATTTGCCCTGAGCTACATCAAGGCTCTCAGACCATGGCTGGTGTGCCAATCCATCTCCAGCTTTTAGGTCAACACCCAAATTGGATGGCCGAGAATGCTTTTCAAGCTGCTAGCTTAGGCGCTAAAGGCATTGACCTTAATTTTGGTTGCCCAGCAAAGGCGGTCAACAAAAGTAATGGTGGTGCGTCACTGCTAAAAGAACCAGAGCTCATCTATCAAGTGGTGAATGCCTGTCGAGAAGCAGTACCTGCACACATTCCTGTATCCGCAAAGATTCGATTAGGTTGGGAGCATCCGGAAGAGTGCTTTGAAATCGTCGATGCCATCGAACAAGCCAAAGCTGACGAACTCACCGTGCATGCAAGAACCAAAGTTGGCGGCTATAAAGCCAGCGAAATCAAATGGGATTTCATCAATCAAATAAGAGAAAAAACATCTCTCCCGTTGATTGCTAATGGGGAGATCTGGAACTATCAAGATGGTCAAGATTGCATAGAAGCAACAGGCGTCAATTCATTAATGGTTTGCCGTGGTGCTTTCAATATTCCAAACCTTGGTAACGTCGTTAAGCACAACCACCAGAAAATGCCGTGGGATAAAGTCATTGAACTTTTGCTACGCTATTCAGAGTTTCAAATTAAAGGGGACAAAGGCATGTACTACCCCAATAGAGTGAAGCAGTGGTTTGTTTATCTAAGTAAAGGCTACCCTGAAGCAAACGAACTGTTTAAAGAAATTCGTACTTTCAAGAAGGCGCCGCCGATTGTAGAACGCCTTCAGCGCTATCAAGAAGAACGCCGCCAACCTGTTTAAGATTATGTTTAGGGTTAACCCCTAACGATACAAACGTGTTTACCGGTGCAAATAAGCTTTGCTTGGTAGACACGTTGGCTCTTTCATTTTCATTTTCATACAAAGCATCGATTCAACAACGTAGCTAAAATTCAAGACGGTCTTTACCTGTCGTCTTAGCCACGTACAGCTTTTCATCGGCGTACTTAAATATCTCATCGAAGTTAAGTTTACTTTGCTCAGTTTCAACAATGCAGACACCGCCAGATACCGTAAACCCATTTGGAATAATATCAGCTGAAGTGGAACAAATCGCATTCTTCACTCGTTCTAATGTTCTCATCAGAGTTTCACGATCTTCGCCTTTCATGTAAACGACAAATTCTTCACCGCCAAACCGTGCTGCAACGTCACTGCTTCGAATACTGTTGCTGATCTGACGCGACATATAACGAATCACATCATCCCCCTTATCGTGGCCGTAGGTGTCGTTAATTGACTTGAAATCATCGATATCGAAGACGGTTAAGGCAAACAGTTGATCGTGCTCTACGCTGCGCCAGAACGCTTCTAAGCCACGACGATTCAATAACCCTGTCATAGGGTCTTTGGCTGCGAGATCTTTGAAGTAGCCACGTTCAATATTGGAATTGACGTAGAAGAAGATGGTTACAGAGAACAGATACACAATGATGGCAACGATAAGGCTGTCTTTCTCGTAGACGAAAAAGTGCTCGACCTCTTTCGCGACGTCTAATTCGTAATACATCGCATGGTGAGACGCGACACCATCCAGTTTGATCTCATGATAAAAAGCCGCAGAGTCTACCGGGGTCGCTAAAGTGGTATCAATGATATCAATCCGACCGGCAAGATGTTCATTCGAGTTTGCAAGCAGCTTGTCAGCGTCAATATCAACCGAAAGCATCCCTTGATGCACACCTTGGTGGAACACTGGGATCGTCATACTGATCATTCGGTCTAGAGACTCAAATCGATAAGCAGGGCCTGTTAGTGTTAATTGTTCTGGATTGTTGGCTGTTTTTTGCCAATAGGGACGACTTTTTATGGTCGAAAGCAATTCCTTGCTCAGTTTCTTAGCAAAGCCTTCAGGCGACGAGATCACATAACCACGCGTATCAATAAAGTGCACACCGTTATGGAACTCATCAAGTTGGGATAAGAATGAAAGAATTGGCGCAAGAGCAATCTTCTTAGACGCACTTTTGTAGCTGTCACTGCTTTCAGAACAAAGGGACTCTTCACCGACCAACATATAGTCAATATCGACAGAAGGGATATCTGAGGTTTTACCATCAGCGAGGAGTAACACGTCGATCGGCCAAATTTGGCAAAGGCCATCCACAACTTGTTTGTTGTGATCAAGAAAGAGAGGGTTTCCTGATTTGTAATAGTTGGAAAAGCTGTAGTCTAGGGCTGTCACCACCTTTGTGGTTCGTTTGAATACCTCTTCAATACGTTGGAATTCGCTGCCAATGTCTTTTTTCACCAAATCAAAATGATTCTTTCCTATTAGGCCAAGTAACATTGCGGCGATCACAGCGGGAAACCCGAAGACAAAGGTTAGGCTAAAGTGCCTATTTACTTTCATATAATGTGCTCTTAGCGTTCAGCTATTTTCATTTACCCCATTAATATTATTACATTAATTGCCATTTTCCTCGAGGTAAAAGAGTGTAAATTGATATGAATCGAGCCTAAGTATTGAACAGACAATTCCTTTTATAAAACTAACCCTGCATGAAGCAGGGTTAGATGAGATTGTTTAAGTCATTTTAAAATTCAACAATTTACCACATCAAAAATCTTCGCTTGCATCGCTGGAACAAGAATATCAATGGCTCCATTAGTAATCGGCACGCTCTTGTCCTTGCCTTGCAAATTAACCAGCTCTCCTTGCTCATGTCCAAGCATCCACACAGGCAAAGACAACGCCTTCTCATTTTGGGATAGGTTGAGCGCAACCAGTGTTTTTTCACCGTTGAGACAGCGGGCAAACACTAATGTCTCAGCGTCACAATACAACTCGAGGTACGCACCACTTTGTAAGCTGCGACGTTCTGTTCTTAGTTTTATCAACGCTTGGTGGAATGGGAACCAAGACGAAGACTCTTCCTCTCCCCATTGGAAACATCTGCGGTTATCTGGGTCTTGCCCCCCTTCTAAACCGACTTCTGTTCCGTAGTATAAGCACGGAGTTCCAACATAGGTAAACAGCAACGTCAAAGCCAGTTTTTGCTTAGCTTGGTCGCCCCCTAGCAGCGTCAGTAGGCGAGCCGTATCATGGCTGTCCAATTGATTCAGCTGCGATAATTGGTTCAACCAAGGAACCTTCGCTCTCGCTTCGGCTAACCAATCACAGAAAGCGAACATATCAATGTCAATCGGCTCGTAAGCGATGTCTTGTTTCGCCAATAGCGCACGAACTGGGTGAGCGAAACCATAATAGTTCATAGACCCATCTTCTTGTGCGCCCTGTAGCCATGATGTGGCCTCAAAGAAATGCTCTCCCAAGATGTAGGCCTCAGGGTTCTCTGCTTTCGCTGAATTCCGAAATGCCTCTACATAATGCGCATTGTTATAAGCGCCCTCACCCTCGCCTAACATGTGAATCACATCGAAGCGCCAACCATCGACATTATAAGGCGCTTTCAACCAATGCTTTATTACAGAGTCTTGCGACTGATATATGTAATCTCGTACGGAAGCGTTAGAAAAGTTTAAGACTGGAAGCGAACTGATCCCTTTCCAACCGACATATTGCTGAGGGTTGTCAGGGTCGAAAAAATAGTAGTCATGAAATGCCGAGCCTGGGTGGTCATAGGCACCCGAGTCTGTGACTTTCAACTTGTCGAACCAAGGATGCTCCACAGAGGTGTGATTAAACACAGCATCCAGAACGACTCTCATATCACGCTTATGGATGTCCTCTGAAAGCGCTGCGAACTCTTCATTCGTGCCAAAGTGTGGGTCGACTTTGTAGTAATCGGTCGTGTCGTATTTGTGATTACTCGGTGATTGGAAGATCGGGTTTAGGTACAAAGCGGTAATACCTAGCTCTTGTAAGTAGTCTAGCTTGTTATGAATGCCCGCTAAGTCGCCACCAAAAAACTCAGCAGCCCCTGTTCCATTGTGCCCTTCAACAGAATCGCCCCACTCTTTAACAACGACATCTAAGGTGTTTTCTTTTAGGCGATATTCCCCGGCTTTAACACTGATACTCGGGTTACCATTGCAAAAACGTTCTGGGAAGATTTGGTAGAAAACCTGCTCCGAGACCCATGATGGTGGGCGGTAATGGGCATTAAACTTAAAATGAAATTCACGGCTTGGAACGCGACTATGTACGCCCCTAGCATCAAGCCAGTGCTGTTCTTTCGAGTCGACTAACTTGAACACATAGTGAGTAATATCTCTGTCTGCATTGACAGGAAAAGATACTTGCCACACGGTCAATCGACCTTCAGTACCGACTTTGCTCATATCAAGCAGATACTCTTCGTTATCTGGCTCATGCCTCAACTGAACCTTATTCCAGTCATTACGTTCAGACAATAATGTTACGGTTAATACGCCGTCTTTTTCAGAGAAGTAGTCAGAAGTTTGAGCATGAAAGATAAATGGTTTCATAGCGGTTCTCGAGCAATGTTCAATTTGCTTAAGATATGAAAAATTTCATTGACCACAATGAGAAAAATAATATCCGTTAAAGTAGATCACGTTTTGTAGATCCATTTTGTTTACAGTAAGTCGATTTCTCTCAAAATGATCAATTGAGTCACCCATTTGAGAAAGGGATATCAAATTTGGAATTGCGCCATCAGCGGCTAATGACCGCACGATCAATCACAGATTGAGGCACTGTCACGCCAAGCTCACGTGCAGCATCTAGGTTGACCACCAACTGAGAACTCTGCGCAGTTTTGACACTCAGCTTCCCCGGCTTCTGTCCGTCCAGAATGGCTGCGACATAATCCGCGGTCTGAACCCCAACATCATAATAATCTAAACCTAAACCGGCAATCGCTCCCTTCCCTACATAAGACGTTGCTCCTGCAACCACAGGTGTACCAGCTTGGTTTGCAGCGTCTATCAACCCCTCCATGCCGCTTGCAACCGTGTTATCGGTCAAGGCATAGATAACATCAGACTTCTTAGCAATGGATTCTGCTTTTGCTTCGACATCGTCAACAGTCAGCGCTTTTTCGGTGTGAAGTGTATAACCGAAATCTCGAGTTGCCTTTCTCAATAACCCAACTAACGCAACGGCATTCGCTTCCGCAGGGTTATAAACCACACCGATTGAACTTGCCTTAGGAAGAAGCTCTTTGATCAAAGAGACATGTTGAACGATTGGAGAGAGATCAGAAAGCCCCGTGACATTTCGGCCCGGCTTTTCTAGCTGTTTGACCAGCCTTGCACCAATGGGATCGGTTACCGCTGTAAACACAATCGGTATCGAACGGGTTGCCGAAACCAAAGCTTGTGAAGTCGGTGTCGCGATACCAACAAGTACATGAGGATTTTCACTGACGAGCTCTCTGGCAATCTTGGCTGCCTGAGCCGGGTTACCATTCGCCATTTCATAGGAGAATTCTAAGTTCTTACCGGGTTCATAACCCTTAGCTCTCAATCCTTCAAGAAGCCCTAGACGTGTCGCATTCAGATCTGGATGGTCAACAACTTGTGAAACCGACACTTTGGCAACGTTTGCCATTGCATTGCCAGTCCATAGCAACATCAAGCAACTTAAAACCGCTGCCAATACCTTTCTTACAGAACTCATTATCGCTCCCTGAATCAAGCTCTACCCGTCATTACTCGCTCAAAGAGAACAACATCAAAATCACTATTGACATTATTACCAGTAACCATTGATAACTTGAAGTGATATTTAACAAAAATACAACAAGGCTCGAGTTATGTGAGAAAGGTTATATTGACTTCGGAGGAAGGTAAGAAACCAAGTGAATAAGGACAGGTAAGCTAAACGGAAAGTAAGCGAGGTAACAAAGAGAGGAGCAAATCTGAGAACAAGCTATAGATGATGAATAGTTGTTCTCAGACAAGAGGGAGAGCTGGGATTCTTTAGAACCAACGCTCCATTGAGGATTTATCTAACTGACGAAAGGCACGATTTAAAATGATTGCCAATTCTTTATAGCGAGGGCGCGGCTTCATAGGCTCTAACGCAAAACCCGTTTCAGTGATCTTTTCATGCAGTTCGCGGTACCACGATACTAGCGCCGGCGGAAGTTGTGTATTTGAGCGATTGCCCAACCACCACATACCTTGAAGCGGCAAGCTGATCGCAAACAAAGCCATAACCACAGCCTGTGGCATCGCTTGGTAATTATTAAAGACCATTTGTGTAAGAACACTGATAGCGGCAATCGCAGGCATCACTTTCACGCCAAAACGGGTCGCTTTAATAATGCGCTGTTCTGGGAAGATCGCGTTTAACTCTTTTCGGACGGGCCAGAGATCCATGTACTTTTGGCCATCTTTTAAACTACTAGCTAAACCAACTCTATTGCTCATATGAGTCTCCCATTAAAAAAAAGTTGAAATCATCAACTAAAAACACAAAAATTTGACGAAAAATAATATTCTTTCAAATTTTTTTGTTATATTTGCACAATATCGCTATTATTTGCAGACCTCAATCTCATTGTTGCCCTTATTTACAATTTAAGCAACTTTGAGAAGACTTCTGCAAGGAATGCACAAGCCTCTTTTTGATAAAGAGCGCTTTCACTTTATACGGAAATTAACGTTTTTTTGACCAAGGTTAGTACGCAAGCCTATGTGCTTCGACTATTCTTGAGATTAATTTTCATCCTTAACTGATTTCGATCAGAAAAATAAACAGGTAGTCATTAATGTCTAAGCTAGTTTTAGTTTTAAACTGTGGTAGTTCTTCTCTTAAATTCGCTGTTGTTGATGCAGAAACAGGTGCAGAGCACCTAACTGGTCTTGCTGAGTGTCTAGGTCTTCCAGAAGCTCGTATGAAGTGGAAACTTGATGGCAAGCATGAAGCACAACTAGGCGCGGGCGCAGCTCACGTAGAAGCACTATCTTTCATGGTAGAAACTATTCTTGCTTCTAAGCCTGAGCTTAAAGCTAACCTTGGCGCTATCGGTCACCGTATCGTACACGGTGGCGAGCAGTTCACTTCTTCTGCACTTATCACTGATGAAGTTCTTAAGGGTATTCAAGACGCTGCGACTTTCGCACCTCTTCACAACCCAGCTCACCTTATCGGTATCGAAGCGGCTCAACAGAACTTCCCTGGTCTACAAAACGTTGCTGTATTTGACACTGCGTTCCACCAAACAATGCCTTCTGAGTCTTACCTATACGCTCTACCGTACAACCTGTACAAAGAGCACGGCATCCGTCGTTACGGCATGCACGGTACTTCTCACCTATTCATCACTCGTGAAGTTGCAGGCCTACTAAACAAGCCAGTTGAAGAAGTTAACATCATCAACTGTCACCTAGGTAACGGCGCTTCTGTTTGTGCAATCAAGAACGGTCAATCTGTAGATACTTCTATGGGTCTTACTCCTCTTGAAGGTCTTGTAATGGGTACTCGTTGTGGTGACCTAGATCCTGCGATCATCTTCCACCTGCACGACGCTCTTGGTTACTCTGTTGAAGAAATCAACAACATGCTAACTAAAGAGTCTGGTCTTGCTGGTCTAACTGAAGTGACTTCTGACTGTCGTTTCGTTGAAGACAACTACGGTGAGAAAGAAGAAGCAACTCGTGCAATGGACGTGTTCTGTCACCGTCTAGCTAAGTACGTAGCTGGTTACACTGCAACTCTAGAAGGTCGTCTAGACGCAATCACTTTCACTGGCGGCATCGGCGAGAACTCTGGCCCAATCCGTGAAATGGTTCTTAACCGCCTAGGCATCTTCGGCATCGAAGTTGACGGTGAAGCTAACCTGAAAGCTCGTTTCGGCGGCGAAGGTACTATCACTACAGCTAACAGCCGTATCCCTGCAATGGTTATCTCTACTAACGAAGAGCTAGTAATTGCTGAAGACACTGCGAAACTAGCAGGTCTTTAATTGATTTTCCTGACTAGCTTCACTCGAAGCTAGTCAGTTTTTCATATCAAGAAAATGGGGCTCAACTTCTATTCCTACCCCAATTTAAATATCGGTGGGAATAGCAGTTGAGCTTTTTTTATTTCCAATAGTCAAAGGTGTTCGTCAATGTCACGTACTATTATGCTTATCCCTACAAGCGCTGGTGTTGGTCTTACTAGTGTTAGCATGGGTGTTCTTCGCGCTATGGAGCGTAAGGGCGTAAGTGTTTCTTTCTACAAGCCAATCGCTCAACCTCGTAGCGGTGGTAACCAACCAGATCTAACGTCTACTATCATCAGCGCAAACAGCGACATTAAGATTGGTGAGCCAATCGCAATGACTAAAGCTGAAGCTTTGATCGGTAGCGAAAAAATGGACGAGCTTCTTGAGTCTGTTGTTGAGCAATACAACAAGATCAACAAAGACGCAGAAGTAACGCTAATCGAAGGTCTAGTACCTACTCGTAAGCACCCATTTGCTAACCAAGTGAACGCGGAAATCGCAAAAACACTTGGCGCGGAGATCGTATTCGTTGCGACTCCTGGTACTGACAACCCTACGCAGCTTAAAGAGCGTATCGAAGTAGCATGTTCTAACTTCGGCGGTACTAAGAACAAAAACATCAAAGGCGTAATCATCAACAAGCTTAACGCTCCTGTTGATGAAGCTGGCCGTACTCGCCCTGACCTATCTGAAATCTTTGATGATGCAGACAGCGCTCAGCAAGCGAACCTTGAAGTAATGCAAATCTTCAATTCTAGCCCTATCCGTGTTCTTGGCTGTGTGCCATGGAGCATCGACCTAATCGCAACTCGTGCGGTTGATATGGCTAAGCACCTTAACGCTGAAATCGTTAACGAAGGTGAAATCTCAACTCGTCGTATTAAGAGCATCACTTTCTGTGCACGTTCTCTACCGCACATGATTGAGCACTTCAAACCAGGTTCACTGCTAGTAACTTCTGCAGACCGTCCTGACGTTATCGTTGCTGCGGCTCTTGCTGCGAAAAACGGTGTTGAGATTGGCGCAATCCTGCTTACTGGCGGTTACGACATTCCAGAAAGCATTGCTAACCTTTGTGCACCAGCATTCGCTTCAGGTCTACCGATCTTCAAGGCTCAAGGTAACACTTGGCAGACGTCTCTAAACCTACAGAGCTTCAACCTAGAAGTTCCTGCAGACGATAAAGAGCGTATCGAGTTCGTTAACGATCACGTTGCAAGCCACATTGATGGCCCTTGGATTGATTCTCTATCTGAAGGTACTCAAGGCATCCGTCGTCTAAGCCCACCAGCATTCCGTTACCAGCTAACTGAATTTGCTCGTAAAGCGGCTAAGCGCATCGTTCTTCCTGAAGGCGATGAGCCACGTACAGTTAAAGCTGCGGCTATCTGTGCTGAGCGCGGTATCGCAACGTGTGTACTTCTAGGTAACCCTGAAGAAATCCGTCGCGTTGCTGCACAGCAAGGTGTTGAGCTTGGCGCTGGCGTTGAGATCATCGATTCTGCATCAGTTCGCGAAAACTACGTAGCTCGTCTAGTAGAACTTCGTGGCGCTAAAGGTATGACTGAAGTTGTTGCTCGTGAGAAGCTAGAAGATTCAGTATTCCTAGGTACTATGATGCTTGAAGCTGGCGAAGTTGACGGCCTAGTTTCTGGTGCTGTTCACACAACGGCGAACACTATCGTTCCTCCGTTCCAGATCATCAAGACTGCTCCTGATGCTTCTATCGTATCTTCAATCTTCTTCATGCTTCTGCCTGATCAAGTTCTTGTATACGGTGACTGTGCGATCAACCCAGATCCAACAGCTGAACAGCTTGCTGAAATCGCTATCCAATCTGCAGATTCTGCTGCGGCATTCGGTATCGACCCACGTGTTGCTATGATCTCTTACTCTACTGGTGAATCTGGTAAGGGTGCAGACGTAGATAAAGTACGTGAAGCAACGAAACTTGCTCAAGAGAAACGTCCTGATCTAGTGATCGACGGTCCTCTACAGTACGATGCAGCAATCATGGAAAACGTAGCCGCTTCTAAAGCGCCTAACTCTCCAGTTGCAGGTAAAGCGACAGTATTCGTATTCCCAGATCTAAACACGGGTAACACGACTTACAAAGCTGTACAACGTTCAGCAGATCTAGTATCTATCGGTCCAATGCTTCAAGGTATGCGCAAGCCAGTAAATGACTTGTCTCGTGGCGCTCTAGTAGACGACATCGTTTACACAGTAGCTCTAACGGCTATCCAAGCAGACCAAGCTGCACAAGCTGAAGAAAAAGTAATTAACTAATTTTTCTTTTGTAGAAAGAAAAAACCCTAGATGTTTATCTAGGGTTTTTTTATGTCTGGAGTAAAGGAACTACTTGGTAAGACTAGCCTCGTCCATGTGGCGATTCTAAATCTAGCGCTGGTCCTTTGGGTACCACTTGAGTTGGGTTAATGCCCGTATGACTGTAGTAGTAGTGACGCTTGATATGGTAAAAATCGGTCGTCTCTTTGATGCCTTCGATCTGATACAGCTCTTTTAGGTAACCCTGAATATTTGCATAGTCCGCAATTCGCTGCTTGTTACACTTAAAGTGACCTACATACACAGCATCGAATCGAACCAGAGTGGTAAACAACCGCCAATCCGCTTCTGTAATCTCGTTACCCGCCAAATAGCGATGTTCGCTAAGGTGAGCGTCTACTTTGTCTAGGGCTTCAAACAAGGCGTCATAAGCTTCTTCGTAGGCTTCTTGTGTTGTCGCAAAGCCAGTGCGATAAACGCCGTTGTTGATGTTTGGGTAGATATAATCATTCCACTCATCAATCTTCTTGGACAACTCCCACGGGTAGTAATCATCGGTGTTACCCGTTAGCTCATTAAACTCTGAGTTAAACATACGAATGATTTCAGACGACTCGTTACTCACAATGGTGTTGGTTTTCTTATCCCACAACACAGGCACCGTTACTCTGCCCGAGTAATCCGGTTTGGCTTGAGTGTAGATTTGATGCATTCGGGTATGACCGAATAGAGGCTCAGGTAACCCCATTTGCCACCCTTCACTCATCATGTCTGGGCAAACAACCGTCACATCAATATGATCGGTTAGGTCTTTCAGCTCACGGAAGATCAGAGTGCGGTGCGCCCAAGGACAAGCTAACGATACGTATAGATGGTAACGGCCGCTTTCCGGCTCAAACTGCGCGCCCGGTTTATTCTCTACCCAGTGACGAAAGCCCGCATCTTCACGAACGAACTTACCACCGCTTTCTTTGGTGTCGTACCACACGTCGTGCCAAACACCTTCAACTAACTTACCCATATCCAAACCTCTGTCATCCAAGCTTTTCTCTAGTATAAAAAAAGCCAACTTTTTCAAAACTAGAAGAAGTTGGCCTAGTTGTTCGAATTATTTGAAGGAGGCTTGTTCAGACACAAAAAAAGCGCAACTCATAAACAAGTTGCGCTTAAGCCTGTCACAGGCTGAACCGGTTTAAATAGGCTCTAGACTTGTACGTGCAAGCAAGATACTGCGTGTACGTCATCGCCTTGAATGGTTGGCTTAGTTTGCGCACACGCCTCTGTTGCTTGTGGGCAACGAGTACGGAACACACAACCAGATGGCGGGTTGATTGGCGATGGGAGATCACCTTCCAGCATCTGAATGGTTTTGCTGCGCTCTAAGCGTGGATCTGGGATCGGAACTGCAGACATCAACGCTTTGGTGTACGGGTGCTTAGGGTCAGAGAATAATGCATCTGATTCACCCAGCTCTACCGCGTTACCTAGGTACATCACCAATACACGGTCAGAAATATGTTTAACAACCGACAAGTCGTGCGCGATGAATACCAACGAAAGACCTAGCTCTTTTTGTAGTTCTTTCAGAAGGTTAACAACTTGAGCTTGGATAGATACGTCTAGTGCTGATACTGGTTCGTCACAGATGATCATCTTAGGCTTCAAGATAAGTGCGCGTGCGATACCGATACGCTGACACTGACCACCAGAGAACTCGTGCGGGTAACGGTTGATTACGTTTGGTAGTAGACCTACCTTCGCCATCATCTCTTTAACGCGGTCCTTCACTTCTTGTTTAGAAAGTTCAGGGAAGAAAGTCTCTAGAGGCTCAGCAATAATATCGCCTACTGACATACGTGGGTTAAGCGATGCTAGCGGGTCTTGGAAGATCATCTGAATCTCTTTGCGAGTCTCACGACGCTTCACTTCCTGCATCTTAGTTAGGTCTTGACCTAACCACATCACTTGCCCTTCAGTTGCTTCAACCAAGCCGATAATCGCACGGGCAAAAGTTGATTTACCACAACCAGACTCACCTACTACACCGAGTGTTTCGCCTTCGTAAAGGTGAACATCAACACCATCAACCGCTTTAAGATTTGATGGTTTTGCCCAAGGCCAAGCAGACTTAGCTGCAATGCTAAAGTGAACTTTCAGGTCTTTAATATCTAATAGTAATTCTTTACTCATTTTGTCCAAGTCTCCCAATCTGAAAAACAAGCACGCTGACGGTCTTTAGCAAATGGCTGCAAAATCGGTGCTTCTTGCTTACAACGGTCCATTACACGGTGACAACGGTCTTGGTAAGGACAACCAGTTGGTAGGCGAAGTAAGTTAGGTGGGTTACCTGGAATCGTCGGTAGAATTTCACCTTCGGTATCCAAACGAGGAATCGCTTTAAGCAGGCCTTCCGCATAAGGGTGGCTTGGCTCGTAGAAGATTTCATCAACAGTGCCGTATTCCATTGTACGACCCGCGTACATCACAAGTACTTTGTCACATGAGCCAGCAACAACACCCAAGTCATGGGTGATCATGATGATTGCCGTATTGAACTCATCTTTAAGTTCGTTCAGCAATTCCATGATTTGCGCTTGAATGGTTACATCCAGTGCCGTTGTTGGTTCATCAGCGATAAGCAATTTAGGACGACACAGCAGTGCCATTGCGATCATCACACGCTGACGCATACCGCCAGAAAATTCGTGCGGATACATGGTAATACGCTTACGAGCTTCAGGGATTTTCACCGCTTCAAGCATGCGTACTGATTCTTCAAACGCTTCTGCTTTCCCCATGCCTTTATGCAGCATAAGTACTTCCATCAACTGATCACTTACTTTCATGTAAGGGTTCAGTGAGGTCATTGGATCTTGGAAGATCATCGCGATCTGTTCAGCACGAACCTTGTTCAGTGCTTTTTCAGGCAGGTTGAGGATTTCATTGCCTTCAAACTTTGCACTGCCTGAGATGATGCCGTTCTTAGCCAGCAGTCCCATCAGTGCAAATACCGTTTGTGATTTACCTGAACCCGACTCACCAACAATACCCAGCGTTTCGCCTTGGTTAAGTGAGAAGTTCAAGTCGTTTACTGCGGTTACGATACCATCTTGCGTGGTAAATTCGACGCGCAGATCTTTGACATCTAATAAGCTCATTATTGCTTCCTTAATCTTTTATAGCTTTTAATTGCTATTTCGTTATCTGTCTTTTGGATCAAGCGCGTCGCGCAGACCATCACCTACGTAGTTAAAGCAGAACAGCGTAACTACCATGAATGCCGCAGGGAATGTTAATTGCCAGATTGCAACTTCCATTGTTTGCGAACCTTCTTGAAGCAATGCGCCCCAGCTTGTCATAGGCTCTTGAACACCAAGACCAAGGAAAGATAAGAATGATTCTGTAAGGATCATGCTTGGAATAAGCAGCGTAGAGTAAACCGCTACGATACCCAGTACGTTCGGTACGATGTGACGTGTAATGATCTTCCATTTGCTTACACCACATACGTGTGCAGCTTCAATGAACTCTTTACTACGTAGGCTCAACGTTTGACCACGTACAATACGCGCCATATCTAGCCAAGCAATCGCACCAATAGCAACGAAGATTAGGACGATGTTACGACCAAAGAACGTTACCAGTACGATTACTAGGAACATGAATGGTACTGCGTACAAGATCTCTAGGATACGCATCATCACTCGGTCAGTACGACCGCCGATGAAGCCTGAAGCTGCACCGTAAAGCGTACCAATCAGTACCGCTACGAAGGCACCCATCACACCAACCATCAATGAGATGCGGCCACCGACAAGAGTACGAACGTACAAATCACGACCTAAGCTATCTGTACCAAACCAGTGATCCGCATTCGGACCAACGTGCATTGCGTACCAATCAGTATCGTCATAAGTGTACTGAGCCAGCATTGGTAAGAAGATAACTGCCAGTACCATAAGCGTAAGAATGAACAGACTCACCATCGCAGCTTTGTTTCGCATGAAACGAATGCGCGCGTCCTGCCACAAACTACGACCTTCAATCTCTAAGCTCTCAGAGAACTTTTCGATCGCTTCTAAATTTTCTTTTTTATTCAACATAACCATGCGTCCCTGTTAGTAGCGAATTTTCGGGTCAATAAGCGCTAGCAAAATATCAACGATTGCGTTGAACAAGATGAATAGGAAACCAATCAAGATGGTTACACCCATTACTAGCGAGTAGTCACGGTTAAACGCGGCGTTAACAAACAGCTTACCGATACCTGGTAGGCCGAAGATGGTTTCAACAACAACTGAACCTGTGATGATACCTACGAACGCAGGTCCCATGTAAGAAACAACAGGCAGCATTGCCGGCTTAAGTGCATGTTTTAGAATGATATAACGGTAGCTTAGACCTTTTGCACGAGCAGTTCGGATAAAGTTACTGTTTAGCGTTTCAATCATGCTACCGCGAGTAATACGAGCAAAGGTTGCTACGTAAAGAAGAGACATCGCGATAACAGGCAGCACGATGTACATGAATGTACCGCCATGCCAACCACCTGCTGGGAATATGTTCCAGTGCAGGGAGAAAAGGTAAATAAGCGCCGGTGCCAACACGAAGGATGGCATCACCACCCCGAGCATGGCGGTCGACATTATGGTGTAGTCGACCCAGGTATTGTGCTTCAAGGCGGCAATCGTCCCGACGGTGACCCCCATCAATAGTGTGAAGATAAAGGCAACAAAACCTACCTTCGCAGATACTGGAAGTGCAACCGCGATCAGCTCATTTACTGTGTAATCTTGGTATTTAAAAGAGGGACCGAAGTCACCTTGTAAGATATTTGTCAAATACGTAGTGTATTGTTCAAATACTGGTTTATCTAAGCCGTATTTAGCTTCGATGTTAGCCATAACTTCTGGCGGTAATGGACGCTCGCTTGAAAACGGGTTACCCGGTGCGAAACGCATGAGAAAGAAAGATATAGTGATCAACACCAACATGGTTGGAATCGCTTCAAATATCCTTTTCATAATGAATTTAAGCATAAACTCACTCTTTCAGTCTGTGACAATTAAAATTAGAAAGACGCTACATGCGCGCCCTGCGCATGTAGTGTCTGTATCGTTATAGTTATATTAACTTTTTAGAATCGAAGCTTATTATTGAGCTTTGATGTATAGGTCTTTCGAGAAGATCTTGTCTTCCGCGTTGTTGATTGGGAAACCACCAACATGCGGGTTAAGTAGACGTGATTTCACGTATTGGTAGATAGGAGCGATTGGCATGTCGTTTGCCATTAGCGCCTCAGCTTCTAGGTAAAGTGCTTTGCGCTCTTCTTCTGAAGTTGAGTTAAGTGCTTTATCGATGATTTTATCGTAAGCCGCGCTGTCGTAGTGAACACCACCGGTAGTGTTGTTACTCTTCATTAGTGTTAGGAACGAAGACGCTTCGTTGTAGTCACCACACCAACCAGCACGTGCTACTTCGAAGTCACCAGAATCTTTAGAAGATAGGTACGTTTTCCACTCTTGGTTCTCAAGTGTTACAGAAAGACCCAGTGTTTTCTTCCACATAGAACCTAGCGCTACAGCAATCTTCTTGTGGTTCTCTGAAGTGTTGTAAAGTAGGTTGAATTTAAGTGGGTTATCTTTACCGTAACCTGCTTCTTCAAGAAGACGTTCTGCTTCTGCGTTACGCTCTTTTTGAGACATCTTACCGTAAGCTGGTAGCTCAGGATCGAAGCCAGCTGTGATTTCAGGCGTTAGGAAGTACGCAGGTTTTTGACCTTGCGCTAGGATAGCACCTGTTACGATATCACGGTCGATTGCGTAAGAGATTGCTTGGCGAACACGAACATCATCAAATGGTGCTTTCTTCGTGTTGAAGATGTAGTAGTAAGTACAAAGGTTACCCGCTACAGATACATCTTCCGCGTACTCTTTTTGAAGACGCTTGAAGTGCTCAGTTGGAAGTTCGTTTGTGAAATCGATTTCGCCAGATAGGAAGCGGTTCATTTCCGCTACTTGGTTTTCGATTGGTAGGAAGGTTACTTTATTTAGAACCGTCTTATCGTTGTTCCAGTATTGGTCGTTACGCTTTAGAACTAAACGCTCGTTAACAACCCATTTATCAACAGAGAATGCACCGTTACCAACGAAGTGGTCAGGCTTAGTCCATTGGTCACCGAATTCTTCAACAGTCGCCTTGTGTACTGGCTTCATTGTTGTGTGGCCCATCATCATTACGAAGTATGGTACCGCTGTTTCTAATTCAACAACAAGCGTGTTTGCATCTACAGCTTTAACGCCTAGCTCACTCTTGTCTTTCTTACCCGCTACGATGTCCTTCGCATTCGCCATCTTGGTATATTCCATGTACCAAGCGTATGGGGAAGCCGTTGCAGGATCAACTGCACGTTGCCAGCTGTAAACGAAATCTTCAGCTGTTACAGGATCGCCGTTAGACCATTTTGCGTCTTTACGTAGGTGGAAAGTGAATGTTTTGTTGTCTGTCGTTTCCCAGCTTTCAGCAACACCAGGGATAGTATTACCTTCGCCGTCTTGGTTCACTAGACCTTCTAGAAGATCACGAATTACGTGAGATTCTGGTACACCTTGAGATTTGTGTGGGTCGATAGTCGCAACTTCAGTACCGTTACCGCGAACAAGTTCCTGAACTTTTGCTAGTTCTGTACCTGCTGGAACTTCAGCAGCGATAGAAAGAGTAGAAGTGGCAGCCACTGCCAAACCAGCACCTAGAAGAAGGGCCTGAGTGATTTTATTCTTGTACATTTAATAAACTCCAAGTTTTTCGTATTGCATCCATGACTTCTTTGCTAGGTTCACTGAACGGCAGTGATTTAGATTTATTTAGCTCAAAATTTAAGCATAAAAATCTAAAACCTTACAAAGATTGAGGCACACACTATCAACCATTGAAGTAATTTGCCATAAACAAGTCGCAAAAAATCGGATAATTCTCCGAATTACTTAAGGTAATAGTGTAAATCTCTAATAAAAACCTAATGAATAGTGAGTTACACATAGGGATTAATTAAAAAACAGCCTTTAGTGTTGATGTATCTGTATTGATACTTTTTTTTAGCATCTTATGCTAGAACACAGACGGCAAGTTAACATTAATGCCACATGAAATCTAATTGCACATCACATATCCCCTAAATAGACTCTACTATTTGTGAGGATTATCACTTTATACAAAACAGCATAAAGCACTGCACCAAAACAGATTTAGAAATGCACCAACACAGACAAAATCAGGCATCGAATTTATATGCAACATGAATGACTAACCATTTATTAATACAGCGCTTATTTATAAATGACCTTGTAGCACGTACAAAAAAGCCGACCTTAATAGTCGGCTTTTTACTGTCTCAATCAACAGAACGAATTTTTGAAGCAGCATCATATTGCGAGACTTATTTCTCCCAACGCTCCGCAGCTTTTGTATCTGAATCGCGAGAATCAACCCAGCGAGTTGTTTCAGTGGTACGTTCTTTTTTCCAAAACGGCGCTTTGGTTTTCAGAAAGTCCATAACAAACTCACAAGCTTCGAAGGCAGCGCCACGATGCGCACTGGATACACCAACGTAAACAATCTGGTCACCGATATCTAGGTCACCCACGCGGTGAATCACTCGCATCTTCTGAATAGGCCAGCGCGCTTCAGCTTGATCACAGATCTCGCTCAGCGACTTCTCTGTCATACCCGGATAGTGCTCCAGAGACAAACCAATCACGTTGTCGCCAAGGTTCATGTCGCGAACTTTACCAACGAACGTCACTACCGCTCCTGCAGCTGTACCTTGAGCCAAGTAGTCGTATTCGTCGCCTACAGAGAAGTCCTCTGCTGTCACTAATACTCTTGGATCCATGCTTAGCCTCCAGTTACTGGTGGGAAGAAAGCCACTTCATCGCCGTCTTTCACTTCAGTCGTCAAAGGCACAATAGATTGGTTAAGCGCAGCCAGAAGCTTGCCCTCTTCCAATGCGATATCCCATTTACCTTCTTGTGTTACAAGGTGGCTGCGAATCGCTTCGATAGTGCTGAATTGCGCGTCGACTTCTAGGCTATCAACACCGACAAGTTCACGAGTTTGAGCAAAGAAAAGTACAGTAATCATGATTCCACCTTAAAGTGTCCTGATTTACCACCCGTCTTCTCTAACAGGCGAACGTTCTCGATAACAATGTCTTTCTGAACAGCTTTACACATATCGTAAATCGTCAGCGCAGCAACAGAAGCAGCCGTTAACGCCTCCATCTCTACGCCCGTCTTACCCGCAAGCTTACAAACAGATTCAATGCGGACCTTATTTTCAGACTCGATCGCTTCAAGCTGCACTTCTACTTTAGTTAATAGTAGAGGGTGACACAGTGGAATCAGATCCCAAGTTTTCTTCGCCGCTTGAATACCCGCAATACGTGCCGTTGCGAAAACATCACCTTTATGGTGGCTACCAGAAACAATCAGCTCTAGCGTTTCAGCAGACATTTGTACGAAAGCTTCCGCTCTCGCTTCACGTACCGTTTCCGCTTTAGCCGATACATCGACCATGTTTGCTTCGCCAGACGCGTTAATGTGTGTAAATTGGCTCATACTCAAACCGCCTTATACAGAAAGGTGTGGCATGAAGTTACAAGGACGGTGGCTAGCATCCATCTGTTGCTTGATGATCTTAGTCCAACCGGTGCGGCAAGCGCCTGTAGAACCTGGCATCGCAAAGATTACTGTGTGGTTAGCAAAACCCGCAATCGCACGAGATTGAATTGTCGAAGTACCGATCTCTTCGTAAGATACTTGACGGAATAGCTCACCAAAACCTTCTACTTCTTTGTCAAACAGGGGCTTAAGTGCTTCTGGCGTGCTATCACGAGAAGTGAAACCTGTACCACCAGTGATCATAATCGCTTGAACGCTTTCATCAGCGATCCATTTAGATACGATCGCACGGATCTTGTACATGTCGTCAATAACGATTTGCTTATCAACCACGTTGTGACCCGCTTCTTTCGCATGCTCTGCTAAGTAACCGCCTGACGTGTCATTTTCTTCTGTACGCGTATCTGAAACCGTTAGTACTGCGATGTTTGCTGCTTGGAATTTGCTTTCTGCGTGACCCATTTGTTCACCTATATAAATTTTTCATTAGACTGATTCGCCCAGCCTAAAGAAGCTGAGCGACAAAATGCTTTAGAGTATGTAGCGGGTTAACCGCCGATTGACGCCAAGTTTGGAGTCATGCCGCTGTTGCCATCGTGTAAGAAGTGGCTAACGGACTTGGTTTGAAGCTGAGCCTGAATTCGATCAATGAGCTCTTGCTCTTGTTGATCTTCTTGAATCAAATCTCTCAGTTCAACACCATGGTCGCCAAACAGACATAGGTGAAGTTTACCGGTCGCAGAAACGCGCAGACGGTTACAACTCTCACAAAAGTCTTTCTCGTAAGGCATGATCAAACCGATTTCACCCTTGTAGTCTGGATGGACAAACACTTGCGCCGGGCCATCGTTAACAGCTTTGACTTTTAGCAGCCAACCATTAGCAATAAGCTGGTTGCGAATCGCAACGCCAGACACATGATGTTTATCGAACAACTCGTCCATTTCGCCGGTTTTCATCAGCTCGATAAAACGCAATTGAATAGGTTTGTCTTTGATCCAATTAAGGAAGGCTGGTAATTCCTGACTGTTGAGGTCTTTCATTAATACAACGTTTACTTTGACTTGTTCAAAGCCAACCTCAAACGCTTTATCAATACCTCGCATAACCTCAGTAAACTTATTCTCACCAGTGATCTGATGGAACATGCGCGAATCTAAACTATCCACGCTCACGTTTATATGGGTTAAACCAGCATCACGCCACTGCCCTACTTGTTTCTCCATGCGGTAGCCATTGGTTGTGGTGGCTACTTTTTCGATGCCTGGAGTAGAAGCAACGGTATGTATGATTTCAGGAAAGTCTTTACGCAGACTCGGCTCTCCGCCTGTAATGCGGATCTTTGAGGTACCACAATCTGCAAACGCTTTAACAACGCGTTTGATCTCGGGAACACTTAAAAAAGACGAGTTTTTTTGCCCTGATGGTTTATAGCCATCTGGCAAGCAGTAAGTACATTTAAAGTTACAGACGTCTGTAACCGACAAGCGCAAGTAATAAAACTTGCGATGGAATCTATCTTCGAATTGTTGCGCCACGGAACACCTTTCCAAACACGGGAGGCATAATCATTTCCAATTAAGCCCTTGTGACAACATGTCACTGGCTCTTGATGCGTATCGGTACAGCAAATACCACTGTGCGACTTAGCATGCGAGAGCTCGGAGTTATGGCAACTGAGCGTTATATTCACACGCGCAGTAGCTGAGTAATAAAATACTTAATATTTGTACGTGAATCTAGCTCTGATGGTAAAAAACGGGTCACATCGGCAAAAAAAACGTATCAAACGCTCAAAATAACTCTTGTTGAGTATATAGCGAGAAGCATTTAACCTAAATTATAGTTGGTAATAACCTAACAAGAACAATAAATGAATATTTACTCTTCTAAGAAAGTCGTAGCAATCGGCGGTGGCCATGGCTTAGGTCGCATGTTAGCTGCATTAAAAGACTTTGGTAACAACGCAACTGGCATTGTTGCAACGACAGATAACGGCGGTTCCACCGGACGTATTCGAGATTGCCAAGGTGGCATCGCATGGGGAGATACACGCAACTGTATCAACCAATTAATCACAGAACCTTCAATCAGTTCGATGATGTTCGAATACCGCTTTCGTGGTCAAGGTGAGCTAGACGGTCATAACTTGGGTAATCTAATGCTGACGGCGTTAGACAACCTTTCCGTTCGCCCACTGGAAGCGATTAACCTGATTCGAAATATGCTCAAGGTCGATGTCAATATCGTCCCGATGACCGAGCATCCTTCAGACCTCACGGCTCTATCAATGGACGGCCGCTGGGTAACCGGCGAAACCAACGTTGATGACATGACAGAAAAACTGCGCATGATGGACTTGTCTCCAGAAGTACCAGCAACCAAAGAAGCGGTTGCTGCCGTTGAGCAAGCAGACTGCATTGTCCTTGGCCCTGGAAGCTTTTTAACCAGTGTGATGCCCCCTCTTCTCCTTCCAGAGATTGGGAAAGCAATCGCTGAGAACACCAAGGCAAAAGTTATCTTCGTTGAAAACCTTTCGCCAGAGCACGGTCCCGCAGGGAAAATGACGCTTCAAGAACAATTGGAGTGGTGTGAACGTACCTGTAAGGCAAGAAAGATAGACATAGTGTTGGGCAATGAACCACACCCTGAATTAGAAGGGCAATGGAATTGTGTGACTACAGATCTTGCATCAGCAAACCGAGATTGGCGACACGACCGTGTGAAGCTTCAACAAGCCATTGAAGCTCAGTTGGCTTAAGCCATAAGTTAAAATCGCAGACAACAAAAAAGGAGCATCATGCTCCTTTTTTAATCTCAGTAATAACTCGCCGTTTTAAAGATCCGTCATCAACTGCTGATATTCAGTGTACGTCGATAACAGGAGGTCTTGCATATCTTGAAAATCAACCTCTGTCACCGGCAACGCTTGCTTCACTTTTGCGTCTAAGCTAATCGCAAAACTACACAAAGAATCCGCACCAAAGCTTGCTGCGCTGCTCTTAAGTGCATGACTGATATCAGCCAAGTACTTAGAGGTATCCGACTCTTTATTTATCTCTAGGTGTTCGTAGTAGCCTTTCAACTCACCTAAAAAGATTTCCAGTAAAACCGGGACATTCTCTTGGCCTATTTCGCCGGCAAGCTCATCAACTTTTTGCTGATTTAATACTTTCGTCATTATTATTTTCTTATTTTTTTGTTGATTACTGCTTCGCATTCCACGTTTGCAACTTACGGTATATCGTCGATGGACTGACATCTAAGAAACCTGCCGCACGGGGGATGTTGCCATCACACGCTTTAATGGCTTGTTCGATAGCCGTTTTCTCAGTGATCCACAATGGGAAAATATCTTTTACCGTGATGTCTTCATTCTGCTTCTCTTTCAATCGCAGACTGTTTTCAATCGGTTGGTTCAACGGTGGTGGAAGCATGTTGAGAGTAATCTCTTTGCCGTTATTCAAAACCACCACGTTTCGCAACACGTTTTGTAGCTGACGAACGTTACCCGGCCACTCATATTGATTAAAACGATCAAGTACTTCCTGAGCAAAACGTACAAACGCCTTCCCCTCTTCGACCGACATATAGCCTAGCAGAGAATACGCAATCTCGATGACATCTTCACCACGCTCGCGCAATGGCGGCAAGTGCAGTGGAATCACGTATAAACGATAGTATAGATCTTCTCTAAAGCGACCTTCTTGTACTTCTTTCCAAGGGTCACGGTTGGTCGCACACACAAAACGAACGTCGACACTTTTCATCTTTGAAGAACCGACTTTTTGGAAAGTACCGGTTTGGATAAAGCGCAGAAGCTTAGTCTGTAGCTCTAAGTCCATTTCGCACAGTTCATCAAGGAACAGTGTTCCGCCATCAGCAAGCTCAGCTGCACCTTGGCGATCGGTCGCAGCACCGGTAAAGGCACCTTTAACGTGGCCAAACAACTCACTTTCAATCAGATCTTTAGGGATAGCGGCACAGTTGATTGCAATGAAAGGCTTATCGCCACGCTTGCTCGCTGCATGAATGGCTTCTGCACATACCTCTTTACCGGTGCCACTTTCACCAGTAATGAAAATGCTCGCCTTACTCGATGCAGCAGAATCAATCGTTCGATAAACCTGCTGCATGGTTTGGCTGCTGCCGATAAAACCTTGGTAATTTTGGTTTCCCGGGTGTTCCGAGCTGTTTTTAAGCTTGGTGGCTTTGCGGATCGCGTTGTTCACCGTAATACGGAGTCGGTCGGCTTCACACGGTTTGATAAGGAAATCTTGAGAACCATGACGCATCGCTTCTACGGCGGTATCGATAGAGCCATGAGCCGTCATGAAGATAACCGGAACTTCAGGGTACTTTTGTTTTACAGCAAATAGCACGTCCATACCCGTCATATCAGGCAGACGTAGATCTAATAAAATAAGGTCTGGGATTCGATGATTCAAACTCTCGATTGCATCGCGGCCAGTGCCAACAATGTTGATATCAATTTCGAGCGGTGTAAGATACGAGCGATATAAAGCTGCTACCGAAGCGGTATCCTCTACCATCAACAAATACTTCGATTTGTTATCTAGCGTTTTTGATTGCATATCCTAGCCATTTATAATTTGCATTTCTTATTATAGTCGCATTCCGCTTTGCATTATGCAAATTAGCCACAATATTTGTAGTGTGTTTTTTTACTTACTTCAAACAATCAATGTTTTATCTATCTGGCACGAACGATGCAACGGTATAAATGACCTTCGGGTCACCTAGCCAACTGACGTTGTTAGTGGACTGAGTGTTCACAAACGTAAGCCAGTAGAACATTTACTACTGGCTGTTTTTTTGTCTGAAACACTCTCAATTCTTGTGTTGAGGGAATACTTCTCGAGTGAAAAGTGAGATTAGCTGTTGGTAATAAACTGCTTTCTTAACTGCTCAATTTCATCACGCTTCTGTGCGGCCAATTCAAATTCCAGATTCTGAGCATGCTGATACATCGCAGCTTCTAGCTTGCTGATCTCTTTATCAAGCTCTTGTGGCGTAAGTACTGCATAACTTTCAGAAGGCTCAGCCACCTTAGATAAAGGAACTTGCTTCGATTGGCGCTGCTGCTTCGATTTGGTTAGATCACCCAGTTCCATAATGTCTTTAATATTGCGTTTCAACGCTTGCGGCGTGATACCTTGCTCTTCGTTGTAAGCTTGTTGTTTTTCTCTACGACGATCAGTCTCATCAATCGCTTTTCTCATCGACTTGGTGATTGAATCACCATACAAAATTGCTCGACCTTCCAAGTTACGAGCTGCACGACCAATGGTTTGGATCAGAGAACGCTCAGAACGCAAAAAGCCCTCTTTATCTGCATCAAGAATCGCCACCAGCGATACTTCCGGCATATCCAAACCTTCACGAAGTAAGTTAATGCCCACTAACACGTCGAACTCGCCCAAACGTAGGTCTCGGATGATCTCTACGCGCTCAACGGTATCGATATCCGAGTGCAAGTAACGCACTTTAACGCCGTGCTCACTTAGGTATTCGGTTAAGTCTTCCGCCATTCTCTTGGTCAACGTGGTAACCAAAACACGCTCTTCTTTCGCTGAACGGATTCTGATTTCAGACAACAAGTCATCCACCTGAGTCGCAACCGGACGTACTTCGATGATTGGGTCTAACAGGCCAGTAGGACGCACCACTTGATCAGCAATCTCGCCATCTGATTTCTCAATCTCGTAATTACCTGGTGTTGCCGACACAAAAATCGTTTGTGGGGCTATAGACTCAAATTCTTCAAACTTCATTGGGCGGTTATCCAATGCAGAAGGCAGTCTAAAGCCAAACTCGACCAAGGTTTCTTTACGAGAACGGTCACCTTTATACATCGCACCAATTTGCGGCACAGTCACGTGTGACTCATCGATGATCAGCAAACCATCATCAGGTAGATAGTCAAATAACGTTGGCGGCGCTTCCCCTTCCGCACGGCCGCTCAAGTATCGTGAGTAGTTTTCGATACCGGAACAGAAGCCAAGCTCAGTCATCATCTCAATGTCAAACTGAGTTCTTTGAGAGATACGCTGCTCTTCCAAAAGCTTATTGTTGTCTTTTAAATATTGAGCACGATCGCGCAGTTCATCCTTGATGTTCTCAATCGCCTCAAGGATTTTTTCTCTTGGGGTTACGTAGTGAGTCTTTGGATAAACTGTAAAACGCGGTAAGTCTCTTTGTTTCACCGCACCAGTCAGTGGATCAAAGATACTAATGCAATCGACTTCGTCATCGAACATCTCAATTCGAACCGCATCTTGGTCAGATTCAGCCGGGAAGATATCGATCACCTCACCACGAACTCGGAACTGACCACGTTCAAAGGCGACATCGTTTCTTGAATATTGCAGCTCAGCCAAGCGGCGTAGGATGTCTCGCTGATCCATCACCTCACCACGACTCAAATGAAGCATCATCTTCAAATAAGACTTAGGATCACCAAGACCGTAGATAGCCGACACAGAAGCCACAATGATGGCGTCTTTTCGTTCTAGTAAGGCTTTGGTTGCCGAAAGCCTCATCTGTTCAATATGAGCATTCACAGACGCATCTTTCTCGATGAATGTGTCCGTGGTTGGAACGTAGGCTTCAGGTTGGTAGTAATCGTAGTAAGAAACAAAATACTCAACGGCATTGTTTGGAAAGAAAGATTTCATCTCACCGTAAAGTTGAGCCGCCAATGTCTTGTTAGGCGCTAACAGGATCGCAGGTCTTTGAGATTGGGAAATGACGTTGGCAAGGGTAAAGGTTTTACCAGAGCCCGTTACCCCTAATAGAGTTTGATGTGCCAAACCAGAATCTAGTCCATCTAGTAATTTGGTTATCGCCGTCGGCTGGTCACCGGACGGGCTGTAGTCCGATACCAAGTCAAAGAGTTTACTCATAGGTCGCCATTTCCATACTGTTTTTTTAATCAGGTCATTGTCACTCTAGGAGGAGTGTCGTTGCAACAATTATCTAGAGAAATGCATCTTAAGATCAGAGATCAGTTATAGCTTTTATTTTTGGAACTTGGTATTATCCGTGCCCCTGCAAAGTTTCCCCAGCTAAATTACTCGAATTTTAATCCACTACTTTTCCCCAAAAAACCTAAAAATACCGCTTGTTTTACTGTTCGTTTTATAATCTACAAAAGTTATACAATTGCGATATTTTGCTATAAATCTTTTAAATACATTACGTTAGATAAGATTTTTACATTTTTCGATTTATCCCAATTATTGTTGTTAAAGTTTCACACACACACTTATCCACAATTTTGGTGGATAACTAAAGCAAAGCTAAATCCAATAAGGCGTTCAAGAAAGTAAAGTTTTTTATCTTACTTTTTTCTGATATTTTTTATTGACAGAAATCAGGACAATTATTAGAATTCGCGTCGCTAACAAGCAATTCCCCCTTAGTTCAGTTGGTAGAACGGCGGACTGTTAATCCGTATGTCGCAGGTTCGAGTCCCGCAGGGGGAGCCAAATTTAAAGAAGCCGCATCACTCGATGCGGCTTTTTGCGTTTTAAAGCGACTGGTTTGTACCAAACCAATGTCTCAGACCTAGTCGGCCACGTTCGAGTCCCGACATGGGGAGCCAAATTCTAGAAGAAAGCTCAATCGAAAGATTGGGCTTTTTCGTATATAACTGCAACTAACTTGTTCCAAGTTTATGTCTCAGAACTGGCCGTCCGCGTTCGAGTCCCGCAGGGAAGCCAAATTTAAAGAAGCCACATCACTCGATGCGGCTTTTTGCGTTTTAGTCGAAACAAAAGCTCTACAGGCACAGCTTTGATTAGCTAACATCCATAAAAAAACGCCTCACAAGGAGGCGTTTGGGCTTAGTGACTAAACTGAGCGTTATTCTAGATGAGACGTCGTTTTAGCGGTTATGCTTCTGCTGTAACAACATTAGTCTGAGTTTCTTTACCGGCTTGGTCTTGATCAAACCCTTCATGCAGGTGATAGTAGCGCTTATAAACAAGAGCACTTACCGTCATTAGAATCGCTGGTAAACCTACCATCATAAACTGCAGTCCCATGATAGTGCTGTCAGACTGTTCCACGTTTGGTACATAACCCACCACAGACAAGCCCATACCAACAATAAAACCACCAGCCGCGCCTGCAAACTTAACAAGCATCGTTTGAACAGAGAAGATAACACTCTCACTGCGACGACCTGTTTTGTGTTCACCGTAATCAACAACATCTGCCAGCATTACAGTTTGCAGTGCGTTAGCGATACCCACACCAAACTTGATAGCAGCACCTGCGATACCGATTAGAATCGCGTTACCTGGAGCGATAAAGCCCATGATAAGTAGAGTGATACAAGACAGCACTGGGAAGCCACAAGCGATAACCCATAGGTGTTTGCGTGGTAACACTGATGCAATACGAGGGAACAAGAATACGCCTGCAACTTCAGCGATACCTGCCACCATCATATAAACGGGGAACAAGTCAGCGTTGCCTAAAGCGTAAGAGAAGTAGTAAATCGCAAAACCACCCACCAACAAGTTTGCTATTTGGAACGACAATACGGTACCAATAAGTGCTTTTAGTTGGTCATTCTTACCAATGATAACCATTACATCTTTAAAGCTGAAACGCTCAGCTGGTTTAGCATTTGCTGGTGCAGATTTTTCTTTTACGTTGCGAGCAATTAAGAATGCACTCATCACGAACAGAACAGCAATCAATATAGCAACGTTGAAGAAACCTTGTCCTTGGTCGCCATCACCCAGTTTACCGACAATGTGTAGCCCGTAAGTACCCGTAATAAACCACGCCAAGCTAGCAAACAATCGTGGCCAAACAACCAGCTTTTCACGTTCTTGACGAGAGCTCGATAGTGCAGGAATCAAAGACCAGTATGGAATGTCCATAATAGTGTACGTAAGGCCCCACAGAATATAAGCAGCCGCTGCATAAATGTATAACGTAGTGCCTTCAAACATATGCGTACTAAAAAGGCCAACAAGCACTACAGCATTTAACAGAGTTCCAATCACTATCCAAGGACGGAATTTACCAAACTTAGAGCGCGTGTTATCAACGATAACGCCCATCATTGGGTCGGTCACCGCGTCGACAATGCGCGCGGCCAAAAAGATAGTACCCACGAACGCCGCTGACAGCCCAGCAACATCAGTGAAGTAAAACATTAAAAAGATGTAGATCGGAGCACAGGCAAAGTCTTTACCTAAAGCCCCAAGTCCATACGATAATTTGGTTTGTAGAGTAATTTGATCAGACATAGTATTTCCTTCAGGCGCGTAACTTCATCTCCTAACAGACGTTGAAACGCTTACCTTTTATTTATAATAATTTATCCACTCAAGTTCTGTTTTAGAGCCACTCTGTGGTCGCTTCTTAAAACACTCAAGTATCAAGTCCGACGCTAATGTAACCATTCCAACGCACAGATACTGTGATCAACAACCACTCAATGGAAACGTTTTCAGTCAAATATCTAAAGTGAGAGATCGAACAATAAAACCCTCGAATTGATAGAGAATATCGCTAATTAAAGTGCTCAAAACAGTTCGTAGTGTGAAGTAACGCATGAGAACGATTACATAAGTGCAGTATCGCGGTGGGAATACCTACAGCTCTCCAATCTATAAGGGCACATCAAATTGATTAGATAGTTCATGACGGCTTATTAAAGGCAATAAAAAACCGCGTAATTTCACCTACGCGGTTCGTCAAATATAAGGTCTATGTTAAAACTTACTCGATACGTTCAAACTTAATCAGCATCGCTGTTTCTGCATCGAGTATTGGCATCGTCAGCCCCACCTCGGCACACCAAGCACCTGATAATTCACAGCCAGACTCTGTCCATGGCGGTTGATAATTCACAATATCATCGTAGTTTGACGGTTTATCAATCACAGAGATCTTGTATAGGCTTTGTGGATCTAGCCCAGGTATCCGCAAATGGCCACTCAACGAATTGGTTGGCATCGCCAGCTGTGCAATCATCACCACCGCTTCTGACACATCTTCGGAAACGACCGCATGGATTTGATGGGCACTATCGTCCGTTGGTACTCGCCAAGTTCTCCCGCTATGCAGTAACGGGCGCAGCATCTTATGTAGCTTGATGTAGTGTTCAAAGCCCTCTTTCTCTTCTTGAACTTCTTTCACAGGGTCTAATTCAATCCCCATATGACCAAACAGTGCTGTTAGACCACGAAACTCAATACTATGACGACGACGAGTGCTGTGGCAGAGGCTCGCACCAATATGACTTCCCATTACCTCAGGAGGGAAGAAGTAACTCATCCCGCGCTGAATCGTTTGTCTTTCCAGAGCGTCATTGTTATCAGACGCCCAAAAACGTTGCGTACGCTTAAGAACCTCAAAATCAATACGACCACCACCAGCCGCACACGATTCAATATCAACCATTGGGTGCTTCTCTCGGACTTTATCGACCAACTCATAATAACGAGCGGTTTGTTGATGAGCCGCAGCCCTGCCTAGATGCGCAGGTTGTACAACCTCTCGGTTCATATCCCACTTAATGTAAGCAATGTTGTACTTACTTAAGAAGTGGTCAAGGCGCTCAAACAAAAAGTCGAATGCTTGTTGATTCTGAAGATCGACAACATATTGATTGCGGCCCGTTGGTTGATCATAGCCGTCAACCGCAAGCAACCAGTCTGGATGGGCTCGGTATAAGTCAGAATCCTTATTGATCATCTCAGGTTCGAACCACAATCCAAACTCCATACCCAGCTGATTAACGTGTTCAACTATCGGCTCTAAACCATTTGGGTACTTTTCTTCATCTAAGAACCAATCCCCTAGCGCAGCCTTGTCTCCGCAGCGCCCTTTGAACCAGCCATCGTCAATGATAAAACGCTCTACTCCCATATCCGCGGCTTGGCTAGCCATCGACATAATATAATCAGGATCATGGTCAAAATAGATGCCTTCCCATGTATTAAGATGGATAGGTCGAGGCTTTTGTACGAAAGACTCCGGCAAGATCGAACCACGCACATGGGAGTGGAACTGGTGGCTCATTCCATTTAGGCCTTCCGAACTGAAACTGGCATATAACCAAGGTGTCGTTAAGCTTTCACCTTCATCCAATGCAATCTCGCCCGGTAGATAAATAACTTCCGCTTGCACGTAGCGACGACCGTCTGCTTTTACATCCGCGCGCAATCTATGGTTACCACTCCAAGCGAAGTGAATCCCCCACACATCACCTACCATTTCATTGAAATTAGCCGTACCGACAACCATCGCTGGATAATGTTCGTGAGACGTTCGTCCGCGACGATTTTCTTGCTGATAGCCCCCTTGCTGTAAGGGCTGACGCACCGTTTGGAACTCATGTACCCAGCGGCCGTAGTACGTCATCAACTCATTAGCTCTTGCTGGTAATGGTAAAGTATTGGCGAGACGGTTCACCTGATAAAGGCCGGCTTTAACGTTGGTTAAGGTGTGACGAGATTTCACAACATCATGTTTATCAAGGCATAACTCGGTTGTTAAACGTAAGCCTGCACGCGCATCTTCACTCTCAATGATTAGGCTAGATGGTGTTTGCTGAATATCCGTAATAGAGAAAACAGGCGCCCAGTCCAATCCGTCTCGGTGCCCTTCTAATGCTGGACTGCTGAATACACCGCGTCCGAGCTCTGGGCTCAGCGACATAGCGACATCATTATCAAGGCGACCGTAAGGAACTGGCCTTTGTAGAGAAACACGAAAGTTCGCTAGATCGCCACGAACTGGAACTCCCCAATGCAGAATTTCGGCGAAATCACCAAGTTCAACGATCAGTTGCGAGTCTTTACCCGTAATTTCTACTAGGGATTTATTCGTCATTTTATTTAACCTTAACGCGTTTAATTACCCCGTATCATAATTATTAAGCTGAGAGTTTCTGTGATCAAACCCAAAGTCATGAAAACGTTTCCATTAAATATTTTGAGATTAATAGATTCAAACAATACCCCCTAATTCAAAGATTTATGCCAACCACCACCTCAACACATATGCTCCTAGCCCCCCCAAATAGGGATATTCCACATTAATTAAAGCGCTATAACGTTAAAATAAACAGGAGTTTAACAACAATTAAGCCCTTAAAATTCATTACGTTATGGTGGATCTGTCATTTGAAAATTGGCTCACACACATTTCCTCTTGAACTCACCACACCACACTCGTATTCTTAACCTTTAGAGTACAACTATGAAGTGTCTCCCTGGGTCCTAACTTTTACATTCCAGCTTGACGGTATAGAACGCAATGCTTGCAGCCTAGCTTCGGCATTTAATTTGATACTTGCTTCCTTGTCTCACATGCCCAGTTATCATTGACTGGGCTGCTTTTCCCCTCCACAAAGCCCCAAACCCTTGCTAGATCTAGCCTCACATCACTGTTACCTATGTTCGAACACAATGAGCAACTTCAACTCTAGCGCACGATCAATCCCCTCAACACCTCTGAAATAGAAAACGATTCCATTAAAAACCCACAGAAACCTCTATAAAACTGCCACTACAAGCTCAATAATCAGATCAAAATCACACAAAATAATCACAAACCCATCAATAGCGTAAAAATGCCAACCTCATCATGAAAACGTTTCCATAGTTTATTTACACTCTCGCTCGAGTTAGGACTCAAACATAAAAATATCCATAAATAAAAAATAATGGAGACACTTCATGAAACAAAAAATGCTAGTTAAAGCATTAGGATTCACTCTGGCCCTCACCCCATTAATCAGCTTCGCTGCAGTGGAAAACGTAACGTATTTTGGTTATGCGAAATGGGGCAACATCTACACCGATAATGACCAACATAACGATGGCAAAGGAGAACGAAACGACGTTATTCGAGCTGGTCAAGGTTACGGTAACTACCGTTTAGGTAATGAACTGAATTGGTGGGAAGCGGGTGTGAAAGCCGATGTATGGCGTGACAATGACGCTTATTTTGATACTACGATTTATCTAGGCAGCGGTGATAGCTGGGGAGACGTAAGTACGATTCAGCTTTGGTCAGCAGGCCATGGCCTTATCGATGGACAACCTAACGCGAAAGTATGGGCCGGAGAACGTTTTTATCGTCGCCATGAAGTCCACATGATTGATGTTAAGTATTGGGATACATCGAGTACGGGTTTAGGTATTGAAGATTGGGATCTAGGGTTTGCGGATGCACATTTGGCCTGGATGGCGCCAAACTCGTCAAGTGACGATGGGCGTAGTCTTCACAATATTGATGCTCGCTTAAGCGGTATTGAATTGAGTGACACAGCGGATCTTACTCTTGGTTTGAACTACGTGACCACGCAAAACTCGAGCTACGACGATAAAGACATTACTACTTCTGGCGCAATGCTCTCTGCTCTTTACCGTCAAGCTTGGAACTACGGCTCAAACACCTTGGCCTTCCAATACGGTACTGATGCCTTAGCTGGCGGATTAATGAGTGCTGAAGGTGGTTCAGACAAAAAGTACAGCACTGGCGTCGAACATGATGGCTACAGCTGGCGTCTATTTAACCACGGTGACTTAAATATCAGTGAAGATGTTCAAGTCATGTACTCAGTCGCTTATCAAGATAACAACCTAGATAACAACGATGGTGAGAAATGGTTCAGTGTCGGTGCCCGTCCTCAATATGCTTGGACAGATTATATGTCGACAGCACTTGAAGTCGGTTACGAAACGGTAGAAGCACAAAACGGCTCAGGCACCAATGATATGTACAAAGTGACTGTCGCTCAAATGTTCCAAGCTGGCAAAGGCGTATGGGCTCGCCCATCTATCCGTATCTTCGCGACTTACTCTGAATCCAACAACGAATGGGATCGTGGTAACGAGGTTTATGGAACGGCAACAAGCATCAACGCCGAGACTGTTGACGAGATTACCTTTGGTTTCAACGTAGAAACTTGGTGGTAAACCACAACACCCGAGCGTCTGTTCAATCAACGAATTGACGCTCAACACTGGAATAGCAATTTAACGGGGAAAGCCGATGTTTTCCCCTTTACTAAGGTAGCAATCAGATGAAATTAAAATCATTGATGACCATTGTCGCGGCACTCACCGTTAGCGCATGCAGCGGAATACCTGAAAAGGAACTTAAGACTGATTTCAATGACAGTGCATGCTGTTCTCAGCTAAGTGCGCTGCCAATGACGCAATTGTCTGTTCCATTCCACCAACAAGTGATTATGGACGGTCATTTACCGACCCTTTCCTCTTCATTGTTAAATGACAATACACAAGCGGATAGGCAACGCTTTCCGACCATCGCGTACCAAATCAGTGACACGACAGAATCGCTGTCCTTACTCATTCGTTCATACATTAAAAATGATGCGCTTTTCGCGCCGTCTATTTATATCTTCGACAAACAATGGCGACTGCTTGGTCAATACAGCACTAACGACTTCACTTACTACCCGACAGCGATGCAAGGGTTAGAAAGAATTGAAGCATCAATTGCACTCGAACCTCAACGAGACAACGCGCAATTTATTGTGGTCAGCGCCGATAGCACTAAGTTAGATAGCGCCATCAATCGAATTCATCCTGAAGATCTGTATTCAGAATCTCAGCAGATTATTGGCAATAAGCAACTGCCGTTGACTGCCACGTTCAGCAGCGTAGGTGTCATTGATGTTACGGCGAGCCAATCAACAAACAGTGCGGTTTTGACCCTATTGGCTGAGCTTGGCGTTTCATCCAACAATGAGCCCGAAACCATAGGTTCAACGCAAGTTTCTCAAGCATCAACTCAGACAGTTGAAACCAATCACAAGGCGCAATGGTTGAATATCCAAAAGGACATTGACCAAGCCCTAAACAACAATGACATCAAACAAGCCGCATTTATTGCTAATCAAGCGGCCGCACAGGGCATGCCCGAAGCAAAAGATTATTTATTAAAACAGCTCGCTAAATAGCTGAACAAGCCAACAGAACAATACGCAAAACCAACGATTTGATAACGGTCATCACGGCTTAAAAAACCGATGACTTAATAGAATGATTACCCATATTGAACACTTTAAGAGTAGGAATACCATGAAGGCATTTTCAAACATCATCCAAAGACGCGATTGGGAAAACCCGCAGTCTGTGAATATCCACTGCCTTAATGCGCACAGCCCATTATCAAGCTACCGCAACCTTAAGCACGCTCGAGACGGCATTGAGTCACAACGTAAATCTCTTAATGGACAATGGAAGTTCAAATACTTTGATGCACCTGAACAAGTTGACGGTGAATTTATCGAAACAAGTTTCAATGACTCACAATGGGATGAGATTACGGTACCATCGAACTGGCAAATGCAAGGCTACGATAAACCTATCTACGCCAACGTAAAATACCCATTTGAAGTTAACCCACCGTTTGTTCCGGCAGAAAACCCAACCGGTTGTTACCGCACTCAAATTACGTTGACTAAAAATGACCTAAAGAACACCCAACGTATTATCTTTGATGGCGTCAATTCCGCTTTTCATCTTTGGTGTAATGGCAATTGGGTTGGTTATAGCCAAGATAGCCGCTTACCTGCCGAGTTCGACTTAACTCAGTATCTAACTGTTGGCGATAATACACTGTCTGTTATGGTGATACGTTGGTGTGATGGTAGCTATTTAGAAGACCAAGATATGTGGTGGCTAAGCGGTATTTTCCGTGATGTGACCTTGCTAGCTAAACCAAAGCAGTGCATTGAAGATGTGTTCGTTACGCCGGACTTAGACGCATGCTATCGCGATGGCTCACTGTCTATTGTCACCAAAATTACGGCACCAGACACTTACCAAGTCCAGGTTCAACTGTTTGACGGTGAAAACGCAGTGACTGAGCCGCATATCGATCGCCCGCATAATCGACGAATTGACGAGCGTGGCACCTACGATGATGTGGTATTCCAAACTCTTCATGTTCGAGATCCGAAGAAATGGAGCGCAGAAGTCCCTAACCTTTACCGAATTGTCGTGTCATTGCTTGATAGGCAAGGTAACCACATAGAAAGTGAAGCTTATCAAGTTGGATTCCGTAAAGTCGAAATGACAGACGGTCAGCTAAAGCTAAACGGCAAACCACTATTGATTCGCGGCGTCAACCGTCATGAACATCACCCAGAGTTGGGGCATGTGATGACAGAAGAAGACATGATCCGCGATATCTGTCTAATGAAGCAGTACAACTTCAATGCTGTGCGCACCGCGCACTACCCGAATCACCCACGATGGTACGAGCTGTGTGACGAATACGGTTTATACGTGTGTGATGAAGCGAACATCGAGACCCATGGCATGCAGCCGATGAATCGCTTGTCTGCGGATCCGCAATGGGCACACGCTTATATGAGTCGTTACACGCAAATGGTCATGCGTGATAAGAACCACCCTTCTATCATCATCTGGTCTTTGGGCAACGAGTCAGGGCACGGTAGCAGCCACAATGCGATGTATGCTTGGTCGAAACAATACGACCCTTCTCGCCCGGTACAGTATGAAGGCGGTGGTTCAAATACCACAGCTACCGATATCATTGCGCCAATGTACGCACGCGTTAACAGCACTATCGAAGACGATGCCGTTCCAAAATGGTCTATCAAGAAGTGGGTTTCTCTGCCTAACGAGCAACGTCCGCTTATTCTTTGTGAATACGCACACGCAATGGGTAACAGTTTAGGTAGCTTTAATGATTACTGGGATGCATTCCGAGAATACCCTCGCCTACAAGGCGGTTTCATCTGGGATTGGGTTGATCAAGGGTTAAGCCAGTGGGATGAGAACGGTGAACACTTCTGGGCTTATGGTGGAGACTTTGGCGACATCATCAACGACCGTCAGTTCTGCATCAACGGTTTGATCTTCCCAGATCGCAGCGTACATCCGACCTTGGAAGAGGCGAAATACTGCCAGAGAATGATCAATGTGACGTTAGCAGAGCAAACTGAAGATCAATGCCGCCTAACGGTGACCAATGAAAACCTGTTCCGAGCGACTGACAATGAAATCTTACGCTGGCAATTGCTCGAAAATGGCGTCGTGACTCAATCTGGGCAACACGTCTTATCCGTTGCTGAAGATAGTAAACAAGAGCTGGTCATTGACCTTGCTTTCACGCCAAAAGCACAAGCCGAATATCATCTCAACACCGATATTACTCTGATTCATTCAACCAAGTGGGCAGAAGAAGGCCATGTTTGTGCGACGGAGCAATTTGCTTTACGTAACTATGCAGGCTTGCAATTCCCTAGCACTGCAAATGCTTTGGCTCCTCAGTTAAATCAGCAAGACAATAAAGTGGTCGTGTCTAGCCTAGATGAAACACATCAATGGCAATGGGATACAGAGAGTGGATTGTTGACCCACTGGATCGTTGATGGACAACCGCAAGTTATCAAGGCACCTGTCGATAACTTCTATCGCGCACCACTTGATAACGATATTGGTATCAGTGAGATAGACAACATCGACCCAAATGCATGGGCTTGTCGCTGGGAACTTGCAGGCATTGGTCAATGGGAACGTCAGTGTACAAGTTGTGTCGTGCAAGCACTCGCAGACTCAGTACAAGTGACGTCAGTATTCGCCTACCAATTTAATGGCCAAATCCAAGCGATTACAAAATGGCAATACACCTTAAATAACCTAGGTGAAATGAATATCGCGGTTGATGTCAACTTAGCTGATCACTTACCACCGATGCCGCGCATTGGCCTTGAGGTGGAGCTACCTTTACCCATCGAAACAGCCAATGAAACTCCGGTTTCGTGGCAGGGATTAGGTCCTTTTGAAAACTATCCAGACCGTTTGGCTGCTGCTCGATTCGGTTTACACAGTCAGACACTGGATCAGATGCACACGCCGTATATATTCCCAACCGATAGCGGTTTACGTTGCGGAACCAAAAACTTGAATGTGGGAAATATCGGGATCGAAGGCGATTTTTCATTCAGTGTGAGTCAGTATAGCCAGCAACAATTAACGGATGCTAAGCATACCAATGACCTGACTCGTGAAGAGAAAATCTATGTACGCGTTGATCACCAACATATGGGCGTTGGTGGTGATGATTCTTGGAGTCCAAGTGTTCACCAAGAGTTTCAACTCACCGACAATCAATATCGTTATCAGGTTACGCTAACCAGCGCATCGTAAGTAGATTCAGGCCAAGTGGTTTGCTCTAAAGCCACTTGGTTCTCTATTACTTTGGGTTACCTGTGATTACCTTACTTCACGCGACAGCAGTTCAAACGACAACAGTCCACACGCCAATGTGACTCAAAAGCCAAGCTCAAATCTAGAGCTTGGCTTTTTATTTTCAAACTAGTCAGCCAACAAAAAATAAACCATCAAACCTCGTCATATTTGATGTTTAGCATTTGAATTGCCTAACTATCCGTTGTTAAATGTCCAACCACCAGCACACAGCATTATATTCAGAATAAGAGAGCGGAATGGCTACCATTAAAGATGTTGCGAAGGAAGCAGGCGTATCAATCGCGACCACCTCTCGAGTAATCAACAATGCACCTCACACCAGTGAAACCGCAATTGCGGCGGTAAAAGCCGCTATGGAAAAACTCGGCTATCGCCCAAATGCCAACGCCCGTGCATTGGTCAGCAAATCTTCAAACGCGATTGGTGTACTGGTTAATGATGTTTCTGCCCCGTTCTTCGGCTCGATGATCAAAGCCATTGATACCGTGGCAAGTGAGCAAGAAAAGCAGTTACTGATTGGCAGTGGCTACCATGACGCCACCAAAGAGCGTAATGCGATTAACTTGCTGATCAACAGCCGCTGCGAATCACTCGTGGTTCATAGCAAAGGCATTAGCGACGAAGAATTGGTTAAGCTAGCGAATGAAGTGCCCGGAATGGTACTGATCAATCGTATTGTTCCCGATATCGAAAACCGCTGTATTGCTCTCGACAACCGCCGCGGCTCTTACATCGCGACTGAGTATTTGATTAAAAACGGCCACAAGCACATTGGCTACATCTGCTCGAGTCACGATATTGAAGATGCTCACGATCGCTTAGGTGGCTATTTAGATGCATTGAAAGATCACGGTATTGAATCGAACGATGAGTACATCGAATATGGTGAGCCTGACGAGCTAGGCGGTGAGCAAGCCATGGTTAACCTAATGGCAAAAAACACAGATATCACTGCCATTGCCACGTATAACGACTACATGGCAGCAGGCTGTTTGGCGTTATTACAAGAAAATGGCGTTCGTATTCCAGAAGATATGTCAGTTATTGGGTTTGATGACGGCCACATTGCTCGCTTCATCTACCCTCGATTGACCACCATTCGTTATCCAATCCAAGTTATGGCTAACCAAGCGGTTAAGCTCTCTCTGCAACTCGCAAGTGACGAGCCAAAAGAGCACCCGGAACATAAGCTATTTATGCCAATTTTGGTGCGCAGAGCCTCTGTTCGAAACATTAATTGAGAAAGCTCAGGGTCACAAAAACTAAGTCATTTCGTTCCTCGACACTTTTTACAACAAAGAAAGTAGGATTGATTCGATGAGTTATCATTGAGTTAATCTTATTTTTCATTCCCCGCAAATACCCACCTATACTTAACCTGATCCATCTTAATCAAACGGTTACCCGTTGATTTTTTCACCAAGTGTCTAAATCCCTAGTGATCCTTGGTTGTTATTAGGTGAGCAAAGCAGGATAATATCGGGATCGGAATCTCAAGAATTAATCCATTATGACCGAATACCTTTTGTTGTTGGTTGGCACAGTGCTGGTCAATAACTTTGTGCTAGTGAAGTTTTTAGGACTATGTCCATTTATGGGAGTCTCCAAGAAACTGGAGACTGCGATTGGCATGGGCCTCGCGACGACTTTCGTTCTAACGTTAGCGTCGGTCTCTGCATACCTAGTAGAAACCTACATCCTTACCCCTCTGGGTATTGAATACCTGCGTACCATGAGTTTCATCTTGGTTATCGCGGTGGTTGTTCAATTTACGGAAATGGTCGTTCACAAAACCAGCCCGACTCTTTATCGCCTGCTGGGTATCTTTCTGCCTCTTATCACCACCAACTGTGCGGTATTAGGTGTGGCACTTCTGAACATCAATGAAAACCACAACTTCATTCAGTCGATCATCTATGGTTTCGGCGCAGCGGTTGGTTTCTCTCTTGTATTGATCCTATTTGCTGCGATGCGTGAACGTATTGCGGTTGCTGATGTTCCAATGCCATTTAAAGGCGCATCGATTGCGATGATCACAGCAGGCTTAATGTCTCTGGCATTTATGGGCTTTACTGGGTTGGTGAAATAAGCATGAGTACCATTTTAATTGCGATCATTGCGCTAGCCGTTTTAGCCGCTGTTTTTGGCGCTATTTTGGGCTTTGCTTCTATCCGTTTTAAAGTTGAAGCCGATCCTATCGTCGATCAAATCGACACCATTTTACCGCAAACTCAATGTGGCCAGTGTGGCTACCCTGGTTGTCGCCCATACGCAGAGGCGATCGCTAACGGAGACAAGATCAACAAATGTCCTCCGGGCGGCCAAGCAACCATTGAGAAGCTAGCAGATTTAATGGGCGTAGAAGTTGAAGACTCCGCTCATGACTTAGATAACAAAGTAAAAACCGTTGCCTTCATTCACGAAGATATGTGTATCGGCTGTACCAAGTGTATTCAGGCCTGCCCTGTTGACGCCATTGTTGGTGGCACCAAGGCACTGCACACAGTAATTAAAGATGAATGTACAGGTTGTGATCTATGTGTCGCACCGTGCCCTACTGACTGTATTGAAATGATTCCAGTGGCAACAACGACTGAAAATTGGAAATGGCAGATGAACATCATTCCTGTTACTGATATCACTAACCAAGCGACTGATGCGACTGCGTCAGAGCCTAAAGCATAGGGTTAGTATGATCTCTTTAATTGAACAAATTCGCACGGGCTCTATTTGGAACTTCCCTGGCGGCGTGCACCCTGCTGAAAACAAGAAACAGTCGAATACTACTGATATCGTCCATGCAAGGCTTCCAGAAGAAATCGTTCTTCCTGTGAAACAGCACATCGGTAAGCCGGGTAACCTATTGGTTGCTGCTGGCGACACTGTGTTAAAAGGTCAGCAACTTACGGCCTTAGATACAGGTTTTACTTTGCCAGTACACGCACCAACATCGGGTGTGATTACCGCTATCGAACCGCGAACTACCGCTCACCCTTCAGGTTTGAGCGAAATGTGCGTGGTTATTAAACCTGATGGCCTAGACACTTGGATTGAAAAAAATCCAGTTGAAGATTTCTCGACAAAGACTTCTGACGAACTGCTTGATGTGATTCGCCAAGCTGGTATTTCAGGCATGGGCGGCGCAGGCTTCCCTACGGCTAAGAAGCTTCAATCAGGCTTAGGTCGTACCGACATTTTGATCGTCAATGCTGCGGAATGTGAACCTTACATCACCTCTGATGACAAGTTGCTTCAAGAACATGCCGACGAAGTATTAAAAGGCATCGAAGTGGTTGAACACATTCTTCAACCAAAGCTGACGGTTATCGGCATTGAAGACAATAAACCAGACGCGATAAAGGCACTTGAGATTGCAGCGAAAGACAAAGATATCGTCATTCGTGTTATCCCAACTAAGTATCCTTCTGGTGGTGAGAAACAGCTGATCAAGATCCTCACCAACAAAGAGGTTCCGGCTGGCGGCATTCCCGCAGATATTGGTGTTTTGGTTCAAAACGTCGGCTCTCTTTACTCAATTAAGAGAGCGGTAATCGACGGTGAACCCGTGGTTAACCGCGTGGTGACTTTAACCGGTAAAACCTTTAAGCAACCTCGTAACGTGTGGGCACTATTAGGTACACCAGTACACGAGTTACTAGAAGAGTTTGGCTACAAAGCCGATAAAAAACTGCCGCGTTTGATTTTGGGCGGCCCGATGATGGGCTTTACCTTGCCGCATGCCAATGTGCCAATCACTAAAACGTCGAACTGTATTTTAGCGCCAACGCGTCGTGAGATTTCACCAAGCACTTACGAGATGGAATGTATTCGTTGCAGCGCGTGTGCTGAAGCTTGCCCTGCGTCTCTACTTCCTCAACAACTGCAATGGCATGCCAAAGCCAACGAGTTGGATAAGTGTGAAGAGCTGAATATTAAAGACTGTATTGAATGTGGTGCTTGTGCCTTTGTCTGCCCAAGTGAGATCCCTCTTGTTCAGTACTATCGCCAAGCGAAAGCCGAAATCAAAACAAGAAAAGACGAAGCGACAGCCGCCGAGCGCGCCAAGATTCGTTTCGAAGAGAAAAACGCTCGTATGGAGCGTGACAAAGCCGAGCGTGAAAACCGCTTCAAGAAAGCTGCTGACAACCGTCGTAAAGACATGAAATCAGCCGATGGTGATGATGCGATTGCAGCTGCGATTGCTCGCGTTAAAGCGCAAAAAGCCGCGGCAGACCAAACACCTAATGCAGAACCAGCCGTGAAACCTGCGGTAGCTGCTGCGATTGCTAAGGCAAAAGCGAAACAAGCTGCGGCTCAGAAAGCGGATGGCGCTGAACCAGACAACTCTGAAATGTCGAAATTGCGTGAAGAACGTAAACGTCAAGCTCGAGAGCGCAAGGCACAACAAGCAGCCGCTGATACTCCTGCAGAAAGCTCAGGTGATGGCAAGAAAGATGCTGTCGCTGCGGCCATTGCTCGTGCTAAAGCGAAGAAAGCTCAACAAGCGGAATCAGCTTCTGACGCTCCGGCTGAAAGTACTGGCGATGCCAAGAAAGATGCTGTCGCTGCGGCCATTGCTCGTGCTAAAGCGAAGAAGGCTCAGCAGGCGGAATCAACATCTGACGCTCCAACTGAAAGCTCTGGCGACGCCAAGAAAGACGCTATTGCTGCAGCTATCGCTCGTGCTAAAGCGAAGAAGGCTCAACAAGCAGAATCAGCTTCTGATGCTCCGACTGAAAGTACTGGCGATGCCAAGAAAGATGCTGTCGCTGCGGCTATTGCTCGTGCTAAAGCGAAGAAGGCTCAACAAGCGGAGTTAGTGACTCAAACCGAACGTGAAGCCCCAGCTGAAAGTACTGGCGATGCTAAGAAAGACGCCGTTGCTGCAGCTATCGCTCGCGCTAAAGCCAAGAAAGCACAACAAGCGGAATCAGCTGCTCAGACCGAAAGTGAAGCTCCAGCTGAAAGCTCTGGCGACGCTAAGAAAGATGCTGTCGCTGCCGCTATTGCTCGCGCTAAAGCGAAGAAAGCACAGCAGGCTAAGCAAGACGAAACGGCAGGAACTCCTGAGCCAGTAATTGAAGTTGAAGCTGAAACTCAACAAGAGTCAGTCGATCCTAAGAAAGCTGCTGTTGCTGCCGCAATCGCTCGCGCTAAAGCCAAGAAAGCTCAACAAGCTAAGCAAGACGAAACGGTAGAAACTCCTGAGCCAGTGATTGAGGTTGAAGCTGAAACTCAACAAGAGTCAGTCGATCCTAAGAAAGCTGCTGTTGCTGCCGCAATCGCTCGCGCTAAAGCAAGAAAAGCACAACAAGCGAAACAGGAAGAGTCAGCAGAAACGCCTGAATCTGTGGCTGAACCTGCAGTTGAACTAAAGGCTGAAACTCAACAAGAACCAGTCGATCCTAAGAAAGCAGCTGTTGCTGCCGCTATTGCTCGTGCTAAAGCAAGAAAAGCACAGCAAGAGCTAGATAAAAAGAATAATGAGGAGAAAGAGTAGTGGCCTTCTTTATCGCCAGCTCACCGCACGCACACAGTCGTAGAAGCACCCCAGATCTGATGAAATGGGTCGCTATTTGTGCATTGCCAGGTCTACTAGCTCAAACCTACTTCTTCGGATGGGGTACGCTCATCCAGTTAGTATTTGCTATCGCACTTGCGATTACCTTTGAAGCGGCAATCATGCTGCTAAGAAAGCGTCCGCCAGTGATGGCGCTACGTGACTACAGTGCTGTTGTCACCGCTTGGCTACTCAGTGTCGCGATTCCTCCACACTCTCCGTGGTGGATTCTAGTGATAGGTATGTTCTTCGCAATTGTCATCGCGAAACACCTATACGGCGGACTTGGGCAAAACCCATTTAACCCAGCGATGGTCGCTTACGTTGTTTTGCTGATCTCGTTCCCAGTTCAGATGACCAGTTGGAATGCTCCCGCGAGCTTAACGGCTGAAACAACCAGTTTTGTTGACTCATTCTTGATGATCTTTACAGGTTTCAATAATGAAGGATTATCTCTACAGCAAGCTCGTTTAGGGATTGATGGCACCACAATGGCGACGCCACTCGATGCCTTCAAAACCGCATTAACGGCAGGCAACACAGCGTCTGAAGCTCTATCTCAACCTCAATTTAGCTGGTTAGCTGGCGTGGGTTGGGAATGGGTAAACCTTGCTTACCTTGTTGGTGGCTTGGTGCTTATTAAGCAACGCGTGATTCAATGGCATATCCCAGTCGCGTTTCTGGGCAGCTTGACCCTATTTAGCCTAGTGTTCTTGATGTTCACTCCTGGCGAGACCGCATCACCGACCATTCATCTATTGTCTGGTGCGACTATGCTCGGCGCATTTTTCATTGCGACCGACCCCGTTTCAGCATCCACGACAGTCAAAGGTCGCTTAGTGTTTGGTGCTCTAATCGGCGGTTTAGTATTTATCATCCGCAGTTGGGGTGGCTTCCCTGATGGCGTGGCGTTTGCTGTATTGTTAGCCAACATGTGCGTTCCACTGATTGACTACTACACCAAACCTCGTACATACGGCCACTAAGGGAGCGGATACCATGCTAAATGCAATTAAGAAAAACGGCCTTGTACTCGCGATCTTTGCGTGTGCTTCGACGGGTTTGGTCGCGGTAACTCACTACCTAACCAAAGATCAGATCAAACAACAAGAACAGGCTCAGTTACTGTCTGTTCTTAATCAAGTGATCCCACATGATCTGCACGATAACGAACTGTTTTCGTCTTGTACTTTGGTTCAAGCAGAAGAGCTTGGAACTGAGCAAGCGATGCCGGCTTACATTGCTAAAATCAATGGTGAGCCGAGTGCGATTGCGATCGAAGCGATTGCCCCAGACGGCTACAACGGCGCAATTAAAGTGATTGTTGGAATGAAGATCGACGGTACTATTTTAGGTACTCGCGTGCTTTCTCACCAAGAAACTCCAGGTTTGGGTGATAAGATTGATTTGCGTGTGAGTGATTGGATTCTTTCGTTTGCAGGCAAACAAGTAACAGATTCTAATCTTGACCGTTGGAAGGTTCGTAAAGACGGTGGTGACTTTGACCAGTTTACTGGCGCAACCATCACACCAAGAGCGGTCGTGAAGTCAGTCAAACAAGCGGTTCAATACGTTAACCAAAACAACCAAGCATTGCTTGCTCAACCTCTAAATTGTGGTGGTGAATAATGAGTGACCATAAAACACTGATCAAAAATGGCATGTGGGCCAATAACCCTGCCCTAGTGCAACTTCTTGGGTTATGTCCGCTGCTGGCTGTATCGTCAACAGTCACTAACGCACTTGGGCTAGGTATTGCTACCTTGCTTGTACTGGTCGGCTCAAACGTTTCTGTTTCTTTGGTTCGTAACCACGTACCAAAAGAAGTGCGTATCCCAGTATTCGTAATGATCATTGCCTCGCTAGTAACGTGTGTTCAATTGCTGATGAACGCTTACGCCTATGGGCTTTACCTCTCTTTGGGTATCTTCATCCCGCTGATCGTGACCAACTGCATCATCATTGGTCGTGCGGAAGCCTTCGCTTCAAAGAATGAAGTGCTACCAGCGGCTCAAGACGGTTTCTGGATGGGTCTAGGCATGACGTCAGTATTGGTCGTGTTAGGTGCGATGCGTGAGATTATTGGTAACGGCACTCTATTTGATGGTGCAGATCTGCTGCTTGGTGACTGGGCTTCTGTGTTACGAATCCAGATATTCCAATTTGATAACAGCTTCTTGTTAGCCCTGCTTCCACCGGGTGCCTTTATTGGTGTTGGTTTCTTAATTGCTTTGAAAAACATCATCGATAACCAAGCAAAATCTAGACAACCAAAACAAGAAAAACCAGTCATTGAACGCGCTCGCGTTACCAATGCCTAATAAGTTAAATTAGCTTAAACCTCGCTGGGTTAGCTCAACCACTCAGCGGGGAAAATCAGATCTAAACAGTACATATAATAATGACGCTCATAAGAGCGCGTAACCGATGATAAAGCAGAAGCAATCCAAGCTTCATGCCCTAACTATTTGAAAGTAATGTCGCTATGAACAATGTAAAACGAGTAGAAATACTTGAGCGTTTAAGAGAAAACAATCCAAAGCCAGAGACTGAGCTTAACTGGAACAGCCCATTCGAACTGCTGATTGCCGTTCTATTGTCTGCACAAGCAACCGATGTCAGCGTGAACAAGGCGACGGATAAGCTGTACCCTGTAGCCAACACTCCGCAAGCAATTTTCGACCTAGGTGTTGATGGTTTAAAAGAGTACATCAAGACCATCGGCCTATTTAATTCAAAAGCAGAAAACACCATCAAAACGTGTCGTATGCTGCTTGACTTACATAATGGTGAAGTACCGGAAGATCGCGCTGCATTAGAAGCCCTTCCAGGTGTTGGTCGTAAAACAGCAAACGTAGTGTTAAATACCGCATTCGGTTGGCCAACGATTGCCGTTGATACCCACATCTATCGTGTATCAAACCGCACTAAGCTAGCGATGGGTAAAACCGTCGACGATGTCGAAGCAAAACTACTTAAAGTTATCCCAAAAGAATTCAAACTGGATGTCCACCATTGGCTCATTCTTCATGGACGTTACACCTGTGTCGCACGTAAACCACGCTGTGGCAGCTGTATCATTGAAGATCTCTGTGAGTTCAAAGAAAAGAGCGAAGATTAGTCTTTCTGTTCACAACAATTAATCAACACGGCAGCGCTTAAAGCGCTGCTTTTTTATTGCCACTCTCTAGAATCCGCCTCTACATCAATTTTCATTTCTAATTCTGCGTTCCCAAGATAACAGGCATAAAAAATCCCGCCTTTGATGGCGGGATTCAATTATTTAGCTAAGAAGTCTGTCTTAGATAAACTTCACTTTAGTCACTTCTTTGATAGCAGATAGAACAAATGTTGGTACTGCTGCAATGAAGATTAACGATATTAAGTGATTAAACTCTAGCGCTTCTGTGCTGAATACCAGCTGACCGAAGCTTGTGTACACAACGCTTAAAGACAAGATAGCCGATACTGCCACCGCACCAAGTAGGTAGTGGTTAGTGAACGGATTCTTACGATAAATAGTTGTAAACGTACGTGCATCGAACAAGCTCCAAAGTTGAGCAAAGATCAGTGTTAAAAACGCAACGGTTTGTGCGTATTGAGCACTGTAACCACCGTCGAGTGCGTAAGAGAATGTCACAAAGCTCAGACCACCTAATGCGAGACCACGAGTTAGGATACGAGCGCCTAGACCATTAGAGAAGAAGCCTTGGTCACGTTTGCCTGGCTTACGCTCCATGAGATCTTTCTCTTCTGGCTCAACACCGAGTGCGAGTGCTGGTAGACCATCAGAAACGAGGTTAACCCATAAAATCATTAGTGGAGTTAGCGGAAGTACTACATCTGGTCCCATGAGTAGGAATGCAAATAGGATTACCGAAACCTCACCCACGTTCGCTGTAAGTGCTTGGCGGATAAACTTACGTAGGTTATCGAAAATTTGACGACCCTGACGTACCGCCTTCACGATAGTACTGAAGTTATCATCCAACAGGATAAGGTCACCTGAGTCTTTCGCAACAGACGTACCTGTAATACCCATCGCAACACCAATGTCTGCACGACGCAGTGCTGGCGCATCGTTCACGCCGTCACCGGTCATAGAGGCAACTTCGTTGTTCTCTTGCTGCGCTTTTACGATACGCAGCTTGTGCTCTGGAGTAACACGTGCAAATACTGCAACCTGAGAACAGATAGACAAAAGCTTCTCATCATCCATTTGGTCAAGCTCAGCACCCGTTACCACTAGATCGTCTTCGCTACGGATGATTCCGATTTCACGAGCAATCGCTGCTGCCGTGACTGCGTGGTCACCGGTAATCATTACCGTACGAACACCAGCGCTATAACAGCTATTTACTGCATCGCGCACTTCTGGGCGTGGTGGATCCATGATGCCATAGATACCCAGGATGCTGACGTCTTTTTCAAGCTCAGGGAAATCTAACTCCAGCTCTTCTTCTTTTAATTCACGGAAACCAACGGCAAGTGTACGCAGAGCATCACCACCAAAGGTTTGGATTGCCGCTTCAAAGTTTAAATGAAGATCTTGAGACGGTGCGGTATCGAGAGCCAAGTTGCCTGCAACTTCACAACCAACCGTTGGTACGAAACCACCGTCAACCATGAAGCTGGTTGATTTACCAAGAACAACATCTGGCGCACCTTTCAATGCTAGGAAGTGCTTACCTTGTGGGTCACGAACGATAACAGAAGCCATCTTACGACCAGAATCGAACGGGAACTTCTTAACGATTGAGTAGCCACCCGTTGATAGCATTTCATCTTGTTTAAGACCTGCTTTTGCAGCTGCAACAATTAGTGCACCTTCTGTCGGGTTGCCACGAACCGTCCATTTACCATCAGCATTTACATATTCAGCATCGTTACAAAGCGTTGCAACTACAAGACCTTTCATCATTGCAGGGCTGTTTGTCGCCTCGACATCGTGACCTTTGGTAATGAATTCACCCTTAGGATCAAAACCTTTACCTGATACATCCCAGTAACGACCAGACGCATCGTACGCTTTCATTACCTGCATTTGGTTTTGTGTTAGCGTACCGGTTTTATCTGAACAGATAACGGTTGTAGAACCAAGCGTTTCGATTGCTGCTAGCTGTTTAGCCAAAGCATTATTCTTAACCATCTTAGTCGAGCCCATCGTTAATACGATAGTAACCACCGTTGGTAAGCCTTCAGGAATAGCGGCAACCGATAAAGAGATACCTGTTGTTAGGATTTCTAACCATGGCATACCGTGGTAAACACCGATAGCACAAACAATAGCAACAACCACAAGAGCAACAACCAATAATGCGAGTGCGATGGTGTCCATACGCTCTTGCATTGGTGTTTTCGTCTCTTCCGTTTGGTTCATCATATCAGCGATGTGACCAACTTCAGTTTGCATACCTGTGCTTGTTACAACAGCAAGGCCTGTACCTGTAGTCACGATTGTTGTCATGAAGCCCATGTTCTTCTGATCGCCAAGACCAAGGGTCTCATCTTCAAGGCGTTCAGACTGCTTATTCACTGGCTCAGATTCACCGGTCAGCGCAGCCTCATCTACCGTCAGACGGTTTGACTCAAGAATACGAACATCAGCAGGCAGAATATCGCCAGTATTAATTTTGATGATGTCACCAGGAACGAGGGTTTTCGCTGGAACACTGATCCATTTACCATCGCGCATCACTTCGGCTTCTGGAGCTGCCATTTCTTTTAGCGCTTCCATCCCTTTCTGAGCTTTAAATTCTTGCCAGAACGCGATACCAGTATTGATAAGGATAATCACTGCAATAGCAATAGCATCAATCGCGTGGCCAGTAGACCAAGAAACGATTGCACCAACAGCTAGAATAAAAATCAGTGGGTTTTTATATTGATGAATATACAGTTCCCACGCAGAAGCTGACTCTTGTGCAGTCAGTTCGTTAGTGCCGTGCTTCTCTAAGCGTGCATCCGCTTCAGAACTTGATAAACCTGTCGTTTGATCTGCGTTCAGTTCGTTTAAAACATCTGAACTTTGTTGTGTAAACCATTTACTCGTCATTTGAGTACTCCACATCAATGCCTCACACCGAGGCTAATGTAATAAAATAATACTTATTTTTATGTGATAGAAAAATCGCACAAATCAAAAATGAATATTTAGTCGATTTAGTGCGTTTGAAAAACTATATAGTAAGGATTGTCTATTTAGCAAAGATCGTAAAAGATACACTTAACACACACTTGACAACCACTTTAAAAACACAACCACCACAAATATCAAACACAAAACAAACAATACAAAGCCAGGTCATTGCTTAATAAAAACAAGTACAAAAAATGAACACCTCTAATATTTTCGTAAAAACCATTAGTTATTAGCGTATTTTATCGAAAATTCCTTAATGCCGAAGTGAAGCATCGGAATAACCTTTCTATAAACAGGGAGATATTGGCGTAATCATAAATTGATAAAATGGAAAGTTAGATGATAATTGTAAAAATGAAGGATTATCAGTAACAAGATGGATATAAAAATCACAATTCAATAACCAAGGCTATTCTTGGCCATTACAAAAAAGACCAACACTCAAACTTACTATTTATGCAAAATTTCAAATGAGGTGCTAGTGACGGACAAATTAAGAAGGCCGTCGACTTTTATTTTCTTGTAATACAAATAAGAAAAAGATAGAGGGGAGAGAGTAAGATAGATGATGAGAATAAGAAAATATGACCAAACTCATCATCTCTTTGGTGTTGCTTATGAGCTTGCTCATATATAGTGCTATAAAAGAAACAACCAATAACAAGCTAGGAGCAAATCATGTCAAACGGTCGTATTTTACACACCATGCTACGCGTGGGTGATCTAGACAAGTCTATCGAGTTCTACACCAATGTAATGGGCATGCAGCTATTACGTAAGAACGAAAACAAAGAGTACGAATACACACTGGCTTTCGTTGGCTTTGGCGACGAATCTCAAGGCGCAGTGATTGAGCTGACTTACAACTGGGGCACCACGGAATACGATCTTGGCTCTGCTTTTGGTCACGTTGCTATCGGTGTTGATGACATCTACACAACGTGTGATGCGATTAAAGCAGCTGGCGGCAACGTAACGCGTGAAGCGGGTCCGGTTAAAGGCGGCTCTACACACATTGCGTTCGTTAAAGATCCTGATGGCTACATGATTGAGCTGATTCAGAACAAACAAGCAAGCGCAGGTCTAGAAGGTTAATTCCTTGACCTCTTTGAGAAGTTGGGTTTGAACGCCTGAAGAAATGAAAAAAGAAGCGAGCACTATGCTCGCTTCTTTTTTATCACTCTCACCATAATCGATATTCTTTACCAATTATTCTTAACAATCTCATTGATGAAACTTTACATGATAATGATTATCATTTAAATTAACCACCTATTGATTAATGAGGTAATACAATGATTAGCGAATGGGAAAAACACACGTTACTTGCCGATACTGCATTGCAACTCGACGATCCTGTACGAAGTATTCTTCATTATCAGCAGGCTTTGAACTTAAGTGAAGAAATTACAGAACGCACCGATATTCAAGCCGATGAACGCTTACTGATTTCGGTGATTTCTTGCCACAATCTTGCTCAATTCTGGCGTTGGGCTGGCGACACTGAATACGAGCTCAAGTATCTTCAACTGGCTTCCGAAAAGGTACTCACACTGATCCCTCAGTGCCCTAATACTCAATGTTCAAGCTTTATCGATTCTATTGGTTGCTGTAAGAAAGCGCTGATCGATTTCATGAAACGCCACCCAAACCCTAAAATTGCCTCTATGGTGGAAAAGATCGATACCGCGACCAACTGTGAAATGATCGCCCGCTTCCGTTTGAACTAAACGAGTTACGTCCAAACAACGACTCCAAATCTAAAACATAAAAAAGCCCGTCATCAAGACGGGCTTTGTCATTTCAAACGAGCAATTGTTTAGCTTAAACCTGTGTACGACCTAAAGAGATCACAACACGTCGGTTCTTGTCTTTACCAATTGGCGAGTTATTGTCTGCAATCGGACGACGCTTACCATAGCCTTGTACTTGAATACGATCTTCTGGCAGGCCTAGGGATTTGAAGTATTCTCTTAACGATTCCGCTCTGCGCTCTGAAAGATTTTGGCTAATACCTTTGCTGTCGACAGAGTCGGTGTACGTTGCCACCAGCACAAGGTCGATGTCTTGGTTATAGCGAACGTAATCGGCAATCTGGCTCAGCCTTTTACGCGACGATTTATTCAGCTGATCGCTGTTGCGGTCGTAATGCAAAATAGTGAAAGAGATATCTTCAAAGCTGTAAGGCAGCAGGTTAGCAACACAGTCACTGAACACATTGTATTTTTCTTGGAATAGCACTGACGACAACGACACTTCGATACGTTGATCTCGGCTCTGCCACTCTTGGTAGCTGAATGTCGGATAACGCCCTTTCTCCAATTCACTCAAGATGCCCCAAGCTGTTTGACCGCCGACATAGCCGTCAAATTGCTGGAAGAACTTAATGGTTGTCATGCGATCAGCACTTTCACCCGGACGCCAAGGTGGCGGCATAGAGATCAAGCTTACATTGCGCGTCGCACCCATTGGGCGGCGCATTTTAAGCTCAAAGTCCAAAATGATTTTTTTACTCGCGCGAGATGAGAACTCAGCATCACCAAAGTTTGGAATTGGGTGAACCAAGCGACATTCTAGTGGCGTGTTGGCCACCATCTCCCACGTCGACTGTTGAGGAGATGCTCCGTAACGCTTTTCTTGTGCCATGACCGATGACGACACAAGTAGCGAAAATAGCATTGAACCTGTTATGAGTTGTTTCTTCATAAAGTGGAGTATCTCTTAAGCAATTCGTTTAACAATGCAGCCAATTGCCGCATTTTTCTCTCACGTTTAAATATGCAATTATCAAGCCGTAATGGGTTAGGTAATTTATGATTTATTGCCCTTCCCTAGTTTTTATCACTGCTATTATCTGCAATAATGCAGCCTTAATCACACTTATTTGGGCTAACATGACTGTAGAAAACGAAGCTCTGACCCTAAAAAAACGCTTTCGCGGCTATTTTCCAGTGGTCATCGACGTGGAAACCGCAGGGTTTAACGCTGAAACCGATGCATTATTAGAAATCTGTGCCATTACATTAAAAATGGATGAGAACGGAGATCTGCACCCTGCATCAACGCTTCATTTTCACATTGAGCCTTTTGAAGGCGCAAATATAGAGCAGGCAGCATTAGACTTTAACGGAATTAAAGACCCATTTAGCCCATTACGTGGTGCTGTGTCGGAACAAGAAGCCCTTAAAGAAATCTACAAGCTAGTGAGAAAAGAACAAAAAGCTTCAGATTGCAGTCGCGCAATCATGGTTGCTCACAACGCTACATTCGATTTGAACTTCGTTAATGCGGCAAGTGAGCGCTGTAAGCTTAAACGCGTCCCTTTCCATCCATTTGCTACTTTTGACACTGCAGCTCTTAGTGGTCTTGCCTACGGTCAAACCGTTTTGGCTAAAGCTTGCCGCACTGCAGGGATGGAATTTGACAACAAAGAAGCACACTCTGCTTTGTATGATACGCAAAAAACCACAGAGTTATTTTGCGGCATTGTAAACAAATGGAAAGCCCTTGGTGGTTGGCCTCTTGTTGACGAAGAATAAAAAATAGAGTCGGTAAACGTTTTTTCGTATTGCCTTCATAAAAAACACAACATCCCGAGAATAATATGAATCCTGTTGTAATTTCAGTTTGCATCATGCTTGTTTTAGCTTTGATGCGTGTAAACGTAGTCGTTGCTCTGACGTTCAGTGCAATTATCGGTGGCGTAGCCTCTGGTATGAGCTTGAACGACGCAGTCGCGGCTTTCGAAAGTGGATTAGGCGGCGGTGCAACGATTGCACTTAGCTACGCTATGCTTGGTACATTCGCTGTTGCTATCTCACGTTCTGGTATCACAGATCTCCTTGCTCAAAGTGTTATCAAACGCATTCACGGCAAAGAGAACAGTGCAGCATCGACTGGTCTTAAATACGGCATGCTTGCGTCGTTGATCTTAGTGACCATGTCTTCGCAAAACGTGATTCCAGTACATATCGCCTTCATCCCAATCTTAATCCCACCTCTACTAGGCGTATTCGCAAAAATGAACCTAGACCGTCGTCTAGTTGCGTGTGTACTTACTTTTGGTCTGATTACACCTTACATGGTGTTACCGATTGGTTTTGGCGGCATCTTCCTAAACAACATCCTGCTTAAAAACCTTCACGACAATGGTCTTGAAAACGTTGTAGCAAGCCAAGTACCTATGGCAATGTTGTTACCAGCAGCAGGCATGATCTTCGGTCTTCTTACTGCAGTATTCTTTACTTACCGTAAGCCTCGCCAATACAAAGAAACCTCTCACACGGTTGTTTCAACAGAAGTGAAAGAGATCAACAAGAAGCACATCCTAGTTGCAGCAGCGGGTATCGTAGCTGCGCTAACAGTTCAACTGTCGACGGGTTCTATGATCATCGGTGCTCTAGCGGGTTTCATGGTATTTACCTTCGGTGGCGTTATTGCTTGGAAAGAGACACAAGATGTTTTCACCAAGGGCGTTCACATGATGGCAATGATCGGTTTCATCATGATTGCAGCGGCAGGTTTCGCAGCAGTAATGAAGCAAACTGGCGGCGTTGAATCTTTGGTTGAAGCACTTTCAACAAGCATCGGCGACAACAAGCCTCTAGCAGCACTGCTTATGCTCATCGTTGGTCTATTAGTAACAATGGGTATCGGTTCTTCGTTCTCAACGATTCCAATCCTTGCGACTATCTACGTTCCTCTAGCGGCAGCATTTGGCTTCTCGCCAATGGCAACGATCGCTCTAGTAGGTACAGCTGCAGCACTTGGTGATGCGGGCTCTCCGGCCTCTGACTCAACACTAGGTCCAACGTCTGGTCTAAATGCTGATGGTCAACACGAGCACGTTTGGGAAACCGTAGTACCAACATTCCTACACTACAACATCCCACTGATCGTATTCGGTTGGATTGCAGCCATGGTTCTGTAATTAGATTCTCTAGTTAAAGAGCCCTAAGCTAACTTTTATAAAGACTGCCTCGTGCGGTCTTTTTTGTCTCTGGGATTCATTCCTCTCTTCCTTCCGCTCACTCTCATTGAACTAGTGACACCAAACAAAAAAGGCTTACTCTTATGAGTAAGCCTTAGAAATCATTGCGAATACAGATGACTCTCGCTGAATTATGCAGCGGGAGCATTACTCACGAGAATTTCGCGAATAGACTTAAGCGTTGCTTCCGTTGAATGGTAATCCAATTCAACTTCACTAAAGATGCCGTTCACTTCAAGCATTAAGGTCGGGTAAGAAAATACTCCCATCGCTTCTTTAAAGCCTAACTGGTCATCTAACTCACTTTCCAATAACTTGCTAGAAAGGTCATTTTCAAACTGTTGAACATTCATACCTAGCTCTTCAGCCAACTGCAAATGTGTGTCTTGGCTATGAGGCAGCATCGCACGAAGGTAGTAAGCATGTTGAATCGCTTCAAGCATCGCTTCGTAGTGGTCTTGAAAACCAGCTGCAATCACAGCACGGCACGCAGGGTAAGTACTGCGAACAGGTTGGCACTCAGTCCAAAACTCATGGTTAAACTCAGTGCCTAGCTTAGCTTCGATCTGCTTCCAAATCGCTTGCAGCTTGCCTTTCATCTCTTCTGACATTGGTTCATCAGAATCCGGGGCCAAACCACCCACCACATAGTTAAACTCAATGCTCGCAGGCAATTGTTGTTTCAATAACTCAAGTGTTGGCTTGTAACCCCAACACCAGCTGCACATTGGATCATGCACATAATGAAGTTTTACGTTCATTGTTCATTCCTTATCGAGTCAATGATTCGATCAATTCAAACAAAAAAGGAGCCTAATTAAGGCCCCTCATTTTAACTATTCAGCGCAAAGGCTAGAACTTATTCAGCGTCATCGCCAGCAACTTTAGCCGCTGCTTCTTTGATGATTGGCTGAAGTTCGCCTTTTTGGAACATCTCAAGAATGATGTCACAACCACCGATTAGCTCACCTTCAACCCAAAGTTGTGGGAAAGTTGGCCATTGTGCGTAAGCAGGAAGCTCTGCACGGATATCAGGGTTTTGTAGGATATCTACGTAAGCAAATTTTTCGCCACATGCCATCAGAGCTTGAGACGCTTGAGAAGAGAAACCACAGCTAGGTAGCTTAGGAGAACCTTTCATGTACAGTAGAATAGTGTTTTCTTCAATTTGCTGTTTGATTTTATCGATAGTTTCCATTGCTTCCTCGTTAATGGATTACGGCTTTTATTGCCTTTATTCTACCCCAAACTAAAAGAATAAAAACCATATAAAAAAAGCGGTTAACAAGCTAAGCTAACAATTCACACAAAAGTAATGAAATAAGCTTTTAATAAAGTAAAAACTTGCTAAACTATATCGCAAGTCAGCAAATTGACCATGGTTGGCAGTATAGCGAGCCATGAATAATAATATCACTGGAAGCAATCGAAAGAGTTAACTCTTTCATATCAATGGAGAATTGAGCAATGGCATTTGAACTACCGGCTCTTCCTTACGCGAAAGACGCGCTAGAACCACACATCTCAGCAGAAACGCTAGATTTCCACCACGGTAAGCACCACAACACTTACGTTGTTAAGCTAAACGGTCTTATCCCAGGTACTGAGTTTGAAGGCAAAACACTAGAAGAGATCGTTAAGACTTCTACTGGTGGTGTTTTCAATAACGCTGCTCAAATCTGGAACCACACGTTCTACTGGCACTGTCTTGCTCCTAAAGCAGGCGGCGAACCAACTGGCGCTGTTGCAGAAGCTATCAACGCTGCATTCGGTTCTTTCGAAGAATTCAAAGCGAAATTCACTGATTCAGCAATCAACAACTTCGGTTCTTCTTGGACTTGGTTAGTTAAGAAAGCTGACGGTTCTCTAGACATCGTTAACACTTCTAACGCTGCTACTCCTCTAACAGAAGAAGGTGTTACTCCACTTCTAACTGTTGACCTATGGGAACACGCTTACTACATCGATTTCCGCAATGTTCGCCCTGACTACATGGCTGCATTCTGGAACCTAGTAAACTGGTCTTTCGTAGAAGAGAACCTAGCTAAGTAATTATTGCTTACGCTGCGCTATTTATAGCGAGTTATCTATTGAAAGCTCATGCCCCGGCGTGAGCTTTTTTGTATCTGTCGTATTCCACAAAATCTAGGCATTTCGTAATAAATCCGCCAATAGCGCTTACTTCTCGCCCTATTGATAGCTTTCTTCCCTACCCTGCATAAATTCTCTATTTGCCTGTAATTAAACACTAAAGTTTGCCGACTCCATGCCGTTAAAGGTGTATCCAATGAGAGGCAGCATGCAAATACATACTTTAGACAAAGCAGGAATCATCAACGAACTGAAGTTCGGCATCGGGATCAGCCAAGCGGTTGAGCAAGGTCGCCGTGCAGATTTCGCGTTGCTGTTATCTATGTTTTCTAATGATGTCCGTGATTGCACGCCAATTGACACCATTGAAATCACAGAGACAAATGAAGATCGCCTGCGCAAACAATTTGGCGTAGCAGAACCTCAACAACTGCGTTCAAACCAATCGTCGTATGAGAGTTCTGCACAGCAATCTAATCATTTTCATCAAGCTAGCCTTGCCAGTGCCAAGCTCAGCCATTACTTGAAACCTGAAGCGCTTGCCTTCATGCCTGAAGATACGGCCGACTTACCCGAAGAGGTTTACCAAAACCTTTCTGGTCATGACCGACGCAAGCTCGCAAACAAGCATTTACCTGATTTGCCACATGCTACGCTCTACAATGAGCTAACCACCGCACAACGTCAGTATCAAATTCAAGCTCAAGTATAGCGGTCACCTACCTTTCCCTTTTTCGCTGTCTCTCCACAGCTATTCTTCGACTAACTCGCACACTTCAAAATATTCACACAAGTGATATGAACCGCTAGCCTTAGGCAGCCTAAAAACACCAGATGTCGGTTACCGCTTGAAGTTACTACAAAATGTGACGTGCCACTAAGTTCATAAAAACTTATTAATTGGCGCACCTTAGTTTGAACCAATTCACACCCATTGTATGAAATTTAACCCATCCTTATTCGACATGGACGATTTGTTTAGGTACTGGGATGGAAATAAAAAGCTCAATCATATTGGTGACATCTGCCGGCTCGCGACTGGGAGGGACGATAGCGAACCACTTTGTTAACCTTGGAGCCACCGTCATCCTTTGTGATAAAGACACTGAAGCACTTCAGGCAACGTATCTACAGTGCGCCCGCTTTTCTGACTCGGTTTACCACTACACGCTCAAAGGCAATGACAGCCAAGCGATCCTCAGCGTATATGATTTTATTCAAACCACCTTCAACACTACACCCGATGTGCTGGTCAATAATTGGATAAGCTCCCCAATGCCAAGTCTGATTGGCGATCAACCTGTGAGTAGCTTTATTAATGATCTCTCGTCGATGGCATCGACCCTGTTCGCATTTGGGCAAATCAGTGCTGAGAGATTACGAGAAGAAGATAAAGAAGGCGTGATAGTGAATGTGATATCTCATGATGACTTTCATGATGTGTCCGGCTTGGAGAGCGCAAACTCAATGATCACTGGCTTTACCCATAGTTGGGCGAAAGAGCTGACTCCCTTTGGTATTCGAGTCGGTGGCGTTGTTCCCGCCGTTCATAACTCCGATGGTAAGCTCAACCGATGTCACTGGGCGCAGCTGCAAGACGAGCTGACCAGAACAACCGAATACATTGTCTCGAATGACTACTTCAGTGGGCGAGTTGTCGCGGCAGAGGTTTAACTCTCTACTCCAATTGAACATGACCGACTCAGCTCATATTGAGTAACAGAGCTAATGCCTTTCAATCCGTTTTACAAACGAACCAAACATAAAAAAAGCCCCAGTCTCTCGACTGGGGCTTTCATCTTTTCCCGATAGATAAGTATCGTGCTAGCGAAAACTTATCTCAAAACTAATGCTTACTGATTATGCGTTAGCTTTTTCTTTTTTAGCTTTTGGCGCTTTCGCTTCAGCTGGCTTTTGGTCTGCTTTCTTAAGGATAACTGTAGTACCTTCGAAAGTTTCGCCTTCAACATATGGCTGGCCGAAGTAAGAAGTTGTTAGCACTTCTTTTAGCTCAGTGATTAGAGGGTAACGTGGGTTAGCACCTGTACACTGGTCATCGAACGCTTCAACAGCTAGCTCGTCTAGTTTAGCGATGAAGTCAGACTCGTTAACACCCGCAGCTTGGATAGATAGTGGGATGTCTAGGTCAACTTTAAGCTCTTCTAACCAAGTCAGTAGACGTTCAATCTTCTGAGCAGTACGGTCACCAGCTTGGCTTAGGCCTAGGTGGTCAGCAACTTCAGCGTAACGACGACGTGCTTGTGGACGGTCGTACTGAGAGAATGCAGTCTGCTTAGTTGGGTTATCGTTCGCGTTGTAACGTACAACGTTTGAGATAAGTAGTGCGTTAGCAAGACCGTGTGGTAGGTGGAACTCAGCACCAATTTTGTGAGCCATTGAGTGACACACACCTAGGAATGCGTTCGCAAATGCTACACCAGCGATAGTTGCTGCGTTGTGTACTTTCTCACGAGCGATTGGGTCAGCCGCACCATTTTTGTAGCTAGATGGTAGGTATTCTTTAAGCATCTTAAGAGCTTGAAGAGCTTGACCGTCTGAGTACTCGTTCGCTAGAACAGATACGTAAGCTTCAAGAGCGTGAGTTACTGCATCGTAACCACCGAACGCTGTTAGAGACTTAGGCATGTTCATAACTAGGTTCGCATCAACGATAGCCATGTTTGGCGTGATTTCGTAATCAGCTAGTGGGTATTTAGCACCAGTCTTGTCGTCTGTAACAACAGCGAATGGAGTAACCTCTGAACCTGTACCTGAAGTTGTAGTGATACATACAAGCTCAGCTTTTTGACCCATTTTAGGGAACTTGTAGATACGTTTACGGATGTCCATAAAGCGCATTGCTAGTTCTTCGAAGTGAGTTTCTGGGTGCTCGTACATAACCCACATGATCTTAGCAGCATCCATTGGAGAACCGCCACCTAGAGCAAGGATTACGTCAGGTTGGAAGCTCTTCATTGCTTCAGCGCCTTTCTCAACAACAGATAGCGTTGGATCCGCTTCTACGTCGAAGAAAGTTTGAACTTCGATGCCTTGTGCTTTAAGCAGGCTAACTACGTCATCTGCGTAACCGTTGTTGAATAGGAAACGGTCAGTTACTAGGAATGCGCGTTTCTTACCTTCTAAGTCGCTCATTGCGATTGGAAGGCTACCACGACGGAAGTAGATAGACTTAGGTAGTTTGTGCCACAACATGTTTTCAGCTCGCTTCGCTACAGTTTTCTTGTTGATAAGGTGCTTAGGACCTACGTTCTCAGAGATAGAGTTACCTCCCCATGAACCACAACCTAGAGTTAGAGAAGGTGCAACGTTGAAGTTGTACAGGTCACCGATACCACCGTGAGTAGTCGGGATGTTGATTAGGATACGAGCAGTCTTCATCTTGTCACCGAAGTAACGGATGCGGTCTGCGTTAGTATCTTGGTTAGTGTAAAGACCAGATGTGTGACCGATACCACCGATTTCAACCATAGTTACCGCTTGAGCAACTGCGTCTTCGAAGTCGTCTGCGCGGAATAGACCTAGAGTTGGAGATAGTTTCTCGTGAGCGAATTCGTCATCGTAAGAAACTTTACCAAGACCTTCACCTACAAGTACTTTTGTATCAGCAGGAACTTTAACACCAGCCATTTCAGCGATTGCTGGAGCAGGTTGACCTACGATTTTAGCGTTTAGGTTGCCGTCGATAAGCAGAACTTTACGTACTTTATCAGCGTCAGCTTTAGATAGAACGTGAGCTTTGTGAGAAGCGAAACGCTCTTTCACTTCGTCGTATACTTCACCAACTACGATTGCAGCTTGCTCAGAAGCACATACTACGCCGTTATCGAAAGTCTTAGACATAAGGATAGATGCTACAGCACGTTTGATGTCAGCTGTTTCATCGATAACTACAGGAACGTTACCAGCACCAACACCGATAGCAGGCTTACCAGAAGAGTATGCTGCTTTAACCATGCCTGGACCACCAGTAGCAAGGATAAGTGCGATACCGTCGTGCTTCATAAGCGCGTTAGAAAGCTCTACAGATGGTTGGTCGATCCAACCGATGATGTCTCTTGGAGCACCAGCTGCAACAGCTGCGTCTAGAACTAGTTTCGCTGCGTCGTTAGTTGAGTTCTTTGCACGTGGGTGTGGCGAGAAGATGATGCCGTTACGTGTTTTAAGAGAAATTAGAGATTTGAAGATTGCTGTAGAAGTTGGGTTCGTTGTTGGAACGATACCACAGATGATACCTACAGGCTCAGCGATAGTCATTGTGCCTAGGTTGTCATCTTCTTCTAAGATGCCACATGTTTTTTCGTCTTTGTATTTGTTGTAGATAAATTCAGATGCAAAGTGGTTTTTGATAACCTTATCTTCAACAATACCCATTCCAGATTCAGCAACTGCTTGTTGAGCAAGTGGAATACGAGCGTGGTTAGCAGCAAGAGAAGCTGCGCGGAAGATTGCGTCTACTTTCTCTTGAGAGAATGTTGCAAACTCTTCTTGTGCTGCTTTAACGCGAGCTACTAGAGCATCAAGTTCCGCTAAGTTAGTTACAGGCATGGTGGATCTCCTAAAATAATAAATATTAAAAACTTTTTATTAAATTCGCTGCTTGCTTTTAACCTTAAACATCAGCGTTCTTAGTAAATTGCTTTCAGGGCTGAGTATATTATTTCACAGTGTGAAAAAAATTGACCCAGATCAGTTACCCAAAAAGAATTAACCAGAAAGTAGTAAGACAATCGCAAAAATGAACTTAAGAGCATGATTTATATAGATTAAACTCACACTTTTCGTTCGCGCAAAAAACAAGCAAACAGACAGCTTTTTTCTACATAGCGTAATAAACTGTAAAAAAGTTTCATTTTTAGTCCGTTAAATTACATGTATACAGCTATATTCGTGCTACTGAGAGTATATCCATACCGTTGCATGGGCTAGATTCTGACATAATTTTTATTAATTTCGTGCGTCGGTTAACAGTTACTCAATAATAAATTACAAAATCAAACACTACCAACTAGCTTGCAACAGGCTTAGTACAAAAGTGAGATTCAATTAGTTTTTCTAAAAAGAATCACCCATTTCAAGTTAGTTTTTTTCATTCGTGAAAATGTAGTTTGTCCCTTACATTACGCGCCTAGACTATTCACAGATCAACCCTTCAACCTTAAAGTACGCTAACTGGAGATCGCTCTCATGCAAGGCTTAGAACTCGCAATCTTTATGCAATTCTTCCTTGGGCTTGTTGCTGCCGTAAACCCTATCGGCATCATGCCTGTTTTTGTTTCTCTTACGGCTCATATGCCGCCAGAAGAGAGGAACAGGACAGCCTTACAAGCAAATATTGCTGTTGCCGTGATCTTGATTGTGTCGCTTGTTGCGGGGCAAATGCTGCTTGATATGTTCAGCATTTCACTAGACTCATTTCGTGTGGCAGGTGGTTTGTTATTACTGAGCATCGCGTTCTCGATGATGAGCGGTAAACTCGGTGAAGATAAGCAGAACAAACAAGAGAAATCTGAATACATCAGCAAAGAGCAAATTGGCGTTGTTCCACTGGCTATGCCGCTAATGGCAGGTCCGGGTGCAATCAGCTCGACGATTGTTTATGGGTCTCGCTACCCTGCTGCTATTGATACGGTCGGCATCGGCATTAGCATCATCGCATTCGCAACATGCTCTTGGCTTTTGTTCCGTTCAGCGCCGGTTATCGTTCGATTTTTAGGTCAAACGGGGATCAACGTGATCACTCGTATCATGGGCCTGATTCTTGGCGCATTGGGCATCGAGTTCATCGCCAATGGCCTACGCAATCTGTTCCCAGGTTTGGCATAACGTTTAACGACATTTTGGTTGCTCTATAAAGGGCAACAATATTGAAATATAGATGAGGCGAGTAAAGCAATTGGGCTTTCACTCGCCTCGTTATTATGAAGCTTGTATAATGACTGTTAATGCATTTAACAGAAGACGAACCTCTCCTTATGTCACGCAAGCCACTCAAGCATCATTTGTACGTCATTATCTTTGGTACTCACACGCCAGCCGGACGTGCATTTGATATATCTCTGATCGTTGCAATCTTGGCTTCGCTGTTGGTTCTGATCTTAGAATCCATCCCTAATGTGATGACCGAATGGTCACAACAGCTGCGTTATATCGAATACACCTTCACTGCGCTCTTCACTCTTGAGTATTTGTTAAGGCTCTATTGCTCTCCAAAACCAAAATCTTACGCTACCAGCTTTTATGGTGTTGTTGACCTATTGGCGATTCTTCCGACTTACCTAGCGATCATCTTCCCAGGCGCTTCATTTATGGGTGTGGTGAGACTGCTGCGTGTGATGCGTATCTTCCGAATCCTAAAGCTGGTTCGCTACCTGCAAGATTCCAATATTCTGTTGCGCTCACTATTAATGGCACGACGAAAGATACTGATCTTCTTTAGCACCGTAGGCATCTTGGTGGTTATCTTTGGCGCACTGATCTTTGTTATTGAAGGTCCTGACAATGGCTTCACCAGTATTCCTCACAGTATCTATTGGGCGATCGTGACTATCACTACGGTGGGTTATGGTGACATGGTGCCGCAGACCGCGCTTGGTAAAGCCATAGCGTCACTAACCATGTTATTGGGTTACTCTATCTTAGCGGTGCCGACCGGGATCATTACTGCAGAACTCAGTAATGAGATGAACTCGCACAAAGAGTTGGTTAAGTGTCCTAACTGCAACCGAGCGGGTCATGATTCGGACGCCATCTATTGCAAGCACTGTGCTAGCGAATTAGCAGATCCAGACAAGCGGGTCGTCACCGACGAGACCGAATAAAAACCAAAAAAAGAGCTCCTAAGAGCTCTTTTTTTTGTTAACTATCTAACTAAAGCAACTAACAACCATCTGTGAAAACTTCCACTTGGTAGTCATCATTTGCTTCCATTGCGGCCGTGTATTTCACATAGCATTGGGTCTTCTCGATAGCGGTATTGAAGTCATTAGGAAGAACGCCTGACAAATATTCCGATCGGGTAATCAGCCATAGGTCTGGGTCGCTCACTGGGCCATTATTATGCGCTGCCCATGTCCATTCAGTCGTCAGGTCATGAAACCCTGAATCAATCGCTAAAAAGTTTTCCATTCCCCCTTTTTCAACCGCGGGGTAACCAAACTTCACTCGCCCGTACTCAGGAATCAAATATGATTCTTGGTCTTCCATACCTTCTACTGCGGGCTTTTTCAAACGCCAAATCAGCCGCAGTATGGACCGATGCTCCTAGCCCTTCCATAACCGAAGCCCTAGCGTCATGTTGTATGTTTAAAAACCTAGGTGCTGCGACAACAGCTAAAACACCAATAATGACGATAACAACAATCAACTCGATAAGAGTAAAACCTTTAAGGTTTGCTTTCATTTTCTAGCTCCAACTTTAAGACGCACGAAAGGTAAGGTTTTAAAGTCAGGCTTCTGTCATCAGAAACAAGAAAAGCGCCCTAAGGCGCTTCTTCGTTAATTATTCTCAAAAATGAGGCAGTTACGCTTTCTCAGCAAGGATAATGCGCAGAGTACGACGTAGTGGTTCTGCAGCACCCCAAAGCAGTTGGTCACCAACCGTGAAGGCGTTTAGGAAGTCGTTACCCATCGACATCTTACGCAGACGACCGACTGGTACAGACATTGTGCCTGTTACTTTCGCTGGTGTTAGCTCCTGTGCCGTGATGTCACGGTCATTAGGAATCACTTTAACCCAATCATTGTGCGTTGCGATGATCTCTTCGATCTCGTCCATTGGCACGTCTTGCTTAAGCTTGATCGTTAGTGCTTGAGCGTGACAACGCATTGCACCGATTCGTACACAAGTACCATCAATTGGGATTGGCTGACCATCTAGACCAAGAATCTTGTTTGCTTCAACACCGGCTTTCCACTCTTCTTTGCTCTGACCGTTTTCACGCTTCACATCGATCCAAGGAATCAGTGAGCCTGCAAGCGGAGCACCAAATTGGTCTGTTGGGAATGAAGATGAACGAATCGTATCAGCCACTTTCTTATCGATATCAAGAATTGAGCTTGAAGGGTTCGCTAACTCAGAACTTACGCTGTCGTTGATCACACCCATTTGTGAGATCAGCTCACGCATGTTCTTAGCACCCGCACCAGAAGCCGCTTGGTAAGTCATGGCACTCATCCACTCAACCATGCCTTTCTCGTACAGACCACCTAGAGCCATAAGCATTAAGCTCACAGTACAGTTACCGCCAACGAAAGTGTTGGTGCCGCTGTGAATGCCTTGCTGGATTTGAGCCAAGTTAACAGGATCAAGAGTGATGATTGAATCAGCGTCCATACGCAGAGTAGAAGCTGCATCAATCCAGTAACCTTTCCAACCTGCTTCACGCAGTGCTGGGTATACTTTTGATGTGTAATCGCCGCCTTGACAGGTAATCACAGCATCAAGCTGTTTTAGGCTATCAATATCAAAAGCGTCTTGAAGTAGACCCGCATCTTTACCACCTAGAACAGGGGCAGGAATACCAATCTGAGATGTGCTGTAATAAACTGGCTCAATCAAGTCGAAGTCTTTCTCTTCAACCATACGTTGCATCAGTACAGAACCAACCATACCGCGCCAACCAACTAGACCTACTCTCATCGCTCACTCTCCATGTATAAATTAAAAATTGCTCTCCCCCATCTATAAGTTTTTCAGAAACAGAACTCAAGTGCTTTTTGTCAAAAAGTGTAACTTTTTCGTTTCTTTTAAGTGAACGTAATGAATCGTGCAGTTATCTCTGTATCGACATTCCATCTCCACCTCATTGATTAAGCGCCCATTATCGTCAAATTCAAACATTTACATCGCCAAAATCGATTCAATCGACGCTCATCACAAACAGTAATTCCCTCTTTTAAATCAAGGTTAATCAGAATTTTATTTTACAAAACGAAAACAACGTGCGACAGATTTCAACATGTAACAATCATGAATTTAACAAAATTTTAGATTATGAAACCACAATTGATTGAGTTAACAGTCAAATATCACAACTTGGACGTATTTTTTCGATATAATAAACTAATTACTGTAGTGTCCGTTTTGCACCACACACTATAACGAAGCACTATAAATGCTCGAAATCACAAGAGGCTTTTATGAAGCAGAGTAAAACTCGCCTACCGAACCTATTGCAGGTATTCATCGCGTTAGGACTATTTCTATCCCTTGCTTTTTCCTTTACTGCAAAGCTTGACCTTCCAATTCAACTTGCCTTGTATATTGGCTGGTTCATTATCATGGTTCTTGGTATTCGTCTTGGACACCAATACAAAGACTTAGAAAAAGCAGCACTCAAAGGAATATCCAATGGCTTAGGCGCGGTTTTAATACTTTTAGCCGTTGGCGCTCTTGTTGGTACTTGGATCTCAGGCGGGATCGTACCTACTATCATTTACTATGGTCTGAAAGCTATCCACCCTTCTATCTTCCTTTTAGCGACCATGATCATCTGTTCTCTAACTGCATTGGCAACCGGTACTTCTTGGGGCGCTGCGGGTACAGCGGGTATCGCGATGATGGGTATCGGCCAAGGTCTAGGTGTTCCAGCACCGATTACTGCAGGTGCCGTGCTGTCAGGTTGTTACTTCGGTGACAAGATGTCTCCGCTTTCTGATTCAGTTATTTTGGCTTCTTCAATGTCTGGTGTTGAAGTGGTTGAACACATCAAGGGCATGTTGCCAGTTGCGTTAATCAGCTACGTGATTACAGGCATCATGTTTACTGCGTTTGGTTTCCACTACGCGGGCAACGTTGACATGAGCCAAGTTGACTCTGTCATCAAAGCGATGGAAGTTCAGTTCTACATCACGCCTTACTCATTCGTTCCGGTACTTATCGTGCTTGGTCTGTTGGCTTTCCGTATGCCTTCATTCCCGGTCATCAGCTTTGGTTCTCTGCTGGGTATTATCTGGGCAGTCATGATCCAAGATATCGACTTCCTAACGGCATTCAACACTGCTTGGGCACCGTTCTCAATCTCATCTGGCGTCGAGTTTATTGATTCGATTCTTAACCGTGGCGGCATGTCTTCAATGCTGGGTTCGGTTGCGGTTATCGTATTTGGTCTAGGTTTCGGTGGCTTACTGGATAAAGTGGGCGTACTAGAGACGATCGCTAAGGTGTTTGAGCGCCGCGTAAATAGCGCAGGCTCACTAGCGACGAGCACAATTGGTACGGCCTTCATGGGTAACGTGTTCGGTTCTGCAATGTACGTATCGTTAATCCTTACGCCAAAAATCTGTGCGAAAAACTACGACCGTTTAGGCTACAAGCGTAAGAACCTATCTCGTAATGCTGAGTTTGGTGGCACGCTAACGTCGGGTATGGTTCCGTGGAGTGACAACGGCATCTACATGGCGAGTATTCTTGGTGTTGCGACGCTGTCTTACGCACCCTTCATGTGGTTAAGCTTCATCTGTATCATCGTGACTATCGTGACGTCTTACATGGGTTGGTTCGTTGATAAGTGTGAACCAACAGCACCAGCGTTTGAAGCTGAAGAAGCGACCGAGTTAAACAAGCAACAAGCTTAAGTTTATGAGCTAACGCTTAGGACGTAACTCAAAACGTTAATGGATAAATGCAAAAAGAGCGCCCTAGAGCGCTCTTTTTTTGCTCTGCTGATTTACTTATTTATCTATCTATTTATTGGCGGTTCGTTTACCCAACCAGTAACCGATACCTAACGGGGCAAAGAACACCACTAAGATAAACAGGATGAAGTAAATAATCACACCTTTGATTAACTCCATCAGTTTATCAATTGCCAGTACCACCACCTCTTGAGAGACACGATCAAGGTCTTGTGTGAACAGTTCTCTTTCCGAAGTCACAATGCCAGCAATCTCGATGCGCTCTTTCGCAATCATCTCTACCAGAGCTTCTCTCTCACGTGTCACCATTTTTTCTAATGCCACACGTTCATCACTCAGCATCGCTAATTTTTGGTCGGTTTTATCGCTGAGGTCGTTGAGCAATGGCTGCATTTCTGTCGACATAATAGAAGCCAGTGTTTGCATGTACTCAGGATTGTTCTCAATGAAGTCTTGCATGCTTGCTGATGTTTGACGAAGGCTTTCCAGCGTCATCGATAGGTCTTCACCCGTTAACGAGCTATTCAATGCAACCAGCTCCGCCTTCCACGACATAAGTTTCGGCGTCTGGTCAGCCATAAGGCTTAAACGATCAGATGCGTCACTCATGGCTTCTGGCATGGTGCCTAAGCTCTGGACGATTTGCGATTCATCTTTACCAAGGTAACTTAGCCATTCACGGTAAGCAGGTGTGCTTCTGAATGTGAGGTCTTTAAATGGGTGGCTAGCAGCAAACTGAGCAACGAATGCTTTGCTTTTTTTGAAATCACTGGAACTCAATACACCCTTTGCCAGTTTCTCGGCTTCTTGGTCAAGAAAACGAGCAGTCTCTACCGCATCATCCGTGGCGAACAGATCCACACCATCGCCTTGGCTATAAAACTGATTCATTTGGGCAGTGAAAACCCACGAGTCAATTAACGCAGACATTGGGGAAGTTTGGTAAGCCGCTTGTTGTAAGCCCTGCTCTGCATGGATCTTCCAAAGCAACACATAAGATTGATGTAACGTGTCATCAGCAGGGTAAGATTGCGCGATGAGATCGGCCGAATCTTCTACTCGTGTAAAGAACATCTTGGCGTATTCACGCGTCATGATCCGAGCATTTAACTCTTGTTGAGTGAGAGGCGTCGTTTGACTATCTAACTTAACTTCTAAGAGAGAACAACCACTTAGCACAATGCTAAGCACCAACACCATCCAACTTCGACTTGAAACTCGTAACATATAAACCTCTGACAAAGACTAAGGGCGCGGATTGTATGAGCGCTTCGTCAGAGTATTGTCAAAAATCCTGTAAAAGTTAACGCTAACTGTCTAAATATTCATGAGCAGAATCCACAGAGGCTTTTATAGCCTGCTCTAGTTCAGCCAAATCATGTTCACTGATCGCTCTGGACTGCTTCATTGTCATTTCAATACTTGCGGCAATGATGGCTAACCGAGACGCTTTAATACTGCCAGCCACGCCTTTTAAGCTATGTACAATGCGAGCCGCGGAGGTTTCATCTTTGGTCAACAAAGACTTAAACTTCTCGTAGTCACCTGCGTGGTCTTGTACAAACACACCAAGCAAGAGTTCGACAGATTCAGCATCACCATCGAGCGTTTCTAACATGTCTTCAATATCAATCGCAGGCTTTGAATCTGTGACACTGGCAATGTGTTTCTCTACTACTGGCGTCTGTTCAGAGGCTTGCTGAATAGAGTCTTGCGTTACAACGGGTTGGCTTGTAACGTTAACGCTCTGCGGAGGTTGAAGGTCGGAAGACTGTCTCGTTGAGGTGCTCTCGGATACATAAGCGTCGTGATCTGCTTGTTTCACTGCTGAGGAAACAACATCGCGAGAAGAAGCGTCTTCCTTACTTGAATTAATTTCTAGTTCAGAGTGGAGTTCTTGCTCTGCTTCTTTCATCGTTTTTGTGGATCTAACGCCCCAAAACACTATCCCGCTCATCGCCACCAAGCTTAAGCCTAGCATCACCAACAATAGGTTGAATTGACGATCATGGAACTCAGCTTCGAGTTTTATGATCTGCTCATTCACAGAGTTTTTCTTAATTTTATCAACCAAATAGTTAAGTTGAGCATAATCACTCAACAATGCTGACGCATCAGCCAGTAACTGCTGGAGCGCATCTTGCTCTTCGGTTTCTAGCGAATAAGATTTGTCCAGAATGGAATCAAAGGCGCGATAAGTCGCTGACGAACTTTGATTGTCAGAATACATGGCTTCAAATACCACAACGCCGAATTCGTTAAGTAGTGGTTTTAGCTTAGGGGAAAGCTCTTTATCAGCACGCAAGATCTTAATGTTATCAACGATGTCTTGAACTTGGCTTTCTATCGGAATGAACTCATCAAACTTTTCTAGGAACTGATCAGCTACGTACAACAGTTGGTTCACATCGGGTCGAAACAAGGCGTGTTGGAAATCAGATTCAATCTGCAGTCGGATCGAATAAACCAACTGAGCATCGAGTGCCAGTTCATTGATACGAGAGACTCGAAGCGGTTCTGAGAAATAAAGCGATTGCCTCAATTCGTTGACTCGAATACCGAGCTCTTCGATTTGAGCAAGAGAATTGGTGTAGGAACGGCTTAGATTAAGAAGAGCCAATGAAGGAAGTAACCACAGAGCCAAGAGCACAACCAAAAAGGTGGCTGGTTTTTTAAAGCGTTTGGGCTTTGCTACTGATTGTTCCATCTATATTCCTTGTGCGTGTTAACTTGAAGCCATGACCGTAGCTAAAAGATTAAGCACAAAATAAGCGACAACGTCCTGCTGCCGCTTTTATCCGTTAACTTCGGACTATGACTTATTGCGAGTCAGTTGATCACGTAAGTTCGGTGGAGTGCCTTTAATCGTTAGCGTGTCTGTCTCCGGATCGTAAAAGATACGTTCGCCTAGAAGCAGACTATCAAAACTAACATTCAAACCGCCACCAGCACCAACAAATTTTGTTAGTTTACGCATAGTTGCGCGATCGGCTGGGAAGCTGTCTTCTAACTCGTAGCCTTGCTCACTAGTATAGTCAAAGAAGCTTGTGCCATCTGTGCTTGCTGGCAACTCACCAGAAAGTTCACGAACTTGTACTTCATCGCCCGCTTTAAGCTGCTCGTTACAGTAATCCGCAACCTGCTTTTTGTAGCTGATCGCTTCTTCTTTCTCTAATTTAGAGTCAGAAACGAAGTCTTCTACCGCTTGCATCAGTACTTGGTTTTGCTGTTTCGCATCCAAACCGACTTCAGCTTGTAAGAAATCTAAGAAGAAATCCGCGACTTTACGGCCAACACGTCCTTTAATGTAAGTTAAGTAACGGTTTGACTCTTTATCAGTCTCATAAGTTGAAAGGTCTAGACGAGCCGCGATATCCATTTTTGAGATATCAAGGTAGTCAGTCGCACTAATATCAAGCCCTTCAGTTACCTTTAGGCTTTGGTTTGAAGGCAATAAACCAATGAAAAGGTAATCTGTTGCAAGTGACTGATATTCAGCCATTACCAAGATACCTTCGTCAGCGAATGGGTACTTTGATAGTTCGTCTTTTAGACGTTGCGCACTCTTTTGAGAAAAATCGTAAAAGTTTGTCTCACCAGCACGAAGTTGATGCAACCACTGCTGGAATTCGCTGTCAGATTTGAAAGAACCAAACCCTTTGCCTGCTTTTGAATTAAAAACACGGTGAAGTTCAGCAACTAGGCTTTCAGATGAAGCATCGTTTTCTAGAGATTCAGCACGATAGTTAACAATCAGCTCATCCTGATCGTTCTTGCTCAGCTGGTGTAAAATTACGTTGGAAAGTTGAAGGCTCATAGTGAAAATATTACCGTTCAGGTTTCAGTTGTCGTGCATAGTAGGTTATCATAAGCCGCTTTTACTATCATTATTAGAGTCCTTATGCCGATTATATCTAAATACACAGATGATCAAGTTGAAAAAATCCTAGCTGAAGTAGGTGCTGTACTAACTAAGCACAAAGCTTCGCCAGAACTTTCACTGATGATCGCTGGAAATATCGCAACCAATGTCTTAAATCAGAATGTTGCTGCTTCACAACGCAAAGGAATTGCTGAAAAATTTGCCGAGGCTTTAATTTCTTCTCTTGAAGATAAAAAGTCTCACTAAATTTGATTGACGGATAAAAGAATTATAAATGGTAGACAGCGCAAACTCATATAGCGATCGTGTATCTCGACTGGTTGGTTGGGGTCACTGGTTTGCATTTTTCAACATCATTGCTGCGATGTTGATTGGTACTCGTTATATTACTCAATCTGCTTGGCCAGAAACCTTGCTAGGCCAATTCTATTTGGCTGCGTCGTGGGTTGGTCATTTTGGCTTTTTAGTGTTCGCGCTCTATCTATTAGTGCTGTTCCCGCTCACTTTTATTCTTCCGTCGAGGAAGTTATTACGTTTGGTTGCCGTTATCTTCGCGACCATAGGTTTAACTGTCCTGTTGATTGATACCCAAACGTATCAAAATATAAACCTCCACCTGACGCCTGTCGTGTGGGAGGTTTTATTCAGTGGAGAGGAATCTGCATTCACGTCTGATTTGCAGCACCTCTTCATTGTTATGCCATTTATCTTCTTACTACAGCTTGGTCTGTCTGAGTGGGTTTGGCGTAAGCAGCGTAAACTGTCTCATAAACACATTGGCCGTCCGATTACTGCCGTCTTCTTCTTGTGTTTCATCAGCAGCCACTTGACCTACATGTGGGCTGATGCGTATTTCTATAACCCAATTACTAGCCAGAAAGCGAACTTCCCACTGTCTTACCCAATGACAGCGAAAAGCTTTATGGAAAAACATGGTCTATTAGACCGTGAAGAGTACCTTGAGCGTTTAGAAGCGAATAAAGAGACCGTAAACCTAGTTAGCTACCCGCTAGAAAAAATTCAATACAACCGCCGCAGTGACGATCTTAATATCCTGATGGTGAGTGTGAACAACCTACGCTCTGACGCACTAAATGCGACAGCGATGCCAAACAGCTATGCCTACGCACAACAGTCGATCAACTTCACCAACCACTACAGTTCAAGTAACGATATGTTTGGTGTTTTCGGCTTGTTCTACGGCCTACCGAGCAGCTACGCAAGCAGCATTGAAGCTCAAGGGTCAAGCGCAGTATTGCTCGATGTTTTAGATAATCACGATTACAAGTTCGCTGCTTTTAGTGGCGACAACTTTAGTGATGCACTGTACTCGGATATCATCTTCCGAGGCCGTGATGTGATGCCAGAGCAAGCAACTTATGATGACCAGAGTGCCATAAAAGCTTGGTCTGACTGGATTCAATCACCGCAAGCTAAGCGCCCTTGGTTTAACTTTATTGAACTGACTACACTGGATAACTTCGCCAGCTACGATTCAAGTTCAGAGTCGGACTCTACGCTTACGACAGCAGAGCGTTTTGCTGAAGACTATCAAAAGTCAGCGACAGCGGCCGATGCTCAGCTAGCAACTATCTACGCTGAACTGGAACGTTTAGAGCTCGCCGACAACACAGTCGTTATCATTACCTCTAACCACGGTACTGAGTTTAACGAAACCAAAACCAACAGCTGGGGTGCAAACTCCAACTACAGTCGTTATCAGTTACAAGTACCACTGTTTATCAGCTGGCCTGGTAAGTCTGCTTCTGAATACACTCACCGTTCTAGTCATCTAGACGTGTCAGTAACACTGATGCAAGAGCTATTGGGTGTATCTTCGAACCCAACGGATTTCAGTAGTGGTCGCAGCCTGTTTAATGAACGTAACAGAAAGTGGATCCTCGCAGGCGACTCTCGTGAACTTGCGCTTGTTACTGATCAGCAAACAACGGTGTTAGATAAATTCGGTAACTACAAATTGTACGACCAGAATTACAAGCGCCTGAAAAACGTAAGCCCTCGCTTACCTGTGTTGATGCAAGGCCTGACTGAGCTACAGCGTTTCTACACAAAAAATGACTAAATAATCAGCAAACAGAAAAGGGAAGCCAATGGCTTCCCTTTTTTATTGCCGTGAATGATTAGAAAACAAGCAACAAAACAAAATTATGAAAATTAAGGGTTTACAAGATCCTCCGCCCCTTATATTATTCACGCCACTGGAGGGATGGCTGAGTGGTCGAAAGCACCGGTCTTGAAAACCGGCAACCGTTAATAGCGGTTCTAGGGTTCAAATCCCTATCCCTCCACCACATTAAAAAAAGCCGCTGAGAAATCAGCGGCTTTTTTGCATCTGAAGCTTATCTAAAATATAAAGCTCATCTAACAAGACTCTCTACAGTCCCAGTTTCAAACCCATTCACTTTATACCTAGTTTTAAATTCCAAGCTCACCGTTCTAAACTAAAAGTTCATGCGCCTAAGCTACTCCCCTCATAACTTTACCTCCAAGCCAATTAGATACTTTCTTTTTTAATGACACTGAAACACTTCACGTATAACAAAAGTTGGGAATACTTGGCTTGTTGAATATTAGATTTTGTCTGCCTCTTAATAAACCGAACAATAAATAATCATTCAGAACAAAAACACCAAAAAGCGTTCATAAAAAAAGCAGTCAGTTAATAAGGGTATTTACAAGCGAAAGCCACCCTTATAATATACGCGCCATTGGAGGGATGGCTGAGTGGTCGAAAGCACCGGTCTTGAAAACCGGCAACCGTTAATAGCGGTTCTAGGGTTCAAATCCCTATCCCTCCACCACATTAAAGAAAGCCGCTGAGAAATCAGCGGCTTTTTTGTATCTGGCGTTTGTGTAAAGAGCTCACGTATTTTCCACTACGCCACCTTTCGGCTCACTTCAAAGCGTCCAATCAATTGGTCTAAGCGGCTCAATGCATTGCCCATCAAAGAAACTCGACGTGCGAGTTGCTTAGTAGACAGTTGTAAGTCAGATATTGAACGTTGGGCTTTATCTGCCGTTTGTCCGTTTTTCTGACTGTTTTCATCTAAGTTAGACATCGTGGTAAAGAGGTCACTCACCGCTGATTGAATTTGTTCACTGCGGGCGTTTGAGTCTACTGTTAAGTTTCCCTTACTCACATTTTCGACGCCTCGCTCCATAGACTCAACAGCACTGCGAGACTTACTATGCAGCTCTTTCATTAGGTCATTAATATGGTTCGCAGCTTGTGAGGTGCGATCAGCCAGTGTTCTTACTTCAGAAGCGACGACAGAGAACCCTCTCCCGTGTTCACCTGCTCTTGCCGACTCGATGGCCGCATTCAAGGCCAAAAGGTTAGTCTGCGCGGTGATGTCAGTAATGATATCTATAATGTCAGACACTTTGGTCATTTCATTATTCACCTCATTCACACTATGCGCCGAGCTTTCTACGATATTGCGAACAATCTCCATGCCTTCGACGGACTGATTGTACTCCTTCTCCGCGCTCAGAACGGCTTGTTTCATTACCGTGTCCATTTGCGTTGCTGAGACACTCGCATGAGTAATCTCACTCTGTTGATACTGACTCAACTGAAGCATATTGCTTAACGCTTGTGATGCATCATCACTGGTTTGTTTCATTACGACGCTGCGACGAAACATCGATTCCGAAACCTCTCTAACTTCGTGACTCGCATGAATCAACTCACTCACCGTGTTATCTAAATTGTCGATAAAACTGTTAGTCCAGCGCCCTAGGTTGCCAAGTTCATTATGACTGAATGTGGTGGGATCAAGTCTCCGACTTAAGTTGCCATCACCTTCGGCTAAGGTCTGCATTACCCCGGTCATTTCGTGAATCTTCTTCGCTAGTGGTTTGGCGCTAACTAAACGGAATAAGCCCAATGAAAGCAACGCGCAAGCGAACATAATGCCGCTCTGCATAAAAGGTGTGAGTGTATAAAGGTTGGCAAACAGTAATGGAATAAATAGAGGCAGTAGCATGCAGCTGATGAAGTGCTTAGATAAGGTATAACTTAGGCTTCGGTCCCTGTAGACCTCTTCTAAATCGGACTCACACATCATGCCAAAGGTATCTGGTGAACCATCCAATTGAAAAGTGATACCTTTGCCAATAACGGGTATGTGGCGATAGTCGGAATACCCCGGATAACCTATAAACAGGTTACTGCCATTTTTAATGGTTTCTCTTACGCCTGGGTGAAGCTGATTAGTGGCTGGGTCCGTAAAGCGAATCTCAAATTCGGTGTGCTGCTGGATCTTAACCGTTCCCCAATCAGTATGAATCCCTTGCTTTAAGTTCTCGCCGTGTGAAAAGGTATTATCTTCAAAGCGAGAACGAGAGAGCGCAACCCCCGGCTGAGTATGAGGATCATAAATGGAGTCGACCATAAAGATATAGTTATCACCCGACTCGCTATAAATATGCCCCGCTTCTCTTTGAATAATGTCACCAATAACATCATTTGGAACTCGGCCACATAAAAATTGCTGGGCACCTTCATCCCGAGAAAAGGGGACATAAAACATCAGCGTCACTTGGTCATGAAACGATGAACTCGACGCCCCTACGTTCAACGTGCGTGGATCCATATACGGCCCATGAAGATAACGCTTTGAAGCTCCTTCAACTAAAGCCTTCTTATCCCCAAGAGTAACCCCTACATGCTCATGATAACTCGATGCTTGTGCTATCCCCTTAGCATCGACGATCGCCAACTCAGAAAAATCCGTACTTCGTTTAAGAAGGCTAGCTAACGTCCCCTGAGCTTGTTCTTCCGTTCGACTTGCTAAATAAACCGCAGAGTCTTCTAAAAAATCCCATTGATTCTTGACCCAGTTATGCAGAAGTTGAACTCGCGTGTGAGCAATACTTTCAAAAGCTTGTTCAAGCTCCTCCGTCCTACTTCGATTGAGGAAACAAGCTCTGCGCATAGCCAATTTTCCTGTTGCGCCAAACCAATTAAGCCAACTACGTTCCTTGTCCGTCAGGTTCATTTTTATCCCTTGTGTTTTTATATACACATGGGTCAAGCAATTTACAGACCACAATTAATCACACAAATACGTAACTAATTAATAAAAAAGTACTTTATATGAATCACAATGGTGCAAGCGTGCCTCTTATGGTGCAAGAGGTGCTTATTTAACACCATCATTTCTAATGAGCTTTCAGTCGTTAATTTAGGAAGCTAACCGTGAACATGATAAGCCGCTTTTAACAGCTGCATGTGAATCGGCACCAGATCTTGATGTTGAGTGCGGTACCCGCCACCGACTACGCAGGCCATCGGAATAGACTCTGATTTCGCTAATTCAATCATGAAACAGTCGCGCTCGAATACCCCTTGTGTCGAGACATTCAAATAACCCAGTTCATCGTCTTGATGGATATCGATCCCCGCATCATAAATAATCAGATCAGGTTGATGGTGAGCAATCGCTAACTTAGTGACTTGTTCAAAACAACGTAAGAACTCTTCATCTTCTGTTTCACGACTTAACGGCACATCTAAATCGGATAGCGGCTTTCGTGCAGGGAAGTTTTTATCGCAGTGGAACGACAGAGTAATGATGTCGTCGTTCTCTTGGCAAAGAGTTGCTGTGCCATCACCATGATGAACGTCGCTATCAACGATCAGCACTTTATCGATATGTTCAAAGGTCAGCGCGTGTTTTGCCGCTAAAACCAAATCGTTCAACAAACAAAAGCCACTACCAAAATCATGATGTGCGTGATGATAACCACCACTCAAATGAATCGCTAACCCACTCTCTATTGCCATTTCAGCGGCCAAGCAGGTTCCGCCACTTGAGTAGAGTGTTCTTTTGATAAGTTGCTCGCTCCACGGGAAACCGATACGTCTCATCTTTGCTGCAGGCAAATTACCAGACACGAGCAAATCGACATATTCGCTATCGTGTACCTGTTTTACTTGCTCAACTGAAACTGGCGTTGGTTGGCACACTTCAAACTTGCTCTTCCATCGAGGTTCACTATTCATCAGCGCCTCAATAGCACTATGCAACAACTGATATTTGTTGATTGGGTAGCGATGACCTTCTGGTAAAGGTAACTGCGAGTAGATTGGGTGGTAAATTAAAGGAATCATAATCAGGCTAATTGCGTATCTTTCTCAAAATCATAACAGTCTCAGACTTGGCGACAACCTGAATTAATGATAATGATTATTGTTACTATTAAATGAAGAATAGAGACAGCAATGAAAAACGTAATACTCATCTTTGGGGTGATCTGCGGCTCAGCGGCAGCAGTAATGATTTTTGTAGGAATGCTAATGGCCAGTTGGTGGAGCGTTGATTTTCTCGTGTTAAGCCATCAAACTTAACTAATTGAACTGAAAAGGAATCACCATGAGCGTTATTTTTATTACTGGAGCGAACCGCGGCATTGGCTTAAGCCTGACTCGACAATACTTGGAAGGTAACCACAAGGTGTACGCGACTTATCGTGATACCCATTCAGCAAAAGAACTGCTCTCACTGGCAGACCACAACACCAACCTTACCTGCATTCAATTAGAGATAACCGATTACCAAGCAGTAAGCCAACTCCCTTCGCAAATAGAGTCGATTGATATCTTGATCAACAACGCTGGCTACTATGGTCCAAAAGGCTACGGACTGGGTAATACCGATGTTGAAGAGTGGCGTCGTGTATTCGAAGTCAACACCATCGCTCCGCTCAAGCTTGTCGAAACGCTATTGCCTTTATTAGAAGGCAGCGATATCAAAAAGGTCGCTTGTTTATCCTCTAGAGTCGGCAGCATGACCGAGAACACCTCAGGCGGCGGTTACATCTATCGCTCCTCTAAAGCCGCTCTAAACTCCGTGGTGAAGAGCTTAAGCAACGACTTAACCGATTATGGCTTTACGGTGTTAGCACTGCATCCAGGTTGGGTACAGACTGAAATGGGAGGGCCAAACGCTCTGATCGACACCGACACCTCAGCTTCTGGCCTTATTAAAGTCATCGAGTCAGCGAATATCGAAGTAAGTGGTCACTTCTTCAATTTCGATGGCAGCGAAATAGACTGGTAATCCACAGATGAATGCAGGGCATCTCTCAAACCTAGTTAAGCACTCAACGCTGTTTTGTCTGACAGTGATGCTAGCTGGCTGTTTCAGTGATGGTCCCGGCGACTTGTTCGACGACTATCAAACCAAGATAGCTAGAGTACAAGATGCTGACGAGATAAAAGAGGAATGGGAATTTGAAAGCCTACCGAGAAAACGAGAACTGCTTCTTGACGTGCCCTCACTCTCTATCGGCCTCATCGACAGCTACCAGCTTCGTCAATGTGGACTGTTCAATCTGATAGCAGAAAGAAATTCGGTTCTGGGCACGGTCGCGGATGAGTTTCGTAATTACGATTATCAAGCCGCGCTACTTGAAGGTGTGGGTAAATGTTTATCCAGTAATGAATTAGACCCAGAGATCGTAGAATTACTCAAAGAAATTGAGCAACAGAAACTCGCACAGTTTCCACTGCATCAATGGAATCTCATCTATGCCAGTGATGCGATGCAGTCACAAATGCGTGGTAGTCAGTGGTTACGCGCTGATATCGGCGATCAGGTACGACAAACCAGTGATGCCTTACAACACATCAATCAAGCGTTAAACGTTCCGCTCGTTTCCGGCAAAACCACTGAGGTTCAAGAAGTATTAGAGAAGAGTTCGACCCTTGGGGATTTGCACTACTCGCTGGCTCGTGCTTCGGTAGAGCTAGATACCATTACTAAGCAACTCACCACCTTTGATGCCAAGATCATCTGCGGCAAGCAACGAGACACGACCAAGTTTCGTTATCTCAACAATGTATTCGAGCAACAATACATAGGTAAGGTTCAGCCTTACATGGCGCAACTGGATGGCTACTATCAGCAGTTAGCCCCGCAACTAGGAATGTTTGACGCGCAACCTGAACTGCACAGTTATTACTTTCCCATTCAAGATGCACATCAAGCTTTTCGAGTATCAACTCGTCGCCATGTCGACTATTGGCAGCAGCTGTTTAAACGTTGTGGCCGTAAAGTCGGACGTTAATCCTTAACTCAATAAGTCTTAGCTTCTGGTGCTCTTTTTAGCGAAAGTACCTTTCTTAGCATACGAACCGTTCTTGGCATAAGACTTCTTCGCACCACCGCCTTTACGTCGTTTGAAGGCAGGTCTCTCGACTTTAGGAAGATGACGCAGAGACTCAGGAACTTCGCCGGTTTTTACCTTGCCCATCAAACCATCAATCTTGCTTTCTAACGCTTGCATGAAAGGTTGATACGCTTGATTTCGTTCAGCCATACCTTGAAGCTGGTGCTCCCAATGGGCCGTCATGTCTGGAAAAGTCGAATCCTCAGGTAAGGCATGAATCAAACCTCGGCCCGCAGGGCTACTAAGAATACTCTTACCTTGGCGCGTTAGCAGTTGCCTTTTGAATAGAGTATCGAGAATACCCGCACGGGTTGCTTCTGTACCAAGGCCGTCGGTCTCTTTCAAAATGGCTTTGAGGTCTTTGTTTGCAACAAAACGCGCGATACCTGTCATCGCTTGAAGCAACGTCGCTTCCGTGAAGTGCTTTGGTGGCTCGGTTTTCTTATCACCAATCACGCCTTCACGACACGTCAACACCGTACCTTTATCCAATGGGGGAACCGTATCCGTGCCATCCCCTTTATCTTCGGTGTCTGTTTTGCCCATCAACACTTTCCAGCCGGGGTTGATAAGCTGACGCCCTTTTGCGATGAACACACCACCAGCAATATCAAAGACTAGCTTAGCATCAGCAAAAACGGCAGGTGGGTAGAATTGCATCAGATACTGACGAGCGATTTGCTGATAGATCTTCATCTCGTTGGCAGACAAACCATTCACCGATGATTTCTTCGGTGTTGGGATTATTGCGTGGTGAGCATCGACCTTACTGTCGTTCCATGCTTTGGATTTAAGCGAAAGATCCGCACCTTGAGCGCCACTTTGCAGCTCTTTGGCATTGTTAGCGATAGCATCAACGATCGATTCTCGCTGCGAGTAGTGCTCTTTAGGTAGATAGCGGCTATCAGAACGTGGGTAAGTGATGAGCTTGTGTTTCTCGTACAATGACTGACACGTATCGAGAACCTGCTGAGCACTCATACCAAAACGCTTAGACGCATCAATCTGCAAAGCTGACAACGAATAAGGCAGTGGTGCAGCTTGTTTACTCTGCTTTTGCTCTGATTCCGTCACCGTCGCGGGTTGATTCGCAATTCGGTTAGCCACATTCTCAACCAGCTTTCGATTGAGCACGCGCCCTTCTTCATCTTGCCATGGTTTACATGCTTCGCTTGGCTTCCAACGCGCGCGAATATCAAAGCTCTGGCCGTTATTTTGATAAGGGATCAAAGCGTGCAAAGTGAAGTAATCTTTCGGAATGAAGTTTTCGATCTCTTCATCGCGCCTTACGACCAAACCGAGTACTGGCGTTTGCACACGCCCAACCGACAATACGCCTTGGTAACCGGCTTTTTGACCAAGCAAAGTATAAGCACGAGTCATGTTCATGCCATACAGCCAATCGGCTCTAGAGCGTGCTAAAGCCGAAATAGACAGTGGAATAAAGTCGCGGTTGCTGCGCATTTGAGAGAGCGCCCGCTTCACAGCAGGTAAATTCAAGTCGCTGATTAGTAGCCTGTCCATCGACTCTTTTTTGGCCTTGGACACCTTGCAGTAATCGATCACTTCATCCACCAGCAGCTGCCCTTCTCTATCCGGGTCACCCGCATGGACAATTTGGGTCGCGTCCTTCAATAGCTTTCGGATCACCGTGAGCTGTTTGCTTGACGTCTTACGCGGTCTTAGTTGCCACTGTTCTGGCACAATAGGAAGATCGGCTAAGTTCCACTTCTTATAACGGTCGTCATAAGCATCTGGCTCAACCTGCTCCAATAAGTGTCCAATACACCAAGTCACCACATCGCCATTACCACATTTGATAAACCCTTGGTCTTTCTTCTGTGGATTAGGTAGTGCAGCGGCGATCGCGCGGCCGAGGCTTGGTTTTTCAGCAATAATAAGGCGAGACATGTTTTTCCAGATGCTACAAACAATTAGAGCCACATTATCTAATGTGGCCCTAATAAATCAAGAAAAACTGGTTGTTTATACAGTTAGCATTCCACTATTCAAGCTTCAGCTTTCTCTATAAGAACTCAACGAACTTAGAGAAGTCGCGCTCTGGCACTTTCATTGGTGTACAGCCTGGAGTGCCTAAATAAAGGAAGCCAACAATTTCATCGTCGCCTTCTAGGCCAAATGCTTGGTGTACTTCTGGGTGGAACATCCATTTACCTGAGCGCCAAAAGCCTTGGAAACCTTGTGCGACTGCAGCCATTTGCATCGCTTGAGCAGCGCAACCTGCAGAAAGATGTTGTTCAATCGCTGGTACTTTTTCATGCTCGGTTACTTTAGCAATCACGGTGATCACCATCGGAGCTCGGAACGGCGCTTTTTTTACTTTCTCGATAACCGCTTCTTCGCTTTCATCCGCTTCAGCGGCACGCACCAAGATGTCTGAAAGCTTTTGTAGACCAGAACCTTGCGCGATAACAAAGCGCCAAGGTGTTAGTGCACCGTGGTCTGGAGCGCGCAGCCCTGCTTTAATGATGTTTTCTAACGCCACACCTTCAGGTGCTGGATCAGAGAGTTTTGCGATTGAGCGTCTGTTGAGCAATAGATCCAAAGCATCCATTTGAAGTCCTTACTAATTTTTATTGTTTGTATAGTTGAACTTTAGCACAGAATACAAACGATAATAAATCTCAACGGCTGTCAATTTGGGCTAGATTAGAAACAATAAAGGCTCCTAAATCTATGACTTAGGAGCCTTGTTCAAAATCTAGCTCAGCAAATTAAGTAACAATATCTACCGATAAGATTACAGTTTGATAGATGATTCTATAACTTAATAGCTAACTCAACACCTTGACGGATAGCACGTACTGCATCCAGCTCACCGGCATAATCGGCACCGCCTATCACGTGCAGTTTGCCACCAAACTCTTGCCACATATCTTCAAATGGACGAACTGACACCTGACCTGCACACACGATAACGGAATCGGCATCGAGGACCTGTTCTTTCTTGCCAATACTGATATGCAGACCTTGGTCATCAATTTTGTTGTAGCTCACGCCACCCAGTAGATTCACGCCGCGCTTTTCTAGCGTACGTTTATGAATCCAACCTGTGGTTTTACCCGGGCCTTTACCAACGCGCCCCGCTTTACGCTGCATCACCCAAACCGTTTTGTCGCTGAATGAATCCGGGTAAGGATACAAACCACCTGGGTGTTCCATGTTCTTATCAATACCCCACTCATGCAGCCAATCGTCTAGGCTGTGTGAAGTCGGCTCTGTCAGCATGGTTGCCACATCGACACCGATACCACCAGCACCAACAATCGCGACCTTTTCGCCGACTGGTGTCTTTTCGCGAATCAAGGTTTGGTAATCGACCACGTTTTCTTGGTCAATGCCCTCAATATCGAGCTTTCTTGGCTCTACGCCAGCAGCCATCACTACTTCATCGTACTTCAACAACATCTCAAACGTTGCTTCGGTATCCAGTTTCAGATTCACGCCTGAAGCGTCGATTTGGTTAGCAAAGTAACGAATCGTTTCTCTGAACTCTTCTTTGCCCGGGATCTGCATTGCCAATCTGAACTGGCCGCCGATACGGTCATTTTTTTCAATCAAGTCAACCTTGTGTCCACGCTGCGCTAAAGTCGTTGCACAAGCTAAACCGGCTGGGCCTGCGCCGACAACCGCAATGGACTTAGTCGCTTGCGCTGGCTGAACAACAATTTCAGTCTCGTAACAAGCTCGTGGGTTAACCAAACAGCTCGCTCGCTTACCCTTAAACACGTTATCAAGACAAGCTTGGTTACAGCCGATACAGGTATTGATGAACTGCGCTTGGTCTTGAGCGGCTTTATTAACAAAGTCCGGATCTGCCAAGAATGGGCGCGCCATTGAAACCATGTCGGCCTGCCCTGAACTGAGGATACGTTCGGCCTCTTCTGGCGTGTTGATTCGGTTACATGTCACCACTGGGATCGACACGTATGGTTTCACTTTCTCGGTTACCCAAGAGAATGCGCCTCGTGGTACTTGCGTCGCGATAGTCGGAACACGAGCTTCATGCCAACCAATACCAGTATTGATGATAGTCACGCCCGCTTCTTCTAGTTTTTGAGCCAAAAGAACAACATCTTCAAAGGTGCTACCTTGTTCAACCAAATCCAGCATCGACAAGCGGAAAATAATAATGAAATCCTTGCCCACCGCTTCACGAATCGATTTAACGATCTCTAACGGGAAACGCATACGCTTCTCGTAAGAGCCGCCCCACTCGTCGTAACGCATGTTGGTACGCTTACAGATGAATTGGTTAATCAAGTAACCTTCAGAGCCCATGATCTCAATGCCGTCGTAACCCGCGACTTGAGCGAGCTCGGCACTGTTGGCAAAAGCACCGATGGTCTTTTTGATCTGACGAGGGCTCATCTCACTGGGTGCGAACTTAGCGATTGGCGCTTTAATGCCAGAAGCACTTTGCGCGAATGGGTGCATCGCATAACGACCGGCATGCAATAGTTGAAGCGCAATTTTACCGCCGTGCTTGTGGACGGCTTCGGTAACAACTTGGTGCGCTTTGGCGTGCTTTACTTTACTGAATTCAGCACTAAATGGGGTTAATCTGCCACGTAAATTAGGAGAGAAACCACCGGTAACAATAAGACCAACGCCTCCTTTTGCTCGCTCTTCATAAAACGCGGCAAGTTTGTGTAGGCCTTCTTTATTTTCTTCTAAACCTGTGTGCATTGATCCCATCAATACACGGTTACGTAACTGAGTAAATCCAAGATCGAGTGGTTCAAGTAAATGTGGGTACATGGCAGACATCACTTCTATTATTTTATCCTTGTGGTCTGACCACAGTATAGTTCAATCACCAAAAGTTCAAACAACTGTTTACATTTTTGTAACACCGATCATAATGCTGAAGGTATTAATCGTTCAGAACCCCTTAATTTGACTACACTTAATGAGAATATATATCGATTAACAATTCTTGGTGTAGTTTGAGCTTGGGAATTATCGTAGGATACTAAGCAGTTCATATTATTGAGATTAATGGTACTACGGCTTGTTAAAGCGACGTGATCTCACTGCGGAGACAGAATGAAAAAAATATTCAAATTTATAAGTATGATCTTTAAAGGGATTTGGAAGCTCATTACGTTTGTACGTCTTGCGCTGGTTAACCTAGTCTTTTTACTCAGTATCGCCATCATCTACTTTGTGTACTTCCATTCAGATACGGCTCAACCGACGGTTCCACAGGATTCAGCTCTGGTGCTTAACCTGTCTGGTCCTATTGTAGAACAAAGTCGCTATATCAATCCGATGGATTCGGTCACGGGTTCGCTGCTTGGCAAAGACCTTCCAAAAGAGAACATCCTGTTTGATATCGTTGAAACGATTCGCTACGCAAAAGACGATGACAAGGTTACAGGTATCGTTTTAGCACTCAAAGAGTTGCCAGAAACCAACCTAACCAAGCTGCGCTACATCGCTAAAGCGTTGAATGAGTTCAAAGCGGCAGGCAAACCTATTTATGCGGTGGGTGACTTTTACAACCAAAGCCAATACTACCTAGCAAGCTACGCAACTAAAGTCTTCCTATCACCAGATGGCGGGGTTCTTCTTAAAGGTTACAGCGCTTATTCGCTTTACTACAAAACCTTATTAGAGAAGCTAGACGTAAACACACACGTGTTCCGTGTGGGTACTTACAAGTCAGCTATCGAGCCATTCATTCGTGACGACATGTCAGATGCAGCGAAAGAGTCCGCTTCTCGTTGGTTAAGCCAACTATGGGGTGCGTACGTTGATGACGTCAGTAACAACCGTCAGATCGACGCTAAAACACTGAACCCAAGCATGGGCACCTTCTTGAAAGAACTTGAGTCTGTCGATGGTGACATTGCAAAACTGGCTGAGAAACTTGGCTTAGTGGATGAGTTAGCGACACGCCAACAAGTTCGACTAGAGCTTGCAGATGTTTTCGGCAGTGACGGTCAAGACAGCTACAACGCGTTTGGTTACTACGAATACCGTGCAACCATGCTTCCAGACATGACCAGTGAATCACACGACGTTGCCGTGATTGTAGCGAGCGGCGCAATTATGGATGGCAAGCAACCACGTGGCACCGTTGGCGGAGATACCACAGCAGCCCTACTGCGCCAAGCACGTAACGACGACAAAGTAAAAGCCGTTGTACTTCGTGTCGATAGCCCAGGTGGCAGTGCCTTTGCTTCTGAAGTTATTCGCAATGAAATAGAAGCGATCAAGCAAGCGGGTAAGCCGGTTGTTGTGTCGATGTCTAGCCTTGCGGCTTCGGGTGGTTACTGGATTTCGATGGGTGCGGATAAGATCCTAGCTCAACCAACCACACTAACGGGTTCAATTGGTATCTTCAGTGTTATCACCACCTTCGAAAAAGGGTTGAACGATATTGGTGTTTACACTGATGGCGTTGGCACCTCACCTTTCTCAGGTCTTGGTATTACAACTGGACTTAGCGATGGCGCGAAAGACGCGTTCCAAATGGGCATTGAAAACGGATACCGCCGATTCATCAGCCTAGTTGGAGAAAATCGCGGTCTGGAAGTCGATGCTGTCGACAAGATTGCTCAAGGTCGAGTTTGGACAGGTCAAGATGCGATTCAGAAAGGCTTAGTCGATGAGATTGGTGATTTCGATGATGCGGTTGCAGCAGCAGCTTCACTTGCAGAGCTTGAAAGTTACAACATCTACTGGGTAGAAGAGCCACTTTCGGCTACTGAACAATTTATTCAAGAATTTATGAACCAAGTTCAGATGTCGATAGGCCTAGATATTCAATCGATGATACCAAGCAGTTTACAGCCGGTTACTCAGCAGTTAGCTCAAGATAGCCAGCTGTTAGGCAACTTTAACGACCCACAAGGCCGATACGCTTTCTGCTTAAATTGCCAAGTTCAATAAGTTGAGCCAATAACTCAATAACTAAGGGGTGCCTCTGTGTGAGGTGCCTCTTTTTATTGCATGATAATTCGCTATAATCGCCCCCCTGTTCCCTACATCACACTAAGTATTAATCGCCATGGAAAGAAAACACATCTATATCGCGTACACCGGCGGCACAATTGGCATGCAGAAGTCTATTGACCACGGCTATGTTCCTGTCGCAGGTTTCATGGATAAGCAGCTAGCTGGCATGCCTGAATTCCATCGCCCAGAGATGCCTGAGTACACCATTCACGAATACTCTCCATTAATGGACTCTTCAGATATGACGCCACTTGATTGGCAGACTATCGCTGATGACATTCGCGCGAATTACGATAAGTACGATGGTTTCGTTATCCTGCATGGTACAGACACTATGGCTTACACTGCCTCAGCACTGTCTTTCATGCTTGAAAACCTCGGCAAACCTGTGATTGTTACGGGCTCTCAGATCCCATTAGCAGAGCTTCGTTCAGACGGACAAGCAAACCTGCTGAATGCGCTACACATTGCAGCAAACTACCCAATCAACGAAGTGACACTGTTCTTCAACAACAAGTTGATGCGTGGTAACCGCAGCACAAAATCACACGCAGATGGCTTCAATGCGTTTACATCTCCAAACCTGAACCCATTGCTAGAAGCGGGTATCAATATCCAACTTAGCAATAACGTCAAGGTAAACGAACAACCTGAAGGTGCTTTCAAGGTTCATAACATTACTCCGCAACCTATCGGCGTAATCACAATGTACCCAGGCATCTCACACGAAGTGATCCGTAACACGCTATTACAACCTGTTAACGCGATGATTCTGCTTACTTTTGGTGTGGGTAACGCACCACAAAACCCAGAACTGCTTCAGCACCTGAAAGATGCCTCAGAGCGCGGTGTTATTGTTGTGAACCTAACTCAATGTTTGGCTGGCAAAGTCAACATGGGGGGTTACGCGACGGGTTGTGCACTAGCAGAAGCGGGCGTTGTCAGTGGTTACGATATGACACCAGAAGCGGCACTGGCGAAATTGCATTATCTATTAAGCCAAAACCTAGGCTACGAAGAAGTGAAGGCTCAGATGCAACAAGTGTTGCGCGGTGAGATGAGCTTATAACCTGTTCAAAGATTCACGTTAACCCCAGTTATTCGATGATAATAACGCTGGCTTAACGTGAACTAAATCGTTTTATTGCTTATAAATAAACGAGTTAAACTAAAAGGGGTGGCACATTGCCACCCCTTTGTTGTAATTTAAGCTTAATGATTCGGGTTAACCCTAACAATGTCTTCTTGATCTGACTTAAACTGTTTCTTTAGTTCAGACTTAGATTTAAAGCTAATCTCACCACCAGCTGCAATTGTCATATGTTGAGCTTCAGAGTTATGTTTAGATTGGTATAACATAACCGCTTGCATACACGAGTCGCGCTGTTCTTTTGAGAGCGCCGTACCTTCTGGCCATTTACCCGTTTCAACTGCGTAGGTTAAACGTTCGTAGACCTCGGGTGTCATTGCGCTAAGAAGTTGTTCTGCATCCATGGTAAAGCCTTAGTTTTAACAATTTTCACCAGAAAATAACCCGTAACAGAATTGAGTCAAGAACCTGACCAATAATAAGTGCATCTGATCACAAGTGAAGGAATATGAAAATTATGAAATGGTTGGCGATTAGCCTATTGCCTTTCACTCTGGTTGGGTGTCTTGAAGGGAACAAAAATACCGATCAACTGTGCCAAAGCAACCCGGGTCTTCAATGTGAACAATTGAACATGAACGATGGGCAATGTCGTGTCGCACGTACCGACCTCATCTGGCATCGATTTGAAGTTCAGAAGCAACCCACCGAAATCAACAAAATTAAAGAATTCGAATTAGTCACTGCCTACAAAAAGTGCCTAGAACTCGCGGCGCAGATCGAAACGATCGATCAATCTAAGCTGCAAGAACGTCGCTTTACCTCTTTAATGCACAGTATCGAAGAGTCTGAGCGCATTGTTGATGAGCTATCGAAATCCGATACACCGGAAACGCTATACTTCTTGTGGTCGCAAACTGGGGACACCAACGCCAGACGCAGTTTCCTACAACTAGAAGGCACTGAAGCGTTAAACACAGCTGAGATGCAATATGCCTTGGCAACCTTCTATACTACCCGCAATCATATAAAGACACTTAAGCTACTCAATAATGCGTTAACGCTTTCTAATGGCTCGGCAGCCAACACTGAAATCTTCAAGTCGATGGCCAGTATCAACCACAGCCTGGGTCATATGGAAAAAGCGTACGTTTGGGCAATGGTTGCCAAAGACTTTGATGTGCCGATTGCTTCTGAAGCCGAGCTCACGGTGTTGTACCATTTCGACAAAGCAACCTATAAGAAGCTAAATAAAGACGCAGACAACATCGTCGAAGCGATTGAGGATGGAATTTACAGCCCTTCAATCGTCCCGAGTTACTGATCGCTTCATTTATAGTGTTCTTACTTAAGCTTCTTATTCACCTGCTTCCAAATAAAAACAGCTACCTTTTTGGTAGCTGTTTTTATTTGTACTAGAGTTAAATCTGAAATCTTGGACGTTTCAGCATTCCTAAATCGACAAATGCGACCTGTAAGGATTAGACAATAGTTACAAGTTATTTCGTACTTTCGTCATTTTTGTTGAAAATTAACGACACAGAATTAACACAGAACCGTTCACCGGTTGTCTTCGGACCATCAGGAAAAACGTGACCTAAATGGCTATCACAAGCGGTACAACGGATCTCTACACGCTTCATTCCGTGACTTAGATCTTCTATATAGCGTACTGCTTCATCATTCACTGGGGCATCAAAGCTTGGCCAACCGCACCCTGAATCATATTTGTTATCCGACAGAAACAAAGGGCTTTCACAGCATGTGCAGCTATAGACACCCGTCTTATGGTTGTGCAGTAACTTACCGCTATATGGGGCTTCGGTACCACGTTGACGACACACTGCAAATTCGTCGTCCGTTAGGCGTTCACGCCAGTATTCATCAGGCTTTATCATATTTCCTCCCTTTTGAATCACGTTAATATCTCTCCACATTATCAGTTATTATATTTACTTTTTTCTATAAAGGCTTGCATATGAGTCGTTTTGTAGCACATACTTTCTCACCAGGAAACATTGTACATATACACTCATAAGTGAATCATCATTTAGAGGTATTTTACCCAACTGGAAGGGTACAGAGCCACTCGCAATGGTCAATTTTCAACCACTTACACCCAATTGTTAAGAAAAGCGTCGCTTTTTTTTGACATTAAACAAGTTAAGTCGGATTATCTATTGCAGATGTATACTGGATTCTGTAATTTTACTACCAGTTATCTTTAATCAGAAATTAAGTTGTGGAGCAACTACAATGACTATCAAAGTAGGTATTAACGGTTTTGGCCGTATCGGCCGTTTCGTATTCCGCGCAGCTCAAGAGCGTGCAGACATCGAAGTAGTAGGTATTAACGATCTAATCGACGTAGAGTACATGGCATACATGCTTAAGTACGACTCAACTCACGGCCGTTTCAACGGTACTGTTGAAGTTGAAGGCGGTAACCTAATCGTTAACGGTAAAACTGTACGTGTTACAGCTGAGCGTAACCCAGAAGACCTTAAGTGGGATGCTATCGAAGTAGACGTAGTTGCTGAAGCAACTGGTCTTTTCCTAACTGACGAGACTGCACGTAAGCACATCACTGCTGGCGCTAAGAAAGTAGTTCTTACTGGTCCTTCTAAAGATGCAACTCCAATGTTCGTAATGGGCGTTAACCAAGCATCTTACGCTGGTCAAGACATCGTTTCTAACGCTTCTTGTACTACTAACTGTCTTGCACCTATCGCTAAAGTACTTAACGATAAGTGGGGCATTGAGTCTGGTCTTATGACTACAGTTCACGCTACTACAGCAACTCAAAAAACTGTAGATGGCCCTTCTGCTAAAGACTGGCGCGGTGGCCGTGGTGCTTCTCAAAACATCATCCCATCTTCAACTGGTGCTGCTAAAGCTGTAGGCGTTGTTCTTCCAGAACTAAACGGCCTTCTAACTGGTATGGCTTTCCGTGTACCAACTGCTAACGTATCTGTAGTTGACCTAACAGTTAACCTAAAAGAAGCTGCATCTTACGAAGAAATTTGTGCTGCAATGAAAGAAGCTTCTGAAGGCGAAATGGCTGGCGTTCTTGGTTACACTGAAGACCAAGTAGTATCACAAGATTTCATCGGTGAAGTTCAAACTTCAGTATTCGATGCTAAAGCTGGTGTTGCTCTAACTGACAAATTCGTTAAAGTTGTATCTTGGTACGACAACGAAATCGGTTACTCAAACAAAGTTCTAGACCTAATCGCTCACATCTCTAAGTAATTTCTTTTTAGAAATCGCTTTAGATAAGCATTAGCGAAGACTGTTTTGAGCAGACTTTGAAAAAGGCGACCTTAGTGTCGCCTTTTTAATACCTGCTATCTTTTAAACCGCGTCTGTCTAAGCCTATCAAGATAGCCCAAATGCAAAATTCAATTCTAATACTGACTCTGTTTATCACTCATGAAAACACAAGCATCACTCTAGTCAGCATTTGAATTCAATTTCCTTAGAAGGATCATGTAATGGATTTATCTACTCTACCTGCACTGGCGGTACTTTCTGACAACGTCACTATCGTTGAGCACGAAGGCGTAAAACTGGTTCGCGTTATCCACGATAAAGCAAACGCAGCGATTTCACTATTTGGCGGCCATGTGGTGTCATTCCAACCGCAAGGTCAAGAAGACCTGATTTGGATGAGCCAACAAGCTAAATTCGACGGTAAAACGGCTCTGCGTGGTGGTATTCCAGTATGTTGGCCTTGGTTTGGTCGCATTGCAGCACCAGCACATGGTTTTGCCCGTTCAAGTGAATGGCAATTGGTTGAACACCGTGAAAGCGAAGCTGGCGTGATTGTTAGCTTAGGTCTGAAGCCAAGCGAAGAGACGCTAGCAGTATGGCCTCATCAGTTCGATGCACGTTTGAATGTTGAGATCGGCGAGCAGCTAAAAGTAACGCTGGACGTGAAGAACACTGATTCTCAACCATGGACTTTCTCTGGTGCCCTACACACTTACCTAAACGTTGGTGATATTCACACCACAACCACAACAGGTATGGGTGCTGAGTACATTGATAGCCTGCAAGGTGGCAAGATCTGCCAAGGTGGAGCTGAACTGGTACTGACCGACACGATTGACCGCGTTTACACGCAACCAGAAGCGCAAATCTTTGTTGCTGACAAGAAGTTGGATCGCACGCTAACCGTTGAAAACCATGGTCATAACTCTGCAGTACTGTGGAACCCGTGGGCAGAAGGCGCTGCTGGTATGGGCGACATGCAAGACGACGGTTACCTAACCATGCTATGTGTTGAATCAACACTGCACGCACCAAGCCTAGAAGCAGGAAAAACATTACAGCCTGGTGAAAGCCACCAGCTGATTACGGTGATGTCCTCAAACTAGACCTCTAGCGAGTTTAATTAAAAACAAAAATGCAGCTCATTGATCTGCATTTTTTATTGCCCCTAACCTCACACGCATCGCTTAGTAATCAATGCTTTAGCACAAGCCTATTAGTCCATCACCTCTTTATTCAACTCCGCACCATTTAGCTCTCATCACTCTAGTTTATAAATATAACTATCAATTCATTAATTATTATCAATTACTGCCGATAAATAAGTACCTATGATAGAAAGCTCAATAACAAACTTCCTTAAAACCACTTAACAACACCTCAATGAAGACAGGATAGTGAATTCATGTTCGAGAAATACAAAAATCAAAGTGTTGGCTTCCAACTTAAGTTGGTCATTTTGCTGTGCTTGCTTATCGCCTTTGGCTCCATTGCGACACTCGTATATAGAAATGCCTCTCAGGTGTTATTAGACAACACGTTAAAAGAACACCAATCCAAAGTAGAAGCGATGGCCAAAACCATCTCTGGTCAGTTCGATGCCTACCTGCATACCGCCAAAGTTTTAGAATCCACTTTTCGCAACGGTTACCTAGCAGGTATTTATGTTGAAAGTTATGATGTTGAGTTCAACGGTCATTCCATTCCTAACATGACTCAATACGGTGAGAGCTTAATCAACGACACCAAACTGGTTGATAGCTTTACTCGCGACACCGGCGCCGTAGCGACCCTATTTGCCCCATTTGGCGACGACTTTATTCGTGTGTCGACTTCTCTTAAAAAGCCATCAGGCGAACGAGTCGTTGCGACCACGCTAGGGAAAAATCATCCAGGCTATAGCAAGCTCAAGAATGGCCAGCCTTATTACTCTCAAGTTAAGCTCTTCGGCCAACGTTACATCACCTACTATGCGCCTTTGACCAATGCTCAAGGTAAAGTAAACGGTGTCTCTTTCATTGGCTTGCCAGTAGAAGAGGCAACTCAAAGTCTGTTTGAATCTTTACGCTCTGTATCATGGGGTGACACCGGATACACCATCATTGTTGATAACGAGAAAGAGCATCAAGGCCAGTACTTACTGCACCCTACTAACGTTGGCGGTGGTAAATCGATTGTTGACGTGGCTGACTACGACGGCAACAAACCTTTCTATCAGATCTTTGAACAGCAATCCGGTTTGATTCTCTACCCTTTTGAGTACCAAGGGACGGTAGGTGAAAAATATCTCGTCTACACTGAAGTTTCTGGGTGGGATTGGAAACTGCTTGGTGGGACTTTTATCAAGGAAGTGACCAAGGGCACTGATGAACTGTTGAAGCTCATCGCTATTATTGCCACCTTGATTGCTGCCGCCACCATCGTTGCGTTAACCTTCGTGTTGAACCGTACACTGACGCCACTAACGACGTTAAACGAGTACATGCTACGTCTAGGAAAAGGCGAAGTAAGCCTGCATATTCCAAACAATGGTAAGCAGACCAAAAACGAGATCAGCAATCTGAATACCGGTGTTGCGAACATGGCAGCCCAGCTGAACACACTCGTGGGCGAGATTCGTGCAACCAGTGATCAAGTACAGAACAGCTCAAGCAGTGTGTCACAAGATGCCAGCCACAACTTGAGTCAATCTGATCGCCAGCAAGCACAGGTAGAGCAAGTCGTTACTGCCATAGAAGAGATGGCCACCTCTGCTGAATCAGTAGCGCAGCAGGTAAACAGCATTGCGGAAAATGTTCGCCTTGCCAATGAAGACAGCCAGAAAGGTTTAGAAGTCGTTGAAGGTGTGTGTATTGATGTTGCCCAACTGAATGATCAATTAGACAAGTCAGCATCGGCTATCGAGCAAGTAAGCTCTGATAGCGAAAGCATTCAAACCGTCACCAAGATGATTGATGACATCGCAGAGCAGACCAACTTGCTTGCATTGAACGCTGCGATTGAAGCAGCACGAGCGGGTGAACAAGGTCGTGGTTTTGCCGTTGTTGCTGATGAAGTAAGAACGCTCGCTCATAGAACACAAACATCAGTACAAGATGTAGTGAGCATCATCGAGAAGCTAAAGTCTTCGACCCACAATGCCGTAAACCTGATGACACAAAGCCAATCGAACGCCAACCAAGTACTCGATAAAGCGCAAGAAGCAGGCACCGCACTAGAGTCGATTGCTTCTCAAGTTGAATCTATTGCTTCTCAAGCTGAAACCATTGCTGCGACATCAGAAGAGCAAGCTCAGGTTTCTCAAGAGATAGCAGCGAACGCGCATGCGATCAGCGACTTGAACCAACAAAGCCGTGAAACCAGCGCTAAGACCTCTCACAGTGCTGATGAGCTTCAGAAACAAGCGGAATCGTTGAAGAATCAAGTTAACTTCTTTAGCTAAAAGCTGAGTTCTCTGTTTTATCAGCGACTCGCTCATAACTAATAGAGCCAACCATTCGTTGGCTCTATCTCTTCACTGACTGGTTCTATCTACTCTCGGATTGCCGTTAACCAACACAGCTGCGTTTATTCTAGCGCCCCACTATGCTTCCTGTTAAAATTTTGGACTTGAAATTTCTACCTCGAGTTCGCAATGACTTACCAATGCCCTTTGTGTCACCAACCTTTATCTCAGAACGATCGTACGTTTAAGTGTGAAAAGAACCATCAGTTCGACCTAGCGAAAGAAGGCTATGTCAATTTGATGCCTGCGCACCACAAACGCTCAAAAGATCCAGGTGACAACAAAGAGATGATGCAGGCACGTCGTCGTTTCCTTGAAGGTAACCACTATGACCCAATGCGCCAAGCGGTGGTGACATTGTGTTCTCGCTATCTACCAGCTGAGGCACCTAGTCTATTGGATATTGGTTGTGGCGAAGGGTATTACACCAACGAAATTGCTGTGAATCTTCAAGAAAAGAATGGTGCGACTTTTGGCCTAGACATTTCTAAGATTGCTATCAAATACGCCGCTAAACGCTACCCTGCTGTCGACTTCTCAGTTGCATCAAGTCATCGCCTACCCTTTGCTGAAAGCAGCTTAGACGGCATTCTACGCATTTATGCGCCTTGCAAGGCTGAAGAGTTACAACGCACCATCAAAGATAATGGTGTGGTGATCACCGTGACACCAGCTAGCCGACACCTGTATCAACTGCGTGATGCAATTTATGATGGCGTTCGTTTGCACGATGAAGATCCAGAAGTGATCGAAGGTTTTACGCTTGAGCACCAAGAGCAACTAAACTATATGATGGAACTATCGGGGTCAGATGCATTCGACCTGCTACAGATGACGCCGTTTGCTTGGAAGGCGAGTGAAGAGTTTAAACAACAACTCACCGAGGCAGAGCAATTCAACTGTGAAGCTGACTTTATGCTGCGAGTGTACCGCAAACAAATTTAATTGATATTGATTATCGTTTGCATTGAAATCTTATCTTGCCTCCTTTAGTATGCGTGTTCTTCAAGGAGGCATTTCATGCAACGTATTATTCTTATCGGATTAGCTACTCTTCTCACGGCTTGTGCTAGTCAACCTGCAAAAGACACTTCTCAAAAAGTGGCTCAAACGGAATCCGTTTCCACATTCTATGACTACCAGTTCGCTTCTCCACAAGGCGAAACACTTTCTCTCGATGCATTACCCGAGCAGCTGATTGACGCTGATGTGGTTCTAATTGGCGAATGGCACACGCATTCTGCCATTCACCGCTTCCAAACCGACTTCTTAAAAGCGCGCCGCAACGCAACATCAAACATTGCGCTTTCAATGGAACAATTCACTCGAGAGCACCAAGCCACACTTGACCAATACTTAAACGGCGAAATTGGCGAACAAATTCTCATGTCTCAAGCGGCAGCTTGGCCAAATTACGAAAGTGATTACCGCGCGTTAGTTGAGTTCGCAAAAGCCAATGACGTCGATGTTATTGCGGCAAATGCACCAAAGCCATTCGTGCAGTGTATTGGCCGTAAAGGATTGCCTTACCTAGACCAATTATCGACCGAGCAACGCCAATGGATTGCTGCCGAAGTGAATACTGGCGATAGCCCTTACAAAGAAAAGTTCATGGCTTCTATGCACCACGGTACGCCAGAGCAAACAGAAAAACAGTTTGCCGCTCAGGTAACCTGGGATGAAACCATGGCTGAGTCGATTGTGGATTACCTAGCATCAAACCCTGATAAACAAGTAATTCATGTGGCTGGCAAGTTCCACACCGAGGGTGGTTTAGGGACGGCGGCATCAATTCTACGTCGTAACCCTGATTTGAGAATCGCCATCATCAGCCCAGTTGAAGAGGTTTCATCAGATAGCAATGACTACCAGCTAAAAGTACTTTCGCCGCCGGCTCGCTTTGTTAAGAAAGAGAACCGAATGAAGGCATACAAGCACCTGTCAAAACGCAGCGCTAGCCTAGAGTGTGAGTAAGGTCTGTTGATCCACTCTTCTAAGCTAAAGAGTCGATGGGCTAATCCTAGATAATTAGCCCATCGTCAAAACTTGATCACGTTCCCGTCATTCATCCTAACTCTATCTAAATCAAACATTCTTATCGGCACAAGACTTGCTTAGTAAATAGACGATTTAACCAAGCAGACGAAAATGTAATGTGCGAATAAAAAACATCACTATCGATGATTAATTGCACAAGTTTTTCACACCTCTGCCGATACTATATTTAAGGATAGGTAAGGAGAGCGATATGACGCCAGTAGGAACGAGTAATACTCAGCTGTATTCACCTTCGCAAATGAATGCACAAGCTAAAAGCACTGAAGCTGAAAAGCCTGCGCCGCTTAAGGTTGAGCAAAATACCGTGAAGCTTTCTGATGAAGGCAAAGCCCTATTATCTGCACTTAAAGAAATCGATAAAGAAGCCAAGAAAGTCGAAGCTGAAAACGAGACCGTTACCGATAAGGTTGAGTCATTTGCTCATGGCGCTTTAGGTATGGATCACCCAGATAAGATTGAAGAAGAGGACGATGGTTCTTATTCAGCTGGGCAATACTTATCCGCAGCGGCAACCGTTGGTGGCATTCTACTTGCCTTAATCTAACTTTCCCCTCTGTTACTGCACTTTCCTCTCTGCATTAAAGCGATTTGTCGTCACGACAACAGACCCGATTTGGTCTAAAAAACGAGTTCATTCCATAATTCCGCTCTCATTTTAATGGAATAATACTCGTGAAAAACACTTTTGAGCTTATTGATAAGCCTACTTTCTTTGGTGCGATTGCACTCCTACTCACGATAGTTTTCCCGCTCATTTTGTTCCCTGCACAGGGCGCAGACTGGATTGCGGTTGCGAAAACATTCATGACGGACCAACTTGGATTTTTATATCTTGCGCTAGGCCTCGCTGCCTGTGCATTTATGGTTTACGTTGTGTTCAGTGATATGGGACAAATTAAACTGGGCGAAGCTGATGAAGAGCCTGAATTCAAAACAGCATCATGGGCTGCAATGCTATTTTGTGGCGGTATCGGTGCAAGTATCTTGTACTGGGGCTGTATTGAGTGGGCTTACTACTACCAATCACCGCCTTTCCAACTAGAGCCGGGCAGTGAAGAAGCGGTTCGTTGGGCTGCAACTTACGGTTTGTTCCACTGGGGACCAATCGCGTGGTCTATCTACCTGATCCCTGCGATTCCTATCGCTTACTTCTTCTATGTACGCAAACAGCCAGTTCTAAAAATTTCTAGCGCGTTAATGCCTGTTCTTGGTGAACACCGTAGTAAAGGCGTACCTGGAAAAATCGTCGATATCCTTTTCATTTTCGGTCTATTAGGCGGCGCTGCAACAACACTAGGTTTAGCTGCACCTCTAATCACTGAAGGTCTGAATCACCTATTTGGTCTACCTAAAAATAACCTGACGCAAGTGATGGTGCTTTTAGTGTGTACAGCGATTTTTGCTTACTCATCTTATGCTGGATTGGAAAAAGGCATCAAGATCCTAAGTAACATCAACTTCTGGGGTGCAATGGGTCTGTTGGCTTTCGTTCTGATCGCGGGTCCAACAATCTTCATGTTAGAAACAGGTTTAGACTCAATTGGTCGTCTACTGTCTAACTTCTTCGTGATGGCAACGTGGGCTGAACCATTTGGTGGCTACGGTACATTCGAAAACACTCACTTCCCACAAGACTGGACGATTTTCTACTGGGCATGGTGGCTAGTATTTGCACCGAGTATGGGTCTGTTTGTTGCGCGTATCTCTCGCGGCAGAACCATCAAACAAATGGTATCAGGTTCGATTTTCTTTGGTTCTCTAGGTTGTTTCCTATTCTTCATGATCTTAGGTAACTACGGCCTATCACTGCAGCTTTCTGGTGAGCTGGATGTAGTAGCGATTTTGAATGCTGAAGGCGCAACCAAAGCTATCTTCTCGATGCTTGCACAACTGCCAATGAGCACGCTGGTTATCGCTGTATTTACAATGCTGTGTATCATTTTTACGGCAACGACATTTGACTCTATCTCATACATCCTAGCGTCTGTTGTACAAAACAACGTGACCGAAGAGCCAATGCGCTGGAACCGTATGTTCTGGGCATTCACTCTATCGTTCTTGCCAACTATTCTGATGTTCTTGGGCGGCCTAAGTACGCTACAAACCGCAGCGATTGTTGGTGGCTTACCGCTGCTTGCTATCTCTGTCATGTTGATGATTTCAGCGGTTCGTGCGACTAACCTCGACCTACGCCATCAAGATGCGTACATCGAGCCAACGATCAACATCGAAGAACTGCCAGACATGGACCCTTGGTCTGCTGAAGGTATGGCGCTGGCTCAATTTGAGAAAGAGAGAGATGCAGCACAAGAAGCTGCAGAACTTGAGCGTGTTGCTTACACAGAACTTGCCGCAGTGAAGAAAGAAATTCGCGCTTATGTGCTAGAACAAGGTTCACAAATGGAAACTCACGAGTTACCAGAGAACCTACAACAAGCACTTGAGCAGGCCGAGAGTAATCTTAGTGCCGCACAAGCGAAAAAGATCGAGTTATCTGAGCAAGCTCAGAATGCTCGTATCACGTTCAACCAGGTGGTTGCAGACTTACCGCTTGCTTGACATTAGCCATGACACAGTCCATTGATTTGGACCCTCCTAAATACGACAAAGGCTCACAGAAATGTGAGCCTTTTTTTATTCGGGTGATTGACTAGTCTTCGTTAACTAGCGATTCGGGTGGTTCAAAATGTGGTCTTCCCAATCCACCACATCAATTTCGTACACTACTTTGTTACGAACGCTTTCACCTGCTGCATGCATCTCTGTTTTTGATCCGGTGATCAACGGGTGCCATTCAGGGATCGGCTTAGATTCTGATAGAAGACGGTAAGCACAAGTGTCTGGTAGCCAGTGAAATTCATCGATCTTGTCACGAGTCAGCTTCAAACACTCTTCACCTGAAGTGAAGCGGTTCGGGTAGTCTTTACACGAGCATGTTTTGTCGTTTAACCAGCTGCACGCCACGTTGGTGTAGTAAACTTCATCGCTATCTTCATCCATTAGTTTATGCAGGCAGCACTTACCACAACCGTCACAAAGTGATTCCCACTCATTCTCGGTCATTTGCTCTAGTGTCTTTTCTTGCCAAAATGGATTCGTCATAGGATTACTTCTTACTCTTTTACTGGGGTGCGTGTTATACCGCTAGCCCATAAAAAGTTCAAGGATAATAATTGTTCATTCTTTGATTCAATCAACAGCTGTCACTCTCATCATTTTTTGCTACTATCGCGCACCCTGTTATTTAGTGAGTTTAATTTGATGGAATGTCGCCTAGGTTGTGGAGCATGTTGTATCGCTCCGAGTATTACATCTGCTATTCCTGGAATGCCTAATGGTAAGCCTGCTGGCGTACGCTGCATCCAATTAAATGAGCAAGATCTCTGCAAATTGTTTGGTCAACCTTCACGTCCGAAGGTATGTCACCAATTCAAAGCTTGCCCTGTAATTTGTGGTAAAACCGACCAAGATGCCCTTGATAACCTGATCGAGTTAGAAGCCATTACCTAAGATTAGCTGACCTTTTCTTCCTCCTATATGCCCAAGATTTCACAATTCTTCGAAATCTAAACTATCTTGTTGATACTGGTACAGATTAATAAGGATCGTTATGAATAGGTATATCGCAGAAATGTTCGGTACATTTTGGTTGGTGTTAGGGGGTTGTGGTAGTGCCGTCTTAGCCGCTGCTTTTCCCGATGTAGGTATCGGCTTACTCGGGGTTTCCCTCGCCTTTGGTTTAACCGTACTCACCATGGCTTTTGCTATTGGCCATATATCTGGCTGTCATCTCAACCCTGCTGTTACTATTGGACTTTGGAGCGGTGGTCGCTTTGATGCCAAAGACGTCGCACCTTACATTATTGCCCAGGTCATTGGCGGTATTATCGCGGGTGGAGTGTTATTTGTGATTGCCTCAGGCCAAGTAGGCTTTGACGCTGCGGCATCTGGCTTTGCTTCAAATGGTTACGGTGAACACTCACCGGGCGGCTACTCGCTCACAGCAGCACTGGTCTGTGAAGTGGTCATGACCATGGTATTCCTATTCGTGATCATGGGTGCAACTGATTCAAAAGCGCCTGCTGGGTTTGCACCCATTGCGATTGGTCTCTGTTTGACCTTGATCCACCTAATCAGTATCCCTGTCACTAACACCTCTGTGAACCCTGCTCGAAGTACCGGCGTGGCTGTATTTGTCGGTGACTGGGCTGTTTCACAACTATGGCTATTCTGGGTGGCACCAATTATTGGTGCCGTGATTGGCGCGATGATATACAAAGCGGTGAGAGGTTCAGATTAAGCGCTGAAAAACGTCTAAAGCAATAAAAGAAAAAGCCGCTTAGTGATGATTCACCAAGCGGCTTTTTTAGATCTTATGACGACCGAGTAAGGAGTGCGAAAGCGTGGTGCCATCCACCAGCTCTAGCTCACCACCAACGGGAACACCATGAGCGATACGGCTAGCGTTCACTTCATGGGCATTACATAGCTCAGCAATGTAATGCGCTGTTGCTTCCCCTTCAACTGTTGGGTTAGTCGCTAGGATTACTTCAGAGATATCACCACGACGCAGGCGGTAGTCCAAAACATCAAGACCGATGTCACTTGGACCAATGCCATCAAGTGGTGAAAGGTGACCCATCAATACAAAATAACGGCCTGAATATTGGCCTGTCGCTTCTATTGCTGCAATGTCTGCAGGGCTCTCTACTACACAGATTTGACCATTTTCCTGACGTTTAGGATTGGTACAAATGTGGCAAGTATCTTCTTCAGTAAAAGTACGGCACTCATTACAGTGACCAATTTCGGTCATTGCTTGGCTAAGAGCTTCAGCCAATTGTAGGCCGCCTTTTCTATCGCGCTGTAACAAATGAAAGGCCATACGCTGCGCCGACTTGGGGCCAACCCCAGGTAGACAACGTAAGGCCTCCATCAAATGCTCCAGCATATGACTGGTACGCATATTTAACCGTTCTAATGTTCAAGTAATAGCCTGTTCAATACAAACCACCACCTGAATTAACCTTTAAGAATAAGTTACTTAGAAAGGCATCTTCATACCTGGTGGAAGTTGCATTCCGCCAGTTACGCTAGCCATTTTCTCTTTTTGAGTTTCTTCAACGCGACGAGCCGCATCGTTGAAAGCAGCAGCGATAAGATCTTCAAGCATCTCTTTATCGTCTTCCATTAGGCTTTCATCGATATCAACACGGCGAACGCTGTGGCTACCAGTGATCGTTACTTTTACAAGGCCAGCACCTGACTCACCTGTAATTTCCATATTTGCGATTTCTTCTTGAAGCTTTTGCATGCGCTCTTGCATTTGCTGGGCTTGCTTCATCATGTTGCCCATACCGCCTTTACCAAACATGTTAATACTCTCTGGTCTAATTGGTTTATTAAAATTAATTAAGCTATACGAGCTTAAATGGGGGTTAAAACAGTGTGATTCAACCCCTCGTTGTTCAGTTCTCAGATTTGCTTATCTGGGATGATAAGCCGGTCACTAAACAAGAAAACGTTCTAGATAGGACGAACGCTGTCTCTGTCGAGTTCAGCGGCAAAACGTCTTTCAATGAACTGTACGTTGGCATCGTTTTCCAACGCGGTAAACGCGTCTTTCAACTTACCTTGATACAATCTTTCTCGTAATTCTAGCGGCGTTTCTCCGCCATCACCGATTTCAACACTCAAATGACACTCTTCTCCAAGCACAGTATTGAGAGACTGCAATAGCTCACTCTGTGCACGGTCCGTATTCAAATGAGCTTGGCTCGCCCTTAACGTTAAAGTGATTGATGTGTCGTTTTTAGCAAACACTGAGTTCAATGCTAACTGTTCAACAAGCTTGGCTGTCTCTAGCTTTTGAATCGTGGCGGACCATTCATCTTGAGCAATCGACTCTTGAAGCAATTTGTCGACCATTTCTGGTGTCTTAATATGCTCTAACGCACGCTTGATTTGAGTAGGTGTAAGCTCTTTGCTCACCTCTTTCACTACAGGTTTAGACGGTTTCCAGCGATAAGGTTCATTATCGTTGGTCACATTTTCTGTCGAAGAGGCTGATAAAGAAGCTGGCGACACCCGCTCAGAACCACCGTGTTGCTGAGCAACTCGATCAAGAACTGAAGTTTTAGCAGGTGTCGCTTTAGCCTTTTTTGGCGCCGAGCCTTTGTTTTCTGTTGCCGAACTGCCTCTACGTTGAGAACGTAATTGGTGGCGTAAACCACTCACAGGCGAAGTTGCACGCACTGGCTGCTCTTGCGGAGCAGAAGGTGCAGAAGGTGCAGCGCTTGGCTGTTGAACCGGGCTCTGGTTCTGATAATTCGTTTGTTGCTGCTGAGGCTGCTCTGCTCCGTAGCTTGGACGCTCATCATAAGCAGGAGGCGCGTCATACTGGCTATGCGGGTAATCCTGTTCTGGATAACCTTGGTTGCCTGAATGTTCAGCGTAACCTTGCGAATCTGAATACTGTGCTGGGTTCTGCTGCGGAGCCTGTTGCACGGGTTGCTGCTGCATAGGCTGCTGTTGAGGCGCCTGTTGTTGCATCTGAGGCTGTCTCGGAGCTACCATTGGCGCAGATTGGCTCACAGGTTGAGCAACGTTCTGAGCTTGAGCTGCTGGAACTGGCGCTGGGCTTGCCGACTGAGTCGAGATTGCCGTAGCAACCGCTTGTTCAGCTGGTCTAAATGCCAACATGCGTAAAACCACCATCTCAATACCAACGCGAGCGGTTGGCGACAATGGTAAGTCTTCACGACCTTTCAACACGATCTGGTAGTAGAGTTGAATGTCTTGTGGGCTAAGCGCTTTGCTCAGTAACTCAAGCTTCTCTGCGTCAGGCTGTGCCTTATCTAATGTAGATGGCAAAGCTTGGAACATCGCAAGACGATGCAGTTGAGTCGCAAGCTGATTCAGCAAACCGTCCCACTCAACACCGTTCTCAGCAAGGCTTTGAATACACGCCATTACTTGTTGCGGCTGCTTACTGCTAATCGCTTCAAGCAAGTGGATAGCTTGGTCGGTATCCAGTGTCCCGAGCATATGAGCAACAGTATCTGTTACAACATTGCCGTTACCCAATGCGATTGCTTGATCTGTAAGGCTTAGTGCATCACGCATACTGCCATCAGCAGCATGAGCAATCATTCCAAGTGCACGAGATTCAGACGTCACATCTTCTTGTTCAAGAATATGATCGAGCTGCTCGTGAATATTATCAACGCTGATCGGCTTAAGGTGGAACTGCAAACAACGCGACAAAATCGTTACTGGAAGCTTCTGTGGATCCGTTGTTGCGAGCAAGAATTTCACATACTCAGGCGGCTCTTCTAAGGTCTTTAGAAGCGCGTTAAAGCTGTGCCTAGAAAGCATGTGTACTTCATCGATTAGGTAAACCTTGAAGCGACCACGTGCAGGCTTGTACTGAACATTGTCCAGAAGCTCGCGGGTATCTTCTACCTTAGTACGTGATGCCGCATCAATCTCAAGTAGGTCAACAAAGCGACCTTCATCGATTTCTTTACAGGTTGCACATTCACCACAAGGTGTTGAGGTAATGCCTGTTTCACAGTTGAGTCCCTTCGCAAACAAACGGCCGATGGTCGTTTTACCGACACCTCGTGTACCGCTGAACAGGTATGCATGGTGCAACCTGTTCTGGCTAAGGGCATTCTCTAATGCTGTTAAAACATGGGCTTGACCAACCACTTCTTTGAATTTGGTTGGTCGCCATTTTCGCGCTAACGCAAGATAGCTCATGAATAATTCCGAAAAGGATTAGTGACCGTCGAATTCGCAGATGCTAAACACTTCTAGACCTAAGCCTTGTAAGCGCTTGTCACCACCGATTTCTGGAAGGTTAATAACAAATGCAGCGTGTTCTACCACACCACCAAGCTGACGAATCAACTTTGTTGTTGCTTCAATCGTACCGCCCGTTGCTAGCAAGTCATCAACCATCAACACTTTATCGCCTTCAACGATAGCATCAGTATGGATTTCTAGAGTGTCGGTGCCGTACTCAAGCTCATAAGATTGTGCCACAGTTTGACGAGGCAGCTTGCCCGGCTTACGAACAGGAATGAAGCCAACACCTAGCTCAAGTGCCAAAGGCGCACCAAATAGGAAACCACGAGCTTCAGTACCAACGATCTTAGTAAAGCCCATGTCCTTGTATGTTTCCGCTAGCAGGTCGATAGTCGCTTTATAAGCTGCTGGGTCTTCCATCAAGCTTGTTACGTCACGGAACAAAATACCCGCTTTAGGGTAATCAGGAATGCTTTTGATGCTTGCTTTGATCAGAGAGATTTTTTCTGTGTTCATAATCTTATGCACTTCATTAGGCCGCTTTCCAAACTCTCGTTAACGAATCAAACATCAACGCTCGGAATTAAGGAAAGGTACGATTGGTATTCATTGCAACGAGAGTCATAACTCTGATTGCTGAAATAATAAACGCCCGCTATACAAGCAGGCACACTGGCTTAATGGTAGTGATTTTCTTTGCTGTCAGCAACCAACTCATGGGTTGGAAGTCGCATAAACCATGTGAGAAGAATAACAAGTACACAAATTAGGAAAGCCTTGACCCAAATGATAGGGGCAAAGTAGATGGATAACGCGAAACTCAACAAGATAAAGAATACGCCACGCGTTTTAACTTGTTTGGTGACGGCACCGTGTTGATACCAATTGGTCAACAAAGGACCCAGCGTTTTGTGCTCATGCATCCATTTATGGACTTTCGGATTGCTTCGCATGAAGCATGCGCTGGCAAGAAGGAGAAAAGGAGTAGTTGGCAGAACGGGCAAAACTATCCCTAGAACTGCGAGAAATATACAAAGGCCACCAGCAATATTGAGGCTTAAAACTCGAACGCTAATTGTGGCCTCCTTGAGTTAGCTGTCACCAACCGGCGACGACAGCTTAACTAGAATGTTGCGTAACCATTGAATACACGGATCAACGTAAGCGTTGCTGGTAGCAATGGAATCATTAAAAATGCGGCTAAAAATCCTAAAAAGTAGAATACATTAAACGGGTCTTGAAAGTCTTTGTTATCTGCCATGATTGCTTCTTGTTTTTGTTAGTAAAGGTAAGTATCCGGCGAACCAAACCCGCTTTGCTAAATCGACATTTAACAAAAAAGGCATAGCTACACCATTTGCGCAACTATACCTTAATCAATTATTCACAAAAACCGAGGAAATATAGGGTTAATCAGTAGACCCTTGGTGTATGTCTAAACTAAAACTTGCCGATCCAAGTAGGCTCAACGAAAGTTGGCAGCCCTGTTCGATCGGAAGGTCCCGTGTAATAAAGTTCTTCTTGCAGTTCTCGCCCAAGCGCTCACCTGCTGCAATATATTGATTCAATTCACCATTCGACCATTGCCCGTCTAAACCCGCAGGCAAAATGGAGATGGTTCCCTCGGCAAGGTCAGCAACACCAAACAAGGCATTCACTGGGGTGGAGCATTTAGAGCAACGAATCCCCTTCTCTAGAATCTCAGCAATATCTTTGAGATCAACATTAAAATCTTTTCTGTTTCTTATGTAATCGTGGAACAGTGCTCTCACCAACAATGTTGTCGCAGAGCCGCCATTCTCAGAAGACGATGAATCGACGAGATAAAAAGCAAACTGCCCGTTCATCATCCACGCATAATCAAACACAAGTGGCATCATCTCTGTTGATTGCAGTAAACGGTAACTGCAACGCCATGAGCCTTGTCGCGTATCTTTCTCTGGAAGCAGCGCATGCAGTAAGTCTTTTGCTGCGCTGGGGTTATCTTGAAGATAATTCAGGTGCCAATGCAGTTCTTGGTCTTCAGGGATCTCTCCCCCGTCATCCACACAGAACCACTGGCTCGAAAAATCTCGTTGGTCTGAAATGTTATCGAACGAATCTGTCAATGTATTCGCAATCGCACTTCCTAGGTGACGGTGATCCTCTAACGGTTTCGCTAAGAAGTCTTTAATACCAAATCGCAAGGCTTTCGCCACATCAGACATATCATCAGTGCCGGACACAACGATCATAGGCAGTGACGGGTACTCTAAACTGAGCTCTTCCACAAGCTCGATGCCATCAAGTATTGGCATTGATAAGTCACACACAATTAAATCTGGCGCTGAGTCTCTAAGTTTCTGCAAAGCGTCCAGTCCATTTTCAGCCTCAACCACTTTATAACCGACCTTGTCTAGGTACGCGCTGGTTATACGGCGAAAAATAGGATCATCATCAACCAACATCACGCATTTTTGGTTAATTACTTCCTGAGCCGAGGTCATTACTGGCTGACTGTGAGTTTTGTACATAATCTATAACCTCACAAAACTAAGTCGAATTATTATTGTTATCTGTTCTAAGAACTAATATAAAACTTAGTAATAAAATGCTAAATACACAAATTTGCACTCTTTACTGGTAATTCGTGACGAGGGTTGGAATACTTGTAAATAGTGCAACGAGTTGACGTAACGCAAACATTGATCTCACTGTTACGTATAAATTAGATGAGATTGTAAACAAATGTGTCTGGATTTATGAAATTAGATGATTTAAACCTCTTTCGACTCGTCGTTGAAAATGGGAGCTACACCGCAACATCGCGCAAGACTATGATTCCGGTTGCGACCATCACACGACGCATCCAAGCCTTAGAAGATTCTTTGAACCTTAGGCTTCTCAATAGACACGCGCGTAAACTTTCTTTAACAGAGGCAGGCGAACGTTTCTTCAATGAATGCTCTCCGCTATTGCAACGTCTCTCTTCTACTGCAGAAGAGTTAACTGACGTGTGCAAAGGCGCTTCCGGTAAGATTCGTATTACGGCACCCTCAAACCTGACCAAGCGCATGATGATGCCAATGTTCAGTGAATTCATGACTCAATACCCTGATATCAATATTGAGCTGATGATGAACAACCAAGCGGATCAGCTGGATCCAACTGAGTGGGACGTAATTTTCCGAGTCGGTCCACAACGTGATTCAAGCCTAATCGCTCGAAAAATCAGTGAAGTCAAAGATATTCTTATCGCGAGCCCTGAGTACTTAGCGAAGAACCCAGCTCCAAGCCATGCTGAAGAGCTAGCGAACCATTCGCTACTCAAAGGCTACCCGCTGATTAAATGGCAGCTGAGTAATTCGAATGAAGAGACGGTGGTGAATAGCGAGAAAGGCCGTTTCAACGCCAATGCGCTTAATGTCGTGAGACAAGCGTGCTCAGAAGGCCTAGGTATCACCCTAATGCCTGACGTGATGATTCGTGAATACATTGAAGATGGCAGCTTAGTGCAAGTCTTAGAAGACTGGAGCGCTAACCCTCGTGATATTTACATGCTTTATAATCACAAAGACCATCTACCAGAAAAAGTGAGATTGTTTATTGATTTTGTGATCGCATACCACATTCATTAAGGTCAATCCCCTTCTCTATAAACAAAAAAACCAGAGCCGATGCTCTGGTTTTTTATTTTCTGTATCGCTAGCAATACTGAATCATTGCTAGCAAAAACTCTTTATCACTAACGAAACGCTAACTAAGCGCCTTCGTTGTGTAACTCTAAGTTAGCAAGATCTTGTTGAATCTCACGCTGAATCTTTGAGTCGTCATTACGCAAAGAGTCTAGGAAATCTAGGTACGCTTGGTCGATATCGCCAGTCACATACTCGCCGTTAAATACAGAAGTATCGAAACGAGAGATGTCTTGATTGCCCATGCCCACTGCAGAAATCAGATCTGGTAGCGTTTGGAAAATCAATGCGTCTGCGCCAATCTGCTTACAAATCGTTTCGTTATCACGACCATGAGCAATCAGCTCTGTCGCGCTCGGCATATCAATGCCGTAAACGTTAGGGAAGCGAACCTCTGGAGCCGCTGAAACCATGAAGACCTTGTTTGCGCCAGAATCACGAGCCATCTCAATGATCTGCTCTGATGTTGTGCCGCGAACGATAGAATCGTCAACCAGAAGAACGTTCTTACCTTTAAACTCAGAGCGAATTGCGTTGAGCTTACGGCGAACCGACTTCTTACGCTGTTGCTGACCAGGCATGATGAACGTGCGGCCAACATAGCGGTTTTTCACGAAACCTTGACGGTATGGCTTATTGATCGCTTGAGCGATTCGTAGCGCAATATCGTTTGATGTTTCAGGGATTGGAATAACCACATCAATGTCTAAGTCTGCGTACTCTTCTTTAATACGCTTACCAAGCATCTCACCCATCTCAACGCGTGCGCTGTAAACCGAGATTTTGTCGATGAATGAATCTGGGCGTGCAAAGTATACAAACTCAAAGATACATGGGTTTAGTTGAGGATTATCTGCGCATTGCTTAGTGAAAAGCTCACCGTCGAACGTTGCGTAGATAGCTTCACCTGGTGCTACGTCGCGCATGAAGTCAAAACCAACAGCATCGAGAGCTACCGATTCAGACGCAACCATGTACTCTGTTTTACCTTGAACTTCACGCTTACCAAGACACAATGGACGAATACCATGTGGGTCACGGAATGCGATCATACCGTGGCCGATGATCATCGCAGTTACGGCGTAAGCACCACGAATTGTACGGTGCACGTTTGCCACAGCGCGGAAAACGTCATCTGAAGTTACGTTACCTTTAACGGTATCGATCTCATGAGCTAATACGTTCAGTAGAACTTCAGAGTCAGAGGTTGTGTTTACATGACGACGGTCTTTTTCGAACAACTTCTCACGAACTTCGTTTGCGTTCGTCAGGTTACCGTTGTGCGCTAACGTAATGCCAAAAGGAGAGTTTACGTAGAAAGGCTGAGCTTCAGACGCACTTGAACTACCCGCAGTAGGATAACGAACATGGCCAATACCAACTTCACCTTGTAGGCGCTGCATGTGTTTTGCTTCAAAAACATCTTTTACTAAACCGTTCGCCTTACGCAGACGGAAACGATTGCTTTCTATGGTACAAATACCAGCGGCATCTTGGCCACGATGCTGCAATACCGTTAAAGCGTCATAAATAGACTGGTTTACAGGTGTTGAACCCACGATTCCAACAATACCACACATGTCCTAATCCTCGATTTTTCGACATTAACTGGCGCTAGAGCGCGCCAGATAAGAAACTAGATGTTGCTTGTAAATGCTCGAAGAACGGCGCAATGATTCGACTAAATTCCGGAACCAATTGCGAATTCTTCCACCACTCAGAACTTGGGAATGCAGTAAACGCATCCATGAAAAACAACACTGCAGAAACAATCAAAACACCACGTAAGCCACCAAAGACGACACCGAGGATTCTGTCTGTACCTGACAGGCCTGTTTTCTGAACTAGTTGACCGATGACATAGTTAACTAAGGCACCCACAACTAACGTTGCAACAAACAATGCTGCTATCGCAGTTCCGTTTCGAAACATCTCATCTTCGATATTGGTGAAGTACATCGCTAATTTAGCGTAGTACTGGCTAGCAATAAAAAATGCTCCAAACCAAATAACGAGTGACAAGGCTTCTTTAGCGAAACCACGAACTAAACTGATCACGGCAGAGAAGCCGATCACGCCTAAAATGACAAAATCTAACCAATTCATGAATTCTTCATCTTAAGTTGGCGCGCATTTTAACAGAAAAAATGCTGACGCAAACGTTTTCTTATGGATTTAACGGTTTAAATTTGAGCAATTGGCCTTTTGAACCCGTAATTTTTTCTAATTCCCTAATTTGTCGCTCAAGTTTGGATTTAGAGACATCCGGGCCAATAATTACTCGCGTAAAAGTTTTTTCTTGCTTGGTGTGAGCCTGATAACCACGCTTTTGCAGATCCTTAACAACGTTTTTTGCATTGTCAGCATTCTTCAAAGCCATCAATTGAATAATCCAAGCACTGTCTTGGTATTCATTTTTTTCCGGTACTGGCTTAACCACAACTGCCACTTTGTCTGCTTCTTTATCATTAGAAGAAGACGCAGTTTGCGTGTTTGAATTATCAGTACGACCACTTTCAACCACTTGCTCAACCGGAGAATCCGGTAGCGCTATCTGATCTTCAACGGGATCGAGCACTTCAAACACTTCAACATTACTATCAAGCTCAGGCTTAATGGGAATGCTTGCAAACTCTTCTTTATAGTGGAGCTTCTTACCATCTAGCACATCGGGTAATACAATCACGCCAATGGCCACTAAAATGATGGTGCCGACTAATCGGCTTTGGAATTTACTTGCCATTTAGTTTCCTTTTTTCTGCCAATGCTCCAACACTTCACCCACGGTATGGAAAGAACCGACAACCAACACAACATCGTCACCTTTAACAGAAGCTAAAGCCGCTTCAAACGCTGTGACAGGGTTTGAATGCTGCTCTACGCCTTGAGGTAGGCTTTGACACAATTCAGCGGCTGTCGCTGCGCGTGGCCCTTGCAATGAAGCTGGATACCAATGAGTTGCGATTGGCGCTAATACTTCCAATGTCGCTGGGATATCTTTGTCATGAAGCATCGCGACTACAACGTGTAAATTTTTACCTGCATACTTCTTCGTAACTTGCTGCGCAAAGTATTCAGCAGAATGCGGGTTATGCGCCACATCAAGCACAATCACGGGTTGATCGCTAATTTGCTGCATACGACCTGGAAGCTGAGCATTCTTCATGCCGTTAACCACGTTCACGTCGCTAATACTAAGCTCTGATGTGCCCAATGCCATCAACGCTGTTGCAGCGTTAGGTAACGGCAGGCTTGGAATAGGCAGCGATTCTAGTTGGAATGCACCACTGCGCCAGTTCCACGTATCACCGTCAACATCATAAGTGTATTGAATACCGACTTGGTAGAACTCAGCCTTAATGTCATCAGCGTGCGCCGCAACCGTAGCCGGTGGCTTGGGTTGACCACAGATAGCGGGTTTACCACTACGATAAATGCCCGCTTTCTCAAAGCCAATCACATTGATGTCATCACCTAGCCAGTCAACATGGTCGACAGCCAAACTAGTAATCACAGAAACATCATGCTCAACGATATTGGTCGCGTCTAAACGCCCGCCTAAACCCACTTCTAAAAGCACAACATCAACCGCTTCAGTTTGAAATGCGCGTAACGCCGCTAAAGTGCCATATTCGAAAAAGCTCAGGCTGATTTCGCCACACTCTTTCTCAATGAAATCGAAAGACTGAACCATCTTTTCATCAGATAGATCTTGGCCGTTGATACGAACACGTTCGTTATAGCGAATTAAGTGAGGAGAGCTGTAGACACCAACTGAGTAACCAGCGTCCAATAGAATCGCTTCCATCAGTGCACATGTTGAGCCTTTGCCATTGGTTCCGGCAACAGTAATAACATGTTGAGCAGGTTTGGTGAGGTTTGCCTTAGAGGCGACGGCCTGAACTCGGTCTAATCCAAGATCAATAGCGCTTGTGTGGATGTTTGATAAATAATCAAGCCACATCTCCAAAGAGGATGTGGCTTGAGGAATAGGTTGTTGACTCATCTAACTCATAACCATAATAAAGTTGGTTTGTTAGAAGGTACTTTACCCTTTTTCTGGCGCTTCTGGTACTTCATAAGTAGCTTCATTCGGTGAATCGTTCACAGAAACTACTAATGGTGAAGGCTGGTTGGTCATTTTAGCAACAAGGCTTGCAACACGCTGACGCATCTCACGACGGTCAACGATCATGTCGATAGCACCGTGGTCTAGTAGGAACTCACTGCGTTGGAAACCTTCAGGAAGGTCTTCACGTACCGTTTGTTCGATTACACGACGTCCAGCAAAACCGATCAGTGCTTTTGGCTCACCAATGTTGATATCGCCAAGCATTGCCAAACTTGCAGAAACACCACCCATTGTTGGATCAGTCATGACTGAAACAAACGGTAGGCCTTTCGCAGATAAACGCTCAAGCGCAGCACTGGTTTTCGCCATTTGCATTAGAGACATCAATGCCTCTTGCATACGAGCACCACCACTTGCAGAGAAACACACTAAACCACAGTTGTTCTCGATAGCAGCATCTACCGCTTTCACGAAACGAGCACCAACAACAGAACCCATTGAGCCGCCCATGAATGAGAATTCAAAAGCACACGCTACGATAGGTAAACCCAGTAGTTCGCCTTTCATTGCAACTAATGCGTCTGTTTCACCACTGTTCTTTTGAGCAGCAGAGATACGCTCTTTGTAACGCTTAGAGTCTTTAAACTTCAGCTTGTCTTGTGGCTCAAGATCAGCACCTAGTTCAACACGCTCACCTTTGTCTAAGAATGTATCCAGACGGCGACGTGCTTTCATGCGCATGTGATGGTCACATTTTGGACATACTTCTAGGTTACGCTCTAGTTCAGCATGGTACAGAACCTGCTCACAAGAAGTACATTTAGTCCAAACACCCTCAGGGATAGACGCTTTACGAGATGTTACGATGTTGCTTTTTTCTAAAATCTTTTCAAGCCAACTCATGGAAGACCTTTTTGTTTCGATTCTTCCGCTTGATTGCGAAAGAAATAAATTTGGGAATTATGCGTGGGAATTAAAGCACATAAAACAGCGACTGTAGATAAAAAACTGGTTGTACCTATTTTCTGGGACTATCTTACGCACTAAACCGTAATAATTTTTGAACCTAAGTCTCACATTTAGTTCAAATAATCCGGTAAAAATAGAGGGCCAATTGGCTCTCGTGGTAGCTCAAAATGTTCAGGATAATCAACATCCACCAGATACAAACCTTCCGCTTTTGCAGTTGCGCCGGCTACTTTTCGATCTTTAGCTTCTAAAAGCCACTGGATCCACTCTGGTTTCTGCTCCCCTTTACCTACAGCAATAAGGCTACCAGTAATATTCCTCACCATGTGGTGAACAAACGCATTCGCTTTAATATCGATCACAATGTAGTGTCCATGACGAGTCACGTTCAAGTGAATCATGTTTCTCCATGGGCTACGAGATTGACAATGTGTTGCCCTAAACGAAGTGAAGTCATTCTCACCAAGTAAGTACTGACCCGCTTCATGCATTTTTTTCTCATCAAGGTGACCATGATAATGGCTCACGCCTGAATTCAAAATGCCTGGGCGTAGTGCATGGTTAAAGATAATGTAGCGATAACGGCGGGCAGTCGCAGAAAAACGAGCATGGAAATCCTCATTCACTTCTGTCGCCCAACGAACCGCAATATCTTTTGGCATGTTAGCATTCGCGCCCATTGTCCATGCCACCATTTTACGATCAACATTAGTTTCAAAGTGAACGACTTGTCCCGTACCGTGAACACCGGCATCTGTACGACCTGCGCACATAACTTCTACAGGGTGATTCGCGACAACTGAAAGAGCCTTTTCCAATTCTTCTTGGACACTTTTCACGTCTCGTTGGCGCTGCCAACCAAAGTAGTGGGTACCGTTATATTCAATACCTAAAGCAATTTTCATGTTCTTGTTCTCTTTGAAAATGGGCGAGAAGTATATACGGAAATCAGTGCTAGCCCAAATAGGATGGGGCTAAAACTTCAATAAACAATCAGCGTCGACTGATACGGTGCTTTTGAAAAACCAAATCAAACAATAGTGCTCTGTATCGCCTTAAAATAAAGGGTAGCCAACGCTACCCTTTCTGATTTGTTAATTTATCGACCGTTTAGCGTATCGATAAGATTTTTTGCCTCTCGACGAATATCATCGCTGCCGTCAACGATTGCCTCTTCTAGAAGCTTAATTGCCCCTTGCGAGTCACTCATCTCGATGTAGATTTTGGCCAAATCAAGCTTACCTGCAGCTTCTGCATTGCTGTCGACATCATAATTGCCAATATCACCGATAACATCAGGGAATTCGTTTAGACCCACATCCAGTTTAAGCTCTTCATCGTCTGGATTAATGACCTCTTCACCTTCTTGCTCGACTTGAGCCATCAGTTCATCAATCGTCATATACTGCTTATCACGACTGTTGCCTGATTCAGTTAGGTTGTCTTGTTGAGCCCAATTCTCTTCTTTGATTTTCGGTTCAGCTTGCTGCTCAGCCGATGCCCAAATCTCTTGTTGGTCATCAGGCACATCATTATGCATGCTCGATTGTTGCTCTGGTGCTAGGTTAAAGCCTTTCCAGTCTTCGCCACCAACTTCAAGCATGGCGTCAATATCCAGCCCTGCGCTATCAATCGAAGTTGCGTCCAATGGCTTATCGAACATGTTGTCGACAGAGTCTTGAACATCTTCAGAAAGCAACTCAGCTAATGCTGTCTCATCAAAGTCATCAAAGCCTTCTAGTGGCTCATCTTGAACCGCTGTAGGCGTTGAGTTTGGTTCTGAAGCCGCGCTCAGTGATTGTTCTGGCTGTGCAAAACCAGCCGGCTCAGAGTCTTGTGCATTCGAGAAATCATCAGCCTGACTGTAGCTCTGAGGATTTGAGAACAAATCATGCAACGCATCTTGCTCTTCGCCTTGTGGGCTGAAAGAGGTCAGTGGTGTTGGCTTCTCTGCAAACGCATCGGAGATGGCTTCGTCTTCACCGTATTCCGGTAAATCAAACTCATCAAACTCTACGCCTTGGTCTTCCGCTACCGGCTCAGCATTGCTTTGCTCAATATCATCTAAAACAGAGTCCGCTTTTGCGCTTTCTTCATCGTACTCAGGAAGATCAAGGTCATCGAACTCGAACTTCTCGGTGTCAGGCGCTAAGTCTTGCTCTAGCTGCGCTTCATCTGGTTCACTCACCACTTCCGCTAACGCATCGTCTTCACCAAACTCTGGAAGTTCGAAGTCATCGAATGAGAACTCTTCTTCGCTTTCTGGTTGCGCAGTATCAGCCTGTGGTGCGGCATCTAGCTGAGGCTCAGCGGTAGGTTGTGATTCAACACTTGGTTGAGCATCAATAGCTGGCGTTATTGGTTCAGGTGTTGATTCAGCATCAGCTTCCGCTAGTGCGTCTTCTTCACCAAACTCTGGTAACTCGAAATCATCAAACGAAAACTCTTCGTCGTCTTGCCCCTGAGCTTTAACTTGGGCTTCAGTTTGAGGTTCAACACTTGGTTGAGCATCAATAGCTGGCGTTACTGGTTCTGGTGTTGATTCAGCATCGGCTTCCGCTAGTGCGTCTTCTTCACTAAACTCTGGCAATTCAAAGTCATCAAACGAGAATTCTTCTTCGCCTTCTTGTCCTAGAACTTCAGCTTGTTCTGCTACTTCCGCTTGTGGTGTCGCTTCAACTTGCGGTTCAGCATCTAACTGAGGTTCAGCGACTGGTGTCACTAGATCTGGTGTTACGTCAGTTTCCGCTAATGCTTCTGGTTCAGACGCCTCATCTTCAATCAACCAATCATCGTCTTCTGGCACACCAAATTCATTCGGAATGATCTCTGGCATATTTGCAGCTCGAACTGGCTCTGGCTCTGGCTCTGGCTCTGGCTCTGGCTCTGGCTCTGGCTCTGGCTCTGGCAAGGATTCAACGACATCTTCAAGCTGATCGCTACCTTGGATTTTCGGTTCAAAGTCAAAATCAGAGGTAACGTTCGCTGGCGACTCTACATCGTCGATGGCTTCAGCTAACCAGTCTTCAACCGTTTCTTCATCATCTTCAGATATATCATTTAAAGAGGATGGCGAAGCTTGTTCTTCAAAGTTAGCAGCAATGTCTTCGAGCTGTTCTTGGACGTCGGCTTCTTTCGGCTCTGGTTCTTGTTGTGCGGTTTCTTCTTGAACTCGCTCTTCAAAATCTGGTTTATCAAAATCAGAATTCTCAGATAACAGCGAGTCGATATCCAATTCATCATCTTCCACCGATGATGCGATTTCTTGCGCTGATACTTCGTTGCTGTTTGAAAGAGGCGCTTGCTCTGGTTCAACCGTATTGTCAATTGATGGTTCAACAGGCTCTTCTATTGCTGGCAACAAATCATTGTCATCAGAAGTCATTAACTCATCAATCAATGCTTCATCTGTTGTTTCTAGCGAGTCATCAAGCAAAGCATCCGTTGCTGGTGCGACACCGAACAAATCATCGATAAAACCATCACGATTAAAGGCTTCATCATTTTCTGGCTTAATGTCAGTACTTTCTTGAGTCACTTCCGAGTCTAATGAAGCATCACCAACAAGTTCAGGTTGTGGAGTTTCACTAATGTCCGTTATTTGCTCAGGCTCGGCTTCAGAAGGCTCTGACGTTAATTGAGTATGTTCAACATCTGAATCCTTGATAAGGTCGTCGCTGGCTTTATCAGAACCAAAGGCAGCATCTAGCTCTTTATCAAACGTCTGCTCTTCTGATTCAAGCTCGTCTTCGATACCACTTGTCAGTAAATCATCAAACGGGTCTAAAGATTCAGATTTTGGTGAATCGGCTTGGTCCGCTGAAAGCGCACCATCCGATAATTCACTATCAAGGAAATCATCCAATAAGTCGGTACTTTCGGCGTCGAGTTCGAAATCATCGTCGTCAGAGTCACCTATTAATTCATCCAAGGTTTCCGTGCTGTCTTCTGCGATGTTGAGGTCATCATCGGTCGATAAACCAGAAAGCTCTTCAAGCTCAGACAGAGAATCAAAGCCAAGAGGTTCGCTTTCAGACTCATCATCCGAATCGTCCCCTAGCATCTCATCAAGAAGGTCTGTCGAGTTACTTAGGTCTACGTCATCGCCTGCCAGTTGCTCATCAAGCAGGTCAACGCTGTCTTGAGGTTCTTCATCTACGATTGGCTTATCGAACTGAGACAGAATGTTTTCGATATCATCGTCAGACGCCAAACCATTGTTTAGGTTAGTGGCAATCTCATCGTCGCTATCGAGGTTGAAAGGGTCATTCGCTTGATCGTTCTGAGCGGCAACTTGGGCAAAGATGTCATCAATATCATCATTCGCTGTTGGTGACGCAGGCTCAGGCTCAGGCTCAGGGGACTGTTGTTCAGAGATTAGAGCATCAATATCAAAGTCGTCATTACTCAAATCAGCAGGCTTGGTCTCACTTTGTTGCTCAGAGATAAGCGCATCGATGTCAAAATCATCGCTTGCTGGTGTTTCAGTGCTAGAAGGCGAATCACTTTGCTCTTCCGAAATCAGAGCATCAATATCGAAGCTATCATCATCTTCGTCATCAAGAGCAAACAGATCATCTAATAAAGATTGGTCTAGCTCGTTGGAACCGAGATCTTCAGTTTCAGACTCTTGAGATAGTAAAGCTTCAATGTCATCCGCAGACATTGCGTTATCATCAGAAAGGTCGAAGTCGACATCATCAGTATCGACGGCACTTTCCGCTGTTTTGTCTAGCGCACGCTCCATCTCTTCAAGGCCAAGCGCTTTCTCTTCACCATTAACACTAATGCCGTTGCTGCTGTCTAAATCTAGATCGTCGAAGTTGGTGTCTAAATCACCGTTTTCGCCAATGCTGGCGAACGGGTCATCGTCTTCACCATCTAGATTAAAATCGAGATCAGATTCATCTAAGCCGGCAAAGACATCGTCTTCCTCAGCTAGCGCTTGATCGTCAAACAACTTGTTGGCGTCATCTTCCGTACCAAACAAGTCATCGTCTAAAGACAGCTCGTTAAGGTCATCCATCTCGTCGCCCAATGTAATAGGCGCAACGGTGCTTGGTTCTGGCTGAATCGGTTGCTCTTGAGCAGTTTGCTGTTGCTCATCATTTTTAGAACGACGGCCTAACAGCATCACAACGATCAAACCAATTAGCAGGCCTGGGATAATCGCCAGAGCCGCTACTAACCAACCATTCGATAACAGTTCGTCCATGGCACTTGGTGCCATTTTTTCAATTTCGGCGTTCTTTCTGCGCTCTTCATCAAGCAGTTTTTCCACTTCGCTACGAATGCGATCTTCATCGCTGAGCTCAGTTTTTAGCTCATCCACTTCCGATTGAACATTCGATAACATCAAACGAAGTTGGTGGTTTTTCTCTTCAAGTGACAGTAATTCAGTTTCTGAAAGCTCTAGCTGCTTCTCTAACTTGTTCATCTCTTGAGTTGGAGCAGATGGAGCTAGAGATGATTGAGTTGGAGACAATGGCTTTTTAGCGACTTCAGCAGTGCTTACTTGTTTAACAGGAGCAACATTTTTTGCATCAGAACTCGACGCTTTGGGTTTTGAAGCGACAGGCTTACTTGCAGGAGCATCAAGCTTAGCAAGATGTGAGTTCATGATGTTGATAGCTTGCTGCGTCGAGCTTGCACGTGCTTGCTCTAAAGAAGGTACACGTAAATTACTGGCAGGCAGCAGGCTATGGATATTCTGGTTTTCAAACGCTTGTGGGTTTAAGCGATAAATAGCCAACAGAGTTTGTTGGACTGAAACGGAGTTATCAGGGCGTAACTTTGAGGCAATAGACCACAATGTTTCTGAGCCGCGAGTTGGACCATAGAAACGTGAAGGCTCAGCGCTATTCGATTGCGCTCTTTGAAGAGGTTCTGAAAACGTAGGCGCTGATTGTATCTGGCCATTAGGCCCTACAACTCGAATGGAATCTGCACGAACAACGGAAATCTGAGTCGCAATGATAAAGGCAAAAGGCATTAACCACGGCTTGAAAATTTGAAACATAAAAGGCTCAGCTAGGTGCTTAAATTCGGAAAAGTGATGATCTATTAAATATATCGGATAAATGACGTAAAACTATAGAGATGAAAACAAAAAATGTGTTGCAGCAACAATATTCGCAGCAATTTCACACAATTTGACTAACAATATTTTTAATCGATTAAAAAAGCCCCACTAAAGAGTGAGGCTTGTTTATCAAAGCAATAAAGCTTAGAAGTAATCGCGAATCAAAACTTCAGCGATTTGAACTGCGTTTGTTGCTGCGCCTTTACGAACGTTATCAGCGACAACCCACATGTTCACGCCGCTGTGATGGCTGATGTCATTACGAATACGACCAACCATTACGTGGTCTTTACCACCTGCATCACGAACTTGAGTTGGGAAGTCTAGCGCTTGGAATACTTCAACACCTTCTGTGTTCTCTAGAAGCTGTACCACTTGCTCTGCAGCGATTGGTGCGCGAGTTTCAATGTGTAGAGATTCTGCGTGACCGTAGAATACTGGTACACGAACACAAGTCGGGTTCACTGTGATTGAAGAGTCAGCAAAGATTTTTTGAGTTTCCCAAACCATCTTCATCTCTTCACGCGTGTAGCCGTTCTCGGTAAATTCATCGATTTGAGGAATACAGTTGAAAGCGATCTGCTGTGAGAACGCTGAGTTTTCAGCTGGCATACCGTTAAGAAGCTTAGCCGTTTGACCCGCTAGCTCATCGATACCTGGCTTACCCGCACCAGACACAGATTGGTAAGTTGAAACGTTAATACGCTCAAGGCCCACTTCATCGTGAATTGGTTTCAGAGCAACTACCATTTGGATAGTCGAGCAGTTAGGGTTCGCGATGATGTTACGGTTACGGAACTCAGCAATTGCTTCAGGGTTCACTTCAGGCACAACCAGAGGAACATCGTATTCGTAACGGAAGCGTGATGTGTTATCGATAACAACAACACCTTCATCAGCCGCAATTGGAGCCCAACGCTCTGAAAGCTCGCTACCTGCAGAGAAAAACGCAATATGTACTTGAGACCAATCGAAGTCTTCTACGTTTTGTACTTGTATTGTTTTGCCGTTAAAACGGGAAGTTTTGCCTTCACTACGTTCACTTGCTAGTAAGTGCATTTCACCGACAGGGAATTTACGCTCTTTAAGTACTTCAAGAATGGTTTCACCAACCGCACCAGTCGCACCTAAAATAGCAATATTAAATTCTTGGCTCATTGTTTCTCTCTTTTATAAAGTTGGTTTTACCATAAAACCGAGTTTAGATAACGGCGTTAAATTACAAGATTCGTCGCCCGTTAACTCGACTGCACTGTACTCTCTGCGGTCCCAATATTCTTTACGCATCTTGTCAAAAGAACCCGGCGTAGCGATATTGCGACGGAATAAGGCGTCGTCTTTGCGCACATCATAGATCAACTGAGTCAAATTGTGCAGTGTTGCTTCATCCCAAGCTCTATCTAATTTCATTTGAGGTACAGGCGCTGTCGGCAATAAGTCGCTTGCATACGCACGCTGTTCAGTACCTAAAAACTCACAATAACTGTTGAAGATCATCGTGGTACCACGCGCTTTACCCTCTAAACCGTAGCCCGCTACGTGAGGCGTTGCAAAAGCAAGAAGTGGAAGAAGCTCAAAGTCGACTTCAGGTTCAAACTCAAACACATCAAGCACTGCAGTAAAACCATCGGCTTTTTGCAGGCGAGCTTTTAGCGCTTGGTTATCAACCACAGGACCTCGAGCTGCATTAATCAGGATTTGGTCAGCACGTAAGTTGTTCAGCACTTGCTCATTGATCAAGTGATGCGTTGGAAACTCCCCCGTCTTAGTGATCGGTGTATGCAATGTAATAACGTCTGATTGCTCAAGCAGAGTCTCTAGCTCAGTAAATTCGCGAGTATCACCCTCTTGCTGTTTTAGAGGGTCGTTCAGCAGAACTTTAATACCAATGCCTTCTAGGCACTTCGCTAAGTAACTGCCCACTTGACCACAGCCGATAATACCAACCGTTTTATCAAAAACAGAGAAGCCTTGTTGCTGCGCAAGCACCATCATCGCACTAAACGCGTACTCAGCAACACCCACCTTGTTACAGCCAGGCGCCGCAGTAAAGAAGATGCCACGCTCTTTCATCAACTCTTGGTCAACATGATCCATACCAGCCGTCGCAGTACCGACAAACTTCAGCTTATTGGCTTTGCTGATCAATGACTCGTTTACCTTGGTAACAGAGCGAATCATCAATGCGTCTACGTCAACTAGGTCGTCAGCTGTTAATGTGCGACCAGACTTCATTGTCACTTCCCCTAGCTGGCTAAAAAGCGCTTCAGCGTAAGGCATATTTTCGTCGATTAAGATTTTCATTTGGCGAGTACTTTTGTTGGGGTCTATCGACCTAAATGTGAATTGAAATGATTGTGCAAAATTCCACACACGGTGTCGAGTAGCAATTGGAATACATTATAAATAAAGGGCTGAATCACTGAGTCTGCACAAACAACAGGCATAAGATTCCATACCCAAATATCAAACGGCTAAAACGAAAAATGCCCGATTGAATAAACAATCGGGCAAACATCCAGAACAAAAGGATCCTATCTCGCTCTCCAGGAGACAGAGTCTTGCGTCTGTTCAACCAGTACTAACCAAGGTCAGTACTGGTCAAGCTCTGGAAACCTTTCAATTTCTAAACCCAGATTTAAAAACTATGTTTAAAAAACACGTTTACCAACCTACGTCTAAAAACTTTGTTCTGATGGTCATTATTACTGGGTGACCTGTGCGTGTTGAATCTGCACTAGCGCAACCCTTTAACGATTAACCTTGTCTCTGTAACTCAAGCCTCAGTTAAGCTTGGTACTTTTTGATTACTAGCGTTGCGTTCGTACCGCCGAAACCAAAGCTGTTAGACATAACCGTTGTTAGCTCTTGATCACGAGCTTCAGTTACGATGTCTAGGCCAGCAGCAGCTTCGTCTAGGTTAGAAACGTTAATGCTTGGAGCGATAAAGCCGTTGTCTAGCATTAGCGTTGAGTAAATTGCTTCGTGTACGCCAGCAGCACCTAGAGCGTGACCTGTCATCGCTTTAGTTGCAGAAATTGCTGGGCTGTTGCCACCAAACACTTCTTGGATAGCACCAAGCTCTTTCACGTCGCCAACTGGAGTTGAAGTACCGTGAGTGTTCACGTAGTCAACGCCATCAACGTTTTGCATTGCCATCTTCATACAACGAACCGCACCTTCACCAGAAGGAGCAACCATATCGTAGCCATCTGAAGTTGCGCCGTAGCCTACGATTTCACCGTAAATTTTTGCGCCACGAGCAACAGCGTGCTCAAGTTCTTCGATAACTAGCATGCCGCCGCCACCAGAGATAACGAAACCATCACGGTCTGCATCGTAGGTACGAGAAGCCAGTTCTGGCGTGTCGTTATACTTAGTAGAAAGTGCGCCCATTGCGTCGAACATCATAGTCAGAGACCAATCCAGTTCTTCACCGCCACCAGCGAATACAACGTCTTGCTTACCAAGTTGGATAAGCTCCATTGCGTGACCAATACAGTGTGCAGATGTCGCACATGCAGAGCTCATTGAGTAGTTCACACCACGGATTTTGAAAGGAGTTGCTAGACAAGCAGAAACCGTAGAAGCCATTGTACGTGGCACCATGTATGGACCAACGCGCTTCACGCCTTTCTCACGGATGATGTCTACCGCGTTTACTTGGTTTAGAGATGAAGCACCACCTGAACCCGCAACGATACCCGTGCGGTCATTAGATACTTGATCTTCAGTTAAACCAGAATCAGCAATTGCTTGCTCCATTGAAAGATAAGCGAATGCCGCTGCATCACCCATAAAGCGCATTTTTTTGCGATCGATATGGTCAGCAGGGTTCATTTTTAGGTTACCCCATACTTGAGAGCGCAAGCCATTTTCCTTGAACTGCTCTGAAGCGGTAATACCAGATTTACCCTCTTTCAGTGATGCTAAAACTTCTTCGACGTTGTTACCGATACTTGAAACAATACCCATACCGGTGATTACGACTCGTTTCATGTGACATTCCTATAATTCTAAATTCAGCTAGATGATAACTAAGAAGCCTAACAAAAGTGGTCAGCTTTCCTAGAAATTCGTACAATCCCTACCAACATATCGCTTCAAATCACAAAATGATAGATTTTATGACTTCAATTACTAATGCAGAACTGGAATGGAATGAGTCTGGCACACCAGTTTCAGACCAATTTGACGACGTTTACTTCTCCAATGTTAACGGTTTAGAAGAAACTCGCTACGTCTTTTTAAAGCAAAACCACCTTCCAGAGCGTTGGCTTGAACATGAACAACGCCGCTTTGTGATTGCTGAAACCGGCTTTGGCACAGGTTTAAACTTTCTTGCAGTTTGGCAATGGTTCGATGCTTTTCTTAAAGATAACCCACAAGCGATGACCAAAGAGTTACATTTCATCAGTTTTGAAAAATATCCTTTAAATAAAGAGGATCTCATCAAAGCACACCAATCGTGGCCAGAATTAGCCGAGTATGCGACGCAACTCCAAGAACACTACCCTATTGCTCTACCTGAATGTCACCGCATTGTGCTGGGCGACGGTGCAATCACGCTTGATTTGTGGTTTGGCGATATTAAAGATTGCATGCCTAACGTACCAACCCCACGTGAAGGTTTGGTTGATGCTTGGTTCTTAGATGGTTTTGCTCCGAGCAAGAACCCAGAGATGTGGAATCAAAACCTATTCAACGGTATGGCCAAGCTCGCTAAGCAAGATTGTAGCTGCGCCACTTTCACCGCTGCTGGCTTTGTTCGCCGTGGCTTAATTGAAGCTGGCTTTGAAATGAAAAAGGTCAAAGGCTTTGGTACTAAGCGAGAAATGATCGCCGGCCGACTTGGCGAAAAGCACGCTCACACCAACATCAAACCTTGGTATGGCCTTTCTCAACACAGTGAATCACAAGACATTGCGATCATTGGTGGTGGCGTAGCCAGTGCTGCATTAGCCAAAACGCTAAGCCGTCGTGGTAAAAACATCACCCTTTATTGTGAACACCCACAAGCTGCGGGCAATGCCTCAGGTAACAACCAAGGTGCGATTTACCCGTTGTTGAGTGAAGCGATCTCGAACGTGTCTCGCGTGTTTGGCCCAGGTTTACTGTTTGCTCGTCAATTTATTAATCAAGCGGCTCAGTCTGTCCAATTTGATCACAGCTGGTGTGGCGTGAACATTTTGATGTGGGATCAAGGCTCCACTAAAAAGCTCAACCGCATGTTGGAAGGCAACTTCCACACCGACCTAATTCAACGTTTATCACCAGAGCAAGCCAACGAAAAAATTGGCTTACCGGTCGATAAAGAGAGTGTTTACTTTCCGTTGGGCGGCTGGCTAAGCCCTCTTCAGCTTACTCAAGGCTTGATTGGCAAGTTAGAAGAGAGCAACCAAGTGAGCGCACACTATCAACATCAAGTAACGCAACTTGAATGGTTAGAAGCAGAGCAGCAATGGTTACTGACAATTGAGACACCTCAAGGTGAGGTTCAAACCAAGCACGACCAAGTGGTTGTCGCGAATGGACACAAGTTCACTCAGTTTGAACAAACTCAGCCAGTACCACTGACTCCGGTTAAAGGCCAAGTGAGCCATATTCCGACCACGGAAAATCTCAGTAAACTAAAAACCGTATTGTGCTTTGATGGCTACCTGACGCCACAGAACCCAAACAATGGTCACCACTGTATTGGTGCGAACTACGACAAAACTAATATCGACCAAGAGTTTGATATTGAGGTTCAGCAGCACAATGGCGAGCGCCTACATGGGTCGCTACCAGACCAAGCATGGACAAAAGATGTCGACACCAGTGACAACTTAGCGCGCCAAGGTATCCGAAGCGTAAGCCGTGACCACCTTCCGTTTGTCGGAAACGTTGGTGACTTTGAAGCCATTAAGGAACAGTATCAAGATCTCCACAACTTCAACCCACAGCGTGACTCGGTTGAGGATGTTCAGACGGTAACAAGCTTCCCTAACCTTTATTGCTTTATCGGGCTAGGCTCACGTGGTTTGAGCTCTGCACCATTATTGGCTGAAGTATTAGCATCACAGATCTGTGGCGATCCGCTGCCCTTGCCTGTTGATGTGCTTGAGGCGATTCACCCAAGTCGAATGTGGGTACGCAGACTGCGTAAAGGCAAGGCATTAACGGCTGGATGGGTTGCTGACAAGCATTCTAAATCAAACCCGTAGTTTCTAGTCCAGCTATTCTGAACATCTGAAATTTCTGAATATCTGAAACTAAAAAGTTAAAAGCTAAAAAGCCCGAGCGACATTATGTCCCTCGGGCTTTTTGTTGTTCGTGTTGCTCTAAACTGATGCTCTAAACGAAGCTGTATTTACAGCTTAGCAACCGCGTCTTTAATCTGTAGAGCGATCTCTTCGTTGCTGATAGAACCAGATTCAAAATCAAAGTTATCGTAGAAGCTTGGTACTGAAACTGACGCTTGCACGTTGCCACCGAAGTAAGGTGCAGAACCTGTTGCTGCGCCAAGTACCGTTTGTGCGCCGCCAGGGCCCGGTGAAGTCGCTAGGTAAACCGCCGGCTTCTCGCCAAATACTGAACGCTCAATGCGTGTCGCCCAATCAAATAGGTTTTTATACGCTGCTGGGTAGTGACCATTGTGTTCTGCGAACGAGATAACAAACGCATCAGCTTCAGCTAGGTCGCGTAAGAATGCTTGAGCGCCTTCAGCTTGGCCGATCTCTTTTTCAGTGTCTTCACTGAACATAGGAACATTGTAATCGTTGATGTCTAGGACTTTAACTTCAGCACCTTCAATCAAGTTTGCTGCGTAAGTTGCTAGTGTTTTGTTGATTGAGGTAGAACTTGTGCTTGCGCCAAATGCGATAACTTTCATGATGTGACCTTTTCTGTAATTCCGTTAAGTGGGATTAGAATAACGTAGTAAGAAAATGTAACCATCACAAGAAATGAACGGACTCATTCAAAAATTTCGAACGAGTCTCAAATAAACCAGTTCGCTCAGCAAAATGGAAAGGAAGGGACTGAGCGGATAGTATTAATATATCGAGATTAAGCTTGGTTTTGTAGCTCAACCCAAAGGTCATTAACGATAGTGCGGTCTGCTGGTGTTAGTTCAGAGCGAGCGTCGTCTAGGCTCTGTTCAATACGAGCTTTTACTTCTGCCACATCTTCAATGCCTTCTTCTTCACATGAAGCCACAGAAAGAGAAATATGACCACGTAAGTAACCACCAGCAAACAGTTCATCGTCTGATGCGTTTTCAATGCGAGCATCAATTACTTCAAGTAGTTTTTCTTCAAATTCGATAATCATAATATTCTCTTATTTCACAATAAATTGGCTAGTACATAAAGGTTCTACATCGTAGAAGCTGCGTAATGCTTCAGAGAGCATTTTCACGCGAGGCGGAAGACCAGCTTCAAAGATACCCATGACTTCACTGTGTACTTTATTCATAAAGGCCAAACGATCTGGCTCAAAATCGCCGTGTAGATTGTCACAGCTGACATTAAAAGGAAAGCCCGCACTCATCGCAATGATCCATTCATACGCTTGTGGGCGAATTTCTACTTTTTCAAACTCAGCTTGAACCACCTCAGTTCGACCATCAGGTTCATACCAATAGCCAAAATCTTCCAACAAACGACGTTCAGGCCCAGCAACACACCAGTGTGCTATTTCGTGAAGGGCTGACGCGTAAAAGCCGCGAGCAAAAACGATACGGTGATGAGAAATCTGTTCGTCGGCTGGCAGGTAAATAGGCTCGTCTGCACCCAGTTCGAGCTTGGTATTGTAGCTCTCGAAAAAGGTTTGATTGAAAATATCGATGATGTCTGAGTATTGGTGCGTCATAAAATCAAATTTAAGTAAAAAGAACTGGGGCATTTTGCGTTTTTTTCAGCGATCGGTAAAGCCCTATCACAAGCAATGGCATTGGGTTGACCCCAATACTTTACCGTGACAATCGATTGCAGATCCCAGATTACACTACTTTGAGGTGAATGATTAGTTTAGCTAATCTGAAATGCCTATTCACGGTACAAATATTCATTCGTCAATAAGCGTTTTTACTACTACACTCGCGCTTCATTTTTATATCCCTAAGGCCTATAAGACTCCAATTTATAGACCTATATTATAGAGCTACAGCAATGCTACTAAGTGTTTTGTATATCATTGGCATCACGGCAGAAGCCATGACCGGCGCTCTCAGTGCTGGCAAACAAAAAATGGATTGGTTTGGTGTAATGCTGGTTGCCAGTGCAACGGCAATTGGCGGCGGTACAGTACGAGATATCCTACTTGGCCATTACCCTTTAGGTTGGGTTGAGAACCCGCAGTATCTGGCAATCACCTGTATCGCAGGTGTTATCACTACAGGACTGGCTAAATGGGTAATCAAGCTCAAAGGGCTATTCATTCGTTTGGATGCACTAGGGCTTATCGTGTTCAGTATCATTGGTACTAAGGTAGCGATGACCATGGGTCTTCACCCTATGATCTGCATGGTATCTGCGCTAGTCACTGGCGTCTTTGGTGGTTTGCTGCGCGATCTTATCTGTCGTCAAACACCATTGGTATTGCATGAAGAGCTGTATGCGTCTGTCGCACTTGTCGCTTCAGGTTTATACCTAGGTTTGCTTGAGCTTGGCATCAACGACGTAACCGCGACGATTGTTACGCTTGTGGTTGGTTACTTGCTGCGCATGGCGGCCGTGCGATTCAAGTGGCGTTTACCTTCGTTCCAGCTTGATCCGGAAAGCTCGGTACATTAGATAATATATTCTCAATTACGCACAATATAAAAAGGGTTGCTTCATTACGAAGCAACCCTTTTTTGTTTCTATCAAAACAGTTTCAAATCTGTTCTGAATAAAACGAAGCAGAACTAGATTTTTGGCGTTTCAGTTGTCACACCAAAGTTTTGACCACGGTGACGTAGCAAGTGGTCAAGCAATACAATCGCTAACATTGCTTCTGCGATCGGCACAGCACGGATACCCACACATGGATCATGACGACCTTTAGTGATTAGCTGCGTTGCTTCACCGTCTTTAGTGATCGTGTCACCAGGAACGGTAATGCTTGATGTTGGTTTAAGCGCAATGCTTGCCACAATATCTTGGCCAGTAGAAATACCACCTAAGATACCGCCAGCGTGGTTGCTGCTGAAACCTTCCGGAGTTAATGGGTCACGGTGTTCACTACCGCGTTGATTAACCACATCAAAGCCATCACCAATCTCAACACCTTTCACCGCATTGATGCTCATTAGAGCGTGCGCGATGTCTGCATCGAGACGATCAAAGATTGGCTCACCAAGGCCTACAGGCACTTTAGTCGCAACCACTTGAATCTTCGCACCGATCGAGTTGCCTTCTTTTAGCAAGTCACGAATCAGTTGGTCAAATTCCGGCACTTTGTCGGCATCTGGGCAGAAGAAAGCGTTGTTTTCAATCTCGTTCCAATCCACTTTATCAATTGAGATATCACCCATTTGAGAAAGGTAAGCTTGGATTTCAACACCAAATTCTTGTTTTAGGTATTTCTTCGCAATTGCACCTGCCGCTACACGCATTGCAGTTTCACGAGCTGAAGAACGACCACCACCACGGTAATCACGCACACCGTACTTTTGATGGTACGTATAGTCAGCGTGTCCAGGGCGGAACTTGTCTTTAATTTCGGAATAGTCTTTAGAGCGTTGGTCTGTATTTTCAATCAATAGACCAATAGAAGTGCCCGTAGTTTGGCCTTCAAATACACCTGATAAGATTTTCACTTCATCCGCTTCACGGCGAGCCGTTGTATAACGAGAAGTACCAGGGCGACGACGATCCAAATCTCTTTGAAGGTCTGCTTCGGTAATTTCTAATCCTGGTGGGCACCCATCTACGATACATCCTAGTGCGATACCGTGACTTTCTCCGAACGTGGTCACGCGGAAATGTTGTCCGATACTGTTTCCTGCCATTACTTCCTCTAAATCAGCTATTGAGCAGAAGGTTTGATTCCTAAACCGACTGACTAATAGCTTTACTTGTCTATTCTTCGTGAATTCATAGTGGCTTTATTACCAAATGATGTAAACCCCAAAAAACGAACAATTTTAACTTTCTATTACATGAGCCGAATGAAATGAATGACAAGGAGAAATGAGCGTCGCTTTGAAGTGGCCGTTTTCACCAGTAACATTGTCCAATTAACAAAGGTTAATGAAGTCACTTTAAATACTCTCTATGTTGTAGCCCACAATAATAAGGAGAAGAATAATGATTGAGTGGAGAGTTAAAAAGTTTGCGGATCTGTCTGTTCAAGAGCTCTATGATTTCTTGCAGCAAAGAGTTGATATTTTTATCGTCGATATGAACACGCCCTACAGCGATTTGGATGGCAAAGATAACCATCCGGAGACTTATCACGTCATGGGCTATGAGAACGAACGCCTAGTAGCTTACAGTCGAATTATGGCTCAGAAACTTGGGTATCCAACCGATGTTCTTCCCTTGCTCGATTCAGACGCTAACGATGTATGTATCGGACGAGTGATTGTCACAAAGGACTATCGCGGTAAACAGATAGGTAACCAACTCATGCAGGTGAGTTTTGATGCAACTCGAAAGATTTATCCTGATTGCTCAATTTTTATTTCGGCACAAGCACACCTTAAAGACTACTATGGTAAATTCGGTTTCGACGTGGTTACGGACAGTTACTTAGAAGATGGGTGTACGATGTTAGGCCTTCGATACACTCCCGAGGTTGTGATGGTTTAGCTGAAAGCGGCAGACGCAGTATAAGTACTCGCTTTTATAGATTGAGAAGCTTCCTCTAGTTTAGTGGTATTTACCTCCCCAGTTAACATACCAATCAAGCCTCTCATTCGCATGAAAGGCTTGAGTTTAGAGAGTTACGCAGAATTTAGGGCCTTCTCGAAATCAACAGAGCTCTTTCTGTTGTTTACTTGGCTCTAATCCCCAATCAACGACACAGGTGTGCTCAACCGGGTCGTAAAGGTTTTTCTGTGCGACGCTGTTGAGTATTTTGGCACCTCGCCACGCAGCTAAGCTTAATTGTGGCTCTGCGATACCATGACTCCCCATGCCAGTATTAACCATATAGATACGATTATGCTCCCCACCGTCCCATTCTACAGAGAAGTCTTCTGCCAATTTAGGACGCCCATCATCATCCCATTTGATTTGTTCATGTAACGCGTTTAAACAGCTTGGTGTTACGCGCTTAAAACCAGTGCACATCACAACAACATCCGCTGTAATCTGTGATACTTCGCCTGTTAAGCTATGTTCAAGTTTCAATTGGTAATCTGTGCTATCACGTTGCATCTCGATTAAGGAGCGGCTTGGTTGAATGCTCCACCATGGTCTATTTCTCAACACAAACTTATCATGATACAAACGCTGATAGATCCCCTGAAGGCACTCGCTTGTAATTCCATCGCTGGTTAGCTTTTGTCGCCCTACTTCGCTATCTTTCACTTTTTGATCAAGTTGATAGAATCCATTCACATAATCTGGCATGAAATACTGGTCAGTAAAGCAACCTTCATCAAGTACCTCGATATTCGCTCTTCTCGACACCCAATGAAGCTCAGATAACGCACCGAACTGTTGATCAAAACTATGTTGGAAAACATCTGCTCCCGTTTGCCCTCCGCCGATCACGGCAACTCGTTTACCTTCAAATTGAGGAGCACGCAAAGCCAACTCACTGGCATGGAAGCACTCATCGCCCATGTGTAGCATTGCACATTCAGGAACGGTTGGTACAACACCGGTTCCCATGACAAGGTTTTTTGCATAAAAGATGTGGTTTTCCGTTACTACCTTAAATAAACCATCGTTGTTTTCAATATGAATGACTTCTTGGCTAAATTTTACATTGGGTAGTTGATTCGCCACCCACCCCATATAATCTGAAAACTCTAAACGTCCTATCGTGTTCTGTCCCGAAGCCATAAACGGGTAGAACTTTCTGTTCAAGACTAAATAGTTGAGAAAACTGTAAGGGCTAGTTGGGTCAACCGCAGTCACTAAATCTTTTAAGAATGATGTTTGCATTTTTGCATCGTCTAGTAGCAACCCTGGATGCCATGCAAAATGAGAACGCTTATCTAGAAATAGCGTGTTTAGTTCAGTTTTTTGGGCAGCTAAAGCGGCAATACTTAAATTAAATGGACCTAAGCCGACACCAATCACATCATAAATAGTGTCCATCTCGAAACGTTCGTTATCGTTATTCATTATTTTCCCTTTTCAATACCAAATATCTAAAATGCAAACTGTTCAAAGAAGCGTTTTCTACCGCACAAAATGAACGCTGAACGTTTATGAGGAAAATCAAATTCAAACAATTTTTGCATCCCTACTCGCGAGTTCAACTTGAGCACTCGATGGTTATCGGCTCTTGGCTCACCGACCACAGACTCCATTCTTGGTTCCTGCATGAAACAGTATTGAACAACTGCCCTTCCCCATGTATCAAAGTAAGGAAGGCCTCTATACGCTAAGTTTCCCACAAGCATATGCACGCCTTTATCAAACAATCCGTATTCGTAAAATGGACCAATTCTGTCTTCGGCTGCCCAGTAGATTTCAAAATAACCGAAAGGCACACCATCAAACTCCCCGATCACGCCGTAGGCATGTTTGTCCTGTTTTTGCTGCTCAAGATAGTTTCGATGTGTCGACAACTCTCCCTCTAGCTCCCACATTTGGGCAACAGAAGGCTCATTGTGCCAACGGTGGAATGTGTTTAAGTCCCTAGCGATATCAACTACTCTCAAGGTAACAGTACGTTTCAAGTGGTAGTAATATCGCTGAAAAACGATACCTTCAGGATGAGTTGGTCGAATAGGATGTGTCGAACCATTCTCTGCTGTCGTGAATACTTGAGTCTTTGAATCCTGAGCTGTATGCAACCAAATGGGTGCTGACTCTAAAAACTCGCTGAACTCAATCGTCTTTTCTCCACCTAGCCAATTGGTCGCGTTAATACGATTTAGATCCATAGAGAAAAGTGTGTGTTCAACAGCACTCCACCAAAGCATGGAATCATTGACGTCAGTTGTGTTGCACGTTAAAGCGCCAGTCTTCCCTCCTTCGATTTCCGCATTAAATTGAGCAACTACTTCGCCATATTCAATGAGACTGAAAGTCAAAGTCCCATCCGAACTCTCTCGCTCAAGTATTGTGACAGTTCGACCTGAAGGAAGTGGTTTGTGGATACGTACGCCTTCATTTTCTGAATCTTTCCAAGCAAGTGGATTAGCGACATCGCAGTAAATGATTGATGGATCTTTCATCGTCGCTTCATTAAACGCCGATAAAAAGCACATAAAATTGCGCTTCCACCGTAAGGTTGGCGAGTGAAGAATATAGTGATAAAAAGAGTCATCTTTAGGATTTAGCTTGGATAAGGCGTCAAACTGATTGCGGCATAATGTCCATAAATCGGTTTCATCAATAAATCCTAGCGCTCCAATGGCCGCAATCGTATTTAGTAGAGAGTTCCCAATAACATAGTAAGCGTGATAAGGGTTGAGCTCTCCAGCTTCCATAAAGTATTCCGGTTGCTCACGTTCCAAAACATCAGAGAACACATCCATTGCTAGTGACGTTAAACCAAAACCTTGGCAGTCTCGAACCGCAACGCCAACAGGCAAACCTTGCTCTACTTCAACCATTAAGTTTTGCTGATGAGCAAGCATCACAATGCCATAGTCAGCACGCGCGACACAGATTGGCGCAATGACCTTTTCCATAAATGCGCTCATCCAGTGCCTCGCTGCGAGTTCAAGGCTGTGTCCTTGGATTTGGGCACACTGTCGAATCCACTGTTCAAGCTCACTAGTCTTATCACCGACTGCGTCTTGGTTTAGTGTTGCCAACATGTGGAAGCGACTCGCGGTAGAATCAGATACTTGTTCAGCTTCAACAAAGAAAGGGTTCACTCTAAAACATACCAGCGGTAGATCTAGGACCGCTTGATCCTGTCCGACAATAGAACACCACATAGGCTCTTCAATAAAATTGGCGAAGTCCAAACGTTGTTTTAATTCCTCCCCTGCTGCAGTCTTCATCAACTTACTAAATTGAGTCCCGCGCCTCGCTTCAGGCTCGGTCATAAGGCGCAGAGAATTAGTCAAACGAACCGGTAAGGATACCTTTAGCATCCATTTACAATTCGGATGATAAATAGCACGTGAGGAAGATGTTGCTGTCCACCCATCGCTCTTTAGAGCTAAATCAAGGGTATAAGCCTGCAGAGCCTGACAATTCGCTTGTGCTTTTCGCCACTCTCTTGCTTGCAGCGGATGCATGGGAATTGGCACCCAGTCTGCATCTGGTAATGAAGAAGCACCTTGAGTGTGACAGCTCAGAAACATTTCTTTTAGTTCATATTTCATACTCCCCGAAACGTATTCGCCAGCGAGCTTATCTTCTTTTACGGCAAACCATTCCAATGCGAATTCACCAGCGAATTCAGGTAAGTACGCTTCTTGCTCTTGTTGGGTCAGAGGTTCATTACACTTAGGGGCTGGATGCATACTGTGTCCACCACTAAGTGCCTGTTCTGATGTGATAAAACCTTTCAAATCATGTTGGTATTGACGCAAAGCCAATGCGGAAGATGCCCGCGTTACATAATCATTTGAATTTTCAACACGTTGTAAAAACAGCGTTTTTTTATCTTGACCAACTTCAGGGAAGTAACGTTCAACTAACAAAGAAGCAGCCTGAGAAAACGGTATTTGTGATAATTTATCTAGCTCTCGAAGCAGTACTTTTCCACTATATCGATGACGACCTGAGGCAGATACATAGGTAAGAGGAATCTCTAATTGCCCATGACTGTTCAAATCAACATAAATACTGTTGCCCTTAATTTGATATTCAGATGTTTCAAGCAGCAAGCTGTTTAAGAAGTGCTGCATCGTAAGTAAATGCGTCATTTAACTCTATCTCTTAGGATTCATTTCATTATTTAATAGGTCGTCTGTGGCGACCATTTTGATGTCAGCGGTTTTGCGCACCGTCTACGCTTTTTACGTGTTTCTGCAGGTGTACCTAGTACCAAGAAACCCACAGGAACATGACTCTCCTTGAGGTGCAGATGTTCTTTCACATTTGGTAGATCAACGGCTTCCGTCGAATACCAAACGCCACCGTAACCACTCGCATCCGCTGCTAGGAGTATCATTTGGCATGCTGCAGCCGCAGAAAGGACCTGATCTTGTTGTGAGATCTCTTTGTGTGGTTTGATCTCTGCAGAGACCAGAACCAACATCGGAGCTTGGCGTAAATAACTTGATAGTCGTTTGACTTGCCCTTTATCTACATTCACATCAGACGTAACCCATGCGGCACTCAATAGTTCAACCAGTGCTTCAACTTGTTCATGCTCTATCACTAGAAAATGCCAAGGGTTAAGATTCCCATGGTCTGGAGTACTCATTGCGGTTTGCAGTATGGTCTCTAAATCACACCCAGCCGGAGCTGGTAGAGATAACTCATGAACATGATAAGAGACACGTTGTTGAAGAAATTTAATCAATTCCATGACGTTGTTTTCGATATCCGATTAGTAGTAAAAGTAAGAAGTAAAGACTCCCTAAAATAGACACGACCAAGCCAGCTGCTATTTCAGAAGGAGGCATAAGGCTGCGTCCTATTCCGTCAGCCCAAATTAAAAGAGAAGCACCGGTAAGACCCGCGGCGGGAATCAGGTGAACATGACGATATAAACCCAATAGACGCGCGCAATGTGGCGCTAGCAAGCCAACGAAGCTAATTGCACCAACAGTTGATATTGCAACTGCCGTTAATAGAGCAGCAACCCCGAGCAGCACTAGGCGATAAGGGGTAAGAGCAATCCCCACGACTTGAGGAATTATTTCTCCCAAAGGCATGATGTCTAGGCTTCGTAGAATAGGAACCATAACAATAAGTGACAAAGCGATCGTAATAGCCAAAGGCATAATGCTTTCAGCAGACGCGCCATAAGTTGTACCAGACAGCCACATGAGAGTGACCGTTGATGTTGTGCTACCGAAAGTCAACAAGATGTGAGTGGCAGTGCCAGTAAATGCTGAAATGACAATCCCAAACAGCGCGAGTTGAGAGACGCTAAGTTGTGATTTGAGCCCCCAAAAAAGGAGCGCTATAACGGCAAGAGCACCGGTTAGGCCAGCTAAAACGATCATGTTGTGACTGGCTCCCGGGAAAACCACCAGCAGACAAGCGATCATTAAAACTGAACTGGTACTGACCCCGGAAATATCAGGGCTTGCTAACGGATTTCTGAATAGTGTTTGTAGCAAAGTCCCCCCGCAAGCCAATGCAAAACCTGCAAGTCCTGCTAAAACAATCCTGCTCATTACCCAATCAGAGCCAATATTATTACTTGGTTCAGACCAGTAACCCACTGTCATGATAAGAATCACACCCAGTACCAGTAACACATGACTTGGTGAAAGCTTTAACAATGGACGTAGACCAATCACTTGATCTTCTGTAGCAGCAAGCGCTCGCCCACTCTTTCCAAATAAAAGGAGTAAGAAGAATGGTGCGCCCAAAAGCGCCGCGAAAGCACCGGTTGGTAATCGATAGCCTAAGAATAACAGGCTTCTTGAACACCATTCGGCCAGCAGCACTAACATCGCACCAATCACTAAGGATAGAAGCCAAAGGCTTGTAACACTTCGACCTTGGTATTTGTTCACCGTTAAATAACGAGCCAAATGGGGAGCCATAAGCCCGATAAAACCAATCATACCAACCATCGCAGTTGCCAGAGCCGCTTGAGAAATAGCAAGGAGCAAAATCACCCAACGCCAACGATTTACTGATAAACCCAATGCATGCGCATGTGTTTCACCAAGCTGAAACAATGAAAGCTTCGGCAGCACGACGACACTCAGCGCCAACGTAATAAAAGCCGGTAAAGAAAACTGTTTAAATGCTTCGGATGAGCTTTGTAGGACTTGCCCACTCCCCCATAGGAACAGCCCATCCGTTTCATGCTCGAAGTAAAGCAAAAATACAGAAGCAACCGCGCCAGCACCGAGACCAATAGCCATACCAACTAACACTATTGGCAGTTTTCCCCCACCAATAAGTCGACCCACCATAACAACAAGAAAGGCAATCGCAACACTGCCCAGAAATGCGCTACACCAGACAAAGATGAGTCCGCCCTCAGGATAAAATACTCTTGCTAGAACAGCGCCAAGTAGAGCGCCGGAGGCAACACCTAATGTCGAAGGAGAAGCAAAATCATTGTCGAGCGATACTTGGATTAATACGCCAGAACTGGCTAACAATGCACCTGTTACAATCGCCATTCCAACTGTCGGAAGCCAAATGACGTCAAACATCACTTGGCTCAATTGCGGATCTGAGATAGGAGAAATCGTATATAAGTAACCTGCGACAACAAGAGACAATGCCAACAATGAACAGCTGAAAAATCTAACCATTGCTCTTCTCCTTCCAATCCAACAGTGACTTTGTAAATACTCTAGCCATTCGCTCAATCGACTTAGGCCCACCAAAGCTCCAAAGTGGTTCTACTTCAGAAAGTGCGTTTTGTTTGACGAAGGGCAAGTATGGCCAAACCGGAGAACGAGTCATCCGTTCACTATCGGTTTGATTACCAGCAAGAAGAAGATGAGTATTAATAACACCCGGAAGCTGTTCCAATTGAAGATGAACAAAATCCTTACCAGGCAACGTGCTCTGCCACTGATAGTTCAGACCCAACTGTTCAGCAACTGAGCCTGCCAAACTGTGGTTAGAAAAAATTCGTAGCCCATACCCCATGCCCACAAATTTGCCGTAGGTTACCGAAGTCCCAGCAAGACCAGACTCTTTAATCGCTTTGCGCAACTTGACGAGAGTTTTATCCATATCGTCCAACATCAGAGCCGCTTGTCTCTCGGTTCCTGTTACAACGGCCAGAGTGGAAAATATTTGTTGAGCCTGTTCGAAATACCGAAACTCCGGCTGATCTAACCTTGGGAATTGCTGATAAAGCAGAGTGGGTGCGATCTGGTTCAGTACTGGGTACAAGCGCTGATGTCGAAAGTCATATCCAACGATCAAATCTGGCTTTAGGTTCGCGATAACCGCTAAGTTTGGTTCTTGGCGGCGGCCTACTTCTGCAACATCTTCTGGCAATTGCGGATTGTTGGTTTGCCATTTTCGATAACCTCTTCCTTCAGTAATACCAACGGGTTTTATACCAAGAGATAAAAGCATCTCTGCTGCAGACCAGTTTAACGCCACCACTCTTTTAGCTGGCTGATTAAGACTCACACAGGTTGATAAGCAAGCCGCCTCTTTATCGATGAAAGGCTGATTTGCATAAACAACAGATGGTATTAAGACCGTCAAGATTGAGATGAGGATGCAAGATAAACGCCTCATGCACGAACCTCCGTCCACAAAATTCGCTGCCCATCGATATCGTGATCACGAACTGGAGTTTGATAGATATGACTCACTCTTTCTGCAGTGATCACATCATCGACCAAACCAGAAGCAACTAAATCTCCATTTTGCAGCATCATGGCTCTGTCGCTGTATTGAAGGGCTTGGTTCAAATCATGGAGTACCCAAATGATAGTTTTACCAAACTCTTCATTGAGTCGTTTAACTATCTCCAACAACCCTTGTTGATGATGGATATCCAACCAAGACGTTGGCTCATCCAACATCAAAAGTGGAGTATCTTGAGCAAGTACCATAGCTAGCCAGCAACGCTGCAATTCACCACCAGAAAGGCCGCTCAGTAATCGGTCTCGATAATGTTCAATGCCAGACACAGAAATTGCCCAATCAATAGCTTCTTTGTCTTGCGCATCTAAACGGCGATACCAAGGGCGATGCGGATGTCGACCAAATGCAACTAAGTCTGCCACGGATAAAGTTGAAGGGACGGGGTTACGCTGTGGCATAAGAGCGATTTCGCGAGCGATCTTTGCTCGAGACAAGTTAGAGACTTGATCACCACGAAGTAGAATGTCTCCACTGTCAGGTTGTCGTAATTGACTCAACACCGACAAAAGTGTCGACTTCCCTGAGCCGTTAGGACCAATCAAGGCGGTGATAGATCCTTGAGGGAACCCACCGCTCATTGGTTTGAGAATAGGTTTCCCTCCTAACTGGAGGGAAACATCGTTAAATTTCAGCACATTCACACCCTAGAATGTCGCGCTGTAAGCAACAGAGAAGGTAGTGCCTTGACCGTTGTGAGTGAAAATTTCTTCAGGAACACTCGCACCGTAAAGCATTTGCGAACGCTGGCTCCAAAGCGTCTCGTACTCTCTGTTGAACAGGTTTGAAATGCCTAGGTTTAACTGACCAACCGGTAATGCCATGTAAGATGACACGTTAGCAAGGGTGTAACTCTCCAGCTTTTCGCCATCATCATCTTCGTAGCTTATGAAGCTATTGATCCTCAGCTCTGCGCCGTATTCAAGGTTATCGAAACCAAACCACACACTACCGGAACTAGGACTCGCTGATGCAGCAGATAGATCTTTCCAGTCACCAGAAACTTTAGTTTCACTCTTCACATAGTGAGCATTCACACCTGAGTAGATACTGTCCGTGAAGCTATATACTGCTTGACCTTCAACACCATAGATACGTTTGTCATCGTCTTCTACAACAACCGCAAATGTGGAGCGATCGTAATCTACTGTTTTATCTGAAAGTGAAATGTATGACGCAACTTGAGCATCTAAGTCACCTTCGGACATACGCCAACCAAGCTCTAGAGCATTTGTTTTAACACCTTGAAGTTCGGTGTTAGATACTGATGTCGAAGAGACTAGATTCGAACCTTCACCATATGGACCATCGTATTGACCTTGCCCAAAGAAGCGAGCTGGATCTGGCACATCAAAACCTTGAGATACATTTGCCCACACTTGTGATGTCTTGTTTAAATGGTAAACCGCGCCTAAGTTAAACAGCCACTCGTCATAATCGGTCTTACCACCAGCAATTGAATCTGGGTTTGAATACACCCCAAGCTGCGCTAGATGTTGTTGTAGAACCCCAACATGGTCACCAATTTCGTGCTCAATACGTTCATAACGGAATCCACCACTAACGGTAAGATCTGACGTCACTTCCATTTCTAACTGGTTAAATAACGCAATGAAACGACTATCCACATCTGGATAACGTTGTGCGGTTTGAGAAGGTACGAATACCATGCCACCCGAGCCTACTGACGTTGCTCGATCATAGATAGTCTGACTAGCGTCAAACGACTCTTGAGAAGCATCTAATCCAAATGTGGCAGAGACAGACTCAAACTGTTTAATTAATGCTAACTTCGCACCAAACACAGATGTGTTCTGCTCAGAGGCACCGTAGAGCGGGTATATGTTACCTGGCAAAGGCCATAGAGAGACTCGCGTTATCGTTGGGAATGGGAAGAAACGAATAGACTCATCACGGTAGTAAGCTTGAGCTAACAATTGGCCACCTAACACATCGGCATGACTGTATTGAGCATTAACCATGTATCTTTCAGTGTTTGGTTGTTCATCCAGTTGCAAGCCTTTACGCGTCTCGATCAATGAAGCATTGAAAAGACCACCCAAGTTTGCTCCAAGATAAGTAGAATACTCCGAGTCTTGCTCGCTATTGTAGTATTGAGCGCTAACAGACAGTGTTTGCTGCTCATCAAACGAGTATTCAGCGTTGGCCATCACATCTATTGTGTCATTGAACTGCAAATCTGTTTGAGTAATATCAGGGCGAACGATATCACCATTTGCGTCGTACACACCGCCAGTTCCACTATACGCAACTGAAAGTCTGCCTTTCAGATCGCCATGTCCACCAGAAACCGCAACCGCAATTTCTTTTGCCAAATCGTCACTGTTGTTGAAGCCAGAAGATGCACCAACTCTCGTTTCAAATGTTAGCTCGTCACTCTCCGCTTTTTTCGTGATGATGTTGATGATACCGCCAGCAGCACCGGCACCGTATACTGAAGTGGCTCCTGAAAGCACCTCAATTCGAGCAATATTGAAAGGATCAATACTATCCAATTGGCGGCTAATGTTTCGTGTTGAGTTAAGCGATACACCATCGATCATAAATAGAGCCGTACGACCACGCAAATTCTGAGAGAAGTTAGTCCGTGCGTCACTACCAAAATCAAAGCCCGGAATAAGTTGACCAAGAGCATTCTTGAGATCTGCACCAGTATTTATGACTTTTTCTAGCTCTTGCTGGTCAACAACCCACATGGTTGCTGCAACATCCGAAATAGCCGTTTCAGCTCGATTAGCGGTTACAACAATGGTCTCTGTATCAGAAGCGTGAGCAAGGTTAGCAAAAACCAATAACGCAATTGGGCTAAGCTTAGCCATGCATCGAGTGGTGGTGTTCATATCGTTAGTGTCCATTCTTATTAATTAGATTATTAGTAGGTGTGTGCTTGTTCCAATTCCGACGATGAATTAAGCCGCAACACACAATAGATTAGAGAGACAGAAATAAGCCCGATCAAAATAGAGAGCAGCCACTGTTGATTAAGAAACAATGCCGCAAATCCTGTCCCTAGGATGTGTCCACTTGTATAAGCTCGAGTTAAATACCCGCTAAGCTTTGATTGCATTAAAGTATCGTTTTCACTTTGAAGTAATCTCGCGGTATACCAAGCAGGTAAACCTGCGACGGCTAAGAGCAGCCACACAAGTGAGCCCCCGAGACCCCACCAATTCATCCCAAACATGACTAAGGTTGCACTGCCAATAATTAGGCTAGATAACAAGATACCCATAAAGTGATTGGATTGGCGTTGACTGAGAGATGGTATAAAACGAAGTTGATACACCACGAGCAAAATGCTCGTTGCAAGCATCAACGACGCATAAATGTCGGTCCCTTTCTCCCCTTGATATCCATGTAGAGATAAGAACTGTAAAACAAAGAATTGGAATACCGCGACCAAGGCTGTGGTAAGCAGCGCGGCAGTAAATGCAAAATAATGCATTGGTTTTATCGAATATTTCTTAGAAGTCGAATTGACATTTTTTTTCCACTGCCCTGCATCACAGCGAGTGAAAAATAACGGCAAGACCATGACGATAGGAAGCAGAAGTAAGTAACCAAACTCCATAGGAAGAAAGACCAAACTTGGACCAACGAGTCTTCCGAGCGTGAGAGCACTACTTAAGCGAGAAAGTGCCGCAGGTGTCGCGTCATTTTTAGTTGCTAACAAAGTTTGAGATAGAGGAAGAAACGCGCAACTAAAGGCGCCAATCAAAAATCGACTTCCGCCTAAAAGCAACAAATTCGGTACGTCCCCTAAGATCAGGGCAACAAACGTCAAGCAAGAGAAAGCATAGCCAAATGCAGCTAATTGAAACGATTTTGTAAAGCCAAGCTTACTGACAACAGCTCCCCAACGGCTGGCACCAAGCCAGTAACTGACAAGGTTCATGTTTACGGCAAGCACCAGCCCCCCCATCGAGGCGTTGATATCAGATGCTTCAAGCCAACCTGACAAAGATGGAATAGCAGCAACAACCAGAGTCTGGTTGATACCAAGCGATATCAATACCAGATAAAAAGCCAACTTCATAATGATCAACAATGCAAATGAGAATGATTGTTAATATAATTGCCATTTATGTTGCAGTGTGTCAATAATATTATGAACTTAAATTCATTTTATAAATAATGATCACCATTTGGTTTATTAAATAAATCAACTTACTAACGGATTGGACACAATGACACAGAACTCTTGGCTAAGTGTTAATCGCTCTCTGTGCGCGAAAATCATCTCTGAACTTCACTACGAAGAACTTCTAGAACCAACGAAACAGGACAAGGTTTGGTTTTTAGAAACCAAAAATGACAAATGGTACTTTGAAGCCAGTATCACAATTTGGGGGATGCTTGAAATCGCCCAAGACAGTATAGAATGCGAAAGTGGTAAAGCACCTTTAGCATCTCAATTACTTATTGATTTAAATAAATATTTAACAATATCTGACATCAACTTGGCTAACCTGCTTGAAGAGGTCCAGCAAACCCTTTATAGCGATATGGTCAGAATGAAAAAGCTAGAAGGAATGACAGCTGACGATTTAGCTTCCATGAGTGAAATCGACCGTCAGCAATATATCGATGCACATCCAAAAGCAATTGCTAACAAGGGTCGTCTTGGCTGGGGTGCCGATAATTTAGAACAATACTCCCCAGAGTCTGGTAATCCATTTCAATTGCGTTGGTTGGCCATTCGTAAATCTCAATGCGAAGCTGGAATTGCCCAGCCGACAAGCTACGATATCATTCTAAAAAACGTTCTTGGTGAGGCGGAATTCGATCAATTAAACGCAAAATTAGGGGCTCAATATCAAGATTTTTGGCTAGTTGCCATTCACCCTTGGCAGTTCCAACGATTTCTAACCAGTCAGTATGCTTGCTTGTTTATGAACGGTGATATCGTCGATCTCGGTCTAGCTGGAGCAGATTGGAAAGCTCAACAGTCCATTCGTACACTCAGCTCACCTTCTGAACATATTGCTTACGACGCTAAAACCGCTTTGAGTATTCTCAATACTTCTTGTTATCGTGGCATTCCAGGAAAATTTATTATTCAAGGACCTGAGCTATCTTCTTGGCTAGATAAACTCACGAAAACGGATGAAACATTAAAAGCGGCCGGCTTACATGTTCAACAAGAAGTCGCAGGCTTTTATGCCCCCCACCCATTTCAATCACAACTTGAGCAAGGACCTTATCGATATCAAGAGATGTTGGGTTGCATTTGGCGTGAGCGTGCTGAGCACATCATTGCAGAACATAAACGTCCAATCACTATGGCAGCTTTGATGCAAAGAGACCTCAACGGAAAGCCTTTAATTGGCTCTCTAATCGATGCATCAGATATCACTATTGAGCAATGGCTAGAAAAACTGTTTAACCATGTCGTGGTTCCACTCTACCATTTGATGTGTAAGTATGGCGTTGGTCTTGTTGCGCATGGACAAAACATCACTCTAGTTCTAGAAGACAATATACCTTGTGGTTGTATTATCAAGGATTTCCATGGCGACTTAAGAATCGTCAATCAAGAATTTCCCGAGTTAAATTCGCTTGATGGATCTATCAAAGAAACCCTCACACGATTACCGCCACACTATTTGATCCACGACTTATTAACTGGTCACTTTGTTACAGTGTTAAGGTTTATTTCTCCGAGAATCGCGGCGTTGGGCTTCGAAGAGGTAGACTTCTATCGCTTATTACGTCGTGTCATTCAGGCGTATAAAGAACAACATTCACACCTTGAAGAGAGGTTTAATCAATTTGATTTGATGACTCCACAAATCGACAAAATTTGCATAAATCGAGTCAGATTTAAGATTGGTTATGGGGATACGAACGAAAGACCACTGCCCGATATTGGAAAGCCAATTAATAACCCACTCATGCAATAGCTTATGTTTTAGTCGCCAGAGGAGCTATCGCAAACTTTGAAGCGACAAGTTAAGATTTATTTGCCCACTTGATTAACCTCTGATCGTGGGCTTTTTTCACTTTGCCATACCTGTAGATTCATCGTTACTTGACCATATACTTAACTACAAAGGCCAAAAACGACAAAGGCCTGACAACTTAAAAAGTTATCAGGCCTTATAGAATAATGGCACGCCCTGAAGGATTCGAACCTTCGACCACCTCCTTAGAAGGGAGGTGCTCTATCCAGCTGAGCTAAGGGCGCGCTACAGGAACGAATTATACGAATTCGAATCAGTAAAGCAACGGCTTTATGTAACATTCTGATCTAAGTGGGTAAAAAAAGGCCAACAAACATATAAGTGTTGGAAAATAGACCAAAGCAAACGTTTGCTTGATGGTAATCAAAAAGATTTTCTGGAATAATGCGCCAAAACATCAGCCACTAACTTGAATATCAATACTAAGGAAATTCATGACTGCTCAAAATATTGATGGAAAGCTAATTTCTCAAACGGTTCGCTCCGAAGTTGCTGCACGTGTAAAAGCTCGTACTGAAGCTGGATTACGTGCTCCGGGTCTAGCGGTTGTTTTAGTGGGTGAAGACCCTGCTTCTCAGGTTTACGTTGGAAGTAAGCGTAAAGCGTGTGAAGAAGTTGGCTTCGTATCTAAATCTTACGACTTGCCAGCCACTGCGACAGAAGACGAATTGTTAACACTGGTAGACCAACTGAACGACGATCCAGAGATCGACGGTATTCTTGTTCAACTGCCTCTACCAGCTGGCATTGATAGCACTCACGTTCTTGAGCGTATCACGCCAGAAAAAGACGTTGATGGCTTCCACCCATACAATGTCGGCCGTTTGGCTCAGCGTATGCCTAAGCTTCGCTCTTGCACACCAAAAGGCATCATCACGCTGCTTGACCGTTACAACATCGATTTACGTGGTAAACACGCGGTTGTGGTTGGCGCATCAAACATTGTAGGTCGCCCAATGACGCTAGAACTTCTTCTAGCAGGTTGTACGACGACAACATGTCACCGCTTCACCAAAGACCTTGAAGGCCACGTGCGTCAAGCAGACGTTGTTGTAGTTGCCGTTGGTAAGCCTAACTTCATTCCTGGCGCTTGGATTAAGAAAGGCGCTGTTGTGGTCGATGTTGGTATCAACCGCTTAGAGTCTGGCAAACTAGTGGGTGACGTTGAATACGACGTAGCGAAAGAAAGCGCAAGCTTCATCACACCTGTACCGGGTGGTGTTGGCCCAATGACGGTGGCGAGCCTAATCGAGAACACCATGATCGCTTGTGAGCAATTTCACTCAAAGTAGTCCGCAGCGCATATAAATAAAATTAGAAAGCCGCAACGTGATGAACGTTGCGGCTTTTTTGATGCTTAACGATTCGTCTTTGAAACAAGGCGACTCGCTTTTGATGAAGTGCTCGTTGCTACTTATCTGGAGTCTCAACTTTTTCCGTCTGTTCAGAAGGCGGTAATAAACTAATAAGCTCACACTCCGTTGATATGAGTTTTTCCAACTCAGATCCTTGTGTAATTAAACGGAAATCACCGCCAGTAATCACACCAAGAGGAATGGCTTTAGGATATAGAGAGTTAAACTCGTCTAAATCAAATGCCTCGGTCAAACCTGTACTTTTAATTTGACTACCCTGAGCCATCAGAGAGTTAAGCTTAGAATAGGTAATCCCTTCCGAAAACAGACTTCTATTGCCATCGCGGCTCACTTGATGCCTTTCATGTTTATTCTCTGAGGATTCAAGCTCAAACACCTTATTCTCACCAAACTCGTCTTGATAGTGCATGCTAACTAACGGGTTGGTTTGACGATAAGGCGACACGATCATCGCACGCCCTATCCCATCCAATTCCAGATTATTTTCAGCGTGGCTCGAAGCCGGGTTACCAAAATAAACATTCAAGTTTTCCATGCGCGCTAAGCGAATGCTTTCCCAGTTGGTATCGGCAAGCACACTGTTGATGTTGTGTGTCGCCAACACTTTGGCAAACTGGCGTGAAAACTGAGTCGCACCAAAGAAGATAACGCCTTGCGCCTTTTCTTGAGTCACACCTAGCCTTCTCGCCCACCAACTCGCGGTAAGGCTCTGAATCACTACCGTACCAATGATGACCAAAAACACCATTGGCACCAGTAAATCTGCCCCGTCAATCAATTGCTTCTCTTGAAGTTTGATCGCAAACAGAGAAGAAACCGCGGCAGCCACGATCCCGCGCGGCGCCATCCAGCTCAAAAACCATTTTTCCGCAGAAGTAAGATCCGTACCGATCCCGCTGAACCACACGCTCAAAGGACGCGCCACCAGCATCACTATCGCTAACAGGCCAACCCCACCCCAACCTATCGAGAGGAAGGTTCCTGAATCGAGCCTGCTCGCTAACAGAATAAACAACGCAGAAATAAGCAACACGGTTAAGGTTTCTTTGAATTCGATGATGTCTTCGATATCCAAGCCCTTCACGTTGGCAAGCCAGATCCCCATGATGGTCACGGTTAATAAACCAGACTCTTCACTCAGATCATTGGAAAACGAGAACGCCGCCAACATTAGCGTCAGCACAGCCACATTACGTAAATAGTGCGGTACCCAATGCCCTTGCAGCATCTTGGCAATCAAATGGCCACCGATGATCCCTAAGCCTAAACCTATGACTAACGTCAGGCCCAGAGCTGACAGAACGTGTCCGGTAGGGTCGGCAGAAGAAACGATGTACTCGTAAACGAGAACCGCAAACAGAGCGCCAATCGGATCAATCACTATCCCTTCCCATCGCAAGATACTTCCTAAGGAAGATTTAGGCTGAATACTGCGTAGCATGGGCACGATTACAGTAGGGCCAGTTACCACAACTAATGCCCCAAATAGAGCGGCTAACGGCCAACTGAAATCCACAAAGTAATAAGCACCCGCCACGATACACGCCCATGTAATCAACATGCCGAAACTCACGAGATGAGTCACCATCCGACCATGGCCTCTGATCTCTTTGAAATTTAGGGTTAATGCCCCTTCAAACAGGATGATGGCAACGCCTAATGAAATCATAGGAAACAGCACATCACCGAAAATGGCATCGGGATTTAGGATATTCAGGCCGGGACCTAACAACAGGCCAACGATAAGGAGAGGAAGAATAGCAGGAAGACGTAAACGCCAACCGAGTAGCTGACAAGCTAAAGACAAGAGTCCAATTAACGCCAAAGAAGAAGTAATCGACAAGTCCATTTGTGCCCCTAAAAGGTTTGTACCACACCCTGTGGTACAAAACTATTCAATGAAATAAGAAAGCCTACGTTCTTACACTATAGGCTCTCTTTTTCACGCTAACCGAATATTATTGTGATTAATCAGTCACTTTACTATAGGGGGGAGTAAAGTCATGATCCGTTAGCTATAGAGAAAGTACAACACCAGCAATAGCGGCACTCATTAAGTTAGCAAACACACCGGCACAAATTGCTTTGAAGCCATATTGTGAGATGAAAGAGCGACGCTCTGGAACTAAGCTACCCAAACCACCGATAAGAATCGCCATGGTAGAGATGTTAGCAAAGCCACATAGAGCAAAAGTTACGATCGCTTGTGAGTGCTCACTTAGTGCCTCTTTAGCGTCCATTAGTTGGATGAAAGCCACGAACTCGTTCACGACAATCTTGTTACCGATCAATGAGCCCGCAACCACAGCCTCAGACCACGGTACACCGATCAGCCATGCAACGGGTGCAAACACATAACCTAGGATAAGTTCGAAGCTTAGGTTTACGCCAAACCAGCCGCCAACGATACCTAGCAAGCCATTCAGCATTGCAATCACACTGATAAAGGCAAGAAGTGTTGCACCCACCGCAACGGCAATACGAAGTCCAGACATAGCCCCATCTGCCATTGCCTCAACTACGTTTGTTGCTCGTGGAATTTCTACATCAGACTCAATATTTTCTTGAGCGTCATCTGGGCTGCCAGGTACTAAGATTTTAGCCATCAATAGACCGGCTGGTGCAGACATGAATGCCGCAGCGATCAGGAAGTTTAGGTCAACGCCAAGCGATGCATAACCCACTAGCGTGCCACCAGCGACAGAAGCTAAACCACACACCATCACAGCAAACAGTTGTGAATCCGTCATGTGCTTTAAGTAAGGTTTAACCACCAATGGCGCTTCAATCATGCCGACAAAGATGTTGGCAGTCGCAGACAGTGATTCCGCACGACCTGTGCCCAAGAACTTCTGCAGTGCACCACCGATAAGGTTGATCACTTTTGGCATAAAGCCGATGTGGTACAAACCAGAGATAAGCGCAGAGAAAAAGATAATGATGCCCAGAACATTAATCGCGAAAACGAAACCGTTGTTCGTAAGGCCACCAAATAGGAAGTTAATCCCCTCTTGACCGTAGTTGATCAAGCTAGATACCGCACCCGTGGCTGCATTCAACGCTTCTTTACCCATTGGTACATAAAGAACCAATAGCGCGAATGAGATTTGTAATAAGAAAGCCAAAGAGACTGTTCTTAGTGGAATATTTTTTCTGTCCGTAGATAGTAACCAAGCGGCAACTAAAATAGTGATAATTCCAAGTAGGGAAGCCATGTGCGTCAACCTAAAAGTTGTAGATAGGAAAGGCGACGCATTCTATAGAGGAAATCGTTTGCGGCAAGCTGAGGTTGTTAACGTGATGTTGGGGTAATCACGATTTAACTATGAGTATAATTAAGTTATTGAATTTTAATAATTAACTTTGATTAAAAAGCGTACTTTTTCCATATGGAAATTATATTTATAGATTAGGAAACAGTTAGCGATGCAGTTCAACGCACGTTTTGAGGTTTTTGTCCCAATACGTCGGCGACCCAATATGATCTTTGATGAACTCAATCACAGCTGAAAGCTTCTTTGGCATGTTCTTTCGACTCGGGTAAACGGCATAAAATGGCATCAGCTGACTGGCTCTCCACTCTGGTAATACTTGAATCAACTTACCCGTTCTAAACTCTTCTTTCACTAAGTAAGTCGCCAAATAAGCAACGCCCCACCCTGATAATGCCGCGTCTCGTACTGCCTCAGCCAAATCGACTGAGTAATCGCCCGCAACTTTGACGCTGAGGTTTTCTTGCCCGTTATCAAAAGCCCACGATGTGTAATCTCTTTCACGGCTGCGATAAATAAGACAGTTATGGTCAATCAAATCGGAAGGTACATGTGGCGTCCCAGCCTTAATCAGATAATCCGGTGACGCAGCCACCACAAACTGACTGTCGGCTAAACGCTGCGCAATGTAACCTTCAGGCAGGTCTTCATTATTGGTGATCCAGAGATCCAAGCGCTCTTCAATCATGTCCACCTTATAGTCGAACAAGTGGACCTCGATTCTCAACTGAGGATAAAGCTGTCTGAGTTGATCAATCGCCGGAATGATATGCAGTGTGCCAAATGACTGCGACAACCCGACGCGCAAGATTCCAGAGATATCATCGCGCTGGCTGTCCATATCCATCTGAGCCGCTTTTACCGTGTTAAACAACTGCTCACAATGTTGATAGAACACGTCTCCCGCTTCAGTCAGCGTGAGGCTTCGTGTGGTGCGTTGCACCAGCTTGATGCCGATTGAGTCTTCAAGCAAAGCGACTTGCTTACTGATATGAGACACCGAAACGTTCAAGCTTTTTGCAGCACTGGTAAAGCCTTCGTGCTTGATCAGCGCATGAAATATCACCATCTGTGCAGCTCTATCTGTTAGCACAAGATCACCTTATTAAATCTCTGAAATATAAAATCAAAAAGGACTCCGAAGAGTCCTTTAGTTCGTTCTGCCTATGGTAGGCCAAATGCTATTCAAAGCGACTTACGTCTGTTAATCAAACTTAATTCTGTCGGCTAGATGGCTTACTGCCAAAGCAAAGTAGTAAGAACGGTTCCACTTCATTAACACATTGTAGTTGTTGTAAATGAGGTACGAACGACCCGCTTCGTCATCTGGCATTATCAACCAAGCTTTAATGTCTTCATCAAGCGTTGGCAGTGGGCGATCGTCATAGCGTTTAATACCGAGTTCAGACCACTCTTTTAAGTATTTCGCTTTGTCTTCGTCTCGACCTTGTAAATCGATCGACACGGTTGACGGAACATGAACCTGACGACCCCAAGTATATTTGTCATCCCACCCTGATTGGCTGAGATAATTGGCCGCCGAAGCAAATACGTCTTCTTCAGTGCCCCAAATGTCTTTCTTGCCATCACCACTGCCATCAGCGGCGTAAGCTAAGAATGAGCTTGGCATAAACTGAGGTTGACCCATCGCACCAGCCCAAGAGCCTTTCATCTCTTTTGGTGCAATATGGCCTTGATCAAGAATCTTCAATGCCGCCATCGCTTCGCTACGGAAGAAAGCTTCTCGGCGTCCTTCATAAGCCATGGTAGTTAGGGCGTCGATAACGCTGTAATTGCCCGTGAACTTACCAAAATTACTCTCAACGCCCCATAGCGCGACAATGAATCTTGGTTGAACACCATATTCATCACCAATACGCTTTAACGCGGTGTAGTGTTCCTTATAGAGTGACCTTGCTTGCTTCACTTTCCAATCTGGAACCGCTCGTGGAATGTATTCATCCAGAGTCAGTTTTTTCTCAGGTTGGTTTTTGTCGGCTTTTACCGCTCTTGGCTTAAACGTTACACCATCAAAGGCTTCATCAATGATCGCTTCAGAGATGCCTTCTTCACGGCCTTGTTGTTTTAGTTTTTCTACATATTGCTCGAAGCTCAGTTCTTCTGCTTGTACTGAACTTATGGTCAGGCTATTACCCAATAGTAATGCCGACACAGCCAATATGGTTTTCGAAAATTTACTCAACGATCACTCCTCCTTGAATTGAGGTGGCTATCACTCTTCGTCTTGAGATTTCTGTTGGGCTTTACGCTCTTTATGAAGCTCAAGTTCGTTAACTGGTGGTGGTGGAACCTGCAAAAAGAAACCATCGGTATTCAGTGATTCTTTCACTTTTTCGATGTTTACTTGAGCCAGTTTACGGCCATCCATTTTAATTACCATTACAAAACTAGGTTTACCAAACATTTGCATCAATGCGTCAGGAACTTGTGAAAAATCATCCTTCTTAGGGATATAAAGGTATGTTCCTTCTTTCTTTGAGCTTTTATATATAGAACACAGCATGACAAACCTTTTAATTGATTATGACTACAAAACTCTCACTTGCGAGATCAATAGTTTATGTTAGGGAAATATTGGGAACAAAACGTCCATTTGACAACAAGATTACTTGCTGTGCTTGGTTTGGGAATATAACATGATAAACCTAGTTTCAGGCAATGCCCTTTATTTTATTGATAAAGAAATTGTACCAATCCGCTATTGAGGTCCTGTAGTTTTTCGATGTCTAGTAACCCAGATCTAAAAGGTAGCAGCTTTACGCTATCTGTTTTGCACTTATCCGATGATCAAGTCGAAAATGCAGTCTCTTTTCTTCAAGAGAAAGTAGACCAAGCACCTACGTTTTTCGCTGCCGCGCCTGTTGTTATCAACATCAGCAAAGTTGCGGGCGATATCGATTTTGTGCAACTTAAAAATGGTATATCTCAAGCGGGCATGATCCCGGTTGGTGTGGCTGGCTGTTCTGATAAGCGCATGCAAAACCTCGCTAAAGAAGCCGGTTTTGCAGTGATGACGGCAAGCAAGTCGCCGTCTCAAGCTCCAGCGAAGATGGCACCAATCAAGGTGATTAGAACCCCTATTCGTTCTGGTCAGCAGGTTTATGCGAAAGATGGCGATCTATTGATACTCAGCCATGTGAGTGCAGGCGCGGAAGTGATTGCCGATGGCAGCATCCATATTCATGGCACTTTACGCGGCCGTGCGATTGCGGGTGCAAGTGGTCAAACTGAAGCAAAAATAATTTGTAATGACTTACAAGCCGAGCTGGTTTCCATTGCTGGAAATTACTGGCTCAGCGATCAAATTGAAAGCGAGTACTGGCAGAAGAAAACCATGTTCAGTATGGCAAACGATGTATTACACGTTGATGTCCTCGCAATATAAGAGAAATAAAAGGAAAACAGAATGGCACGCATTATCGTTGTAACGTCAGGTAAAGGCGGGGTAGGCAAAACGACCTCCAGTGCAGCTATTGCCTCGGGTCTGGCTTTAAAAGGAAAGAAAACCGCAGTTATCGACTTTGATATCGGTCTGCGTAACCTAGATTTAATTATGGGTTGTGAGCGTCGTGTTGTGTACGACTTCGTTAACGTTATCAATGGTGAAGCAACGCTGAACCAAGCGATGATCAAAGACAAGCGCACAGAGAACCTGTTCATTCTTCCTGCTTCTCAAACTCGTGATAAAGACGCACTAACAAAAGATGGTGTTCGTCGTGTATTTGATGAACTGGATGAAATGGGCTTTGATTTCATCATCTGTGATTCTCCTGCAGGTATCGAGCAAGGCGCTCTGATGGCGTTGTACTTCGCTGATGAAGCGATTGTAACCACCAACCCAGAAGTCTCTTCAGTACGCGATTCAGACCGTATTCTAGGTATTCTTGACTCTAAATCTCGTCGTTCAGAAGACGGCTTAGAGCCAGTGAAAACACACCTTCTATTGACTCGCTACAACCCAGCACGTGTAACTCAAGGTGAGATGCTCAGTGTTGAAGACGTTGAAGAAATCCTGCACATCTCTCTACTGGGTGTAATTCCAGAAAGCCAAGCGGTACTCAATGCATCGAACAAGGGTGTTCCAGTTATCTTTGACGAAGCAACCGACGCAGGTATGGCTTACAATGATACTGTAGAGCGACTACTGGGTAGCCAAGTTGACTTCCGCTTCTTAACGGAACAGAAGAAAGGCATCTTCAAACGACTGTTCGGGGGCTAATACACAATGTCATTATTAGAGTTTTTTAGACCACAGAAAAAGACAACCGCAAACCTAGCGAAAGAACGTTTGCAGATCATTGTTGCAGAGCGACGCAGCCATGACGACCCAGCGCCGTCTTACCTGCCGCAACTAAAAGAAGACATCTTGAAGTGCATTGCCAAGTACGTTGAGGTCGATCCATCAATGGTTGATCTAACTTTTGAACACAAAGATGACGACATCTCAGTGCTAGAGCTGAATGTTAAGCTTCCAGAAGAAGATCGATAATCTTTCTGAACAAGATAGGCAGGTAATGCACTTGCTTGTATTGATTGAATAAAAAAGAGAGCCTAGGCTCTCTTTTTTGTATCTGCAGTTTATAGCTGTAACTAAGTTAGGCTTTAAAGCAGCAAGCGGTTATTTGATCGCTTTACTCAGCTTTTCGCCAACCACATCTAAACGCCAGCCTTGCATAACATCAGGCAGCTTCTCTGGGTTACGATCGTGCTTCCACACCCAGCTTAACACTTGGTTAAGTTGCTTCTTAGATGCCAAGAATTCCGTCGCCAAACCACTGTGTTGTGATGCTGTTTTCACTTCATCTTTCAACACTTTGAAGAGTTGCTTGTAGCCAGGGAAGTCCATTAGACGTTCTACTGGTGCTGGGTACTCTTCTTCTGGTGTATGTTCCGCTAACTTAACAATTGAGCTAATCTTCGCACCATGGCGACGCACAGAGCGGTAATCGAAGCCTTCTTGCTCCATGTGCTTAGGATCTTTCATCGCAAAACGCGCCACAGCCCATAGATCTTGTTCTTTGAAGACAAAGTTCAGCGCTAAATCGCGCTTGATTGCTTCTTTTAGACGCCAAGTTGCTAGAGGTCGTAAGATCGCTAGCTGCTTAGGTTTAAGCTGCCACGCCCCTTTAATATCAAGGTAGGCAGTGTCTGGGTTTACTTTACGGATGCGCTTGGCAACTTGTAAGTCAGACTCTTGTTGAGCCGCTTCCCACCAGCCAGCTTCCATCACTTTTTCTAGAAGCTTGTTGTACATTGGCATTAGGTAATGCACGTCTGCCGCTGCGTAGTCCAATTGCTTTTGAGAAAGCGGACGCGCCAGCCAGTCAGTACGAGATTCACTCTTGTCAAGATCGACACCGACAAACTCTGAAACCAGAGCAGCAAAGCCCGTAGATAAACCATGACCTAAGAAAGCTGCCATGATCTGGGTATCAACCATTGGGGTTGGTGTACAACCAAATGTGTTTTGGAACACTTCCAAATCTTCACCACAAGCATGCAGCACTTTCAGAACAGAGGCGTCTTTCAACAATCCAACAAATGGTGTCATTTCACCAAGAGCAATAGGGTCAATCAGTGACAGCGTTTCACCATCAAATAACTGAATCAAGCCTAATTGAGGGTAATAGGTTCTTGTACGAACAAACTCCGTATCAAGCATAACGACATCGGCTTCACGTGCTTGTTGGCAAACTCGTTCAAGGTCTTTCAATTGGGTAATGATTTGATAATCCACAAAAACTCTCACAGGTTTCTATTTGATCGCCGGATACAAAAATGCCGACATTAACTGTCGGCATTCTAACACCATTTTTCAGCGCTCGCTTAGATTAAGCGCCTCAATGGTTTTGGTGCAGTACTTTCTCGTAAACGGGCTAGTTATTCGCTAGCGCGTTTCGCAAGTTCTGCATCGTTTTCTTCACGCAGTACACGACGTAAGATCTTACCTACGTTAGTCTTTGGAAGATCATCTCTGAACTCGACTAATTTAGGGATCTTATAACCCGTTAAATGCTCACGACAGTGCGCGATAATGTCTTCTTTGGTTAGGCTAGGGTCACGCTTAACCACGTAGATCTTAACCAGCTCACCAGACACTTCATGAGGCTGGCCGATAGCTGCTACTTCTAACACTTTACCGTGCAGAGCCACTACGTCTTCAATCTCGTTCGGGTAAACGTTGAAGCCTGATACAAGAATCATATCTTTCTTACGGTCAACGATGTACAACAAGCCTTCGTCATCAAACTTAACGATGTCACCTGTCGATAACCAACCGTCTTGATCGATCACTTCTTTGGTCGCTTCAGGGCGCTGCCAGTAACCTTGCATCACCTGAGGACCACGAACTTGTAGCTCGCCTACTTGGTCATTAGCAATAACCTTGCCTTCATCATCAACAATACGAACTTCTGTCGATGGTACAGGTAGGCCAATAGCACCTGTGTAGTCTTTAAGGTCGTATGGGTTACCCGTTACCAGTGGTGAACACTCAGTTAAGCCATAGCCTTCCAATAGGTGAATGCCTGTCGCTTTCTTCCATTGCTCAGCAACAGCGCGTTGAACCGCCATGCCGCCGCCAACAGATAGGCGTAGGTTACTGAAATCCAACTCGTGGAAATCTTCGTTATTAACTAGTGCATTAAACAGTGTGTTTACACCGGTAATCGCAGTAAACGGAACCTTTTGCAGCTCTTTAATAAAGCCAGGAATATCACGAGGGTTAGTAATTAGAAGGTTACGACCACCCATCTCAACAAACAGTAAGCAGTTCACCGTCAGTGCAAATACGTGGTAAAGCGGTAATGCCGTTACAACTAACTCGCGGCCTTCTTGCAGAACAGGACCGTAAGCCCCTTTCGCTTGAAGTACGTTCGCAATCATATTGCGGTGCGTTAGGATTGCGCCCTTCGCTACACCCGTAGTACCACCTGTGTACTGTAGGAACGCGATGTCATCACCCGCCATGAACGGCTTCACATATTGAAGACGACGGCCTTTGTGCAGCGCTTTTCTGAATGAGATAGCACCCGGCAGATCATACTTAGGCACCATGCCTTTTACGTATTTCACTACGAAGTCGACAATTGTCCCTTTCGCGCGTGGCAGCATTTGCCCTAGGCTAGTTAGAACTACGTGTTTAACCGGCGTGTTATCAACGACTTTCTCTAGCGTGCTCGCAAAGTTAGATACGATAACAATCGCCTTTGCACCAGAATCGTTCAGTTGATGTTCAAGCTCACGAGGTGTGTACAGTGGGTTGACGTTCACTGCAATCATACCGGCACGCAATACACCAAATAGTGCAATTGGGTATTGCAGTAGGTTTGGCATCATTAGCGCGACGCGATCGCCCTTCTTCAGTTTCAAGTCATTCTGCAAGTAAGCGGCAAAAGCACGGCTGCGCTCTTCAAGCTTACGGAATGTCATAATCGAGCCCATGTTCTCGAATGCAGGTTGGTCCGCGTACTTCTGTACCGACTGTTCAAACATTTCTACAAGAGATGGGTACTGATCTGGGTTGATCGTTTCTGGTACGTCACTTGGATAACGTGAAAGCCAAGGTTTATCCACGATGTTACTCCTCGTTTATCAGCTGACGACTGCTTCGCCGCTTTTTATCATTGCGGTATTACAGCACAGCTTTAGTGCATGAGCACTAAAAGGCTCAAACACTTGTTTAAATTTTGTTAACTACACCAAGAATTAGCTCGGAAACTAGCTCTGGGCTCTCTAAATGACAATGATGTCCACCAGCAACAGTCTCTATATGCAGAGGACTATGCACTGATTTGTAGCGATTATGCTGCAAATGTCGGAATCCATCATTCCCTAGGATTATTAATTGAGGGCATTCAATAGCCGCCATAATCGCTTCAGCGTGCGCCTGTGACATTCGATATAACGAGTCACATTTTAGACTAGGGTCGCATCGCCATTGCCAAGAGTTCTCGAACTCGACAATACCTCGCTCAACAATAGGAGCGATTAATTCAGCATTAATTTGGTTGGCGTGAGCTCTCAGCTTAATAGCATCCTCAAGGCTTGCCAGAGGACGTGAAGGCTTTCTTCGCTGTCGAAGACGACTGAGTACCCCATCCCTCAAGCGAGAGACTGTTTCGTGGGGAGCTTCAGAAAGAGGTCCGTGACCTTCAATTTGAATTAATCCTGACACCTTTTCAGGAAAGGCGGCACTATAGCAACTTGCTATCAATGCACCAAGTGAATGTCCTACCAGTACCAGTCTGTTTGGCGATAATTTAGTCACCAACTGATGCAAGTCATCAATATAATCATGAAATGGGTAGTAACTTCCCGATTTGTGCGACGAGAAGCCGTGTCCGAAGAGATCGATAGCTACAAGGTGAGCATTGGGAGTAAGCTTGGCGACTTGCTGCATAACCTGGTTAAAACTGGACGAATTGTCCAACCACCCATGAATAAAAACGACCGTCGTTGCGGTCGTTTGTGGGTTGCCAATCTGTTGTGTTGCAAGCGTCCCGCTCGCAAGGGAGTATGACTTTTCAATCATCAAACATGTAGTTCCATCTGTTTGCGTAATCAACGTGGAATAAAATTAATTACTCTACGTCCTGTATCACTCGGCCTTGTCTTGGCATCGTTTGAAAACTGCGACAATGTAAACTTCTGCACGAGTAGTAGGTTGGTGCAAAATCGTTAACAACAACGCGCTCAGTAATGTTCCACAGGCGTTGGTTGTCCACTTTCATCACAGGGAAGGTGTAAGGGTATTCCCCTATTTTTCCATTTTCACTTCCGCTTGACTGACCAACCAATGTAATCAGACGACCTTCTGCAAAACTTAGAGGCTCAACATACCCTTCAATATAACCAACAAAACGTCCGCTTGGCTCTGCGTCTAGATCTGGCTTACCGCTACTCGAAATCGGCATATTAGCGACTTCGATTCGAGTCTTATCTTTCAAGTTGGTTACTTTAGAGATAACGCCACCTAATCGAACACTTTTTGCATCCGGTAGTTGGTCAACCCATTGCTGGTAATCGCTAATCACAGGCTCTGATTTTGCTTCAAGCTCGCTAGGAAGTGATGAACACCCGGCAAGTACCAAGACACCAAGAGAAAAGGCTATTAAGCGTAATTTAGAGAGATAATTTGACATGGTTCTGGTCCTTAAACAGGCATTAATAAGAAGCTCTAGATGTAGATATCGACACCGATAAGCTTTGCAAGTTCTTCTTTCTTCGCCTGATTCATTACGTCCATATACTCTTCCATAGCCTTACGTCCTCGGCCTTCTGGAAGATCATACTGGATTTGAGCCTTGTGTAGTTCAGACTCTTTAACTTGACGAATAGAATGAGAAACAGCATTAGCCACCTTAGTCGGTTGCCCAACAGCAGTGCTAGCATCAGATTTTTTTGCCTGCTCCTTCTTTTTGATTCGATTCGGCTTAGACGTGCTGCCTATCGAAGAAGGAGGTAAGTTGTTAATTGATACCATGACTAAATATCTGCCCTCTCAAATCTAAATAATACGCATTTAGACCTAATTTGCATCAGAACCTTGTAAAAATTATTCGCGACCTGGCAGTTTCTTCCAAGTCACTTTGTCACGAAGATAAACTGGCTCAGACTCTTCTGCTGCAACCGCTTTACCTTCTGCATAAGCGAATTGAGCAAGGAACGCCATATCTTGAGCTTCTGGGAATAGCACTTCACACGCTTTGGTGTTGATCGCAAGTGTATCCATATGCTCAGAGTAAGCTTCCCAACCGGTACCGACTTTCGCCCATGTTTCAGAATCTGCTTCTAACTGCGCAGCCAATTCACTTGGTGGCGTTACACATTCGGCATCAATCGCAGTCCAACGACCATCTTGTTCGCGGCTGTAACGCGCCCAGTACACTTCACTCATACGCGCATCAATCGCTGTCGCAACGTGAGTTTCACCAAATTTACGGTAGCTGCCTTGCGCCATCGCTGCCAGTGTAGAGACGCCGATCATCGGTAAATCAGCACCAAAAGCTAAGCCTTGAGCAATACCAATACCAATACGCACACCCGTGAAACTGCCTGGGCCTTGGCCAAACGCGATAGCATCGATATCGGTTAAAGCGACATTCGCTTCTTTCAGTACTTCATCCACCATAGGTAGAATTTTTTTCGTATGGTCTCGAGGAGCCTCTTCGCTACGTGCGAACACCTGGTCACCCATTACTAATGCAACTGAACAGTTTTCAGTTGCGGTATCTACTGCAAGAATTTTCGCGCTCATTTGTGTCTCAAATATCTGTTATCTAATCTAAAAATAATGGCTAAACTCAACAATGCCAATTAATCAGCAGCGGTTGAATGGTCTTTAGCTAAGAATTCTTTAATGACCCCTAAGTCACGGGTACGTGGAATAGGCGGTAAACTCGCCAAAAATATGCCACCGTAATCGCGAGTCACCAATCGGTTATCGCAAATAATCAAAGCGCCATTATCGCGCTTGTCACGTATCAATCGGCCGACACCTTGTTTCAAGGTAATCACAGCGTCTGGCAACTGTACCTGTGCAAAAGGATCACCCCCTTTTAATTTACAGTCCTCGATTCGAGCCTTAAGTAAAGGGTCATCAGGGGCCGTAAAGGGCAATTTATCGATGATAACACAGCTTAATGCGTCGCCCCTAACATCTATCCCCTCCCAGAAAGCACCCGTAGCCACCAGCAATGCGTTACCTAATTCCATGAATTCGGCTAAGGTTTTTTGCTTACTTGTCTCACCTTGCAGCAGAACTGGAACCGAGAGTGTTTCACGGAATCGCTCCCCCAACTCTTTCATCATGCTGTGTGAAGTACATAAGAAGAAACAGCGACCTTGGTTTTGCTCAATCACCGGAGTCAGCATTCTTACTAACTTATCGGCTAAGCCTGGGCTATTCGGTTCAGGAAGATAACGAGGAACACACAAGCGCGCCTGATTCGGATAGTCAAACGGGCTTGGCAGTGAAAACTGTGCCGACGGTTTTAGCCCCAAGCGTGAGGTGAAATGGTCGAAATCGTCCGATACCGCCAAGGTTGCAGAGGTAAATACCCAAGCGCCCGGTTTAAGCTCAATCTGCTCGTGGAACTTATCAGCGACGGAAAGCGGTGTGATGTGCAGAGCAAAGTGGCGCGGTGTAGTGTCATACCAATACGAATAGCCAGTAATCGACACGTCGCATACACGTTCGATACGCGACTTAATCATGTTTGCGCGTTCGAAAGCGGTATCTAACAGCTGGCTTCGCCCAAGTGCTAACTTCAATACATCAACAGCAAGTTGCAGAGCATCTTGCAAACGAACTAACTCGCGTGCAATCGACTCGGATTTCAAGGCTTCGCGCCAGTTACCACGAAAGCCGGTATCACCAAGCACAATACGCAGATCGGCTGACGATTGAACGAGCCTATCCCCTACTTTCTGTAGCTGACGCATGTCTTTGGCTTCAGTTCGGTAAGCAATTTCAATGTCTTTGGCTAACTCTTGGATCTGTCGACTGGAAACCGATTGTCCGAAGTACTGACTGGCGATATCGGGAAGTTGATGCGCTTCATCGAAAATAAACACATCGGCTTCAGGAATCAGCTCACCGAATCCGGTCTCTTTAATCGCTAAATCCGCTAAGAACAAGTGGTGGTTCACTACAACGACATCAGAGTCCATCGCTTTTTTACGCGCTTTCAGCACGAAACAATCAGTGTAGCTTGGGCACTCTTTGCCTAAGCAGTTGTCATTGGTCGAGGTAATCGTCGGGATAACCGGGCTATCTTCAGCGATATCATCACAATCGCCCAGATCACCCGTTTGTGTGGATGACGACCAACTACGAACTTTGACTAACTGAGCGAGCAGTGTTGGGTCGGTATGAGCGCCATGACTCTCGATCATTTGACGGCTGAGCCTATCCAAACACAAATAGTTTGAACGCCCTTTGAGTAACGCAACTTGACCATAAAAGCCAAGCGCATCGACCATCAAGGGTAAATCTCGGTGAAACAGCTGTTCTTGAAGGTTTTTAGACCCCGTACTAATGATGGTTTTCTTACCACTCAGCAGCGCTGGCACTAAGTAAGCAAAGGTCTTACCGGTACCCGTTCCCGCTTCAACAACTAATTGGCTCTGTTTCTCAATCGCTTGTGAAACCGCTTCAGCCATGTCTAGCTGAGCTTGTCGTGGTTGAAACCCGGGGATCGCTTTACCCAGAGCACCATCAGCAGAAAACGTTTTAGATATCATAGAGTACGAAGTTTAGAAAAATAGAAGGCGAATTATGGCAGGTTTAGTGAGCCGGCGCGAATCAAGAATGACTTCGCACCGGAGGTGTTTGGTTTAGTTTGACTTGACTTAAGCTACCTTGAAGGTAAGAACTGAAGAAGTAAGAATTAGAGAATCGTTTTTATTTTCGACTTAGATAACGTGACAGCCAAGGGGCACCTTCAAAATGGTTATCACCGGGCTGTATGGCTTTCGCTGCATCGGTTGGTGAGGTCTTACTTTCCCACATTTCATCTAGAACATGACCATCTAACTCGGTACCTCTCGCTAATGAATTCACTCGCTTGCAGTACAGTTTTTTGGCTAGTAACTCTTTATCCATAAGTATCACCTCTATTTTTGGCCAAGGCATAAATGCCTCGGTTGAAGTTCAAATGCGTACTACGGTCAAAACTTTTAAAAATGAAGCTTCTGCCTGTTTTTCTATCTAAAAACTGATATTTCTATATCAAACAATTTATCAAAGCGATAAATGAGCAGCAGAATTTGTTGAAACCAACTTGATAATAGATTAATTATAACGGTGATATTGCGGCTCAGTTCACCGTTCGACGGCCTGCATTTAATTTGAAGAATAAAAATATTTCATGGAAGTAAGATGCAAATGGAAAGAAAAACTTTACTAACACATTGTACTGATGCCCCGGGCCTCATCTCTAAGATCACCAACATTTGTTATAAGCACCAACTCAATATTATTCACAACAATGAGTTCGTAGATAACACAAGTGGCCACTTCTTTATGCGCACCGAGCTTGAAGGGTATTTCAATGATGAAACCTTGCTTGCCGATTTAGACCAAGCCCTGCCAGAAAACACGAAACGTAAGCTTGTTGATTCATCTCGCAAGCGTGTTGTGATACTCGTGACCAAGGAAGCACATTGCCTTGGCGACATTCTAATGAAGAACTTCGATGGCAGCTTAGACGTTGAAATCGCGGCCGTTGTCGGTAACTACGACATTCTACAAAGCCTAACCGAGCGCTTTGACATCCCTTACCACCATGTTTCTCACGAAGGGCTAAACCGTGAAGAACATGAGAAGAAAATGTTAGAAGTGATTGACCAATACGAGGCTGATTACCTTGTTTTAGCTAAGTACATGCGAGTGCTGACTCCAGGATTTGTTGAAAAGTACAACCACAAGATCATCAATATCCACCACAGCTTTTTGCCAGCATTTATTGGCGCGAAGCCATACCAACAAGCGTATGAGCGCGGCGTGAAGATCATTGGCGCAACGGCACACTTTGTGACTAATGATTTAGATGAAGGCCCAATCATTAAGCAAGATGTTATCCCTGTGGATCACAACTTCAACGCGAAAGACATGGCACAAGCCGGTCGTGACGTAGAGAAGAATGTATTAAGTAAGGCGCTAAACAAGGTGATCAATGATCATGTGTTTGTTTACGGCAACAAGACAGTGATTCTGTAAGTCGGATATCGATTTCCGGTAAGACTTCCAGTTAAAACCCAATAAAAACGCGCAATAGGGTTAGCCCATCGCGCGTTTTTTGTATCTGATGATCAGACTCGCTTTATGAGATTCCCGACTACGCTCCTTCGTCGCTATCGGGAATGACGAAATCGGTGATGAATCTTCTAGCTATAGGCTTCTAACATACGTCCTCGAATACTCAGCCTGTCAGTATCCAAAGATAAACTCTGGCAAACACCATCGAACACTCCGTCATTCCGATGAATCTAGGCGAGATCAGGAATCTCTTTCCAACAAACTACAAACCGAAACTATTGGTCATCAGTTCGCTTTATGATATTCCTGACTACGCTCCTTCGTCGCTATCGGGAATTACGAAGTCGATGATGAACCTTCTAACTATAGGCTCTAACATACGCCCTCGAACATTCAGTTTGTCAGTACCCAAAGATAGACTCTGGCAAATTTCATCGAACACCCCGTCATTCCGACGAGCCTAGGCGAGCTCAGGAATCTATTGTCAGCAACTCTTAAGCCTGTTCTGACTCCACAATCTTCTTCAACGAGTGTGGATGCAGCTTGATGCAAATTCCTTGATGCTTGAATGCAACCGTTGGGTTATTCAGACGTTCACCCTCGCCTTTCGGGCTAGAGAGTTTGATCTTAACGCCTTGCTCTGCCAGCGTTTCAAAGTTAGCAGCGAACTGCGGGTAAGTTTCTTTAAGATCCGCTAGATACTCATCAGCTGTTTGGGCGTGAGAAGGAATCACAAACTCTACATGCTCCCAGTCTTGGCTTGGGTAAATCTTACCTTCTGCTGGATATGGCAGCTCCAAACATTCAATGCTCCAGCCAAGGCTTTGCAAGGGTTCATCGAAAGCCAACACCACAATTGGACGACCATTGATCATCGCCTCTGAAATCGTAGAGCCGTACTCAGACCATGCTTGATGGGCAGATTTCGCTAACTCAGTGTCATTGATTCGCAGCGCAATATGATCCGCTTGAGCAAAGCTTAAATCCAAACCCAATGTATTTCCTAGGTTCTCGATTTTTGCCATAAAGGTATCAAGGCGGGCGATCATTTGTTGTGGTTCTAGTTCAGCTTGCTTCAGGCTCATCATCATTGTCTGTGTTCTCCAAATAATGGCTGCATGTTATCAGTTTTGCCTTTTGCAACAAGCGTTGCTTTTACAAAAAATACTCAATAACTATGTTCTTTTCGCTCCTTAAACATGCAAACGCGTCTTGGTAAAAGTCGATTGTCAAAAACCACTCAGGAAATGTTAATTTTCTATCAATTCGACCTATAAGAAACCCCACAAAATTGGTATGATTAACGCCATTTTTGTGAACTTAAACAGTGTCTGTTGTTCATTTCGGCATTAAATCGTTAACTAGACGCATAATTAACCAATTTAATGACCTCGAAATAACGGCCACTCTTATCATCCTTGAATTGAAGGAAACGCGTGTGAATATCCAAGCACTTATTAATGACAAAGTATCTCAGGCTCTAGAAGCCGCTGGCGCACCTGCAGGCTCTCCTGCGGCTGTTCGCCAATCTGCAAAACCACAATTTGGTGACTACCAAGCAAACGGCGTTATGGGCGTTGCTAAGCGACTAGGCACCAATCCTCGAGAGTTTGCTCAAAAAGTATTGGACGTTCTAAACCTAGACGGTATCGCTTCTAAAGTAGAAATCGCAGGCCCAGGTTTCCTTAACATCTTCCTAGATGAAGCTTTCCTAGCACAACAAGCAGACGCAGCATTGGCTGATTCTCGCCTTGGTGTTGCAGTAGCAGAAACACAAACAATTGTTGCGGATTACTCTGCACCAAACGTTGCGAAAGAGATGCACGTTGGTCACCTACGTTCAACGATCATCGGTGATGCGGTAGTTCGTACTCTTGAATTCCTAGGCCACAACGTTATCCGTGCTAACCACATCGGTGACTGGGGTACTCAATTTGGTATGCTTATCGCAAACCTTGAGCGCGTTCAGGCTGAATCTGGCGAAGTTTCAATGGAGCTTGCTGACCTTGAAGGCTTCTACCGTGAATCTAAAAAGCTTTACGATGAAGACGAAGAGTTCGCAGTTAAAGCACGTGGCTACGTTGTTAAACTGCAAAGCGGCGACGAGTTCTGCGCAGAGATGTGGAAGAAGCTTGTTGACGTAACAATGATTCAAAACCAACGCAACTACGATCGCCTAAACGTGTCTCTTACACGTGATGACGTAATGGGCGAAAGCATGTACAACCACATGCTTCCAACTATTGTTGCTGACCTAAAAGAGCAAGGTCTTGCTAAAGAAGATGACGGCGCACAGGTTGTATTCCTAGACGAATACAAAAACAAAGATGGCGACCCAATGGGCGTTATCATCCAGAAACGTGACGGCGGCTTCCTTTACACAACAACAGATATCGCTTGTGCAAAATACCGTTTTGAAGAACTAGGCGCAGACCGCGTGCTTTACTTCATCGACTCACGTCAGCACCAACACCTAATGCAAGCTTGGACTATCGTTCGTAAAGCAGGTTACATCCCAGAATCTGTTTCTCTTGAGCACCACGCGTTCGGCATGATGCTAGGTAAAGATGGTAAGCCATTCAAGACTCGTGCAGGCGGTACTGTTCGTCTTGCTGATCTTCTTGATGAAGCAGAAGTTCGTGCAGCGCAGCTAATCGAATCTAAGAACCCAGAACTAGCAGAAGACGAGAAGAAAGCGATCGCGAACACTGTTGCTATGGCAGCGGTTAAGTACGCAGACCTTTCTAAGCACCGTACTACTGACTACGTGTTCGATTGGGACAACATGCTTGCATTCGAAGGCAACACAGCACCGTACATGCAGTACGCATACACTCGTGTTGCTTCTGTATTTGCTAAAGCTGGCATTTCTATGGACTCGCTTGAAGGTGAAATCAAAATCACTGAAGAGAAAGAGAAAGCACTTATCGCGAAACTTCTACAATTCGAAGAAGCGGTACAGTCTGTTGCTCGTGAAGGCCAACCACACATCATGTGTAGCTACCTGTTCGAACTTGCTGGTCAATTCTCTAGCTTCTACGAAGCGTGCCCTATCCTAGTTGCTGAAGACGAAGCTGTTAAACAGAGCCGTCTGAAGCTTGCTGCACTAACAGCGAAGACGATCAAGCAAGGTCTGTCGCTTCTAGGTATCGATACTCTAGAGCGCATGTAAGCGATTCGAGATTCGAGATTCGAGATTCGAGATTCGAGATTCGAGATTCGAGAAAATTAGAAAGGTTGGCGTGAAAGCGTCAACCTTTTGTTTTATCTGAAGGTTTATTTAATCGACTATCTATGCGATTAGCTAACCTACACAGCAAGAGATCTCCTATTACGCTCCTTCGTCGCTCTAGGAGATGACGAGAATAGGTGTAGTGAATCCAAGACAGCATCAATGATGCGCCATCAAACCACACCAAATCGTTATTACTTTCCCCAACCGTCACTTCCTTAGTGAAGAACCAACGTCATTGAGAACCCACCTCAAGCGAATAACACCAACAAAGCAATGCACCATCACTTTCCACGCCCGTCATTCCCTACAGTGAGGCACGAACGTGATAGGTAATATCCTAAAACACGTCACAACAGAAAACCAATTCGTTATCACTCTCCCCAATCGTCACTTCCTTTAGTGAAGAACCAACGTCATTGAGAATCCACCTCTAGGCGCGTAAAACTAGCAAAGCAATACACCATCACTTCCCCAAACGTCATTCCCTACAGTGAGGCACGAACGTGATAGGGAATCTGCTTATTGAGAACGTAAGCCCTAGCCACATTCAAACTCCGACCTTATACTCATGTAAAACAATTAATTGGAAAGAACATGAGCTTTGAACTTCACCCGCAACTTGCGAAAGACACCACACTTATCGGCGAATTTCCACTGAGCTTAGCCCTGCTACACAAAGATAACGCTGTGCCTTGGGTTATCTTGGTACCAAAACGTGCCAACCTAAAAGAGTTGCACCACTTACCAATGAAAGAGCAACAGCAGTTCCTACATGAATCTCAGGCGGTAAGCCAAGCACTAGAAGCCACGTTCCAACCAGACAAATTGAACCTTGGTGCGCTGGGTAATATGGTGCCACAACTGCACATCCACCATATTGCACGCTTCAAAGACGACATTGCTTGGCCTGGCCCAGTATGGGGAAATACAAAGGGCGAACAGCGCAGTGAAGAAGATCAAACCGCTATCCTGACTCGTATTCAAAACGTTCTGTCACTGAGCTCTATCTTCAAGAAAGCATAATTCGAGTTCATCTCATTCAGCTTTAAAGCAAAACACTTCAGAAAAGACACATAACAAAAAGCCGCTCATCTTAGATAAGCGGCTTTGTCATTTTCTAATCTCGCCTTTTTTAACGAAATAACGAAGACCTGAACTACATCATCACGTTAAGCGACAAACCATCTTGTTTGCTGATGGTGTAGCGAATACGCGTTGTATGACCATGCTTATTCGTATCGACCAAGCGAGATACTTTCCCTTTCCTGACCCACACACTCAGCATCGCATCGACGCCATCTTCACTCATGCCAAACTTTGCAGCGAGCTCTTTACGAGCCGCAACGCCTTGGCTATCAATGTATTGATGAAGTTCAGTTAAAATCATACTACTTGCACCTCTAGTGCTTTCTGCTTACTGCCCACTTTCTTGAAGACGCGATACGTCACAACAAAACCACCAGCAATCGCCACCATCCATACTGCACTTGTCACTGGGTGTGCAGCAAAGTTTGCCGCTTGGTAGTAGAAAGTCGCACCAAAGTAACCAAGAGCCATCGTCCAAACCGCGATGAAGCGTGCAAACGTCTGACCAAATTCACGAACATAAGCACCCATCGCGGCCACACAAGGCGTGTAAAGCAGGATAAGAATCAAGTAAGCGAATGCCGCATGACCAGATACAAACTTGTCTTTCAAGTTACCGAAGATAGAGGTATCGACTTCTTGGTCAGCCGCTACAGAATTAGAATCAGACAAGTCGCCAACTTCAATACCTAATGGATCTGAGTAGCTCAAACCGGCTAGGTTTTCAGGGATTGTCATTACCGCTTCTTGCAGGCTTGCTGCTAAGTCAAACTCAGCTGCTTCTTCGTCAGAAGGTGTGGTGTACAAGCTGTTTAACGTACCAACAACAGCTTCTTTAGCGAAAATACCCGTGATGATACCAACCGTTGCAGGCCAGTTTTCTTCTGTAATACCAATTGGTTGGAATACAGGCGTTACAACTTGAGCCGCTTTAGACAGTACTGAGTTTTCGCTGTCTTCGTTACCAAAGCTACCGTCCATACCTAGAGAGTTTAGGAAGCTAAGAATAGCCACAACCATCACGATAGTTTTACCTGCACCCAGTACGAAACGCTTCAGCTTCTGCCACGTTTTCAGCATTACGTTTTGCACGGTCGGCAATTCGTAATCTGGCATTTCCATCACTAAGCTATCACTGCTACCTGGGTAGATCGTATTTTTCAGGAACAAACCCGTAAACACAGAAGCAACGATACCCATGATGTACAGAGCAAATACTACGTTTTGTCCTGCACCAGGGAAGAACGCCGCTGCGAACAGTGCGTATACCGGTAAACGAGCACCACATGACATAAACGGCGCCATTGATGCTGCCAGTTTACGTTCGCGCTCTTGGTCAAGAGTACGAGTTGCCATGATTGAAGGCACGTTACAACCAAAGCCCAGTACAAGTGGGACAAATGCTTTACCCGGTAAACCAATCTTCTGCATCACTTTATCAAGTACGAATGCAGCACGAGCCATGTAGCCTGAGCTTTCTAGTACCGCTAAGAATAGATAAAGCGCAGCGATAACAGGAATAAAGGTCGCAACCGTTTGGATACCACCACCAATACCATCAGCAAGTACAGTGACTAACCAAACTGGTAAATGGCCATCTAATAAGTGGTGTCCACCATCAACTAATATTGCCCCAACACCAATATCGAAGAAGTCGATAAACGCACTACCGATATTGATAGAGAACATGAACATTAGGTACATGATGACGAAGAAGAAAGGAATACCGACCCATTTGTTCAAAATGAATTGATCGGCTTTCTCTGTAAAGTTACGGCTTAGTTTGCCTTCGCTGCGACGAACACGTTTACAAAGGTCATGTAAGAAAGTGTATTTAGCGTCAGCAACAGCAAGGTCAATATCGAAATCAGCACCAAGACGCACGCTATCAATTTGAGTGCGAGTTTGTGGAGCCAGTCCATTCAATACCAAGTAATCATTTTCTAAAGCACGAATCGCGAGCGCTCGGTGAGATACGTCAGCATCATCAAATTGTGACTCAACAGAAGGGATAAGAGCTTCTAACGCGGCATCGTAATCAATAGAGATAGGGTCAAGACTCACACCTTGAACAAGCAGTTTATGCAGGCGCTCTTTAAAGCGAACCACTTGGCCTTTGTCGTTTGCAGACAAGCTTAGAACTGGGCAACCTAACTCTTTCTCTAGTGCTTTAAGGTTAATCACCTGACGTTCGCGCTTTAATACATCCATTTTGTTCAATACAACGATCATTGGGCGACCCAATTCACGTAGCTGTAATGTCATGTATAAGCTTCGTTCTAGACAGCTAGCGTCGACAACATTAATGATCACATCTGCTGGGTGAGTTAAAACAGCGCGAGACGCGATAGATTCATCGATGCTGTTCGCATCATTACCACTGTCTAGTGCGTAGATACCCGGTAAATCCGTTAGTTGAAACTGATCACCAGCGTGCGAGTATAAACCCGTCTTTTTTTCAACAGTGACACCAACCCAGTTACCAACGTGCTGCTTAGCACCAGTCAGTGCGTTGAACAGTGTTGTTTTACCACTATTCGGGTTACCAACGGTAAGAACTTGATAATCCATTTAGATAACCTCGATTTGTTCTGCAATGCTTTCACGAATGGCGATAGAAACACCTCTCACTTCAACTTGAAGCGGATCACCCATAGGTGCACGGCGGATAAGCGTCACCTCGGTTTTTGGCAACATACCCATGACCATAAGTTTCTTCCTTACGTCTGGTGTTAAACCTGTTAGTGCAACAATAGAAGCCGCCTTTCCTTGCTCTAGTTGTGAGAGTTTCATAAGTACCCAATTCGTGACTGATAATGAGAAAGATTGTTATTAACGCTATGATACACATACATGCCCACAATTCTATTGTGTGAAATCAATGTTTTCGAAAATACATACTCGTAAATTTCGTTAAAAACGTTTACGTCAAAAACGTTACTTTCAACAACTAGCGAGAACTACCTCACTAGTACAACCCCTCCCAAACAACAACAAATCATTAATTATCAAACACTTAAAAAACTGTCGGTTTTATCATAGGCATCTGTCGTTAATTTTATAAGTAAAATAAGTGCCTGGACGTATAGTTACTCCATCGAAGAGAAACTACTTCTCTTTAATTTTATTCCAGAGGTGATATGGCGTTGCTATATCACTCCGGCAGCAAGCGAAGGTGTCATTGGCACCCGTGGTATAGTCCCCCCGGCTATGCCACGATATTTTTTTCTTCCCTTTGTTTTATCCCAACAACCTTTTTAAACTCCCCATTTATCTCGTATCTCGTATCTCGTATCTCGTATCTCGTATCTCGTATCTCGTATCTCGTATCTCGTAGAAGCATAAAAAAGCCCCAACACGATTGTCGAGGCTAAAGTATCTTTATTTATGTCCTAGCAGAGTACTCGCTGCGCGCTACTCGTCGTTGTTTTCAGCAAACTTAGATGGTGACATACCAAAGTGGTGCTTAAACCTTTGACTGAAATAAGAAGGGTCATTGAAGCCTGAATCAAATGCCACATCAGAGATCTTCTCTCCAGCAAGTAAGCGCTCACACGCATGCTCTAGACGTACTTCATTCAAGTGCTCTTTGAAGGTCTTGTTGTAAGCCGATTTAAAGCGTCTCTGTAAGCTTCTCTCAGACATAAACAAATACTTAGCGGCAGTTGCAGTACTGAACTCGGCATCAGCGTAGTTTTCACTCACAAGCTGCGACACTCTGTTCTTCCACTCTTGTTCCGCTGTCAGTTTTTGCTGCTCTGGCGTTGAAGCGGCAAGCTTAATGGTTTCAATCTGTTCAATTGTGCTGGCTTCCAGATTATCGAGCACTTGGTACTCAATTGGCCACGAAAGCTGAACCTTATTTTGAGACTCCGAAACAAAGGCATTAAGCTCGCCACCGCTCTGATTCATCAATAGCGGCAGCTTTTCGATGTTAAGGTCGGTCGACTTTCCGGTATTGTCACCCATGCTTGATGCCAGCTTAGGGAAAGGCATCCCATGATCTCGAATGGTTACAACAAGATGCTCCTTAACCTCTTCAACCATAACCACCATACTCTGCGACTTAAAGTTTCTCTTGATGATACTCGCAACCAAGCTATTGAAGATAATATCGAGATTAAAATACAGCAACGAGACATATCGTTGTTTTGTTTCAATTTTAATATCCAGTTCAATACCGGCTTTGGCTAAATCATCCTGCCAAGCTTTGAGTACCGCTTCTAAGATTAAAATTATATCGTAACAAACTTGCCCTTTCCCTTGAGGCGTATTGCTCAATTGGGCTAAGCCATTTTTCAAGGTTAGAATTGGCGACTTCCCGTTCTCGTCATTCCAATTCGGGATCATCGCAGCAATATGATTCACTTCAGAAGAGAGTTCATTGGCAGTATGAGACACAAGCGCATTCTTAACGGATAGCTGCTTTTTAAGCTGTTGGTTAGTTGCGAGTAATATCCGGCTTTGGTGCCTCAATTGATCAGTCTTCAGTGCAACTTGCGCTTTTAAGTGCCGGTTGGCAAAAGTGACATAACGCGAACGCCAAAAGACTAAGATAGTCACAACGCCAATCAGTAATATCAGAGAGCTTGCTGCAGCCCAATTGGTCAGATACCAAGGCTCCGCAATCGAGAAGCTTTGATTGGTTGACACAAAGCGATAATGGGAGTCCTTAACCGGCTTCACTTCAAGTGTGTAATCCCCAGGAAGAAGATGGTCGAGCGTTAACAAGCCCCCTTCAAACTCACTCCATGGTTCATCGTCGCTCAGTCGATATTCCATCGCTGGTGCGAACGTTGCTGGTAAGATGCCTAGCTTAAACCCCATCGATGAGCCATAAGGAACCTCATCCAGTTCAGCCGTTTTCCCGCCAAGTGACACCGTTTGTTGGTCGACACTGATCTTACTCAACAAGGCACGGCTATGAGGTGTGGTTGATACCAGTAACTCGTTAGACAACGCGCTGACTACGCCATACTTTGAGCCGAAAACAAGCCTCGAACGTTGGCTCTCTTCACTGTAAAATAGGGCACATGCTCCCGCCGCCAGCTCATTGGTGATCAAACCAAATGGCGAACCGATGTGTTTGTGCAGCTGCCCATCCAGTCCGTAATAACTGATGCCTTTCGAAGAGCCTAACCAAACACCATTGTCATCGCTGATCAGGCAGTTGGGGCTAATATTGTCTTCAACAAGAGTGATTTCTTGAATAATAGAGCTGTCATCCGGGATTCGATACACGCCATAACTGCTAGCAAACCACTGCGCTCCATCCTTCGCTTTTTCAATATCGACGACTTTGCCAAACCGTTCGCTTGAACGACTAAAGCTAATTCGTTTATCAATGAACGAGTAGAAACCATGGTCTGTTCCTATATAGATGCGACCTAGCAAGCCTACATTGAGAGCGGTGATCTTCGCAGGCAAGAACTTGTCGACTAACCAGTCAGTGCCATAACTCGTCAGTTTCATGGTTTCGATAGATAACGAATAGAGGTTTTGCCCCGAGGTCATCCAAAGAACGTTATCAGCTTGAAGTGCAAAGTTTTCAACGTGCACTCCCTTAATCGGCCTTGGTAAATCAAGGGCTTCGGGTTGTAGCGTTTCCGTATTTAGACTGATGATGCCTTGTTCGGTCGCCAACCAAATGGAAGAGCCAAAGATCTCAAAATCATTAACAGGGTTAGAGTAAACACGAATTGGGTTCTCTTCACTTTCAGAATCAACCAAGTAGAGCCCCATTGAGGACGCGACCCAAGATAACTGTTCACTGACAGGCAGTACTTTATTGATCACCACACTACTCGAATGCATGCCCATTCCAGTTAGGGGGGTTCTCGAGAAGGTCTTACTGAATAGTGAGAAATATCGGATACCGTTGTTTGTCGCAATCCACATGCCACCAGCATGATCGTTTATCAACGAATATATTTTCTCACCCGGTAACGAGAAGTCTTGATTAGCAGCTTGTTCGAATCGAGTAATTTGTCCCGTAATAAAGTTGTAGCTAATAAGGCCGTGCTCTGTACCAATCCAATACTGGTCCGAAGTTTCGGCCAGCGAGAGAACATGCGACCCTTTAACTATGGTCTCTTTATCTGGGTTCGCGAGATCAACAATCACAGCACCATTTAAAGTACCGATCACTAACTCACGTCGAGCATTCGAAAAATAAACCGTCTCAATATGATTTTTGTCGGATGCGGTGACATGGGTAAACTCTTGATTCTCAGAAAGGTAAACGCCAGAACTGGTCGCTAGCACCCACTTTGATAGCACCCACTCAGCGTCGTTAATCGCAATGTCACTGCTGTTATTGTATCGGTACAATTTGAGCAGAGAGTAGGTGTTAAATTCTAAAGATTGAGTGTTGTAGGTATAGAAATTACTGCCGTCAGTAACCCAAATATAATCGCCTGATGCACCGATATTGGTTATTTCAGCACCGGGACTTAGGCTAAACGCCAATTCGTTGCCAATTCCAGGGTTATGTCGATACACCTCGTTATCGAAAAATGTCCAAAACTCATCGTTCAGAAACGCGACTCTTTCCGAAGAAAATTGCAGTAAGCTACCCTTGCGAGGGAATAGAGTTCGACCGTCGTAAAAGAGTACTTTTCCATGTACATCATGAACCCAGAGCCCGCCTCCAGCACCTAAATACAAGTTTTTAGCCGCAAGAAAATTCCCTTGCGCTTGAACGGGCAAAGGATAGAAAACGGAGGGTGAGGTATTTACCGCTAGAACGCTAAATGAAATGCTCATTAACATGAACATTTTGAAGATAATTCGATACAACTCTTAATCCTGAACAGCAACAACACATGAAATTTTGGACACCACAACGTCTTATCGTTGCTTAACCAAAAACTGAGTTTTTTTGTGCTTATTATTATCTTTCTATTTTAGCGGAAATTAGAAAAGGAGAAAGGAGGTTTGCTATTTGTTGGGAGGTTTTATCTTAGCGGTCACGAAAATGCCGCAAAAAGCGGCATGATTCATAAATTAACGAGAGCAAAGTAGAGTAAAGAATACTCGTTATGAATTACTTCCCGCTTAAGCAACTTGTGTAGCTGTCTGTAAGTTGCTGAAGAAAATCGAAATAACTTCCACTCTTCACTTCAACCGTTGAACCGATAGGATCAAGCTGACCTTGCTTAGCGTTACTTCCGCGAGTCACTGATTCAATCACAGCGGGAGTAAATTGAGGCTCTGAGAATACACATTGAACATTGTCGCGTACTAGCGTTTTCTTAATAGCGATCAGGCTTTTTGCACCCGGTTTACGCTCTGGGCTCACTGTGAAGTGACCTAAGTTATTCAGTTCAAACTCTTGCTCAAAGTAGCCATACGCATCGTGGAATACGTAGTAACCTTTGTCTTTCACTGGCGCAAGTTGCTCATGAATAGACTGCTGCTTTTCTTTCAAAGCAAGCAGGAAAGAATCTAGGTTTTCTTGATACGCCATTGCGTTATCAGGGTCAGATTCAATCAACTTTGCTGAGATATATTTTGCGGCTACTTCAACTTGGTCGATACCTAACCAAAAATGCGGGTCATGGCTACCATGATTATGTCCTTCATGAGAATCGTGGTCATCATGTCCGAACTCTCGCAAGTTAATTCCTGGAATCTCACTGATCTTGATAACGTTTTCTTTTGAACCAATCACCTTAGTCAAAAAGGCTTCTAGGTCAGGACCAAACCAGATAACCATATCGGCACTGTGAACTTTTTTGACATCAGATGGCTTAAGCGCATAATCATGCGGCGAAGCATTGCTGTTCATCAACACATCCGGTTCACTAACGCCCTGCGTTAATTCCGTCACAATCATTTGAATTGGTTTAAAGCTTGTTAGAATAGTATTGGCACTTGCGACACTTGGCGCTAAAAGCAAAGTAGCAAGTATAAAAGATGAACGTGACATAATCCCTCGATAATAGAAAAGTAGCTTAGGCTTGAGGTAAATGTTACATTATAACATTAGCGAATTGCAAATGAGTTCTATTCATGGATAACTTAATCCAACTAGATTCTGTGAGCGTCGAATTTGACGGTCGAAAAGTTCTAGACAACATCTCTCTAAATTTAGAGCGCGGCAGAATCACCACCCTGATTGGGCCAAACGGTGCAGGAAAGTCGACATTAGTAAAAGTGGTACTGGGTTTACAGACCAAATTTTCAGGCACAATAACAAAAGCTAAAAAACTGAAAATTGGCTATGTACCACAAAAATTAAAGCTCAATGATTCCCTGCCGCTCAACGTAGAGCGTTTTCTAAAGCTCACTGGCAAGTTCAGTCAGCAAGAAATCCTTGAAGCATTGAAGCTCGTTGGTGCTGAACATCTGCAGAAGAGTAACATGCACCAGCTATCTGGCGGAGAAAATCAACGTGTGCTCATTGCTCGTTCATTGCTAAGAAGACCAGATCTACTGGTTCTCGATGAGCCGGCTCAAGGCGTTGATGTTCAAGGGCAAATAGACCTGTATGACTTGATTGACACCATTCGCCACCGCTTTGGTTGTGCCGTATTTATGGTTTCACACGACCTGCATTTAGTGATGGCAAAAACAGACGACGTTATCTGTTTACACCACCACATCTGTTGCTCAGGCGCACCTGCAGACATCAAACACCATCCTTCGTATATTGCGCTCTTTGGCACCGCGACCCAAGAGACGCTAGCGTTTTATCATCACCAACACGAACATCACCATCATGATCTCGCAGGCCAGCCTGTCGAAGGCGACGTGCATGAATGTTCAAACCATAAACACGGACACCACTAATGCTTGAGTTTCTTCTTCCCTCTATTTTGGCGGGTTTGGGTATTGCACTAATTGCAGGCCCACTAGGTTCATTCGTGGTGTGGCGTAAGATGGCTTACTTTGGTGACACGCTTGCTCACGCTTCTTTGATGGGCTTAGCACTTGGCTTTCTGTTCAACATTAACTTGTATTTCGCGCTGCTGATTTGTTGTTTGATGCTGGCCGTGTTGCTAGTGACTTTACAAAAACAAAAGCTGGTCGCGACCGATACCCTACTCGGTATTTTGGCGCACAGTGCGCTATCACTTGGTTTGGTTGCTGTCAGTTTCTTAGATAACGTTCGTGTTGACCTAATGAGCTACCTATTTGGTGACTTGCTCGCAGTATCTCCAACGGATTTAGTGTTCATCTATGCGGGTGCTGCTGTGATTGGATTGGTGCTTGCTATCTTTTGGCGACCACTACTATCAACGACGGTTAACGAAGATCTCGCAGCGGTTGATGGCATCAACATTGATTTAATGCGTCTGATTCTGATGCTATTGGTCGGTATCGTGATTGCTGTCGGCATGAAGTTTGTTGGTGCGTTAATCATGACATCGCTACTGATCATCCCAGCAGCTACAGCAAGGAAATTCGCGAATACACCCGAGCAAATGGCCTTCCTCGCGTCGGTTATTGGCTCTATCGCAGTCTTCGGAGGGCTAAGCTTGTCTTGGTTCTATGACACGCCTGCTGGCCCGTCTGTTGTTATCAGTGCAGCTGCGATGTTTATGTTATCTCAAATGGTTAGAAGCCGAGCTTAGCACTTAGCAGGACGATTTCGTATCTCGTATCTCGTATCATTGAAAACATACAAAAAAAGGCTTGGTCAGTGACCAAGCCTTTTTAATATCGTTCAATTAACTTCTATCTCAATCGATAAAAACCAGCTGATTACCAACCCGTGATTTCACGTAGGCCTTTACCGATGTCAGCAAGAGACTTAACAGTCTTAACGCCTGCTGCTTCTAGTGCTGCGAATTTATCTTCAGCAGTACCTTTACCGCCAGAGATGATTGCGCCTGCGTGGCCCATACGTTTACCCGGAGGAGCAGTAACACCAGCAATGTAAGATACAACTGGCTTAGTTACGTTTGCTTTGATGAACTCAGCAGCTTCTTCTTCCGCAGTACCACCGATTTCACCAATCATTACGATTGCTTCAGTTTCTGGGTCTTCTTGGAAAAGTTTCAAGATATCAATGAAGTTTGAACCTGGGATAGGGTCACCACCGATACCAACACATGTAGACTGACCAAAGCCTTCATCTGTTGTTTGCTTAACTGCTTCGTACGTAAGAGTACCGCTGCGAGATACGATGCCTACTTTACCCTTCTTGTGGATGTGACCAGGCATGATACCAATCTTACACTCGTCTGGAGTGATAAGACCTGGACAGTTAGGACCGATCATGCGAACGCCAGTTTCTTCTAGCTTCACTTTAACGTCGATCATATCTGTTGTAGGGATACCTTCAGTGATCGTTACGATCAGTTCGATACCTGCATCAATCGCTTCTAGGATTGCATCTTTACAGAAAGGAGCTGGTACGTAGATAACTGTTGCTGTTGCGCCAGTTACTTCTACTGCTTCACGTACTGTGTTGAATACTGGAAGGCCTAGGTGAGTTTGACCACCTTTACCAGGTGAAACACCACCAACCATTTGCGTACCGTATGCGATAGCTTGGTCTGAGTGGAATGTACCTTGACCGCCAGTGAAACCCTGACAGATTACTTTAGTGTCTTTGTTAATTAATACAGACATTATTTAGCCTCCGCAGCAGCAACAACTTTCTGAGCAGCATCTGTTAGAGATTCAGCTGCAATGATATCAACATCAGAATTAGCAAGTACTTCGCGACCTAGGTCTGCGTTTGTACCTTCTAGACGAACAACTACAGGAACTGTTACGCCTACTTCTTTAACTGCACCGATAATACCTTCAGCGATCATGTCACAACGAACGATGCCACCGAAAATGTTTACGAGTACTGCTTTAACATTGTCATCAGAAAGGATGATCTTGAATGCTTCAGCTACACGCTCTTTAGTCGCGCCGCCGCCTACATCAAGGAAGTTTGCTGGCTTGCCGCCGTGTAGGTTTACGATATCCATCGTACCCATAGCAAGGCCTGCACCGTTAACCATACAGCCAACGTTACCATCTAGTGCTACGTAGTTCAGTTCCCACTGTGCTGCGTGTGCTTCGCGCTCGTCTTCTTGTGAAGGATCGTGCATTTCACGAAGTTTTGGCTGACGGTACATTGCGTTTGAGTCAATGTTGATCTTGCCGTCAAGACAAAGCAGGTTGCCTTCGCCAGTAATTACAAGCGGGTTGATTTCTAATAGAGCTAGGTCGTACTGAGAGAACATTTGGCCAAGACCCATGAAGATCTTAACGAACTGTTTGATTTGATCGCCAACTAGACCAAGTTTGAACGCAAGTTCACGGCCTTGGTAAGCTTGAGGGCCGACTAGAGGATCGATCGCAGATTGGTGAATCAACTCTGGAGTTTCTTCAGCGATTTTCTCAATGTCCACGCCGCCTTCAGTTGACGCCATGAATACAATTTTACGTGTTGCACGGTCAACAACAGCACCTAGGTAAAGTTCATTAGCAATGTTTGATGCTTCTTCAACTAGGATCTTTGTTACAGGCTGACCATTAGCGTCTGTTTGGTAAGTCACTAGGTTTTTACCTAGCCACTTTTGTGCAAACTCTTTAACGCCTTCTTTGGTGTCATGTAGCTCTACGCCGCCCGCTTTACCGCGACCACCAGCGTGTACTTGACACTTAACGACTTTCTTGGCTGTACTGATACGACCTGCAGCTTCGAAAGCTTCTTGTGCAGTATCACATGCGAAACCTTCTGGTACAGGCAAACCGAATTCTGCAAACAGCTGTTTGGCTTGGTATTCATGCAAATTCATTTTGATATTCCGTTTATTTTCCCTTAAGGGATTATTATTTCCATAACGACACAGTTTCCTGTGTTACGTCTGTAGGGTCTTCTCAAATCAACTGCTGTCCATTTTCTAATGGCTTTACAGTTCAATTGAAGGCCAGACGTTGAGCAGCCTAGCCTTTGAAACTTTTTACGTCTAGCTAACGGGGTTAACTAGACGTTTTAGCGATACTAAACGTCTAATAGCAGACGTGCAGGATCTTCTAGAAGCTCTTTGATGGTCACTAGGAAGCCAACTGATTCACGGCCATCAATTAGACGGTGGTCGTAAGAAAGCGCTAGGTACATCATTGGTAGAATCTCTACCTTGCCATCAACAGCCATTGGACGGTCTTGGATTTTGTGCATACCCAAAATTGCCGCTTGAGGCGGGTTGATGATTGGCGTAGACATTAGAGAACCAAATACACCACCGTTTGTGATAGTGAAGTTACCGCCCATCAGTTCATCAACAGTTAGCTTGCCGTCACGGCCTTTGATTGCTAGCTCTTTGATGCCTTTTTCGATATCAGCGAAACCTAGTGTGTCACAGTCTTTCAGTACTGGAGTCACTAGACCACGTGGCGTAGATACCGCCATGCTGATGTCGAAGTAGTTGTGGTAAACGATATCTGTACCATCGATAGAAGCGTTAACTTCTGGGAAACGCTTCAGTGCTTCTGTTACTGCTTTCACGTAGAAAGACATGAAACCAAGACGCGTATCGTGACGCTTCTCGAATTGGTCTTTGTACTGCTTACGAAGGTCCATGATTGGCTTCATGTTCACTTCGTTGAAAGTAGTCAGCATAGCTGTGCTGTTTTTCGCTTCTAGAAGACGGTTTGCAACTGTCTTACGTAGGCGAGTCATAGGCACGCGTTTTTGGCTGCGAGCTGCTGCTGGCGCTTCAACTGCTGGTGCAGATGCTGCTGCCGGAGCCGCTTTCGCTGCTGCTAGGTGTGCGTCGATGTCTTCACGAGTAATACGACCACCAACACCAGTGCCTTTAACGTCAGCTGGTTGTAGGTTGTGCTCAGCAAGCAGGCGACGAACAGCTGGACTTAGTGCGTCGTTGTTCTCTTCTGTTAGCGCAGCTTTATGGCGCTTGTCAGGAGATGCTTCTGTATCTTCAGTGGTGTCTTTCGTTGGTTCACCAGCGACAGCACCCGGCTTGATTTTAGCCAGAAGCTGCTTAGAAAGTACCGTAGCACCCTCTTCTTCGATGATAGCTTCCAGAACACCCGCTTCAGGAGCCGGTACTTCTAGAACTACTTTATCTGTTTCGATATCTACAATGACTTCATCACGTGCAACCGCTTCGCCCGGTTTTTTGTGCCAAGTAGCAACTGTTGCATCAGCCACAGATTCAGGTAAATCTGGAACCAGAATTTCAATTGTCATGTGCGTATTTTCCTTTTACTTCTAGTTCTTAAGTAGGGTCAAAGCGTCGTCAACTAACGCTTTTTGTTGTTTCAAGTGTACTGACATATAGCCAACAGCTGGTGATGCTGATGCAGGACGACCTGCGTATTGAATATCAGCACCTACTGGGATAGCAGCTCGGAAATTATGTTGGCTACTGTACCAAGCACCTTGGTTTTGTGGCTCTTCTTGACACCAAACGTAATCGACTACATTTGTGTACTGTGCGATTGCAGCTCTCACGTCCTCGTAAGGGAACGGGTAAAGTTGCTCAATACGTACAATAGCGACATCGTCTTGCTCGTTCTTACGTCTTTGGTCAAGCAGGTCAAAGTAAACCTTACCTGAACAGAACACGACGCGTTTTACGTTCTCAGGCGCCAGGTCATCAATTTCTGCGATAGCTGGTTGGAACGTGCCTTCTGCCAAATCTTCAAGAGAAGAAGTACACAGAGGGTGACGAAGCAATGACTTAGGTGACATTACAATCAGTGGACGACGCATTGGTCGAACAACCTGACGGCGAATCATGTGGTAAACCTGTGCCGGTGTTGAAGGAACAACAACCTGCATGTTTTGTTCAGCACATAACTGAAGGTAACGCTCAAGACGTGCAGAAGAGTGCTCTGGGCCTTGGCCTTCATAACCGTGAGGAAGCAGCATAGTTAGACCACATAGACGTGCCCACTTTTGCTCTCCTGATGAAATGAATTGGTCGATAACAACTTGTGCACCGTTTGCGAAGTCACCAAATTGTGCTTCCCAAAGGGTTAGACCGCTTGGCTCTGCTGTTGCGTAACCATACTCAAATGCGAGTACCGCCTCTTCAGATAACACCGAGTCAAACACCTGGAATGGCCCTTGTTTATCATGAATGTTCGCAAGAGGAACATACGTGCTTGCATCTGATTGATTGTGCAGTACTGAGTGACGGTGGAAGAACGTACCACGACCTGAATCTTGGCCTGAGATACGAATACGCTTACCATCGTCAACAAGTGTTGCGTAAGCCAGAGTTTCAGCCATACCCCAATCGACTTGTTTCTCACCATTCACCATGGCAGTACGATCGTTGTACAGTTTATTTACTCGACTTTGCAGCTTGTGGCTGTCTGGGTATTGACAAAGTTTGGTACCAAGCTCTTTCAGGCGCTCGATATCAATCTTGTTATCCCACTCGATGTTCCAGTCGTGACCTAGGTAAGGAGACCAGTCTACTGAGTGAAGTGCCATTGGACGCCACTCTTTAACCACAACTTCACCGTGATCAAGTGCATCACGATATTCGTTAACTAGCTGAGTTGCTGTATCAATACCAAACTCACCGCGCTCCATTAGCACGTCAGCGTAAAGCTTACGTGGTGTTGGGTGCTTCTTGATTTTTTGGTACATCAAAGGCTGTGTTGCATTCGGCTCATCGGCTTCATTGTGACCGTGGCGACGGTAACAAACCAAATCAATAACAACATCACGCTTAAACGTATTGCGGTAATCCAATGCAAGGCGCGCAACGAACGCAACCGCTTCTGGATCATCAGAGTTAACGTGGAAAATCGGAGCCTGAACCATCTTCGCGATATCGGTACAGTACATCGTAGAGCGTGTATCGCGAGGGTTAGACGTTGTAAAACCAACTTGGTTGTTTACAACGATACGAACCGTACCACCAACACAGAAACCGCGCGCTTGAGACATGTTAAACGTCTCTTGTACTACACCCTGACCAGCGATAGCTGAGTCACCGTGGATAGTAATTGGAAGTACACGGCTACCATCATTATCACCAAGGCGATCTTGACGTGCACGTACTGAACCGATAACTACCGGGTTTACGATTTCTAAGTGAGATGGGTTAAAAGCTAGTGCTAAGTGAACGTTGCCGCCTGGCGTTGCGAAGTCCGCAGAGAAGCCTTGGTGGTATTTCACATCACCAGTACCCCACGTGTCATCGTGCTTGCCCGCAAACTCGTCAAACAGGTCTTGTGGCTTTTTACCAAGCACGTTGACCAACATGTTTAGACGACCACGGTGAGCCATACCAACAACAACTTCACGCATGCCTTGTCCGCCAGCATGACGAATAATTTCTTTCGTCATTGGGATAAGAGCATCACCACCTTCCAACGAGAAGCGTTTTGCGCCTGGGAATTTCGCACCAAGATAGCGCTCAAGACCTTCAGCAGCAGTTAGCTCTTCTAGGAAAGCTTGCTTTTCTTCTTTGTTGAAAGAGGGTTGACCAGATACAGACTCTAAACGTTGTTGGATCCAACGCTTTTGCTCTGTATTTGTCATGTGCATGTATTCAGCACCAATAGAGCCACAATACGTTTGCTTTAGAGATTTGTAGAGATCTTTAAGCACCATCGTCTCTTGGCCAATGGCGTAAGAGCCGACGTTAAACGTCTCATTGAGGTCATCTTCGGTAAGAGTGTGGAAAGAAGGGTCCAGTTCATCAACTGTCGCTCTTTTCCATAAACCTAGGGGGTCTAGATTTGCTGCTTGATGCCCTCGGAATCGATAGGCATTAATAAGTTGCAGAACCTTTACTTGTTTCGCATCGACATCTGGATCACTAACTTGGACACTGTAATGCTTTGTTTCTTGAGCGAGTCGACGGAAGTATTCACGAACACGAGAGTGTGGTTGTTCCACTGTCTCTGAAGCTTGCACAGGCAGTTCTTCAAAAACACTTCTCCATTCGTCACTTACCGAATCTGGGTCACTTAGATACAGTTCATAGAGTTCTTCTACGTACGTTGCATTGGCGCCAGCCAAGTGTGAAGACTCGAGCCATGCCTTCATCACGCCGTTGTGCATATTTTCCCTTAACCAGTAGTTTTCACGTTTGCTGCGGTCTATGCCGAGCTATTAAAAGGCCGCCCCAAAACTTCTAGGGCGGCAATTTTTATATAACTTAAACCGAACGATTCACTAGCATGGTCTTGATGTGACCAATAGCTTTCGTCGGATTTAATCCCTTAGGACAAACACTTACACAATTCATGATGCCATGGCAACGAAAAACGCTAAATGCATCATCAAGATCGGACAAACGTTCGTCTGTCGCTGTATCTCGGCTATCAATTAGCCAACGGTACGCTGCAAGCAGGCCTGCTGGTCCGATGAATTTGTCAGGGTTCCACCAGAACGATGGGCATGACGTTGTACAACATGCACACATGATACATTCGTACAATCCATCTAAATGAGCACGCTCATCAGGGCTTTGTAAGTTTTCACGAGCCGGTGGCACATTGCCATCAGACACTAAGAATGGCTTCACTTTTTCGTAGTTATCGTAGAACTGAGTCATGTCTACAATCAGGTCACGAACAACGGGTAAGCCAGGCAGTGGACGAATCACAATCTTGTCTTGGCCAGAAAGCGCAGACAATGGCGTGATACACGCTAGGCCATTTTTACCGTTCATGTTCAAACCATCCGAGCCACATACACCTTCACGGCATGAGCGACGGAATGAGATTGTTGGATCTTGCTCTTTCAACAGAATAAGCGCGTCCAAAAGCATCATGTCTGAACCTTCATCCACTTCTAGAGTGTATTCCTTCATGTAAGGTTTCTGGTCGACATCTGGATTGTAACGGTATAAAGAGAAATTCAGTTTCATGGTCATATCTCCTTAGTACGTACGTGCTTTTGGTGGGAACGCTTCACGATGGATAGGTTCCATGTTTACACCACGCTTAGTCATGCTCTCTGACTCTGGGTTGTAAAGTGAGTGGCATAGCCATTGCTCATCATCACGGTCAGGGAAATCGAATCGAGCGTGTGCGCCACGGCTCTCTGTACGGAAGTTTGCAGCAACAGCCGTTGCGAATGCCGTTTCCATCAAGTTTTCAAGCTCTAGACACTCAATACGCTGAGTGTTGAACTCTGTAGACTTATCAGATAGGTGTGCATTCTTCAGACGCTCGCGAATCGCTTTTAGCTCTTCTAGGCCTTCAGCCATTGCTTTGCCTTCACGGAATACTGAGAAGTTGTTCTGCATACATTGCTGAAGATCTTTACGGATTTGCGCTGGATCTTCGCCGTCTGTGCTGTTTTCCCAACGGTTGTAACGCTCTAGTGAACGTTCAATGTCGGCTTCAGTTGCAGGTTTCGCTTCGTCTTGCTTCTTCAGTGTCTCACCTAGGTGTAGACCTGTCGCACGACCAAATACCACTAAATCAAGCAGTGAGTTACCACCTAGACGGTTAGCACCATGTACTGATACTGATGCGATTTCACCACAAGCAAATAGACCTTGGATTTCAACATCGCTGCCGTCTTCAGTTTGCTTAATAGCTTGACCAGAAACTTGTGTTGGAACACCACCCATCATGTAGTGACATGTCGGGATTACTGGGATTGGCTCTTTCACTGGATCAACGTGAGCAAAGGTACGAGAAAGTTCACATACACCAGGAAGACGAGATTCAAGTGTCTCTTTACCTAGGTGATCAAGCTTAAGCTTGATGTGTGGACCCCAAGGGCCATCGCAACCGCGACCTTCACGAATTTCAACCATCATTGAACGAGCAACAACATCACGACCCGCTAAGTCTTTCGCGTTTGGTGCGTAACGTTCCATGAAGCGTTCGCCGTCTTTATTGAGAAGGTAACCACCTTCACCACGACAACCTTCCGTTACCAATACACCTGCACCAGCGATACCCGTTGGGTGGAACTGCCACATTTCGATGTCTTGCATAGGAACGCCAGCACGAATCGCCATACCAACACCGTCACCAGTATTAATGTGAGCATTGGTTGTTGATGCGTAAATACGACCAGCACCACCAGTAGCAAGGATCGTTGCCTTCGCTTTGAAGTAGCAAACCTCACCCGTTTCCATACAAAGCGCAGTAGTACCTAAGATTGCACCATCTTCGTTCTTAACAAGATCCAGTGCATACCACTCAGAGAAAACGGTCGTTTTGTGTTTAATGTTTTGTTGGTAAAGCGTGTGAAGCAGAGCGTGACCAGTACGGTCGGCTGCAGCTGCGGTACGAGCCGCTTGCTCACCACCAAAGTTTTTAGATTGACCACCGAAAGGACGCTGGTAAATAGTACCGTTCTCAAAACGAGAGAAAGGTAGGCCCATTTTTTCAAGTTCGATTACCGACTCAGGACCGTTTTTACACATGTATTCGATAGCGTCTTGGTCACCGATGTAATCAGAACCTTTTACTGTGTCATACATGTGTTGTTCCCAATGGTCTTCATGCGCGTTACCAAGAGCAACAGTGATGCCGCCTTGCGCTGAAACCGTATGAGAACGAGTAGGGAAAACTTTAGAAAGCAATGCACAAGAAAGGCCTTGCTCAGAAATTTGCAGTGCGGCACGCATACCTGCACCACCAGCGCCGATCACTACGGCATCAAACTCACGAACAGGAATAGTCACTTACGCACCCCACAAAATAAACAGACCAGAGAAGAAATATCCAAGAAGAACTGCAACAACACCGACTTGAAGACCAACACGCAGTTTTGCGCATTTGATGTAGTCAGTTAGTACTTGCCATAGGCCGATCCACGCGTGAACCAAAACAGAAGTAAGCGCTAACATGGTGAAGACTTTAGTGAAGGTTCCACCAAAGAATTGCGTCCAAGATGCGTAAGAGATATCACCAGAGAAAGCACAGAAGCTGACTAGGTAGATAGTGTAAAGCGTCATAATGATGGCAGTAGCACGAATCAATAGATAATCGTGGACACCATTACGACCAAAAGTAGAAACGTTGTTTACCATACTAAGATCCCCGCTAGTAGAGACAATACCGCTGTTGCTGCGAATGCAACCTTAGCGCTCTTAGCGCCAGATTCCAGCTCTTCAAAGTGACCAAGGTCCATAAGAAGGTGACGAATACCACCAGCAATGTGGTAAGCCAAAGCGGTTAAAATGCCCCACAGAATAAACTTCACGAAGAAACCATCGACAATGTCGCTAGCTTCGGCAAAGCCTATTGGGGATGAGAGGGAAATGGATAGTAACCAAAGCAAAATTCCAATCGCGACAAAAGTTATCACCCCAGACACACGGTGTAGGATGGAAGCTATTGCTGTGATTGGAAAGTGGATGGTCTGTAAATCTAAATTAACAGGTCTTGTCTTTCTTTCTTTCACGGGCTTGCTCACTCAGCTCCATTGAGCATTATGGTCATTAAATAACCTTATGATATTGTTATGGACAAAATTTGATTGCAAACCTTCAAAATTTAACATTAACTTAACAAATAACTGAAGTTGAGCCTTAGATAATTGTAAAATAATTGTTAACTGCTCGATTAAGAAAGACACCTCACATTTCTTCTTAGCCTTGCATTTATAAGGTTTTAACCAAACTTTTCAGCGCCACTATACGGCTGGCAACATTCTAATACAATTGATGTAACAAATAATGCTACACAGACCAGATTTTTAACGAATTTAATGTAAAAAACACTAACAAGTGCACACAAAGCTTCAGAAAAATTGACTTTCCCACGTAAGACCAGTAAAAAAATGGCACATAAACATCCTGGACGGATTAAATAATAAACAAAGGAGATTGTTATGGCGGATAAGAAAGCTACCCTTCACATTGAAGGTCAAGCGCCAATCGAGCTGCCGATTACAGAAGGTGTACTTGGTACTCCAGTGATCGATGTTCGTACACTAGGTTCTAATGGTTTTTTCACTTTTGACCCTGGTTTTCTTGCCACTGCATCCTGTGAGTCTCAAATCACTTTTATTGACGGTGGAAAAGGCATTCTTTTACATCGTGGTTATCCAATTGACCAACTTGCCAATAACGCTGATTACTTAGAAGTATGTTACATACTTCTTTACGGTGAAGCCCCATCTCGAACTGAGTACGAAAAGTTCAAGACTACCGTGACACGTCACACTATGGTGCATGAGCAAATCGCTAGTTTCTTCCACGGCTTCCGTCGTGACGCTCACCCTATGGCTGTAATGTGTGGTGTTGTAGGCGCTCTAGCGGCGTTCTACCACGACTCACTTGATGTCAACAACGATACACACCGTGAAATTGCGGCATACCGCCTGATTTCAAAAATGCCAACACTGGCTGCAATGTGTTACAAATATTCAATCGGTCAGCCGTTTATCTACCCACGTAACGACCTAGGCTACGCAGAAAACTTCTTACACATGATGTTTGCAAACCCATGTGAAGAGTATGAAGTGAACCCTATCGTTGCTCGTGCAATGGATAAAATCTTTACTCTACATGCTGACCACGAACAGAACGCTTCTACGTCTACAGTGCGTCTTGCTGGTTCATCTGGTGCTAACCCGTTTGCGTGTATCGCAGCAGGTATCGCATCACTTTGGGGCCCAGCTCACGGCGGTGCAAACGAAGCTTGTCTGCGCATGCTTGAAGAGATCGGTAGCGTAGATAACATTGAAGAATACGTTGCGAAAGCAAAAGACAAAGATGACCCATTCCGTTTGATGGGCTTCGGTCACCGTGTTTACAAGAACTACGACCCACGTGCAACAGTAATGCGCGAAGCGTGTCACGAAGTGCTTAAAGAGCTAAACATCCAAGATCCACTACTAGACGTAGCTATGGAACTTGAGCGTATCGCTCTTTCTGATGAGTACTTTGTTTCTAAGAAGCTATACCCGAACGTAGATTTCTACTCAGGTATCATTCTGAAAGCAATCGGTATTCCAGTATCTATGTTTACTGTAATCTTCGCGATGTCTCGTACCATCGGTTGGATTGCTCACTGGAACGAAATGCACAGCGATCCGACGAACCGTATCGGTCGTCCTCGTCAGCTGTATACTGGTGAAGAACAACGTGACTTTAAAGCACTTCACGAACGTGAATAGTTGCTATAAATCATAATGTTAAAAGGGGTTGATGTGAGAACATCAACCCCTTTTCTTTTGTACGCTCTCAACTCCATCATCCTCAAGAGTGCGAAGTGAACGAATAAAATAATATCGTCATCCCCAAGAACGAGGGACGAGTGACTTGGGGATCTCAATCAGTTTATAGAGAACCTTGAGAGATTCCCTACTCCTTACTTCGTCAGTCTAGGGAATGACGAATTACTTATGAACTCTCTAAGTTGAGTCCATTAGAGTTCTAATTAGCCCGCCTAATCGAAGGATACAAATTTATAGTTACTCGTCATCCTCAAGAACGAGGGACGAGTGACTTGGGGATCTCATTTAACTTATAGAGAACCTTAAGAGATTCCCTACTCCTTCCTTCGTCAGTCTAGGGAATGACGGTACTTATAGAGCGACACAATGTCGTCATCCTCAAGAGCGAGGAACGAGCGAGTTGGAGATCTCATTTAGTTTATAAAGAAACTTAAGAGATTCCCTATTCCTTCCTCCGTCAGCCTAGGGAATGACGGTGCCTATAGAACGAAGCAATGTCGTCATCCTCAAGAGCGAGGAACGAGCGAGTTGGGGATCTCCTTAAGCGAGCAGATAAACTCTACAGGTTACCTGCTCAATTCGAGAAAATGATGCTTACTCTCGACTCGTATCCCTCATCTCGCAACTGCTCTTATACCGGATTATCGATATCAATAAACTCAACATCCAAGCCATGCTCTTTCGCTAACCATTCACCTAGCGCTTTTACACCGTAGCGCTCAGTCGCGTGGTGGCCAGCAGCAAAATAATGAATGTCTTGCTCGCGTGCTGAGTAAGTAGTGCGCTCTGAAATTTCACCAGAGATAAAAGCATCAATACCTTGAGAAGCTGCAAGTTCAATGTAGTCTTGACCACCACCAGTACACCAACCGACGGTCGTAATCATTTTGTCTTGGTTTTCTGGCGCGATATGCAGTGGTTTACGATTTAGAACTTGATCGATTTTTGCTGCAAATTCAGTACCTGTCATTGGTGTTTTTAATTTACCAAACATAGCAACCGATTGTGGGTGCCCTTCCAAACCGCCTTCGACTTCTATCTCAAGTAACTCCGCCAATTTTGCGTTGTTACCAAGTTCAGGGTGGATATCAAGCGGTAAGTGATAACCTAAAAGATTGATGTCATTTTTAATCAGGGTACGAATGCGCTTGCCCTTCATGCCACGAATGGCTTCTGACTCGCCTTTCCAGAAAAAACCATGATGGACTAACAAAGCGTCTGCGTTCAGTTCTACCGCTTTATCAATCAAGGCTTGAGAAGCTGTCACACCAGTAACAATTCGCTTCACTTCTGTTGCACCTTCAACTTGAAGACCATTAGGACAGTAATCTTTAATCTGCTGTGGCTGCAGTTTTTCGTTAAGTAGCTTTTCTAATTGTAAGTTATTCATTTTTCTTTCCAGCTTACCTTTATAATAACGTCGTTATATCAATTTACGGGTAGAATGTCGAAAGCCCCACGATGAGTTTATGAGGAAGAGATGACAGCACTGCAACGTTTTTACCAATGGGTCATCGACTCACCGCCATTACTAGAAATCAAGCCACCGGTTTCGGATCTCAGTGCATTCTCTAGCCACCATGCCATCGACTCATCACATACTTATGATGGTAATCCTAGATTAGGTTTCCTCTACCAATATCTATGTGAACAAGTGATCACTGCCTCACCGAATTACTCGATAAAGCACGACGAGATTCAGATCAATGTGGAAGGCAGAACTCTCGGTGCAATCGACTTTATTCTTGAAGAAGAGAGCAGCCAAAAGCTAGAACATTGGGAAGTGGCGATTAAGTTCTATCTGCTCTACGAACAAACATGGTTTGGCCCCAACTCTCACGACCAATTGGATAAGAAACTCGACAGGATGCTCAGCCACCAACTCGAAATGTCCTCTTCTGCAGCGTTTATTGAGCAATATCCAGAGATCGATGTCGACTCAAAGCACTTGCTGATGCAAGGTCGCCTATATACCAACCCATTCTTAGAGCAAAACGTACCTACTGCATGTTTGGGCTACGACATTAACTCGAGCCAAGTTAACGGGTTTTGGTGCTATCAAGACCAAGTTCATCTAATCACTGAAGCGCTCTACCCTCTCACCAAAGAGCAATGGGCAGCTGGTACGGATGATTTCAGCAGTCAGCCTATCACCGAGTTCGGTGATCGCTTCGTCCATGGGCAAACAAAGTCGGGGCAATTCTGGTTTGTGATGCCGCAAAGCTGGCCACACGGTTAGTCGTCTGAGCTAACTCAGTTACCTTTCCCAATTATACGAAACCAACACAAATAAAAAGGGTTGATGCTTTCACATCAACCCTTCTTCTATTTACGTAGCAACTCTAGTAATCGAGATTCGATTATAGGCCAGCGGCTGCAAATACTTGGTTAACAATCTCTTGAGCTTCTGCTTCGATTGCTTTCAGGTGCTCTTCACCCTTAAAGCTTTCACAGTAGATCTTGTAGATGTCTTCAGTGCCTGATGGACGAGCAGCAAACCAACCGTTCTCAGTGGTCACTTTAAGGCCACCAATCGCAGCGCCATTACCAGGAGCATGCGTTAAGCGAGCAGTAATCGCATCGCCAGCAAGTGTTTCAGCAGAAACCATCTCCGGAGAAAGCTTTTTCAGCACGTCTTTTTGTGCGCCATTTGCTACCGCTTGAATACGGTTGTACTTAGATTCACCGTGTTTAGCGGCGAGCTCTTCGTAGTATTCTTGTGGGTTCTTACCCGTCACAGCAGTGATCTCAGCCGCAAGTAGGCAAAGAATCAGGCCATCTTTATCTGTTGACCAAGGCGTACCGTCTTTACGTAGGAAAGAAGCACCTGCACTCTCTTCACCACCAAAACCAAACTGGCCGTTGTATAGACCATCAACGAACCATTTGAAACCAACTGGCACTTCGCAAAGTTCGCGACCTAAGTCAGCAACTACGCGATCGATTAATGCACTTGATACTAGTGTCTTACCAACAGCAACGTCTTTACCCCAACCTTCACGGTTACGGTATAGGTAATCAATACAAACCGCTAAGAAGTGGTTTGGATTCATCAAACCTTTAGGTGTCACGATACCGTGGCGATCGTAATCTGGGTCGTTACCAAATGCTAGAGCGTACTCGTCTTTAAGCGCCAGTAAACCTGCCATTGCGTATGGAGAAGAACAGTCCATACGAACCACGCCATCTTTATCTAGAGACATGAATTGGAATGAAGGGTCAACCGCTTCACTTACCAGAGTCAGATCTAGATTGTACGCTTTACCAATTTGACGCCAGTAATCAATACCGCTGCCACCCAGTGGATCAACACCAATCTTGATGTTTGCTTTCTGGATCGCTTCCATATCCACAACGTTCACCAAATCAGCGACGTATGGCGCAACCAGGTCCACTTCTTTTACTAGCTCAGACTGTTTAGACTGTGCGATCGGCGTACGCTTAACACCTTGCATTTGCTCAGCAATGATCACGTTCGCACGGTCTTCAATCGCTTGAGTCAGTTCAGCTTCAGCTGGGCCACCGTGTGTCGGGTTGTATTTAATACCGCCGTCTTGAGGTGGATTATGTGAAGGCGTGATAACAATGCCATCGGCTTTTTTGTCATTCACTAAGTTATGCGTAAGAATCGCGTGCGAGATACCAGGTGTTGGAGTAAAGCCGTTGTTTTCTTGAATAATAACTTCAACACCGTTCGCTACAAGCACTTCGATAACCGTAGAGAACGCAGGCTCAGATAGAGCGTGAGTATCTTTACCTAAGAAAAGAGGGCCAGTTGTACCTTGCTCGGCACGAACTTCAGCAACCGCTTGTGCAATTGCTAGAATGTGGTTTTCGTTAAATGTTGATTTGTCTGCTGTACCGCGGTGACCTGAAGTACCGAAAAGTACTTTATGATCTGGGTTAGTAGCATCCGGTTGCTGTAAGAAATAGTTAGCAACTAAAACCGGGATATTATGAAGATCTTCCTGCTGAGCTTTCTGCCCAGCACGAGGGTGCATAGCCATTTTCGACATCCTTATATATAAAATTTAAAAACAAAAAAACCTCATAATATCTTCTTATCCATGGATATTATGAGGTTTAAATCAGATTTCGTTAAATTGAACCTGTTACTTTTTCTATCAATTCTGCTTGGAAACTCATGCGGCTCATAAGCTGCTCAACCATCTGTCTTTTTCGGCTTGTATTGTTATTAGTAATAACCCAAAAAGGACTTTGTGGAATAGCTTTAGGCTTAGTCGTGTTGCCGTTTGCTAGCAACGTCGCTTCGTTATCTGCAAAGTAAACGCGCTTACGGCCTTTTACTTGAGTTGCTTCTGAAAAGCTTAAAGGGTCGATTTTATGCAGTGTTGATAACACAAGCATGAAACGATCAATGGCTTTCTTTAGTGATGCAAACTCATCTGATATTAGTAGTGAGCGCATTTCTTTAACGCCATCGAACTTCTCTGGAGTAAAGCCTACCTCTTTGCTAACAACGATACCTTTTGGCTCAACGATCTCTTCGATCGGAGCCATGCCTTGGCTATCAACCTGTAACAAGCGGCGCAGAATATCTGAAGCGCTTTCGCCAATACGTTCTGTCTGACCCGCAATAAAACGGTATAGGTCCTCATCAACCTCAATTGTTTTCATTCGCTTTTCACAATCTCAATGTTTAAACTCTGGGGGATTATAGCGAGATCCGCGCGGATACTCTACGTCAAACCCACCATGAATAAGATAAAAATGTCAGTACAGCTCAACTATAAAATTGAAGGTGAGGGTCACACCATTGTTTTGATCCATGGATTATTCGGTAATCTGGACAACCTTGGCTTGCTCGCTAGGGATCTAAAAGCCGATCATCAGGTACTTAGTATCGATCTCCGCAACCACGGTCAATCCTTCCATAGTGACACTCATAACTATCAAGCGATGGCACAAGACGTGGCTCAACTGCTGCATGATCTTAAGTTAGAAGACGTCACTGTGATTGGTCACTCGATGGGTGGCAAAGTAGCGATGGCACTGACACAGCATCTTGCACTGCATAAATTGATTGCCTTGGATATGGCGCCAATCGCGTACACTCAAAGTCGCCACGACAACGTATTCGCAGGCCTGCAAGCCGTGATAGAAGAAAAACCGACTTCACGCTCAGACGCACTCAAGGTTCTCGCAAAACATATCGAGATCGATGGCGTTCGCCAGTTTTTAACCAAATCTTTGTTCAAAACAGAGCAAGGCATCATGGAATGGCGCTTCAATGTTGCTTCGTTATTGAGCAACTACCCACACATTATTGGTTGGGAACCGATCGAGAAAACCTCGGTCAAAACCTTGCTCATTAAAGGTGGGGATTCTGATTACCTCACCGCAGAACATCAAGCAGCCGTTCAGCAGCAATTTTCTAACGCAAAAGCGCATGTCATTGCCAACACGGGTCACTGGCTGCATGCTGAAAAACCAGCAGAAGTACTTAGAGCAATTAGAAAATTCATCGCTTAACTGCGCTTTTTCGTGCAGATAAATGAGAGCTGTGTAATTACTGCAGATTAACTTTATCTCACAACAGTGATATAGTGCGCCCAAGCAAAATTGGTATATAAGGTTCCCATGCTTTACGACTACATGAACATCATCGAATCTGTTGGTTTAGATCTCCTGTTTGCCGCGATTTTCTTTTTAATCGGTATGGCAATTAAGGACGTTCTCAAGCAGGGAAATGTTCCTCCATTTGGTCGTCGCATCGTATGGTTAGTACTTTTCCTTGGCTGTGCGGGTTTTATCGCCAAAGGGATAATCCAACTAAGCTGGGAAGGAACTGGGATCTAACGATTCTCTTCCGAACTTTATTACACCGACAACAGACAAAATGAAAGGTAATGATTCTATGGCAAGTGTAGGTCTCTTCTTTGGTAGCGATACAGGTAACACTGAAGCTGTTGCTAAGATGATTCAAAAGCAATTGAGCAAACAGCTCGTTCACGTTCAAGACATTGCAAAAAGCAGCAAAGAAGATATCGATAACTTCGATCTACTGCTGCTTGGTATCCCTACGTGGTACTACGGCGAAGCACAATGTGATTGGGATGACTTTTTCCCAGAGCTAGAAGCTATTGATTTCTCAACTAAGCTTGTTGCTATCTTTGGTTGTGGCGACCAAGAAGATTACGCAGAATACTTCTGTGATGCTATGGGTACTATCCGTGACATCGTTGAAGCGAAAGGCGGTACTATCCTAGGTCACACATCAACTGAAGGCTACGAATTCGAAGCATCGAAAGGTTTAGTTGAAGGCGATGACAGCCAATTCGTTGGTCTATGTATCGATGAAGACCGTCAACCTGAGCTAACTGATGAGCGCGTATCTAACTGGGTTAAACAAATCCACGAAGAGATGTGCCTAGCAGAGCTAGAAGACTAATTCTCTAGTGGTTGTTAATTGTTACAATTAATAACCATTATGTAGATATGAAAAAAACCTCCTTATAGGAGGTTTTTTGCTATTTAAAATCTATTAATTAGCACTCAGCTTCTAATGCTTCATCGTCATCTCTAAATTGCGGCTTCTTCCTTACATAGAGGGTGCGTTGAATTTCTGAAACCACATTACCCTGCTTATCTTTCACGTGAATAATAAATTCAGGGAAACACTTTTCACCGAGTTGCGTCTGACGATAGATATCGTCAAGTTGCCCTTGGCTTATCTCAAAATCTGCATACAAGTCCGATTGCCCCGGCTTGATGAAATTAATGCTCGCTTCTTTATCCCAAACATAATACCGCTCACCTAAAATTCCCATTAACATCAATGAGTAAACGGGATCGGTAAGAGAAAAAATACTGCCGCCATATTGAGTACGATTGGCGTTCTTATTCCACCAGCGTAGTTTAAGTACTGTCTTAACAACCCTAAAGTCAGCGCTAATGTGGGCTATTCGAATACCCGCTCCCCAAAAGGGAGGCCAAATATTAAGAGCAAATTTTACAATGTTGGGTTTATATATTTTTGCGAGTTGCTTATTCATAACAACATTCCATGTTCATATCAGAAACACCGTCACCTTGACTGGTCGTACCTCCACTATAAGTGAGATACTTCCAATTTACAAAACAGATTGTGATGTCAGTAAGTAACCCTTTGAAGTTCGTGGTTTATTGTTATGCCTGACTAAACTATAATGGTATTAATATTGAATTCTGTTAATTGCTGCAGATCATCAACAGGAAAGTATATGTCAGACAATAATCAAGCGCTAAAAGATGCAGGTCTTAAAGTGACCCTTCCACGGCTCAAAATTTTAGAAGTATTACAACAGCCAGACTGCCAACATATTAGTGCTGAAGATTTATATAAGAAGCTGATCGACCTAGGTGAAGAAATCGGTCTTGCAACCGTTTATCGAGTACTTAACCAATTCGATGACGCTGGCATTGTAACTCGTCACCACTTCGAAGGCGGCAAGTCTGTATTTGAACTTTCTACACAGCACCACCACGACCACCTTGTATGTTTAGATTGTGGCGAAGTGATCGAATTCTCTGATGACATCATCGAAGAAAGACAGAAAGAGATTGCTCAGCGTTACAACGTGCAACTAACAAACCACAGTTTGTACTTGTACGGCAAAAGCATTAGCGGAGATTGCAAAGGCAATCCAGACGCGCATAAAGCGAAGAAGTAATACAGAACGCTGGCTTAGGCCGGCGTTTTTTATATAGGGCTCCATAAAGTATCCATGAAAAGAATCCCGCTAGTTAAGGCTTTTACTTTAATTGAGATGTTGGTTGTTGTGGTGATTATCGCCGTACTTGCTGTTGTTGCCCTTCCCCGTTTTCTTAACATTCAAACCGATGGCCGTATCGCTCTGTTTGACGCTGCTCAATCTCAATTTCAAAGTGCGATCACGTTTGCTCACAGTAAATGGCTGGTCAGCGGCGGCGGCAACGCTGAAATGAATGACATGCCAGGTTTTGGGGAAGACGCAGACGGCAATGCTCAATTGGACATGAATGACGTCGGCTACCCACTTGGCGTTGATAAAGGTAACCCTATGGGTCAGCCTTACAACATAGGTCAAGGTGATCAAGGGTGTGTGTCAATATGGAATGCCATTATGACAACCGACCTGACTGCTACCACAGACCCGAGCCAGTCCAACAATTTTGATTTTGTTACCCGCCGTCAAAACCATAGCTTTGTTGCCAAAGACGGTACTCCTCAAAACAAACTCGCGCTTTGCTACTACATCTACACTGGAGTCGATTTCGACAGCGATCCTGGAAATGCAGGTTATGTTTTCTGGTACAACTCACGCACGGGTGAAGTAACCCAACAAGACCCCAATAATCCCTAAAGCTCTGGCTCTACTGCTTAAAACGCTAGTTGGTCACTAGAAGCGCCTTAGTAATCAAATTTAAGATACAAAAAAACCGGCTCTAAGCCGGTTTTTATTGGGTCGTTTTTAACAAACTAAATACTCAAGCATTAAGCTTCAGTTTTACCCCAAGTATCACGTAGACCAACCGTACGGTTGAAGACTAGTGCATCTGCTTTAGAGTCTTTCGAATCCACACAGAAGTAGCCTGTACGTTCAAACTGGTACGCTTGCTCTGCAACACCTTCTGCTAGGCTAGGTTCAACAAAACCATTTAGCGTAACAAGTGATTCAGGGTTTAGCGTTGCAGCGAAGTCATCAGCAGCGGCTGGGTTTGGCACTGTGAATAGACGATCGTACAAACGAATCTCAGCAGGCAGCGCTTTATCAGCAGATACCCAGTGGATAACGCCTTTCACTTTGCGGCCATCTGCAGGGTTCTTACCCAATGTTTCATTGTCGTAAGAACAGAAGATAGTCGTAATGTTGCCTTCTGCATCTTTTTCGATACGTTCAGCTTTGATCACGTAAGCGCCACGTAGACGAACTTCTTTGCCTAGAACCAAACGCTTGTACTTTTTGTTTGCTTCTTCACGGAAGTCATCACGCTCAATCCAAACTTCACGTGTAAATGGTACTTCACGAGTGCCCATTTCTGGCTTGTTTGGGTGATTTGCAACCGTTAGCGTTTCTACTGTATCTGCTTCGTAGTTTTCGATAACGATCTTAACTGGATCCAGAACAGCCATTGCACGAGGTGCATTTTCGTTCAGATCATCACGGATGCAAGATTCAAGTGAACCGAACTCAATCATGTTCTCTTGCTTAGTCACACCAATACGCTTACAGAATTCACGAATGGAGCTTGAAGTAAAACCACGACGACGTAGGCCAGAAATAGTAGGCATACGTGGGTCATCCCAACCTTGAACTAGGTTTTCAACCACAAGTTGGTTCAGCTTACGCTTAGACATCACTGTGTATTCAAGATTCAGGCGGCTAAACTCGTACTGACGAGGTTGGCAATCAATCGTGATGTTATCTAGAACCCAATCGTACAAACGACGGTTATCTTGGAATTCAAGCGTACAGATAGAGTGCGTAATACCTTCCAACGCATCAGAGATACAGTGAGTAAAGTCGTACATTGGGTAAATGCACCACTTGTCAGCCGTTTGATGGTGGTGAGCAAAACGAACACGGTAGATAACAGGATCGCGCATAACCATGAACGAAGAGCTCATGTCGATCTTAGCACGTAGACACGCTTTACCTTCTTCGAAGCCACCGTCACGCATTTTTTCAAACAACGCTAGGTTCTCTTCTGGGCTGCGGTCACGGTATGGGCTCGCTTTACCTGGCTCTTTTAGCGTGCCACGGTACTCACGGATTTGATCAGGACTTAGCTCGTCAACATACGCTAAGCCTTTATTAATTAATTCCACAGCATAAGCGTAAAGCGTATCGAAGTAGTTTGATGAGTAGCAAATATCACCAGACCATTCGAAGCCTAACCAGCTTACATCATTCTTAATTGACTCAACGTATTCAACGTCTTCTTTTTCAGGGTTTGTATCATCGAAACGAAGATTACATTGTCCCTGGTAGTCCTGAGCAATACCAAAGTTCAAGCAAATAGATTTAGCGTGACCAATGTGCAGGTAGCCATTTGGCTCCGGCGGGAAACGAGTATGCACGCTACTGTGTGTACCATCCGCTAAATCTTTATCAATAATTTGGCGAATGAAATTCGATGGACGAGCCTCAGCTTCACTCATCTATAGCACCTCTATGTATTTAGTATTGTCAGAGAAAGTTATCTTTCGTCCCCAAGAAAACGGTCGCTTATAGCGCCAGTCAAAGATAGAAAGATCATTGTTGCTAATCATCCACAATTCTTAGCCTTTGCACAATAAGAACCGTCTGTTAATTACGATTATTTCTGCTATTCGATGAAGAATAGAACGAACCGTGTTCGCTCATCTTAAACTGTAGGCACAAAAAAAGCCTCCCATGTGGGAGGCTTTCAATTTGACACTTACTTAAGAGTAACTTTACGTCTTAATTAAGTACTTCCCTTACTATGGAAGTTTTACATCAGATAGGTCTTCGCCTGCACCGATAGCTTTCATTTCGCCAGCTACGATTTCAGCTAGTGGGCCTAGGATAACCTGTAGGTTGTTTTCACCTAGTTTAACCACACCTTTAGCACCTAGTTTCTTAAGAACAACTTCATCTGCAACAGAGCGGTCTTTAAGAGTTAGACGTAGACGAGTGATACAAGCGTCGATTGAAGTTAGGTTGTCGTGACCACCTAGAGCTTTCAGGTATTGACGTGCAAGGTCGCCCTTTGGTGCATCGCCAGCAGGAGCGGCAACAGCTTCGTCATCATCTTCACGACCTGGCGATTTCAAGTTGAAAGCGCGGATTGCGAAAGAGAAAGTGAAGAAGTATAGAGCACCGAAGCCAAGACCGATTAGTAGTAGTACGAATGGTTTAGTTGCTAGACCCCAGTTCAATACGAAGTCGATAAGACCAGCAGAGAAACCGAAACCGTGCAGAGTACCAAACATGTTAGCAACTACTAGAGACAGACCTGTAAATACAGCGTGCATTGCGTATAGAGCAGGAGCTAGGAATACGAACATGAATTCTAGCGGCTCTGTGATACCTGTTAGGAATGAACAGAATGCAACTGAGAATAGTGCGCCACCAACTTGGCTACGTTTTTCAGCAGGAGCAGCTAGGTACATTGCAAGTGCAGCACCTGGTAGACCGAACATCATTACTGGGAAGAAACCGTTCATGAATACGCCAGCGCCTTTATCGCCACCGAAGAAACGGTGTAGGTCGCCAGATTTAACAGTTTCAGTCACTTCTTTAACTACAGTAGTGATTTCTGGAGTTACAGAGTTAGCGAATGTGAATGTGTGCTCTTGGCCAACAACTAGAGTTTTAGCAAGTGCTGGGTCAACACAAAGTTGAGTGATGTTAGCGAATGCGCCTTGACCAGCTACGATGATTTCTTGACATGTACCCATACCGAACCAGAAGTATGAGTTCAATACGTGGTGTAGACCTACAGGGATAAGTGCACGGTTAAGAGTACCGTAAACGAATTGGCCGATAGCGCCAGACGTTGATACTGCATGAGCAAGTGCGTCTAGACCAGATTGAACACCAGGCCATACCACACCAGACACAGCACCTGCAACAAGTGCGAATAGACCGGCCATGATAGGTACTAAACGTTTACCCGCAAAGAAAGCCAGCCATTCAGGAAGGCGTGTCGCGTGGAAAGCGTTGTAAGAGTGACCTGCGATGATACCTGCGAAGATACCGCCGAAGAATGACATGTTAACGTCTGCGTTAATTGTCGTTGCTGTAGCAGTTAGTACGAAGTAAGCAACTGCACCAGCAAGACCTGCTGCGCCGTTACCGTCTTTAGAAAGACCAATCGCGATACCTAGACCAAAGAGCAATGGTAGGTTACCGAAGATAGCACCACCAGCTTGCGCCATGAATGGAATATCAAGTAGATCGCCTTGACCTAAACGTAAAAGAAGCGCCGCAATCGGAAGCGTTGCGATTGGTAGCATTAACGCCTTACCAAGCTTCTGTGCATATCCTAGAATATTCACCAGTTGTTTCCCCCTATAGGATTTTTTAGAATTCGTTTGAGAAACTTATTTTAGTCGCTCAATTTAGTCCTATTCAGTGTATTCAATTAATTTTGCTCCGCAAATTAAAACCTTACCATTTGTGATCCTAATCACCAGTTTTCACCAAATCCAGAGGTTTTTGCTAGCGAGATCATAAAACTTATTTTATCATTCAAAAAAATGAACATTTATAGATAAAATCCAAATCTAATCATTAGGCAAAAAGATGGTATCTCAGAGCTTACAGAGCTCCGTGAATAATCATTAATGATGAACCTAAATGTATAATAACGAACAATTGTTCATATGTTTTTCAACAACTTAAAACGCTTCCCATTTTGAAGCCGTTTGCCCATAAAAGATAAATCGTTACGTAAATGATGCTCGCAAACTAAGTCCACATTTAGGTAACGAACGAATTTAAAAGATCTCACGAAATAAGGATTAGCTGACTATGTACGCGCTAAGTAACTGTAAAATTTACACTGGTAGTGATGTTCTAACCGATCATGCTGTTGTAATCGAAAACGAACTGATCAAAAAAGTCTGTCCTATCTCTGAATTACCAGAAGGAATCGAGGTTCGCGACCTAGACGGAGCAAACCTAAGCCCAGGTTTCATTGACCTACAACTGAATGGTTGTGGCGGTGTAATGCTTAACGATGAGATCACTGCAGAAACTATGCAGATCATGCACAAAGCAAACCTGAAATCTGGCTGTACTAGCTTCCTACCAACGCTTATCACCTCTTCAGACGAAGATATGCGTGCGGTTATTACGGCAGCTCGTGAATACCACAACCAGTACCAAAACCAATCTTTAGGTCTGCACCTTGAAGGCCCTTACCTGAACGTTGCAAAAAAAGGCATCCATAGCGTCGATCACATTCGTAAATCTGACAACGAAATGATTGAGCTTATCTGTGAGAACCGTGACCTTGTTGCAAAAGTAACATTGGCTCCAGAGCTTAACGATCCAGAACACATCGAACGCCTGCACAAAGCTGGCGTTGTGGTTTCTATCGGCCACACCAATGCAACTTACGCAGAAGCGCGCCAAGGTTTCGAATCTGGTATCACGTTCGCCACTCACCTGTTCAACGCAATGACGCCGATGGTTGGTCGTGAGCCTGGCGTTGTTGGCGCGATTTACGATACTCCTGAGGTTTATGCAGGCATTATTGCCGATGGCTTCCACGTTGATTACGCAAACATCAGAATTGCGCATAAAATCAAGGGAGAAAAGTTGGTATTAGTGACGGATGCCACAGCTCCTGCAGGTGCTGACATGGAATACTTTATTTTTGTCGGTAAGAAAGTATATTACCGTGATGGTAAGTGTGTTGATGAAAACGGCACACTGGGCGGCTCAGCTCTGACTATGATTGAAGCAGTTCAGAATACAGTTGAGCACGCTGGTATCGCTTTAGACGAAGCTCTTCGCATGGCTACGCTATACCCAGCTACGGCTATCGGTGTAGAAAGCAAGCTAGGTCGAATCAAAAAAGGCATGGTTGCAAACCTAGCTGTATTTGACCGAGACTTTAACGTTAAAGCGACTGTTGTTAACGGACAATACGAGCACAATTAAGTATGAATGGCGGACAAATAGGTAACGTAGACTTAGTTAAACAACTAAACAGTGCGGCGGTATACCGACTTATAGACCAACAAGGGCCTATCAGTCGTATACAAGTGGCTGATGTAAGCCAACTCGCACCGGCAAGTGTTACAAAAATTACCCGCCAACTTTTAGAGCGCGGCCTAATTAAAGAGGTTGCGCAGCAAGCGTCTACTGGCGGTAGACGCGCTATCTCCCTAACCACAGAAGTAGAGCCTTTCCATTCTGTCGCTGTGCGTTTGGGTCGAGACTACATTCAAATAAGCCTGCATGACCTTGGTGGTCGTGAATTGGCTTTCCAACAGCAAGACCTGAATTATTCAGACCAATCAGACCTTACCCAAGGCTTGGTCAATAACCTCAAAGCTTTCATTGCTGAACATCAACCAAAGATCGACCAATTGATTGCCATTGGTGTCACGCTTCCAGGCTTAGTTAACCCAACGACCGGTGTTGTTGAGTACATGCCAAATACCGACATCGATAACCTCGCATTAAGCGACATTATTCGCGATACATTCCATGTTGCTTGTTTTGTTGGTAACGATGTTCGTGGAATGGCGCTTGCTGAGCACTACTTCGGTGCGAGTAAAGACAGCCAAGATTCTATTTTGGTCAGTGTTCACCGTGGTACAGGTGCAGGTATTATCGTTAATGGTCAGGTTTTCCTAGGTCATAACCGTAACGTGGGTGAAATTGGTCATATCCAAATTGACCCGCTCGGCGAGCAATGCCAATGCGGTAATTTCGGCTGTCTTGAAACCGTAGCGGCAAACCCAGCGATCGTTGAACGAGTGCAAAAGCTGATTAAGCAAGGCTATGAGTCTTCTTTAACAGAGCTTGAGCGTATTACGATTCAAGACGTTTGTGACCACGCAATTAATGGTGATGAGCTAGCCAAGCAAAGCTTAGTTCGAGTAGGAAACCAGTTAGGTAAGGCTATCGCGATGACGATTAACTTATTTAACCCTCAGAAAGTTATCATTGCTGGTGATATTACCAAGGCACAAGAGATTGTTTTCCCTGCAATTAAGCGCAATGTAGAGAATCAGTCGTTAACGACTTTCCATAGCGGCCTGCCTATTGTAGCATCACAGATCGATAAACATCCTACGATGGGAGCTTTTGCTATGATTAAGCGCGCTATGCTCAACGGTGTGTTGCTTCAAAAGCTTCTCGAAGACTAAAGAAAAACAATTCTGATTTTCCGCGGGCCGTGTTTGTATGAACACGGCCCGTTTTTTTAAGCTAGGGAACTACAACAACAAGTTATGGAACTTATATTAATATCCACTGCGTTTATCGCAGGATTTATTGCTTTAAAATGTCAACTTCCTCCATTAGTTGGATTTTTGGTCGCAGGTTTCGGGCTCTTTGCCCTTGGCTTTGAAACTAATGACACCATCATTACCTTGGCTGACCTTGGTGTCACCCTGCTCCTATTTACTATTGGCTTAAAGCTCGACATCAAAACCTTGCTCTCTAAGGAGATCTGGGCTGGCGCGACAATCCACAACCTTTTATCTACTCTGTTTTTTGCGGTCGCCCTATTTGGTTTTAAGTTCCTAGGTATTTCATCTCTGGCAGCCATGTCGATGGAACAGATCGTTCTACTCGGTTTTGCCCTTTCATTCTCTAGTACCGTATTCGCGGTTAAATCTCTACAAGATAAAGGCGAGATGAATGCGACCTATGGCACGCTAGCGATCGGTATTCTGGTCATGCAGGATATCTTCGCCGTGGTCTTTTTGACCGTATCGACAGGCAAGATTCCAGAGTGGTATGCCATCGCACTGTTCGCTTTGCCTTTCTTTCGCCCATTGTTCTACAAGATCCTCGATTGGGTGGGACACGGTGAAATGCTGGTGCTGTTCGGCATCTTCTTCGCATTAGTTGTTGGTGCTGGCTTGTTCCAGTTTGTAGGTGTAAAGCCAGACTTAGGCGCTCTTATCTTAGGTATGTTGCTCGCTGGTCATCCAAAAGCTTCAGAGCTGTCAAAGTCGCTGTTTAACCTCAAAGAGCTTTTCCTCGTCTGCTTCTTCTTGAATATTGGCTTGTCTGAACAGCCGACCATTCAAGGCTTTATGCTTGCAGTCTTGTTTTTGTTGTTACTGCCAGTGAAAGGCATTTTGTACTTCTTGGTGCTCAACCGATTCAAGTTCCGTGTTCGAACGTCCCTACTCGCGTCTCTATCACTGTTTAACTACAGTGAATTTGGCCTTATCGTCGGCGGTCTTGCCTTTAAGATGGGTTGGATGTCTGGTGACATTTTGGTGGCTGTGGCGATTGCAGTTTCACTATCCTTCTTAATCGCTGCACCTCTCAATAAAGCGGGTCACAAGCTTTATCAACAATCAGGTCGTTGGTTAAAAGAACATGCGGCAGAGAAACTCCACCAACGTGATAAGCGAATTGACCCGGGTCGGGCTCAAGTGCTAATTCTTGGTATGGGACGAATTGGTACTGGTGCTTATGACGAATTACGTTCTCGCTACGGCAAGGTGAGCTTAGGTGTCGAAGTTCGTGAAGAAGCCGCGCACAACCACAGAAGCCATGGCAGAAACGTGATTTCTGGCGACGCGACTGACCCGGATTTCTGGGAACGAATTCTAGATACAGCCAACGTAAAACTGGTGATTTTGGCAATGCCTCACCACCAAGGTAATCAAACCGCTTTAGAACAATTAAAGTCACGTAACTTTAAAGGCCAAATTGCGGCTATTGCTGAATATCCCGATCAACTCGAAACACTGAAAGAGAATGGCGTTGATGCGGCATTTAACATTTACAGCGAGGCTGGTAGTGGTTTTGCTCGCCACGTTTGCGAACAATTAAATCCAAATATCAATAAAATCTAGTATTAGACGGTGTTCAACTAAACCTCTCAAAATTGCCTATTTTTCGCACTTTTGAGAGGTTTTTGTTTAAAAAATCAACCGCAATTAAACATCACACACCAAAAGCACGTAAAAATTAGATAATTTCTAACAGAACACCCTTTATATTATTTTTTTGCTCACATCCGGTTGCTTTTTTTAGCCAGAATGGCAAATTGAATGCAGTTGATTTGGAAATTATTTAAAAGGAAGTTCTATGTGTTCAGTATTTGGCATTCTCGACATTAAAAGTGATGCCGCAGCACTTCGCCCTATTGCTTTAGAAATGTCTAAGAAGCTTCGTCACCGTGGTCCAGACTGGTCTGGTATCTATGCGGGTGAAAAAGCAATCCTTGCTCATGAACGTCTTGCTATTGTTGGCTTGAACAGTGGTGCTCAACCACTATACAGCCAAGACAAAAAGCACATTCTTGCAGTAAACGGTGAAATTTATAACCACAAAGAACTTCGCGCACGCTATGAAGATAAGTACCAGTTCCAGACTGATTCTGACTGTGAAGTTATCCTAGCGCTATACCAAGAGATGGGTGCAGACCTTCTAGAAGAGCTTAACGGTATTTTCGCCTTCGTTTTATACGACGAAGAGAAAGACGAGTACCTAGTGGGCCGCGACCATATTGGTATTATCCCGCTTTACCAAGGTTACGATGAGCACGGTAACTACTACGTGGCTTCAGAGATGAAAGCATTGGTTGAAGTTTGTAAGACGATCAGTGAATTTCCTCCTGGTAGCTTCTACTCTTCGAAAGATGCTGAACCTCAACGCTACTACATCCGCGATTGGAACGAGTACGCTGCGGTACAAGGCAACAGCACAAGCAAAGAAGAACTGACTGAAGCGCTAGAAGCAGCGGTTAAACGTCAACTAATGACTGACGTTCCTTACGGTGTACTTCTATCTGGTGGCCTTGATTCATCAATTACTTCAGCCGTCGCAAAACGCTTTGCTGCAATGCGTATCGAAGATGATGAGCAATCTGAAGCTTGGTGGCCACAACTGCACTCATTCGCTGTTGGCCTTGAAGGCGCACCAGATCTTATCGCTGCTCGTGAAGTTGCGGACAAGATCGGTACTGTACACCACGAGATGACTTACACCATCCAGGAAGGCTTAGATGCCATCCGTGATGTTATCTACCACATCGAGACTTACGATGTAACGACGATTCGTGCATCAACGCCAATGTACTTGCTTGCTCGTAAGATCAAAGCAATGGGCATCAAAATGGTACTGTCTGGCGAAGGTGCTGATGAGATCTTTGGTGGTTACCTGTATTTCCACAAAGCGCCAAACGCGAAAGAGTTCCACGAAGAGACAGTACGTAAACTGCTTGCTCTAAGCATGTTCGACTGTGCTCGTGCAAACAAATCGCTAGCGGCATGGGGTGTTGAAGGCCGTGTACCATTCTTGGATAAAGAGTTCATCGATGTCGCAATGCGTCTGAACCCTGAAGATAAGATGTGTGGTAACGGTAAGATGGAGAAGCACATCCTGCGTGAGTGTTTTGAAGACTACCTACCAGATTCAATCGCATGGCGTCAAAAAGAGCAGTTCTCTGATGGTGTTGGCTACGATTGGATTGATACATTGAAAGCAACGGCTGAAGCAAAAGTAACGGATCAACAAATGGAAGCTGCTAAGTTCCGTTTCCCTTACAACACGCCAACAACCAAAGAAGGTTATGCTTATCGTGAAATCTTTGAGGAGCTATTCCCTCTAGAATCAGCGGCAGAATGTGTTCCTGGTGGTCCTTCAGTTGCTTGTTCATCAGCGAAAGCGATTGAGTGGGATGAGTCATTCAAAAACTGTGTCGACCCATCAGGCCGTGCAGTACAAGCCGTTCACAACGATGCTTACAACGCTTAGAGCGTTTTGAACAAACCCTAAAGACTAAAAAAGGCGCATTATGCGCCTTTTGTTTTAAGCCTATTTTTTATTACTGCAGTTATGCGCGAGCTTGTAATGCTTCGTTCTCAATACTGATTGGAACGACTTGGCTAATCATTTTCACCAGCATAATCGATCGAGCCTCACCGTCTTTCTGGTCGAAAATAGCTTCAACCCCAGCAAACTGGCCACTCTGAATCTTAACTACCTGTCCAGATTCAAATTCAACACAACAATCTTCCACTTCGTTACTGCAGCACTTCTCAAACTCTTTAAGTTCAAACACCAAGTCTCCTTGGACCTCGTGCGGCCTCGCACCGAACTTAATAAAGTCCACAACACCACGCGTTGAACGAACGGTCGTGAAACTAGGGCCTTGCTCATAGTCAAAGCGAACAAAGATGTAAGACGGAAACAACGGTTCTTTGACCTGCTTTTCTTTCCCTCTCACCACCTTTTTGACTTCTATTTGAGGGTAAAAGCACTCTACCCCCTGATTCTCTAAGTGCTGCTGAGCGCGTTTTTGATCACCACGCTTACAGTAAAGCAAATACCAACGTTTCATTTAACTAGCCATTTTATATTTTTAGATATTTTACCACATGCCTAAAACGGTTGAATCGCCATTAATAAAATGAATCGTTGCTAACGAAAAATAATGCGTAGCAGACCAATTTATCAACAAAAAGTTATAGGTGTCGAAAGTGGTTAAGCATTGTACAGGGATCATTTAGAGATCAAAAGGCTCATTGTTGTAAGCATATGTACGCCCCAATTAATAAGCATGTCATTCCATTTAAATTCAAAACGATACACCAGAGTAATACATCTAAGCATCTTTATTCAACATGGCTTTAAAGAAGGTTATTAACCAACCAGCTCAAATCTGGAAAATTAGTTTGCAGCACACTTAAAATGGGCAACATTAAAAGTAAAAGTCATTAATATCAACACTTTAGTCAAACCGAGTTATCGTGACCATAAAATACGCCTATTGCAGACTTTTATCCCACTGTGTATACATGAATGACTATAAAATCTTTTAATACCTAAAATTAGTAAAACTTATGCCAAGCAACCACAACATCTTTGGCCACCCTAGAGGCCTATTTCTACTTTTTAGCACAGAGCTATGGGAACGTTTCTCTTACTATGCGATGCGTGCCATCCTTGTCTTATTTTTGACTGACACTACCCTCAACGGTGGACTGGGTTGGTCAACAAAAGACGCACTCGATCTCTACGGTATTTACACCGGTTTAGTCTACATCACACCATTAATTGGTGGCTGGATTGCCGATAACTACCTAGGTCAGCGTAAATCAATTCTGATTGGCGGTGTATTAATGGCTCTTGGCCAATTTACACTGGCTCTACCTAACGGCTTCATCGGTTTAGACCAAGTGAACGCGCTGTACCTTGGTTTAGCACTGCTAATCAGTGGTAACGGTATGTTTAAACCGAACATCTCAACCATGGTTGGCGACCTGTACCAAGAAGGCGATAACCGCCGTGACGGTGCTTTCACCATTTTCTACATGGGCATCAACTTAGGTGCGCTGCTTGGTGGCTTAATTTCAGGCGCTGCTGTCGATTCATTCGGTTGGAAAGCAGGTTTCCTAGCCGCTGGTATTGGTATGGTTATTAGCTTAATCATGCAAATGACAATGGCTCAGTCTTGGTTAGGCAACATCGGTTCTGTGCCTGCAGCTGCACGAGCGAAAGCACTGAACAAATCTAAAGAAAAAGCGCCACTGACCAAAGAAGAGTTCGACAGACTAAAAGTGATTCTTATCATGGGTCTGTTCGTGATTGTTTTCTGGGCGGGCTTTGAACAAGCTGGCGGCCTAATGAACATCTACACTCAACAATATACTGACCGTATGATTGGTGGCTTTGAAGTTCCTGCTGCGTGGTTCCAATCTTTGAACCCATTCTTCATCATTACACTTGCTCCAATCATTGCTGCGTTCTGGGTGAAACTGGGTAAGCGTGAACCCAACTCTCCTGTAAAATTTGCAATGGCATTGTTCTTCTTAGCACTGGGCTTTGTGTGCATGATGGGCGCGGTAATGGAGCAAGGCGGCGACCTAACAGTGAAAACATCAATGCTATGGCTAGTCGGTGCTTTCTTCTTCCATACCCTTGGTGAGCTTTGTCTATCGCCTATTGGCCTGTCGTTGGTCACTAAGTTAGCTCCGCTTCGCCTAGCATCATTGATGATGGGTGCATGGTTTGGCTTCAATGCGGTGGCAAACTACGTGGCAGGCCTGGTTGGTTCTCACGTTGGTGAGCTTGGTGCTATGTCTATCTTCAGTGGTATTGCTATCACAGCAACGGTGAGTGGCATATTACTGCTGCTTTGTGCTGGTAAGCTTGTGTCATGGATGCATGGCGTAGAAACCAACATGACGCTTGAAGCAGAGCCAAAAGCTAAGCAAGCAACAGAGACATCTGCGGCTTAAACTCTCCAGCTTTTTCAATACGAAATGACCTGATCAAAAAGGGCTGCTCAATGAGCAGCCCTTTTGTTATTTGTATTATGCACCTTACGGCGATTAACGATAAGCCGTAATCAAGGTTCAGCATCTGTTAGCGATACAGCGCCACTAACTCAGCCATCATATCGATGTGCGAGTCTCTGTCGTTCAGACACATAATGTAGCTAAAGTCTGAACCACCAGCATCAATGAACGTCTCTTTACACTGGTCTGAAATCTCTTCCAGCGTTTCCAAACAGTCAACCGAAAACGCAGGTGCCATGATGTCGATCTTCTTGATGCCTTTACTCGGCAGTGATTCAAGTGTCTCGTCAGTGTATGGCTTCAACCACTCTTCTCGACCAAATCGCGATTGGTATGTCATGGTGATATCGTCCGCTGATAAACCTAGCTCTGCCGCAAGCAGTTTTGTTGTCGCTTCACAATGCTGAGGGTAGATATCGCCTTCATCAGCCAGTCGCTTCGGAATACCGTGGAAAGAACACACTAAATGATCGGCTCTGCCATTTTTATCCCAATGGCTGCGAACGCTTTCAGCTAATGCTTTTGCATAGCTTGGGTGCGCGTAGTAGTCGCGAATAAAGCGATAGCTCGGGATAACTGGCATCTGCTTAAAGGCTTTGGTTAAACCATCAGAAACCGCCGCTGTGGTTGTGCCAGAGTACTGCGGATATAAAGGCAGTACAATGATGTCCTCAACGCCCTGCTCCATCAGTTGCTCAACACCAGTCTTTAAGCTTGGGTTGCCATAGGTCATACCCAGTGTAACAGGCATCTCTAGCTTCTTCTGGAGCTTTTCCGCTTGTCTTTGAGAGTACACAAGCAGTGGTGAGCCCTCATCCATCCAGACAGACTGATACAGCTTAGCAACTTTAGGCGAGCGAATCGGTAAAATCACCCCATGCAAGATAGGACACCAAAGCCAACGCGTTAGGTTTACAACTCGCTTGTCGTGTAAGAATTCACTCAAAAATCGACGAACGCCAGCGGGGGTCGCCGAATCTGGTGTTCCTAAGTTCACCAGTAAAACGCCCTGCTTTTTATTATTTTCCATAGATACCTGAGACCAATATGTGATTTTCTGGAAAGTAATATACTAATCTGCATAAGTTTAAGATCATTGCGCCTCAATGAAAGTCTGAATAATCATTCTTCATATGAGATACACAACATCCACTCTCAATTGCTAGCCACTGCCATCGGGTCTGAACCGTTCTGAATCATGTGCAATCAAATTATCTAGATTGGTATCGTACTAAAAATTGAAACAAAAAAAGCGACCCTTAAGGTCGCTTCCAATATATCAAATTCTAAAACTGGCTGTTAGCCAATTATGCTAGTGCTTTCTCAAGTTCTGCACTAACTTCAGCAACTTGCTTAGTACCGTCAAACTTAAGGTACTGAGTGTTACCTGTTTCTGCTTCTTTACCGTAGTAAGAGATTAGCGGAGCTGTTTGATCGTGGTATACACCTAGACGTGCACGAACTGTTTCTTCTTTGTCGTCATCACGTACCACTAGGTCTTCACCAGTTACGTCATCTTTACCTTCTTCTTTAGGTGGGTTGTACACATTGTGGTATGTACGACCAGAAGGAAGGTGAGCACGACGACCAGCCATACGCTCAACAATCACATCGTCAGCTACGTCGAATTCAACAACGTAATCAACAGCGATGCCCATTTCTTTTAGGCCATCAGCTTGTGGGATTGTGCGTGGGAAACCGTCTAGTAGGAAACCTTTCTCACAGTCATCTTGAGCGATACGCTCTTTGATAAGACCAAGGATAATTTCATCAGAAACTAGCTGACCAGCGTCGATTACTGATTTTGCTTGCTTACCAAGCTCAGTACCCGCTTTGATAGCAGCACGTAGCATGTCACCAGTTGAAATTTGAGGGATACCAAATTTGTTCATGATGAAGTTAGCTTGAGTACCTTTACCCGCGCCAGGAGCACCTAGAAGAATGATGCGCATGTTTAATCCTCTTATAAAATTATGATTTATACCGAAGCTCACTATCCCTCCATTCTTGCTCATTTTTAGGATGAACAGAAAGCGTTAAGTAACCATTGAGGCTAAGCAAAACTGTGAACAGAAGCAAAACGGTAAGTTTCGGTATAACGTTTAAAAATCATACAACTGGAGATAGTCGCTTCCTAACCCCAGCTGATTAGGTCGAGCATTCTATCACATTAATATTCAATTTGGCTGAATTTACGACTAAAGAATGCATCGACAACATTTGTTGTGACGATAACGGTGACGTTGACCACGTTAGGTCATTTTTCAACGACGTTCATAAAAAAAGCCCGCATTTGCGAGCTTTTTATTACAATTGTTGGCTTAACCTAAAGTCGAAAGACTAACGCTTTGTTAGTAGCTCGTTGATTGCACCCAAGAATTGTGACGGATCTTCCATTGAGCCTTTTTCAGCCAGCATAGCCTGGCCAAGGAGTAACTCAACCCAACGGCCGAACGCTTGCTCATCAGCTTCATCAGCCATCTGTTTCACAAGTGCGTGCTCAGGGTTAATCTCGAAGATGTACTTCACTTCCGGCGCCGCTTGACCCGCAGCTTCAAGAAGCTTCGCCATTTGCGTGCCCATTTCGAAGTCGTCAGTCACAACAACAGCCGGTGTTGTTGCTAGCTTAAAGGTCGTACGAACTTCTTTAACACGACCACCTAAGTAAGATTGGGTACGCTCTACAACAGATTTGAACTCTTCTTCAGTCTCTTTCTGCTTCTCTTTCTCTTCTTCACCTTCAAACTTGCTTAGATCTAAGCCCGCTTTAGTGATCGATTGGAACTGTTTACCGTCGAAGTCAGTCAGGTAGTTCATTACGTACTCATCAATACGATCGTACATTAAAACCACTTCAATACCTTTAGCTTTGAACTGCTCCAAGTGTGGGCTGTTCTTAGCGGCAGCGTAGCTATCTGCTGTCAGGTAGTAAATCTTATCTTGGCCTTCTTTCATGCGCTCAACGTAAGATTCTAGGCTGATGGTTTGTTCAGCAGAATCCACTTCCGTTGACGAGAAACGAAGTAGACCAGCGATCTTCTCTTTGTTCGCCATGTCTTCAGCTGGGCCTTCTTTCAATACTAGGCCGAACTCTTTCCAAAACTCTAGGTACTTGTCATTGTCATTCTTTGCCATGCGCTCAAGCATAGTCAGTACACGCTTGGTACATGCGCCACGAAGAGACTGAGTTACCTTGTTGTCTTGCAGGATTTCACGAGACACGTTCAATGGCAGATCGTTTGAGTCAATCAAGCCACGAACGAAACGCATGTAAGATGGCATAAACTGCTCTGCGTCATCCATGATGAATACACGCTGCACGTAAAGTTTTAAGCCACTCTTGTGGTCACGGTTCATCATGTCCCAAGGTGCTTTCGCTGGGATGTAAAGCAGGCTTGTGTAATCGTTCTTACCTTCAACCTTGTTGTGGCTCCAGGTTAGTGGATCAGCAAAGTCGTGAGATACGTGTTTGTAAAACTCTTGGTACTCTTCTTTCTCGATATCAGACTTGTTACGAGTCCAAAGTGCTTGCGCCTTGTTGATCTGTTCCCAATGCTTCTCTTCGGTGTCTTTACCTTCGTCATCTTTCACTGCTGTGAAGATAGAAACAGGAATGCCGATGTGGTCAGAATATTTACCAATCACTTCACGCAGACGCCACTCATTTAAGAACTCTTTACCGTCTTCACGCATATGAAGAATGATGTCAGTACCACGAGACTCTTTAGTGATGTCTTCGATTGTGTAATCGCCTTCACCTGCAGAGTGCCACTGAACAGCTTCATTGTTCGGCAGGCCAGCTGCACGTGTGCGAACCGTTACCGCGTCTGCAACGATGAATGCAGAATAGAAACCCACACCAAATTGACCAATCAGTTGAGAATCTTTGCTTTGGTCTTCAGACAGCTTTGAGAAAAAGTCTGCAGTGCCTGACTTAGCAATCGTACCTAAATGCTCAATAACGTTGTCACGGCTCATACCGATACCGTTATCAGAAATGGTTAACGTGTTTGCTTCCGCGTTGAATGAAAGTTTTACACCTAGATCTGCATCACCTTGGTAAAGGTCACCGTTCGATAGAGCTTGAAAACGAAGCTTATCAGCCGCGTCAGATGCGTTAGAGATCAGCTCACGTAGAAAGATTTCTTTATTTGAATACAGTGAGTGAATCATTAGATGAAGTAGTTGTTTTACTTCAGATTGAAAGCCACGAGTCTCTTTATTTTGCGTTGCCGTTTCGCTCATTTTTACTCCAAAACATCTATACTTTATGTTGAATAATCATAGGGGCGTAACACTTGATGCCACTCTTCTGTTCATTAACATGAGGATGACAAATGTAAATTCAAGGTCAAAAATCATAAAAACACTGTTTTTTTGATCTGTTTTTATTATCCTTGAGCCTGATAAATATAAAAGAACATAAAAGAAGCCATGATTTGGTGAAGAATTAACGGAACTTCACCTGAGATTTGTCTATTTCGCACCCAAAACAACCCAAAATAGAAGAATTCAATGAGCAATATCGGCACAAAGTTTATTCTCGCACAGCGGTTCGTATTCGACCCAAACAGCAATTCACTTGTTGATCAAATGAGCGACGGTGAAGTCGTACGTCTTGGTAGCAATGAAAGCCGCATTCTCCTGATGCTGTCAGAAAGACCCAATGAAGTTATCACTCGCAATGAGTTGCACGAGTATGTTTGGCGAGACCAAGGTTTTGAGGTGGATGACTCAAGCTTGACGCAAGCCGTATCGACGCTGAGAAAAATGCTCAAAGACTCGACTAAATCTCCTGAATTCGTAAAGACAGTACCTAAGCGCGGTTACCAATTTATTGCGACCGTTGAGCGCTCTGCCCCACTATCATCAAATGATCAGCCAGTAGCCGCTGAAATTGCAGAAAATGACGTAGAGCCTATCCTAACGTTTGCAACGCCTGCAGCGACTGAAGAAGCGATCAATGAAACGGTTGAACCAGAGCCAATTGCAAAAGTTCAAGAGAATAAGGTAGAAGTAGAACCAACAACCGCTCCTGTTGTAGCTCCGACTAAAAGCACCAATAAATGGCTAACATTTTGGTTGCTGCTTGCCGCTTTCATCATGCCGATTCTCGTTTTAACGTTTACTAACCCGGCAGAGTCTGAGTTCAAAACTTTGACTGAAGTGGATGGTGTAAAGGTTCAATCACCGGTTAACCACCCAGACCTCAGCAGTTGGCTGCCAGCGATAGAAAAGTGTGTATTACGTTACAACACGAATCACACTGGCATGCTAAAGCCGACTGAAGTAATCGCAACAGGTGGACAAACCAATAACCTAGCCCTCAACTACATTCACCCGCAAGATTACTCGAGCGAAAATGTAACTCTAAGAATTTACGCAAATCAGTCGGATCTAAACGACATTTGTAACGGTGGTCAGTAACATGAAATTAAAAGTATCGATTATTTTACTGGTTCTATCGGCATTCTTGAGTGGTTGGTTATATTGGGGCAGCGATGCAAAAGTAGAGCGCTTGCTCACTCAGCATGAGTGGCAGTCGAAAATGGTGACGCTGATTAGCGATAACAAGCAAGCTGACTCAATCGGCCCGCTTCGTAGAGTTGAACTATCATCGAATGCGAAATACCTACCAAATGGTACATATTTAAGAATGTCAGTGGTGAGACTTTACGGTAATCAAACTGAACCCGCGAATGTCATCAACATCTCTGAAACGGGTCAGTGGGATATTAACGACAACTACTTACTGGTTTCGCCAACGGAGTTTAAAGATGTGACTTCGGCTCAGCGCCAAGACTTTTCAGAAGAGCAACTAGAGCTTATCACTCAAGTCATTAAGATGGACGCAGAGCAAAGCCGCCGCATAGACATTGTTAACCCGAAGGCACTGCTACTGACTAGCTTAAATCATGGTTCTACCGTATTGTTTTCAAACTAAGATTGGATCGCTATTTACTGTTTATGAATAGCTGAATACCATGAAAGGCTAAACCAATAGAAAAAGGGGCATGAAGCCCCTTTTTGTTATCTGAAGCTAACAAATGAAGACTCTATGGATTGGATAAACTCACTAGCTCTGTTCTTTGGCTCTTTAATCGCCAATACCTTAGCCTCCTTATCGGGTGGCGGAGCAGGACTCCTGCAATTCCCACTGCTTATATTTCTTGGCCTCCCCTTTTCCGTCGCTTTAGCCACTCACAAAGTCGCCAGTGTCGCATTAGGTTTGGGCGCCGCGTATACCCACATTAAAGGCGGTACTCTGAATTGGAAGCTTTGCTGCTACTTGATTGTTGTCGGCAGCATCGGCGTGGTCATTGGCGCGAATATTGTGCTACTGATTCCCGACAATATTGCTCAGAAACTGCTTGGGGCAATGATCTTGGCGCTAGGTGTCTACTCTCGACTCAAGAAACAACTAGGCCAAGAGGAACACCTGAAAAATCGCAACACCAGAGGGTGGATCGTAGGTGGCTTTGGTCTGGCGCTGATCGGTGTTATTAACGGCTCACTGACCGCAGGTTCAGGGCTATTGGTGACCTTGTTTCTCGTTCGGTGGTTTGGCTTCACATACAAACAGGCTGTTGCACTCACCATGATATGCGTGGGTTTGTTCTGGAATGGTATTGGTGGGTTCGCCATCGTTCAAGCGGGAGCCCCCATCTACTGGTTATGGCTACCAATATTGTTGGCAAGTTCATTTTTAGGTGGCAGTTTAGGGGCCTATCTAGCCAACCGTTCAAGCAATCAGCTCGTCAAAACCGCTTTTGAAATATTGACGTTTGCCGTTGGCATTAAACTACTGATATAGAATTTAAAAGGATTAACCATGAAGACGGAACAACCAAATCTGGCGCCAGCGAAAGAAACAGCAGCAAAAGCCACAATCGCCATACACTATTGCCGTCAATGTAATTGGATGCTTCGCTCTAGTTGGTTATGCCAAGAGCTACTGCATACCTTCAGCGAAGAAATTGAACGAGTGAGCTTACACCCAGACACCGGAGGCAGGTTCGAAATCTTTTGTAATGGTGTGCAGATTTGGGAAAGAAAAGCAGATGACGGTTTTCCAGAAGCTAAAGTTCTGAAGCAAAGAGTGCGAAACATCATTGCTCCAGACAGAGATCTCGGCCACGTAGACTCAAAATAAGCCTTTCACAGCCGATCCAATGATTTAACGCTGGCCACTCACGAGAACATCACCTTCAAGGCTAATGACTTTGAAGGTATTGTTTTCATAGATGCCATAGCTCGCCGCGTGTCCCTCTCGTGGGAATGTCACCGAGCTAGGATTAAAGATAAAGATGTCATCTTGGTATTCGGCGACAGGAATATGGGTATGACCGTGTGCAATGATATCGCCCGCCTTCAGCGCAGGGCGTTTATTGATGTTGTACAAATGGCCATGCGTTAGGAAGATACGTTGACCTGATTCTAATAGCACCCACGAGTAATCCATCATCATTGGAAAAGACAACAACATCTGATCCACTTCGCTATCGCAGTTGCCACGAACGGCAATGATCTCTTGAGAAAACGCATTCAACTTATCTGCAACCGCCGGCGGGTTGTATCCTTCTGGGATCGGATTTCTTGGTCCATGATTCAGAATATCACCCAATAGAACTAAATATTGCGCACCAGACGCTTGGTAGAGTTCTAATACCTTTTCTGTTGCTGGCAGCGAACCGTGTAGGTCTGAAGCAAAAAATAATTTCACACGTACTTCTCCATAAAATTTATGAGCCTATTGTACGTATCTAAATGCTACACGTCATCTCTCGCCATACCGTTGATCACGATATTATTGTAACTAACCATACCGACTATCTTGTTATCACGAACTACTGGCGCACGGCTGATACCAAAGCGTTCAAACAGGCGAGCGCAATACTTTACGTTCATCTCTGCAGACACGCTTAGCGCTGGCTTGGTCATGATCTCATAAACATTAGTTCGCTTCGGAGATCGGTTCTTAGCCAGTACTTTCTTGGCAATGTCATTCATCAATACGATGCCGTATTCATCATCTTCGTGGCGCTTATCGACAATGATGGCTTTCACTTTGTGCTTCTTCGCCATCTCTATCGCTTCTAACACAGTGGTTAGCCCATCGATAATCACGTACGTATTGGCCATGACATCACCTACTCGGATTTTTTCACTGGTACTCATAACTCATCCTCCACAACCTTAGTTAATGTCTCGACTTGATGCGCAACCCCGACTGCGTCTTCGATATCGATCTGCACCGCTATACCTTGTCCTGACTCCTGGTCAAACTCACCGACTTCGCCAATAGTTTCAAGAATATGCCTCGCTAAGTGTTCCTCAACCACAAACAGCAACACATCTTTTTGCACCTCTAACGTTAAGCCGAAGAAGGTGGTTTTTTGGTTTAAGCCTTGCCCTCTGGCGTTATTAATCACCGTTGCTCCAGTCGCGCCCGCATCACGCGCGGCATCGAGCACAGTATCGGTCTTGCTCTCTTCTACAAACGCTAAGATAAGTTTAAAGCGCATCTTTGCTCTCCTTAGAGGTGTGTAAACGGTTTAACCATTGTGTTATTTGGGCATAACCCATCACCGAAATAATGGGAAATAAGCTGGCAAAGGCGATCAACCCAAAGCCATCAATAACAGGATTTCTTCCTGGTACAGTAGAAGCGAGTCCAAGCCCGAGCGCCGTCACTAAAGGGACTGTCACCGTTGATGTAGTGACGCCACCCGAATCGTAGGCCAATGGAATTATGAGTTTTGGGGCGTAAAAGGTTTGAATGACCACGACGACATAACCAAAAATGATGTAGTAATGGATCGGGTCACCCGCAACGATACGGTAGCTACCCAGTGAGATACCGATAGCAACCCCCAATGCCACGGCGATCCTCAGCCCATTGACGCTGATACTGCCACCGGAAACTTGATTTGCCTTAATCGCCACTGCGATCAAAGAAGGCTCGGCTATCGTGGTGCTGAAACCAATACAAAACGCGAAAAGATAGACCCAGTAATAATCAAACCAAACTAAAGCAAGACCAGAACTGATCTTAAACTCAGTCAAAAAGCTTGGTTCAGTAAGTTGCATTGCCATCGTCTCCCCCAAAGGAAACAACGCGAGCTCCAACCCCATCAAAAATAGAGATAAACCTAGGATGACGTAAAAGAAACCAATGAGCACTTTGGCTAGGTTATTGACGGGCTTACGCAATACCGCCAACTGAAAACCAAAGATGATGACCGCAATCGGGATCACATCCATCACAGTGCCGAGAAAGGTGTCGATAAATTGTTGAGCACTGATCATGTCACCACCATCCCGTACACCATGACAAACATCATTGGCAGCAACGAAGCAAACGCGATCAACCCAAAACCATCTATCATCGGATTACGCCCTTTAATTGCCGAGGCTAAACCCACCCCTAACGCAGTTACTAATGGAACGGTGATCGTCGATGTTGTCACTCCGCCAGAGTCATACGCAATTCCAATGATGTTTTCCGGAGCAAATGCAGTGAGCACCACCACTCCAATATATCCACCGATGATCATGTACTGGATTGGCCAACCTTTTAAGATTCTAAGCACACCGAGTAAAATAGCGATACCAACCGACAGTGCCACAGTAAAGCGCAGGCCATCGGCATACTGCTCCATTTCATCTAACGTATTGGGGATTACCCCTCCCTCAGCTGCCACGTCTGCGGCTTCGGCAGCGACTGCGGTTAACGCTGGCTCGGCTATGGTGGTACCAAAACCCAAACAAAAAGCGAAGATCAATAACCAGAACACACTCCCCTTTCTGGCAAATGCTTGAGCCATCGATTCGCCAATTGGAAACAACCCCATTTCAAGGCCAAAGATAAAGAAAGTGAGTCCAAAAACGACGAGCACTAATCCGGTTAGAATAGATAAAAGATGAGGAAGTGGCTCTTGTAAGACAGCAAGCTGGAAGAAAGCGATTACCGCCACGATTGGCAATAGATCCCTCAGGCTACCTAACATGGCTCGAAACAAAGCAAGCACTGCCGTCATCGCAATTCCTTGTCGCTGGTTATGAATTAATAATAATCATGGCAAATCCTTATCATTGCTTATGTGACAAATATTACGCAGTTGGTAACATATCCGAGTAAAGTGCATAAGTGTGATAACGGTACACATCCTGACTTGATGAATTTAATTTCACTCCTTTGTAAATTGAAAAAGGCGTAATTTGGGCATCACACGATTGAAACCTTATGATCGTTATAGTGATTTTTTCGTATTGATTGGCGACTAAAAACAAGCCATGTCTATAATTATGTTTAATAGGGAGATTGGTATGAAGATATTGTTAACGGGTGGTACTGGATTTATTGGCTCTGAATTGGTCAAGAGTTGGAACACTGACGACGTGACACTGCTGACGCGGAGTCCTGAAAATGCGAAGCAAAACCTAAATCACCTCAACCAGAACAACCTTCATTACATTCAATCCCTTGATGAGCTCAGTGATCTCAATGACTTTGATGTAGTGGTCAACCTCGCGGGTGAACCGATTGCCGATAAGCGTTGGAGTACAGAGCAAAAAGAGAGGATCTGTAACAGTCGCTGGCACATCACTGAAAAGCTGGTCGAATTAATTCATGCCAGTAGCAACCCGCCACACGCTTTTATTAGCGGTTCAGCCGTCGGCTACTATGGCGATCAACAGCAGCACCCGTTTGACGAGTCACTGCAAGTAGAAGATGAAAGCTTTCCTCATAAAGTCTGTGCCCACTGGGAAGAGATAGCCAAGCGAGCACAATCAGAAAGCACACGCGTGATACTACTGCGAACAGGGGTTGTACTTGGCGAGAATGGCGGCGCACTCAAGAAGATGCTATTGCCTTATAAACTCGGCGTCGGTGGTCCACTAGGTTCAGGTGAGCAGTACATGCCATGGATTCACATTCTCGATATGGTGAGAGCCATCAATCACTTGTTGTCTATCCCTCACGCTCAAGGGGAATTCAATATGTGTGCCCCTCACCCTGTGACCAACAAACTGTTCAGCAGCACGTTAGCGAAACAATTAGGCCGACCGCATTTTTTATTCACGCCGAAATGGGCAATGTCAATTCTCATGGGAGAATCATCTTGTTTGCTGTTTGACAGCATTCGCTCCAAGCCGAAGAAACTCACTGAGATGGGATTCATCTTTAGTTACTCAAGAATCGAGCCGGCACTAAAAAACTTGTTACAACATCAAGACTAATTCTTTACCCTAGAGCGATAGAGACTCTAATAAAGGATTAAGTGTGAACAAGTCGATTCTGATTACCGGTTGCTCAACAGGTATTGGCTATACATGTGCTCATGCACTTCAAAAGCGTGGTTTTCATGTCATTGCATCTTGTCGTGATCCACAAGATGTTCAACGCCTTCAAGATGAAGGCCTCACCTGTATTCAATTAGATCTTTCCAACCAAGAAAGTATTGAGCATGGCGCCAAGCTTGCTATTGATCTCGCACCTAATGGATTGTATGGATTATTCAATAACGGTGCTTACGGTCAAGCAGGGGCGCTAGAAGACTTACCGACCCAAGGACTCAGAGAACAATTCGAAACCAACTTCTTTGGTTGGCATCATCTCGTCTGTCAGATCCTTCCGCACATGCGCGAGCGTGGCGAAGGTCGAATCGTACAAAACAGTTCCGTATTAGGTTTTGCAGCCATGAAGTATCGTGGCGCTTATAATGCTTCTAAATTCGCGATTGAGGGTTGGACGGATACCTTACGATTAGAACTGCATGGCAGCGGTATACAGATCTCATTACTGCAACCTGGGCCAATTGAGACTCAATTTAGAACCAATGCCCTGAAAGCGTTCAATAAATGGATCAACATTTCTGGCAGCGCTCACCAAGACGCGTACCAACAACAAAAAGGTCGACTCGAAAAAGAGTCATCGAATAACGCTTTTGTTCTGCCTCCAGAAAGTTGTATTGAGCCGGTATTCCATGCTCTCACCGCCGACAAACCCAAGCTAAGATACCGAGTTACCACCCCAACTAAAGTGTTCGCGGTATTGAAAAGGATCCTACCGAGTCGCTTGCTAGACCCTATTTTGAGAAAAGCTGCATAAATTACTAACTTTGAATGCAGAGTCGCAAACTTTAATGTAACGATGTAATTTTTCCGTAACAATAAGATGTCATGATTATCCTATCCCATCAATTATTCCCAATTGATGGTTCTACTCTGGAAATCTCATGACTTTAAACCGCCTTAATTGGGTAGGTGTGGGTCTGGCTATTACGTTGTTTATTCTGTTTTGAGTATCTCACGCAACGCCTCACTGACTACCTCGATGATAACGCTATGCCTTCCATGTTGAGATAACAACTCTATCAACATCGAAGCATAGCGTTTTTCTATTTTTGGTTCTTTTTATCCGAGATAACCGAGTTAGATCTTGAAGTTACCGACTAATCCCCCCATATTTGCAACGTATCCACAAAACAAACCTCAAGGAACGTAAATGCAATCTCCGCATATTGTTGAACTTAATGAGCAGAACTTTCGTCAAGTATTAGAAGGTTCGATACAGACCCCTGTACTCATCCATTTTTGGGCACCAATGAGCCAAGAGAGCGCCCAAGTCATTCCTGAACTGCAAACTTTAACTCAGCAATACAACGGTGCCTTCACCTTAGCCCTGCTCAATTGCGAACAAGAGCAAGCTATTGCTAGCCAGTTTGGTGTTCAAGCACTGCCTACTATTGCACTGTTTGTTAACGGTCAGCCAGTCGATGGACTCGGTGGCCCTCAAAGCATAGAAGCGATTGTCGATATGCTAAGCAAGCACCTTCCTAGCCAAGATGAACTTGCTTTACGCCAAGCGCTTGAGCAAATGCAAGCTGGCGAGCACACACAAGCACTAGCAGCAATGCAGCAACTTCCAGCAGAGCTGACGAATAAAGGTGAAGTAAAACTTGCGATCGCAGAGTGTTTGTTAGAAACGCAACAATTTGACCTTGCTGAAACTCAGCTAGCAACTATCCCTCTTGAGTACCAAGACAACTACTACAAAGGCTTAGTTGCAAAGCTTGAACTTCATAAACAAGCAGCAGACAGCCCTGAAATACAAGCATTAGAAGCCGCTCTTCAGCAAAATCCGAGCGACGCTAAAACTGCATCTGAATTAGCATTGCAATATCACCAAGTGAACCGCAGTGAAGAAGCTATGGATCTATTATGGTCTTTCCTAGCCAAAGATCTTAATGCTCTCGATGGTGACATGAAGAAAGAGTTCATGGACATCTTGAGTGCGCTTGGACAAGGTAACCCAGTTGCCAGTAAGTACCGTCGACAACTGTACTCTCTGCTTTACTAGTTAAACCTAAAAAGCGGTAGATTAAACATCGAAATTGACCATTCAATCAATTAGTTTATCGCATAATAGAATGTAAAATGGGCCATAAAATCAATATTTTATGGCCCATTTCTCGTTTATAAATTTGCTCAGAATTTAAATATGAGCCAGTATCAATACTGAACTATCAAAAACTTAAACTTGCAAAGGAATTTGTATGCCTATTGATACCTTGATTACTATCGGCGTCTTTACTGCCGTCGCACTGTTATTTATCTTCGCTGGCGTAAAAACCGTTCCACAAGGCAACAACTGGACCGTTGAACGCTTCGGGCGATACACACACACCCTTAAACCGGGCCTTAACTTAATCATTCCATTTATTGATAAAGTTGGACAGCGCATCAGCATGATGGAGCGTGTTCTCGACATCCCAGCACAAGAAGTCATCTCCAAAGATAATGCCAATGTGGTTATCGATGCGGTTTGTTTTGTTCAAGTTATCGACGCGCCTAAGGCAGCTTATGAAGTGAATGACCTTGAGCATGCGATCCGTAACTTAACCCTCACCAATATCCGTACTGTACTTGGCTCGATGGAACTGGATGAAATGCTGAGCCAGCGTGACATGATCAATACCAAGCTACTGAACATCGTTGATGAAGCGACAAACCCTTGGGGCGTAAAAGTCACCCGTATCGAAATTAAAGACGTACAGCCACCAGCAGACCTTACTGCTGCGATGAATGCCCAGATGAAAGCCGAGCGTAATAAACGTGCTGATATCCTAGAAGCAGAAGGTGTACGACAAGCTGAGATCTTGAAAGCAGAAGGTCACAAGCAATCAGAGATCCTGAAAGCCGAAGGTGAGAAACAAGCGGCAATATTGCAAGCAGAAGCCCGTGAGCGTGCTGCAGAAGCAGAAGCTAAAGCGACAGAAATGGTATCAACGGCGATTGCTCAAGGAGACATGCAAGCGGTCAATTACTTTATCGCACAAGGTTACACTGACGCATTGAAATCTATAGGCCAAGCTGAAAACGGCAAGATCATCATGCTACCACTCGAAGCAACTGGCCTTATGGGTTCTGTCGCAGGTATCGCGGAGATGTTTGCACATAAGAATGACAAAGGTAGTAAGGACTAACTTATGGTCGAATTACTAGAACAAGTAAACCACTGGCATTGGTTAGCGTTTGGTCTAGCATTGTTAGCGCTTGAGCTAATTGGAACCGCTGGTTACTTTTTGTGGATAGGCATATCTGCCATGCTGGTCGGTGCCCTATTAGGCGCACTACCAATCGGTTGGCAGATACAATGGCTGTCCTTTGCAAGCTTCTCTCTGATTACCACTTGGTTGTGGTGGAGAAGACAACTGTCTAATGACAAGCAGTCAGATGCAGGGCGCGAGTTAAACCAAAGAGAGAAACAACTAGTAGGTCAAACCGTTATTTTAAGTGAAGACGTAAAGAAAGGTAGCTGTCGAATTAAGTTCGGTGACTCTTCTTGGTCAGCAAAGGCCAGTCAAGATATTCCATCTGGAACCGAAATTAAGATTGTCGCTTTAGACGGAATCGTTCTAATAATAGAGCCTTTATAAGCAAGAGGTATATGAAGCCTGCGTTTTCAACAAATGCAGGTTTTTTTGATTCTCTAACCTCAATAATATTTGAATTATCATTGTGATAGATTGAATTGAAAAAAAAATAAGTTCTTATTTCGTAAAGCTAAAAAGTTTGATTGAGCTAAAAAGATATAAGAAAGTTAGATTTATTATCCAATATATATATGAATAGTTAACCTTACTCTCGCTTATTTATAATTATTAAAAATGTTAAGTCCGTCCAATTTTTGAAATTTTCTTTTCCTTGTCCATACTTTCATTTATCTCAATCAGAGATAAACCTAATGGAGTTTGTATGAGACATTTTTTAATAATTCTAACGGCAATTTTCAGCTTGTCATTTGGAAGCGCTCTAGCGAGCAGCCAGTCTCCTGGTAACGGAAACATGGGGCCAATTGTTAAGTGTTCAGATGGTAACGCAGTCACTCATGTACCACTGTTGATCTGTAAACATTACGGCGGAAAGGTGCTGTGATAGGTGATTAAAGTCAGGCTAGTAATGTAATTGCTGCCTGACGATTATTTAGAACTGGAATAGCCTAACTGCGGCCAGATAGATTATTCAAGATGGGGCATTCCGTTGAAGTATCTCCAGGGCAGTCATGTACCCAAGATTGTAGCTGCACCTTCATCTTGTTTAACTCCGCAAGCTTCAACTCTATTTCATCTAACTTCTGAGTGGCCTTCTTCTTTACTTCGTAGCTTTCTCTGTTTGGATTCATTGCCAACTCGACAAGTGACTTACACTCTTCGAGCGTGAAACCAACCATTTTAGCTCTCAATACGAACTCTAACTGTTCGATATGAATCTCGCCATATTGCCTGTAACCATTTTCTGATCGGTGCGGTGGACTCATCATGCCTTTACTTTCGTAAAAACGAATGGATTTCGCTGTTGTACCAACACGTTTCGCTACTTCACCAATATTCACAATCTTACCTGTAAGCCTAAAATGAAAAACCGCAGTACTGCTGTTATACAATACTGCGGTTGAAAAACATAGCTAGAGACTTACGTTAGAAGCCTACTCTTGCTCTAACAGCCAAATCATAGTTTGAGATTTTTCTTCGCTGTCTAGCTTATTAAACCAATATGAAACCATTTCGATCTCTTTTGAGCCTTCTAGTGATGCTGGCGTCGCGTTCTTACGGTTTTGGAATGCCCAATCCGTCACTGCAGATTGCTCTTCTTTTGTCGCTTGTCCATACCAGTAGTTAACCATCTCCTGGGCTTGTGAAGCTTTTGGCTCTTCAGCAACCGCTGCTGCAACAGGTACCGCAACTGGAGCAACCGCCCCTGGGCTAACCGTAGTATTTGTGTTTCCTGTATTTACGATAGCTTCTACGTAGCCCGCAGGAATAGAAAACGAAATGCTGTTGGCATTTGAAACCTGAACATCAAAAATCAAATCTTTAAAAGGGGCTTCGTTAAACAATTCGTTAGATACTGGGAATTTTACGTACTGAGTTTGGGTACAAATATCACTACATGTCTCCGCTGATGCGGCATAAGGCTTTAACTGAACTTTTTTTTCCGCCCCTTTAACTAGGACAGAGCGATACTCGTTGTAATTTTTAAAATATTGCAACTCCATAGTTATATACGAGTCAGGAACAGCTTCATTTTTGGTTGGAGTAACGTAGTTCAACTCTAAAGATGAGTTAACCAGTTGACCTTGTCTTACTTCAAGTACATCAGGTGTTAGTGACTCACCAACAACTACTTGGTAATTTTGCTTACTTTCTATTCTTTTGACGGAGTCAGTAAAATCACTATTTGAATCCAATGTTGTACATCCAATTAAGAACAAAGGAATCGATGCTAAAACTATTTTTTTCATATTAACTACCTCGAGGTTTTCACCATAATATTATTCGATGCCTTTGGCTTCTTAGGCGTGCCATAAATGAAGATGCGCTGACTTACAAGCCAGCGCATTTCTTTACTATAAATATGCTTTTATTAGAAGCCGTATTCTAAGCCGATACGAGTAACAAACGTATCTGTGTTCACGATAGAACCGTCATCATCGGCATTGATATCGCGTTTAGCAATACGGATGTAAGGAACGAAACCGTTGTGAACATACATTAGCTGACCTGAAATAACGCTATCTTCATCGCCATTTTTAACACCATCAGTTTCTGATTCTAGGTTAGCTGCGTAGCCTAGTTTGAAGCCCCAAGGACCATTCCAGTACTGACCTATAACCGAGTAAGATGCTTGCTCTGACTTAGAGCCCCCTTGTACGTCAGATTCACCAGCTTTATAAGCTGCAGAGATACCGAAGCCTGCAGGAAGTGATGCTTCAAAACCGATTAGATAACCGAATGTATCAGCCATTTCTGCTGAGGTAGCAGCTACTGCTGCAGTCGGGTCACCAAAGTCAACACCAGTACCGCAACCAGTACCTACCAAACATGTGCCAGCAGCAGTTGCAGCTGTTCCAGCTTTCAGTTGACGATCTGTTTCAGTTTCAACAGCGGCATGGAAAGTAATCATATCTGCTAAGCGGTAATGAGCACCAGCACCGTAGAAGTAGTTATCTTTAACGCTTGAATCACCACGGCCTGTTGCTAAATTGAATGTAAAGCCATTCAAATCAGCAGAATCATATCGAGCCATGTCTCCATGACGGTCTCGGTTGTATTTAACATCACCGCCCCAGTCCCATACTGCACCCAAACCAGGGTTAGCGTAAGGCCAGTCAATTACTTCATACATTGGCGTCAACATACGACCAAAACGTACTTTACCCCAGTCACCTTGTAGGCCTAAGAACGTATCACGGTTACCTAATGTCGCACCGTCACCGTTTTCACCCACATAGCCAGATTCGATTTGCATGAATACGTTCACGTTTTCGAACATATCTTTACTTGCACGGAAACCGATACGAGATTCATTTTCGTAATCATAACCGGTACCTGTGTCTTTTTTAACGCCAGCTTTGGTTTGCTCTGAATCGTAGTTCACAACAGAAATAGCTGCAACGCCATAAGCTTGTACATTAAAGTCAGAAATAATACCTACCTGAGATGACTCTGTTGCAGCAAACGCTCCTGAAGAAATCATCGCTACCGCAGCGCCTAGTAAAGTACGTTTGAAATTTTTGTTTTCCATGGAATAAAACTCCTAAAAATGGATATAGCTGTTTGAATATTTCCCGCCTAAAGTTGGCCGCCGTAGAGAGAAATACCTTTTCTTGTTTGAGAACCCTTAACTCTGAATTCTCTATTTCCTTTCTGGTTATGCACATCGTGTGCATCCATGGCATTAAGACTAACTTCGCCCTCAAAAAGATCAATGAGAACTTAATTTTCATCTAAAAAAATATGAGTTGGTGCAAATTTAGTAGGTACTTAGTGATCCAGATCGACAAATTGTAAAGCTCACAACCAAAAAGTATAAAAGATTTAAATATCAGTCATTTAACGAAAGGCTGCACTTATAAAGATAGAAGTGACTCGCATTTTTGATACAACTATAATGGTATTTCATTAATGTTGAGCAACGTCACTGTCCTGATTTTAGAGTTCGTATAGGAACAAAATTCTCAACAATTAAAAAGCCCTCATTTTTATATCAGAAACAAAAAAGGCACTCCCTTGAAAGGAGTGCCTTTGAGCTTTTTTTATCTGTATTTACTTACGAAATAAGGGCTATTAGATCTTCTTCTGTTCTTATTTCGATACCTAAATCTTGTGCTTTAGTTAATTTAGAACCCGCCGCTTCACCGGCAAACAATATGTCCGTTTTCTTAGATACGCTACCCGTAACTTTCGCTCCCAATGCTTGCAATGCCGCTTTGGCTTCACTGCGACCCAGTTGAGAAAGTGACCCGGTCAACACAACAACCTTACCTTCTAGTGGTAGCTCTTGGTCATCCGCAGCTTCTTCGATGACAGGCCAGTTAACGCCAAGTTCTATCAGCTGATCGACTACCGCTCTGTTTTTCTCTTGTGAAAAGAAGCTTGTGATATGGCTAGCGACGATGTCACCAATATCGGACACTTCAACTAATTTTTCATGCGTTGCGGCTTGAACCAGTTCCAGCGTTTTAAAGTGTTGCGCCAAGTTCATAGCCGTCGCTTCGCCCACTTCTCGAATACCTAGCGAATAAAGGAAACGTGCCAATGTTGTGTCTTTGGCTTTATTAAGCGCACTCACCACATTTTGCGCAGATTTAGGCCCCATGCGGTCAAGAACTGTAATCACACCTGCGCTGAGCTTGAACAGGTCAGCGGGCGTTTCTACCATTTCACGGTCTACAAGCTGCTCTATCACCTTTACACCAAGACCATCGACATCCAACGCCTTTCTCGACACAAAGTGCTTAAGCGCTTCTTTACGCTGCGCCTGACACACCAAACCGCCAGTACAACGCGCTACCGCTTCGCCCTCTACGCGCTCAACTGCAGAATTACATACAGGGCAAGCATCAGGGAAAACAATGTCTCTAGCTGTTTCAGGGCGACGATCTTGTACAACAGCCACAATTTGCGGAATAACATCACCAGCTCGGCGAATAATAACGCTGTCGCCTACCTTCACGCCTAAACGAGCAATCTCATCGGCATTATGAAGGGTGGCATTACTAACCGTCACGCCGCCTACGAAGATAGGTTCTAGTTTAGCAACCGGCGTAATAGCGCCAGTGCGGCCCACCTGAAATTCAACGTCATTGAGCAGTGTAATCTCTTCTTGAGCTGGGAACTTGTAAGCAATCGCCCAACGTGGTGCTCTAGCAACAAAGCCAAGCACTTCTTGAGCCGCGATATCGTCGACTTTGATAACAACGCCATCAATCTCGTAAGCCAGCGCATCACGACGAGTCATAATATCTTGGTAATAGGCTTTCACGTCTTCAAGAGAGCTCAGTTGCTTAGTCTCGGGACACATAGGTAAGCCCCAACCTTTAAGCTGTAAGAAGCGTTGGTAGTGACTATTTGATAGCTCAGCGCCTTGAACAACACCGACACTGTATGCGTAGAAAGCCAGCGGACGTTTCGCTGTAATACGAGAATCAAGCTGACGCAGGCTACCTGCAGCGGCATTACGTGGGTTAACAAAGACTTTCTCGCCTTTCTTCAACGCCATCTCATTCAACTTATCGAAACCCGCTTTTGGCATAAACACTTCGCCACGAACTTCAATACGCTCCGGCCAGCCTTCACCTTGCAACTTAAGTGGGATCGAGCTGATAGTACGCACGTTTTCAGTGATGTTTTCACCCGTCGCACCGTCACCACGTGTCGCAGCCTGAACTAAAGTACCATTCACATAGAGTAGGCTAACTGCAAGGCCATCAAGCTTAGGTTCACAACAGAAAGTCTTGAGGTTAGCGGTTGGCGCTCTATCAGACATTCGCTTATTGAACGCATCCAAATCTTCATCAGAGAAAGCATTGTCCAGAGAAAGCATTGGGATCTCATGAGTCACTTGAGTGAAACCATCGAGAGGCTGACCACCAACGCGTTGGCTCGGAGAATCTACCGTCACTAGCTCTGGACTCTCTTCTTCGATCTTTAGTAATTGTTGCATTAAGCGATCGTACTCGACATCAGGGATCTCAGGGCTATCTTCTACGTAATAACGAACGGCGTGATAATGCAGAGTTTCTCTTAACTGCTCTAAGGTAACTTGAATCGATTCTTTCATATCATTCTCTGTCGTGATTGAAATATCAAAAAGGGCTCCCTTAGGAGCCCTTTTCTATAAATATAGATTATTTACAAGGCTAAACAATACGGCTAGGCATTCGATGCCGTCATAAAGTCTCTGATTTGCTTGCGGTAGTCAGATAAACGGTTTGGTGTCATTAAGTTGCGTGACTCATCCAACACGTTTCCGCCCATATCGTCGGCAATTTTCTGCGCCGCACTCAGCATCACATTGAAGTTTTGGTCAGCTTGACCGTAACAAGGTAGCGTCATAAAGAACGAAATACCTTTCGTCGTGAAGTCAGCAGGATCATCATGTTCTAGCGTTCCTGGCTGCATCATGTTCGCTACGCTGAAAATAACCTTTGGAGCGTCTGTAGATTGTGCAAAGCAGTGGTAGATAGACATCTCACCATAAGTTAAACCGTTGTTCTCCATGCTGCGGAAAAGTTCAGTCCCAACGAACGGGATCTCTCCAGCACAGTGAACATTAAGAACAATCACTTCTAAGCCAAGTTCTTCATCTGGCTGAGTTTCTTCAACAGGCGCACTTTGCGGAGTCACGACTTGTTTCGCAACAACTGGCTCTCGTTGAGTAAGCGTTTCGTTTGGAACGACTGGCTCATCAACTGTCTCAGAAGGTTCTTCAAACGAACCGTACTGTTCTTTAAAGCCGGCATGGTTTTCTTTTTGCTCGTCAGTCAACTCAAAGCTTGGAACTTCAGGCTCAACGACCTTCTCTTCCTCAATCACTTCAGGTTCACTTTCAACCTTAACTGGGTCTTCTACGCTGAAGGAAGGAAGATCATTCAATTCGATGTCATCTTCGTAAGCTTCTTTCGCTTGTGGCGCTGTTAGAGGATCTGAGTCGATCAGCGGATCAGTCTCAGAGGGTGAAACAGCAAAATCCGGCTCTTTACGTTCTTTTCGGATTATCTCAAAATCATCTTCTGGGGCGAATGAACGGTTTGGAATAGTTTCTGCTTCATCTAAGCTGTCGTTATCAAGCTTACCGAGCGGCTTATCTCCAAACTTTGCTTTCCCTTCTTTTTTACTCGTCCATAGACCATGGAACAATAATGCGGCGATAGCTAATGCGCCAACAATAATGAGTACAAATCGCAATTCCTGCATTTTTCGCTCTCAGCTTTCTTAGTCAACTAGCTATAAACACGCTGTCACTAAGTTGGGTTAATTTGGCTAATCTCACTACTCTATCAAAAGTAGCCACTGTTTTAGAACAACTTAATACAATTAGTTCCTTACATGGTGTGATTTTCACCACGCTTTTTTTCTTAATTTCGGTCGAGTACACTAGACATGTTTGCTATTTAACCAAATTCACATGTGACCTAATTTAAATATGACTATTGAATCTGTTCCCCGCTCCGGCTTTGGCTATTTTATTTTCGGAATAAAAATCGCTTTATCACCGAGCATTCGTAAGTTTGTACTAATGCCACTTATCGCGAACGTGTTACTCGTTGGTGGTGCCTTGTTTTACATCTTCTCCAACCTAAACACTTGGATTGAAGGTTGGATTGGTGCATTGCCAAGTTTCTTGTCGTGGTTGTCATACATTTTATGGCCATTACTTGTGTTAACCGTCTTGGCCACATTCTCGTATTTCTTTAGTACGCTCGCTAACTTCATTGCCGCACCGTTCAACGGTTTACTCGCGGAAAAAGTTGAAGAGTTGTTGAGCGGTAAAAAAGTTAATGACGAAGGTTTACTTGATGTTCTCAAAGATACCCCACGTATATTAGCGAGAGAATGGCGCAAGCTTGTCTACATTCTGCCAAAAGCGATCGGTTTATTCCTGCTTTTGTTAATTCCAGCACTAGGACAAACCGTTGCACCGTTTTTATGGTTCATTTTCACAGCATGGATGTTAGCGATCCAATACGCCGACTACCCATTCGATAACCATAAAATCAAGTTTGATGACATGAGAAACAATTTGAAACAAAAACAAGGCAAGAGCTACAGCTTTGGCGCGCTTGTTTCTGTGTTCACCACAATTCCAATTCTAAACCTGATCGTAATGCCCGTTGCCGTTTGCGGCGCGACGGCAATGTGGGTTGCTGAGTTTAAAGACCAAGCTCTGCGTTCTCGTCTATAACCCTTCCTACACTCCCTAGTCTCGCCTATCTTTTTGAAGTTCTGATTTCAATATAGATAGGCGTGAATTCTGCTACATATCTATATGATATAACTTTTTAATCCTTTTACCTTTTTTTCAACTTGTTTAATCTAAATTCAAGCTGAATAAACATCGTAAGACACTAGACGGTAAAGTGATTGATATACTACGTTTAGTTCTGTCATTAAATGAAGGAATATCGCATGAGCAAGATCTACGAAGACAACACCCTAACGATTGGTAACACACCTCTAGTCCGCCTTAACAAAGTAAGCAAAGGTAACGTCCTAGCTAAGATCGAAGCTCGTAACCCAAGCTTCAGTGTTAAGTGTCGTATCGGTTCAAACATGATCTGGGAAGCAGAAAAAGCAGGTACGCTTAAGCCAGGTATCGAGCTTGTTGAGCCTACCAGTGGTAACACAGGTGTTGCACTTGCATTCGTAGCAGCAGCACGCGGTTACAAACTAACGCTAACTATGCCTGAATCAATGAGCCTAGAACGTCGTAAGCTGCTTAAAGCGCTTGGCGCAAACCTAGTGCTAACTGAAGCACCAAAAGGCATGAACGGCGCGATTGCTAAAGCAGAAGAGATTGTTGCTTCAGACCCAGACAAGTACCTACTACTTCAACAGTTCAACAACCCAGCCAACCCACAGATTCACGAACAGACGACTGGTCCTGAAATTTGGGAAGCAACAGACGGCGAAATCGATGTGTTTGTCGCGGGTGTAGGTACAGGCGGTACTATCACAGGTACAAGTCGTTACATTAAAGGTGAAAAAGGCAAAGCGATCACTTCAGTAGCGGTTGAACCAGCAGAGTCTCCAGTGATTGCACAGGCACTTGCAGGCGAAGAAATCAAACCAGCTCCACACAAAATTCAAGGTATCGGCGCAGGTTTCATCCCTGGAAACCTAGATTTAGAGATTATTGACCGTGTTGAATCGGTAACTTCTGAAGAAGCGATTGAGATGGCTCAACGCCTAATGAAAGAAGAAGGTATTCTTGCAGGCATCTCATCTGGCGCGGCAGTTGTAGCAGCGAACAGAATCGCCGAACTACCTGAATTTGCAGGAAAAACCATCGTTACCGTACTACCAAGTTCTGGTGAGCGTTACCTAAGCACAGCCCTATTTGCTGGCATCTTTACGGAAAAAGAGAACCAACAATAATATGTGGTCAAATCAATTTTTCGTCCAAAAAAGCCCCGTTTAGGGGCTTTTTTGTTGATCCCTGCCCCACCTTTGGTAATATCGGGTCTGTTTTATTTTTCGCTTCAAAATAAAAGAAGCAATAAACAAATTCTGAAAGTCATGAGTACTCAACAAAAGACGACCATGGCTGGATAAAAATTTATAACCAGTCTAAGTTCTAACACGAACATGGCGTACTAGCCTCTAGCGCATTTGGGCTAAAGCAGTTAAGCTAATCTGGTTACAAACTTACAAAAAATAAATTAATTGGGGTATATAAAATGTACGAGAAGCAAGTAGAAATCACAGCAGAAAACGGTCTTCACACTCGTCCAGCTGCACAGTTCGTTAAAGAAGCAAAATCTTTCGACGCTGACATCACAGTGACTTCTAACGGCAAAAGCGCTAGCGCGAAAAGCCTGTTCAAACTACAAACTTTAGGCCTAGTAAAAGGTACTAACGTTACTATTTCAGCTGAAGGTCCTCAAGCTCAGCAAGCAGTAGACCACCTAGTTGCTCTTATGGATCAACTACACTAATACGGTCTCCTTCTTTCAAAGCCATTTTGCATAGCAAAGTGGCTTTGTTCGAAATAGATAGGAATAAGCGCGACATTAGTCGACGACTTAAAGTCACACACTCTCCCGTTTACAGTTGAACAACTAAGGTAAGGCTATGATTTCAGGCATCCTAGCATCTCCTGGTATTGCTTTCGGTAAAGCACTACTACTTCAAGAAGATGAAATTGTCCTAAACACTCAATCTATCTCTGACGACCAAGTTGAAGCAGAAGTACAGCGTTTCTTTGACGCTCGTAACAAATCTTCTCAGCAACTTGAAGTTGTTAAGCAAAAAGCACTTGAAACTTTTGGCGAAGAAAAAGAAGCAATCTTTGAAGGCCACATCATGCTGCTTGAAGATGAAGAGCTAGAAGAAGAGATTTTAGCACTCATCAAGAAAGACAAAATGCACGCAGACAACGCGATCCACACTGTGATCGAAGAGCAAGCTGTTGCATTAGAGTCTCTTGATGATGAGTACCTAAAAGAACGTGCAACTGATATCCGTGATATCGGTACTCGTTTCGTTAAAAATGCTCTAGGCATCAACATTGTATCTCTAGCAGATATCAATGAAGAAGTTATCCTAGTTGCTTACGACCTAACGCCATCTGAAACTGCACAAATCAACCTAGACTACGTTCTTGGTTTTGCTTGTGACATCGGCGGTCGTACTTCTCATACTTCAATCATGGCACGTTCTCTTGAGCTTCCAGCTATCGTTGGTACTAACGATATCACTAAGCAAGTTAAGAACGGCGACATGCTTGTGCTAGACGCGATGAACAACAAGATCATCATCAACCCTTCAGATGCTGAATTAGCAGAAGCTAAGAAAATCAAAGAAGATTTCGAAGCAGAAGCGGTTGAACTAGCAAAACTAAAAGATTTACATGCTGAAACTCTAGACGGTCACCGTGTAGAAGTTTGTGGCAACATCGGTACAGTAAAAGACTGTGACGGTATCCTGCGTAACGGCGGTGAAGGCGTTGGTCTGTACCGTACTGAGTTCCTATTTATGGACCGTGACGCGCTTCCTACTGAAGAAGAGCAATACGTTGCTTACAAAGAAGTAGCTGAAGCAATGGAAGGCGAGTCAGTGATTATCCGTACTATGGATATCGGTGGCGATAAAGACCTACCATACATGGACCTTCCACAAGAGATGAACCCTTTCCTAGGCTGGCGTGCAGTACGTATCAGCTTGGATCGTCGTGAAATCCTACGTGACCAACTACGTGGTATCCTACGTGCTTCTGCACACGGTAAACTACGTATCATGTTCCCAATGATCATTTCTGTTGAAGAGATCCGTGAACTGAAAAAAGCAATCGAAGAGTACAAAGTTGAACTTCGCGCTGAAGGCCTAGCTTTCGATGAAGAAATCGAAATCGGCGTAATGGTTGAGACTCCAGCAGCTGCTGCAATCGCACACCACCTAGCGAAAGAAGTATCTTTCTTCTCTATCGGTACTAACGACCTAACGCAATACACTCTTGCGGTAGACCGCGGTAACGAAATGATTTCTCACCTATACAACCCACTATCTCCTGCTGTTCTTACAGTAATCAAGCAAGTGATCGACGCATCACATGCTGAAGGTAAGTGGACTGGTATGTGTGGTGAGCTTGCTGGTGATGAACGTGCAACGCTACTTCTTCTTGGTATGGGTCTAGATGAGTTCTCTATGAGCGGCATCTCTATCCCTAAAGTGAAGAAAGTAATCCGTAACTCTAACTTCGCTGAAGTTAAAGCTATGGCTGACGAAGCACTATCTCTACCTACAGCTGCAGAAATTGAAGCTTGCGTAGAAAAATTCATCGCTGAGAAAACTCAGTAATCGCCAAATGCTTAATAAAGTTAGACGGCTAAAAATAGTCGTCTAATTTGTTAGATTGGTATAGTATATTCTACAGAATAAAACTAAACGTTAGGAGCATGACACAATGGGTCTGTTTGACAAACTGAAAAAGCTTGTATCTGATGACAGCGCTGATGCTGGTGCAATCGAAATCATCGCACCTCTTTCTGGTGAAATCGTAAACATCGAAGACGTGCCAGATGTAGTTTTCGCTGAAAAAATCGTTGGTGACGGCATCGCTATCAAACCAGCTGGCGACAAAATGGTAGCTCCAGTTAACGGTACTATCGGTAAGATCTTCGAAACTAACCACGCATTCTCTATCGAGTCTGACGACGGTGTTGAGCTTTTCGTTCACTTCGGTATCGATACTGTTGAACTTAAAGGCGAAGGCTTCACTCGTGTAGCTGAAGAAGGTCAATCTGTTAAAGCTGGTGACACTATCATCACTTTCGACCTAGCGCTTCTAGAAGAGAAAGCGAAATCTACGCTTACTCCAGTTGTTATCTCTAACATGGACGAAATCAAGGAGCTGAACAAGCTTTCTGGTTCTGTAACTGTTGGCGAAACTCCAGTTCTTAAAGTAACTAAGTAATCTCGATTACTTATCTGCTTTAATTAAAACGCTACCTAAGGGTGGCGTTTTTTGTGCCTGCTATTCACATGCCAGGCTACCAACTACGTTACCCCTCTCTGGCGGCTAAACCTCCCTTCTTTTTCATCCCCTTAACGAACCTAGATCCCTGATATCTAGTTCGACTCAATTCTGGAATGACGGGGAGCGCTCAACTGACTTATAAAAACTTCACGAATACGAAAAACAAACCTGAAATACCAACCTCTCGTTAGAAGCGAGATTCCTGATACCTCGTTCTACTCGGTTCTGGAATGACGATAAAAGTCTTTGTTCTAACTAAGCCGTTACTTACGACTACCACCACACTTATATTGCAAAGCAATAGGGTCATCATCGCCCTAACTCCGTCATTCCCTACAGTGAGGAACGAACGCGATAGGGAATCTCGCTTTTGCTCCTGCCTACCAACATTGCACTTCCCCAAATACACCTTCGCCAAATTGCAGGCAATAAAAAACCCAGCCGAAGCTGGGTCTGTTTAGTGCTCATCTCTCACCACGAGCTAATTTGTGGAAGCCTAACGTTAACGCCTTTGGTCAACGTGGCCTTTCAATCGATTAACCTAGTAGGCTAAGTGCCGAGTTCGGCGCTTGCTTCGCTTGAGCAAGAATCGAGCTTGAAGCTTGAGAAAGGATCTGAGACTTAGTCATCTGAGTCGTTTCTTTCGCGAAATCGGTATCTTTAATACGGCTCTTAGATGCGTTAACGTTCTCGTTAATGTTGTCTAAGTTGCTGATAGCGTGGTCGAAACGGTTTTGGAAAGCACCTAGCTCAGCACGGTGGCTGTCTACATACTTAAGTGCCGCATCGATAACTGCTACAGACTCTTGTGCGCCGCCAACTGATGTTACGTCAATAGTATCAACCGTTACGTCTTTGCCAGGTTGCATGCCTAGTTCGCCAGCAAGGCTGCCAGAGAATGCCACTTCGCCTTCAACTTTGTTGTTACCAGTAAACATTTGTAGCTTACCGTCTTCAGTTACAGACGCTTTAACAGAATCTTGTTGACCATTGATGTACGTTGCTAGCTCTTCGATGTCGTCACCCGCTTTTGCGCTGATGTCGATTTCTTGTGCTTGGCCGAAGTTATCAGTGAACGACAGTTTTAGGTCGTTAGAGCCTGCTTGAACGTTCCAATCTTTGTCTTTCGCGTTCTCAGTTTGGTAGCTCTTACCACCCATCTGAGCGTTGTCAGAGCGCATGTCTTTCAGTTGAAGCATTACCGCTTCACCGTTATCCGCACCGATTTGGAATGATTTAGTACCGTGAGTACCGTTAAGCAGCTTGTTGCCACCAAAAGACGTCGTTTCCGCAATACGGTTTAGTTCGTCGTTCAGTGCTGTTACTTCTTCTTGAATCGCTACACGCTCAGATTTTGAGTTTGAGCCGTTTGAAGATTGTAGAGACAAATCACGCATACGTTGCAGGATGTTCGTTGTCTCGTTCATTGCACCTTCAGCAGTTTGTGCAATTGAGATACCGTCGTTCGCGTTACGTACAGCAACATCAAGGCCGCGGCTCTGAACGTTCAAACGGTTCGAGATTTGTAGGCCCGCAGCGTCATCTTTTGCGCTGTTGATTTTTGAGCCTGAAGCTAGACGCTCCATTGATGTTTGTTGTGCGCTGTTTGCGTTGTTTAGGTAACGTTGCGCTGTCATCGCTGAAACGTTTGTATTTACATTCACTGCCATGGTGATTTCTCCAATTGATTTTCCGGTATAGCGGTTTCCGACGTCTCGGAAAACCAAGTAGTTCTCTCAAAGTTACTTTTAATAACGGCGTGATTGGCGAAACCTTTAGGAAAAAAACAACAAAATTAAAGAAATAGCGGTAAAACAGAAGAAAGCGTGACTGGTCGTAAAATTATCGAAAAAAGATGAGAAAATCGCTAAAGTTGCCGGGAAGTCAGTCGAGTGAGAGATTGTATTTTTATTCGCCAAAAAACACTGGCTAAGCTGAAATGCCTTTATAAGATTCGAGGTAATTCATTAACCTAATAACGTTAAAGCTAGATTCGGCGCTTGCTTGGCTTGAGCGAGTATCGTTGTGCTCACTTGCTGCAGTATTTGTTGCTTGAGCATTTGAGTGGTTTCTTTCGCGTAGTCGGTATCTTTGATTCGACTGTTTGATGTCGCCAAGTTCTCATGAACGTTTTCAAGATTATTAATGGCATGATCAAAGCGGTTTTGCATTGCCCCTAATTCAGAGCGATGGCTATCGACATACTTCATCGCCGTATCCAAAATAGAGACGGCACGCTGAGCACCACCCACATCCGTTACATTGATGTCATCGACTGATTCGTAATAACCCGCAGACATTGAAAGCTCACTGGCTAACGAACCTGAAAAAGAGATCGTACCCGCGGTATCTTCACCAGACATATAAATCTGAAGCTGTCCGTCATCATTGACAGAAGCTGATACGAGATCCGTTTGACCATTAATGTAAGTCGCCAACTCTTCGATATCATCACCCGCTTTCGCGTTGATGGTGATTTCTTGTGGCTGACCAAAACGATCAGTAAACGACATCGTCATATCATTCTGGTTTGATTTCACTTCCCATGAATCACTGGCCATGCCATTAGCAACGTAGCTAAAGCCGCCCATGTTGATGTCATCAGTACGCATACTTTTCAAACCAATCTGCACGGCTTCGCCCGAACTGCCGCCGATTTGAAACGAGGTGTGCCCAAAACTACCGTTAAGGAGCTTTTTACTACCAAATGAAGTGGTTTCGGCAATTCGATTCAGCTCGTCATTTAAGGCAGTAACTTCTTCTTGAATAGCGATTCGTTCCGATGAACTATTCGAGCCGTTACTCGCTTGTAGGGATAAGTCTCGCATGCGCTGCATGATATTAGTGGTTTCATTCATCGCTCCTTCTGCAGTCTGCATAATCGAGATACCGTCGTTAGCATTTCGAACGGCAACATCAATGCCACTCATCTGTGCTTCTAATCGATTTGAGATCTGTAAGCCAGCCGCATCGTCTTTTGCGCTATTAATACGGCTCCCTGAAGCTAAGCGCTCCAAAGATTGGTTCAGCATGTTATTAGCATTAGAGAGGTTTCTCTGAGCCACTAACGCCGAGACATTCGTATTAACAGTGATAGCCATAGACCTTCGCTTACAAAAAGATGAATAAAACTCACGATTGCTCTTATATCGACCAGTTCATATAAAGCTTTAATAAAAAAGGAGCCCTGAGGCTCCCTTTCTTTGCTGCAGATGAGACGATTTACTTAATCGTTAATGCACTCAACATATCAGTTGAAGGTGCAAAGTAGTAAGCGCCAGTCACTGCTTTGGTAAAGCGAAGCAGTTGGTCTGTTTTGCCATCTGTTGCGCCGTACATGCTCTCTAACATCGCATCGAAGTTATGACGAACATTACAGTAAGCAATGAACAATAAACCGTGGTCGCCCGTAGCAGTACCGTAAGGTAGGCTGTGGCGAACAATCTTAAGCCCCTTGCCTTCTTCTTTGATATCCACACGGCCAACGTGAGACGCCGCAGGAACATCATCTAACTCAATTGAATCAGGTTTAGTTCGGCCAATCACTTTCTCTTGTGCCGATACATTCAAACGATTCCAAGCTGGCAGGTTGTGCACAAAACGCTGCACCATCACATAACTACCACCAGCGAATTCACCCTCAGGCACAATAGCGACTTCAGCACGTTGTGCATCTTTCGGGTTTTCAGTGCCATCAACAAAGTCTGTCATGTCACGAGAGTCTAGGAAGCGGTAACCATAAGTTTCATCAACCACTTCAACATCAGCCGCTACTTCAGATAGCAATTTACGCAAGATAAAGAAGTGCAGATCATGTCGGTTTGAATGACAGTGAATCAGAACGTCAGACAGTGTGCTCGGCGCGGTGATATCACCTTCACCCAGCGCAGGGAAGTCGATCAAATCAGCGGGCGCTGCTTGCTCGAACTTATCCCAAAAAGCTTTTGAGAACGCAACCGATGCCGTTAAGTTCGCATCAGGTTGAGTTTGGTTTAGTTCGTCGATTAAACTCGGAAGCTTTTGAAGTTCCGCTAAAACATTAGCAGCGTTAGCATTCACTTTCAGTTGAACATAAAGAGCGAAAGGCCCAGCTTCTGGCAAGATAGCGCTTTGAATTTTAGGCTGCTCATTTGAGATGTTAAGCATAGATTAATCCTTTCATTTTTTAGCTTCTAAGTATAATTGGGAATGGGACAAATGTTTTGATGAGAATCAGTCTTCGTGCTCAACCACTTTAAAGCAATCCCTAGCAGCATGGCTATTAGTCAGGTAAAGCGATAACCATAAAAGCAGCAATAAAGTGATGCCATTGGACCAGCGGAACCATCCATTATCCAAATAGATCAAATAAATCGTATGTGAGCCCTGCGCCAAGATAGCCGTCATGGTGACCCAACGCCCCCACGACACGACTTTATTGAGGCGTTTTCTATCTGGCGATCTTAGTCCAAATAGCCACATCAGTAGCAAACTAGGCACACTCAACGCGATCCCAACATAAAACATTTGATGATCTGGATAGATAATTTCGAGTATGTCAGTGCCTGACTCTCGGCTTGCTCCTGCGACAATGAAAACAACCAAAGCTTTCGCCAGAAACAGCCAACCTAACCATAATAGGATTGGGGCTTTTAAAAAGCCGTGCTTATCGTATTGTTCTATGGAGTACCGCACAAATCTCACTTTCAGTTGTTTTCAAACCAACACTTTAACGCAAATCATTCATACTTAACTAGCTTTGCGTTATCTTAGTAGCCAATCCGTTTTAATTATCGAACTCAGTATGAAAAAGAAAACTAATACGCCGTCTGTTGAATCTCAACAAGAAGCACTGAAGATAGCCAAAGCGACTCAAAAGCCAGCTCAAACCAAAGAACAAACCAAGTTGATTGCTCAAGGTATCGAGAAAGGCATCGCACTGTACAAGAAACAGCAAAAAGAGCGCAGTCGCCAAGCCGACAAAGCAAAAAAGCGTGTACAGAAAGAGAAACAAACTCAACAGACTAATCAAGACCAAGAACAGAATGTCGACACGAGTGTTGAAACAACATCAAATCACGGCAACAAATTACCGTGGCTACTACTGATCGCTAGCTGGATAGGCTTCGCGATTTATTTGATGAAATAACAGGGTAATCGTATGAAAAAGGAATTAATCGCTTTAGCTATGAGTGGTGCATTGTTAGGTTGCACGACACCAACATCAATACCTCATAGCGAAGCTGACAAAGTGCAAATGGATTACCACGGTGTGATTAATATCGAGCAATGCGAGTATAAAGGGGAAGTCACAGGCAGCGAAGGCCATTGGTACAGCTACCTGTTTTACCCGAATGACACATTGATTCAAGGCGCCATGAATGAACTCAAGTCGAATACGATTGAGCTAGGCGCAGATACCGTGATATTCACACTTCCCCAAGATTTTTCGACTTCCGTGACTATGTTGGGAACTGCCTATCTGTGTAAGTAAATAGAAACGTAATGGGGTAGCTCACCATTCACATTAGCGAGATGCTCCCTACTATTTCTATTCTAAAAAAAGAAAGCCAGCTTTCGCTGGCTTATGCACTAAATCCAAGGCTTGTTGCTATATCGCCTTTACGCTGGATAACCCATTGACTGTCAAATGGCCCCCAGTCGGATAACTGGTAATAGCCATCATTATGACGTCGCCCATCTTGAACAAACATAAGTTCGATACCGATCCCCGGTAACGCCTTGAGTACATCTTGAATAGTACGACGAGGCCACCCCGTTTTTTCGATGAGTTTAGGCACATTTGGCCTATCAAGGCTTTCCACTAACAATGCTAAATATAGCCGCCTTGCAAAAACAGGACTCAACTCCATTGACACCTCCTATATATGTGCAGCTCAATTATTTCTTTTTTCGCTGACAACATGTTGAGGCTGATCAATAAGTCTCCAATAGTGACATTTTCTTACGCTTTTTTTTCACTCTATGAAATATTCATCACTCTATTTTGTCTGAGTTGCCGCTTCCTGATAGGATTCAACTCATAACAATGAAATAAAATCACTCAAAGGAAGAATAATGACTATCACCATGTTTGGTATCCCAAATTGCGACACCATTAAAAAAGCAAAGAAATGGCTCGAAGCTGAAGGTATCGAGTTCGAATTTCACGATTATCGCAAACAAGGCATCACAGAAGAGCTAGTAACAAGCTTCTGTTCTGAGCTAGGTTGGGAGCTTGTGCTAAACAAACGTGGTACGACTTATCGTCAACTTTCTCAAGAACAGAAAGACACCCTAACAGAAGAAAAAGCGGTGACTTTGCTTGTTGAACAACCTGCAATGATCAAGCGCCCAATCTTAAAAGTAGAGGACAAGCTTCACATCGGATTTAAAGCCGACCAATACGCGGCTATTTTTGCTTAGATCGTTGTATTTACATAGACAGACAACAGGACGTTGATCATTGAATCAGCGCCTAAAAATTAATGACTAGACGTTTTATTTAAACAAGGAATTCAAGGATGACAGATAGCCCAACTTTGGCTCTGGCAAAAGACCTAATCAGCCGTCAATCGGTAACACCAGAAGATGCAGGCTGCCAAGACCTGATGATTGAACGCTTAAAAGCACTCGACTTTGAAATCGAAGTGATGGTATTTGAAGATACGACGAACTTCTGGGCTCGCCGTGGTACTGAAGCGCCTCTGTTTGCTTTTGCTGGTCACACTGATGTGGTGCCTGCAGGCCCAATCGAACAGTGGAACACCAAGCCATTCGAACCGACTATCGTAGACGGTTTCCTACATGGACGTGGCGCTGCGGATATGAAAGGCTCTCTGGCTTCAATGATTGTTGCAGTCGAGCAGTTCATTGCCAAACACCCTGACCACACAGGCTCAATTGGTTTCCTGATCACTTCAGATGAGGAAGGTCCTTTCATCAACGGTACAGTACGTGTTGTTGAAGCATTAATGGCGCGCGGTGAAAACATCGATATGTGTATCGTCGGTGAACCATCGAGCACTGAGTTCGTGGGTGATGTCGTGAAGAACGGCCGTCGTGGCTCTATCACTGGCGACCTAACGATTAAAGGTACACAAGGCCATGTTGCCTACCCTCACCTTGCGAATAACCCGGTACACAGCTCTCTACTTGCAATCAACGAGTTGGCAACGACTGAGTGGGATAAAGGTAATGACTACTTCCCACCAACCAGTTTCCAAATCCCTAATGTAAGCGCAGGTACGGGTGCTTCAAACGTGATTCCTGGCGAGTTTAATGTTCAGTTTAACCTGCGTTTTAGCACAGAGTTAAGCAACGACATCATCGTTGAACGAATCACAACGACGCTCGATAAGTACGACTTCGAATACGATCTGAAATGGACCTTCAATGGCGACCCGTTCTTAACAGACGCTGGTTCATTGCTTGATGCTATTGTCGATGCCGTCGGTAACGTGAATGATGTTAAGCCAGCGCTGCTTACCACAGGTGGTACATCTGACGGTCGCTTTATTGCGCGCATGAAGGGGCAAGTGGTAGAACTAGGTCCTGTTAACGCAACGATTCACAAGGTTAACGAATGCGTGAAAGTGGCAGATTTAGAAAAGCTAACTGACATGTACGAAAGAACATTAGTGAACCTGTTCGCTAAATAGTTCTTTCATTAGCGATTCATAGCATCTAATTATTGAGAGACACGTTATGACACCAGAGCAGCTAACCGGACAATCAGATTCTCACCTAGAACCTAGCCTCATTGGCAGCAAAACCTTCTTGGTTCACCGTGAGGTCAAAGATGACCTAAACAATTTGATTGAGGCTGCTCAACTTGCTGGTTTCAAAATGGAAATTGCCAGTGGCTTTCGCGACTACGCAAGGCAATCTCTGATTTGGAACCGTAAGTTTTCTGGTGAAGCGCCAATATTGGATTCAGAGAGCCAACCACTTGATGCTTCAGCACTCAGTGAACATCAGAAATTGTCGGCAATCCTGAGGTGGTCTGCCCTTCCCGGAGCGAGCCGTCACCATTGGGGTTGTGACTTTGATGTCTTTGCTCGAAACGACTTACCTGAAGGCACACAGCTGCAATTAGAGCCATGGGAATACCTTACTGGCCACCAGCAGGCATTTTACCAATGGCTATCTGTTCACGCTTCGCAATTTGGGTTCTTTTTTCCTTATAGCGAAGATCTCGGTGGTGTGGCGGTCGAACCATGGCATATCAGCCATCGCAAAGTATCGGAGTCGTGTTTATCACAGTTATCTCCGACTTTACTTGGCAAGCAACTCCAATCTAAGCCAATATTAGGGTATGAGATTATTATGGAGCAGCTAGACGAGATCTATGCGCGCTTCGTAGCGAATATCAGTCATTAGGAGCGCTTATGTTGGAGTGGCTTACAAACCCTTGGGTTATCATCATCATCGTGGTTAGCGTTGTGGTGGGCAACATCGCAGCGCTCAAACAGACCGCCAATATGGATCTGACGGGACGTGGTAAAACTGAGCGAGACTTAGATAAGCTCAATCGCTTGGATAAACTTAACCAAGAGAAAGCTGAAAAAGAAGAATCCAAAGACAATAAAAACGCATAGTTTTTTTCTTTGGCTAATCAGCTTGATTGACTAATATAGCCTGATGACAACGAATACAAAAAAAGAGGACACAGTGTGTCCTCTTTTTTATTGGCTTGAGCTAATCACAAGGCTGATTTAACTCAGCTCTGTGACGGCTTAAGTGCAACTACTCAGCTTTCGCTTCTTTGTCATCTTTGGTTTGGTCAGCAATATGCGCCAGTACCGGAACCATTGATTTAAGCAGCTCTTCTTCTACTGGCTTACCTGATGCATCCGTTACGTTGATTGACGTACGGTTGCCAAGATCACCAAATAGGAAGTTGTAAGTGCCTGGCGCTAAGTCGATAGGCTGTAGGCCAATTTCTTCCCAGAACTCATCATCTGGTGCTGCGTACTTCGCCTTCACCGTACCCTGAGATTGATTGCGTTCTTCAAGCTCAAAGCCCATTTCAGGCAACAAGTTAGGCAGACGCTGCCAGAATACATTGTATGGCGTACGAGCAATAATCACAGGGAAACCACTACGGTCAGCACCCATTGAAATTGGAATGCGCTTCACCAACTCTTGCGCTTTCAGCGCCGCTTCAGCACGAAGGTTTTCATCGTACTTAGCCATAACTAGGTTGGTCAGGAACGCGTTGTAACGCTCTTTATTGGTTGCCGTTACTGGTTTCTCTTCAGTACCTTCACGCCAATCAATCAGATTAATCTTGAAGCCATGACGGTTGTTTGCTTGGAAACGAGAGATAGAGTAGCGGCTGCCAATCTCTACGTCTTCATCTTCAGAAACCCAAGTTACCCAATCGGTCTCAATCTCATTCTCTGATTGCTCACGAATACCAATGCCACGCTGAGCCAGCATATCTACAGCCGTTTGCCACACGCGGTCAGCCTCTTCAGCACGAAGAAGCCATAGTGTCACTTCACCGTTTTGACGCTCAGCACGAGCACCCGGGATCAGTTCAAGAACCTGTTGCGGTGGACGAATATCCACTTCACGACCTGTACCACCACTGAATTCACCGCTTGGGATGTCAAAATTTGGGTAGAACTGAGGCTGAGCATCTTCAGGCAACTGCCATTGTGAAAACTCAGGTGTTTCTAAGTATTCGAAATCATCTTTGGCTTGGCGACGTTGAGTCGGGCTGCCAGAACATGCTGTAAGAACGAAAACAGCCAGTGACCCAATCACTAGCTGGTGAGAATACTTCATTTATACTCCTAAATGCCGAAGGTTCGCTTCGGCATCACTTCATACGTTTTAGTAAATGCACGCTTCAGTCATTGCTTGAGCAACAACAGGTTGAGCTGGCTCTGACAGTTCAGTCAGCGGTAGACGTAAGCCACCTTCAGCAATCAGACCCATTTTATGAACCGCCCATTTTACGGGAATAGGGTTAGACTCAACGAACAAATTCTTATGTAGAGGCATCAAACGCTCATTGATCGCTTCTGCTTCTTCAAACTTACCTTCTTTCGCTAGCTTGAACATGGTTGCCATATCAGCGGCTGCAACATTATTCGTTACAGAAATCACGCCATCGCCACCACGCTTAACAAATTCTAGACCTGTTAAGTCATCACCACTTAGTAAGATAAAGTCTTCGCCACAAAGTTCACGGTGAATTGCAATTCTGTCGAGATCACCCGTCGCATCTTTAAGTGCAACGATGTTTTCGATCTCAGCAAGGCGAGCAACCGTTTCTGGAAGCAAGTCTACCGCAGTACGACCTGGAACATTGTATAGGATTTGTGGAACGTCACTGACTTCAGCAATCGCTTTGTAGTGTTGGTACAAACCTTCTTGAGTCGGTTTGTTGTAGTAAGGCGTTACACTCAGGCAACCAGCAATACCAGAACCATTCAACAAACGGCTGAATAGAACAGATTCGTGAGTTGCATTTGCACCTGTACCAGCGATAACGGGAATACGACCATCAGCAAATTCAACGATCTTATTGACGACTTTGACATGCTCTTCAATAGTGAGTGTTGAAGACTCACCTGTTGTGCCAACCGCAACCAGACCATCACTACCTGCAGCAATATGGTGCTCAACTAACTTTTTAAGGCTGTCGAAATCCACTTCACCATCTGTATTAAATGGCGTAACTAGCGCAACGATACTTCCTGAAAACATGTCTATCTCCCTTAATTTATTCTTTTTGCATGTTACTGTAAGCCAATCAATAAACACAAGACATTAAAGTGGCTTACCGGCAACATCTGCATTAAATATTGTCGTATGTTTGAGGTAAAACGACTTCTAACGGCGTTCTACCTAAAATTTGGGTAACCTGCACTCAATCTAGCGGATAGCACATCACTGGATGTCAGTAACAAGTAAGCTGTGCTCTCATCGCTCTATCTCATTTTTTAACGCGCTCGATATTCTTATCATTGGTTGCATGTTCGAAGCAAGGTCGCTCATAAAAAGCCCCGCCCGCACGCTTATTCCACGAGCTAACTGTGCTAACATGCATGAATCAATGGAATATAAAGAGACGTGATTTTATGACTCAACATCTAGTAATCACAGCTGTGGGCACTGATCGCCCAGGTGTATGCAACCAAGTGGTTCATTTAGTCACCCAATCAGGCTGTAACATTATTGATAGCCGTATCGCCCTGTTTGGCGAAGAATTTACGCTTATCATGCTGCTGTCTGGAAAGGCAAACAACATTACCCGCGTTGAAACCACCTTGCCCTTGCTTGGACAAGAGCACGACTTGATTACGATTATGAAGCGAACCTCAACTCATGATGTTATTGAGAACTCTTACACAGTAGAGGTGTTCGTTGAGTCAGACGATAAAATCGGACTTACTGAGCAGTTTACCCAGTTCTTCGCAGACCGAAACATCGGCCTCGATTCGTTAAGTGCACGAACCATCAATAAGTCTAAGGTTCAACTCGATAACGACCAATTCCATATCTCTATTACCGCTTCTGTGCAATCAGAATGTAACTTGATGCAGCTACAAGAAGAATTCGATTCGCTGTGTCAGAGCCTATCAGTCCAAGGCTCGCTCAACTTTATCAAAAACAGTCTTTAAAAAGGAAATGTCATGAATACGCTAACGGCTGGTGTTCCAGCACCTGCTTTTTCTCTTCCAGATCAAGATGGCAATATCGTATCTCTTGGTGACTTCAAAGGTAAAAAAGTACTTTTCTATTTTTACCCAAAAGCAATGACTCCAGGTTGTATTGTGCAAGCGGAAGGCCTGCGTGATATCAAAGCACAGCTTGATGAACTAAACGTGGTTGTTCTAGGTGTGAGTGTTGACCCAGTAAAACGTCTACCAAACTTCGTTGAGAAGAAATCTCTAAACTTCACCCTGCTATCTGATGAAGACCACAGCGTTGCTGAACAGTTTGGTGTTTGGGGCGAGAAGAAATTCATGGGTAAAGTATACGATGGTCTGCACCGTATTAGCTTCCTAATTGATGAAGAAGGCCAGATTGAACACGTCTTCAACAAGTTCAAGACTAAGACTCACCACGAAGTGGTTCTAGATTACTTCAATCAAGAAGCTTAAGGGCTATTTGAGTGAGTTAATGACTTAGATTCACCACTCTCTAAGGCAATAGCAACACTCATTAAGCTAAGAGCAAAAAGGCCGAACATCATGGATGTTCGGCCTTTTTCTATAACAAGATCAATTACTTTTGATGTTCGGGGTCATCGTCTAATGCGTGACTCGGTAAGGCATTCCAAACCGCCTTAACTAACGTTGCCAACGGGATAGCAAAGAACACGCCCCAGAATCCCCACAGTCCACCAAACACTAACACGGCAACAATAATAGCCACTGGGTGCAGGTTCACCGCTTCAGAGAAAAGAACCGGAACGAGCACGTTGCCATCTAGCGCTTGGATAATACCGTAAGCGAGAAGCAGCCAGTAAAACTGAGGCTCTAATCCCCATTGGAACAAACCAACGATCGCCACCGGAATAGTCACAGCTGCCGCACCGATATAAGGAATTAGTACCGAGAAACCAACCGCGACAGCCAACAAGACTGAATAGCGCAGATCCAGAATCGCGAAGGTTACGTAGCTGACACCACCAACGATTAAAATCTCTAAGACTTTACCGCGAATATAGTTCGAGATTTGCTGGTTCATCTCTTCCCATACTTTGGTCGCTAAACGACGATTTCGAGGAAGTACACCGCTCGCCATTCTGATCATCTCTTCTTTGTCTTTTAACAAGAAGAAGATAAGCAGTGGTACAAGAATCAAGTAAACCGCCAAGGTCGCTAAGCTCACAAGAGAAGCAAGAGAGCCTTTGACAACACTTTCACCAAAACCTAACGCTTTATTCTTGGCGTTAGACATAATGGACTCAACGATCTGCAGGTTGGCTAATTCTGGATAGCGTTCAGGTATCGTTGCAATGAAGTTTTGTAAACTGCCATACATGCTTGGGATGTCATTGATTAGGTTACCTACTTGTTCCCAAATGGTTGGTACCAAGCCAAAGATCGCAAGTAGCATCACGCTAAAGAACATCATGATCACCAACATCACCGAGGGCGTTCTTGGAACACCGAGTCTTTGAAGTTGGGTAACAGGCCACTCAAGCAAATAAGCCAACACAATCGCAACCAAGAGTGGTGCAATTAGGTGACCAAAGAAGTAGATCGTAATAAAGCCGAAGAGAATGATGGCAACCAAACTGACAGCATGGGGATCAGAGAAACGTCGTTTATACCAACGATTGACCATTTCAAGCATCTGACTGCAATTCCTTTTTAGTGACGAGGAGATGATGGTAATTAGAGCAAACCTCAGTGATGACGTCATAGGCTTGCTTAGACAAATAAGTAACAATATCTTTCATCGAGCTGTTATCAGAGACATAAATTGACAATGATTGCCCTACTTCTAACTTTACACTGTGACGCTTGGCTAATAATAGCGCCATTGGACAGCGCTCTTGGCGTAAATCTAGAATATTAGGTGTCATTCTTGAGCTCGATGCTTATTATAAGGGTCGTATTGTAATCTGTTTTTGAAAACGCGCCATCATTCATTCATCTTCCTTCATGATAGCGCACGCACTTGGCAAAGGTTAAATCAGATAAAGAACCAATTTGCATTGCACTTGTCTTACTGTCAGAAGAAACGGAGTATTACTGACTAATATGTTTAAACGCGCTCGCTCAATTGCTTGCTTATGCATCGCAGCCACATTAAGCACCCCAACTATGGCGAATACCAATAGTTTGGAGCTACCAGATATCGGTACCGCTGCTGGCGGCACACTCACTATCGACCAAGAGCTTATCTATGGTGATGCCTACATGCGCATCATCAGAAGCAGCCAGCCTATCGTAAACGACCCAGTTCTAAACCTGTATATTGATACGCTTGGCCATCGTCTGGTCGCGAACGCAAATGATGTAAAGACACCTTTCCAGTTCTTTATGATCCGTGACCGCAACATCAACGCCTTTGCTTTCTTTGGTGGTTATGTTGCTTTGCACTCAGGTCTATTCCTGCATGCACAATCTGAAAGTGAATTGGCTTCTGTATTAGCGCACGAAATCGCGCACGTAACCCAACGTCACTTAGCGCGTAGTATGGAAGACCAAGCGCGCCGCTCTCCAGCAACCATTGCAGCGCTAGCAGCCTCTGTATTACTCGCAATTGCAGCGCCTGAAGCCGGCATTGCAGCCCTAACGGCAACGACTGCGGGTAATATGCAAAGCCAAATCAACTACACACGTAGTAATGAAAAAGAAGCCGACCGCTTTGGTATCAACACGCTGGCAAAAGCTGGGTTTGATGTGAATGCTATGCCACGTTTCTTTGGCCGTTTAGCTGATGAATACCGCTATGCAAGTACACCACCGCCAATGCTACTGACTCACCCATTACCAGAAGACCGAATCACCGATTCACGTGCTCGTGCTCGTAGTTACCCGCCACTGAAACTGGCTCCGTCTCTGGACTACCACCTAGCAAGAGCCCGCATTGTTGCGCGCTATGCTGGCATTAATAATGATGCAGCTCTTGATTGGTTTGAGCGTCAGCTAAAGAAAGCCCCTAAAGCTTTGGTTCCGTCATTAGAATATGGCCAAGCACTGGTTTACCTAGACTCTAAAAAATTAGACAAAGCAGAGCCGATTCTGAACAAGCTGATTAACAGCGATCCAACCAACCTGTTTTATCTAGATGCTATTTCCGATCTGCACATCGAGAAGAAACAGCCTGAGGTTGCCATTAAAGAACTTAAATCGGCACTGGTTCGTCAACCAAACAACCCGGTTCTGACCATTAACTACGCCAACGCACTGATTGAAAATGAAGATCTACAAGAAGCTGTTCGCGTATTGCAACGTTACACCCACGATAATCCGAACGACACCAATGGCTGGCACTTACTTTCAAAAGTAAATACGAGCCTTGGTAATAGCGACGAAGAACTGGCTGCTCGTGCAGAAATTTTGGCTCTGCAAGCCAACTGGAACAAAGCGATTCAGTACTACACGCAAGCAAGTCAAATCGCAGAATTAGGAAGCCTAAAACAAGCACGCTACGACGCTCGAATTGATCAGCTAATGATTCAGAGAGAACGCTTCTTGTCGCTACAATAGGATGTTTACTGGTAACAGCTCGTTACCAGAATAAAAAGAAAGCTCAACGTTACACAAAAAAGAAGTCACCCCTGGTGGCTTCAGCTAAACAACTAAATCAAAAATAATAATGAGGAAGAACCATGTCTGTCGTGATTTATCATAACCCACGCTGCTCAAAGAGCCGTCAAACTCTAGAAGTGCTTCAGGAAAACGGCGTACAGCCAGAGGTCATCAAATACCTGGAGACTCCGTTAACAGTTGAACAGCTGAAAGTACTGTTCACTCAGCTTGGTTTTGACAGTGTTCGCGACATGATGCGCACCAAAGAAGCGGACTACAAAGAAGCAAACCTTGGCGATGCTTCGGTTACTGATGAAGATCTTTTCGCCGCGATGGCAACCAATCCAAAACTGTTTGAGCGCCCAGTGGTTGTCGCGAACAACAAAGCAAAAATTGGTCGTCCACCAGAGCAAGTGCTAGAGATTCTGTAATCCAATATGAGCATTAACATTCTTGTTCTTTATTACAGTCGCCACGGCAACACACAAGCTCTAGCAAGGCAGATTGCACGAGGGGTGGAGTCCATCCCGGACTGTGAAGCCATGTTAAGAACGGTGAACGACGTGTACACGGTAGAAGAGCAGCCTGATTCGCGCTATCAACCAACCGATCCTATTGCCTCGTTACAAGAGCTTCGATCTTGTGATGGTTTGGCGCTAGGCAGTCCGGTTTGGTTTGGCAACATGGCCGGGCCAATGAAGCACTTTTGGGATAGCACGACATCAATGTGGATCAATGGTGATCTCATCGATAAGCCAGCTTGTGTCTTTACCTCTTCTTCATCACTGCATGGTGGTCAAGAGACGACACAGCAAAGCATGATGTTGCCTCTGCTTCATCACGGCATGTTAGTCGTGGGCATCCCCTACTCAGAGCCTGCACTGCACACCACGCAAACCGGTGGTACGCCTTATGGTGCAAGCAGTACTGGAGAGAGCGCTTCGCTTAGCAAAGAAGAGATTGAGTTGGCGCAAAACCTAGGTAAACGCCTAGCGCGCATCGCGTTAAACCAAAAGGGAATTTCTCAATGATGTATATGCCAGAGAAGGCTATGTCTCCCAAAACCAAGCTATTTCGCTACCTTGCTTTAGCGGGCAACTTGTCACTTTTATTCTGGGTGGTGGCTTGGCAGATAACGCTTTCACCGCACCCTCATCTCAGTAATGTCACACTGGCGATTGCTTGGGCTATCCCACTGTTACTGCCACTGCCGGGCATTTTAGCAGGAAAACCTTATACGCACGCATGGGCGAATTTCGTCTTGATGCTCTATTTCCTACACGCATTAACTATCTTGTATGTAGACGATGGTGAACGTTTATTAGCGGCTATAGAACTGCTTCTGACGACTCTAGGTTTCGTGGGCAATATCTTATTTACTCGCTTTAGAGCCAAAGAGTTAGGCATCAAATTGAAGCGCCTTTCCGAAGTAGAAAAGAGAGAGAAAGCTAAGTTCGAGCAGTAATATTAAACCCATGCTTTTAAACTGACCGCTTATAAACAAAAAGCCCTGCGAGATTGCTCTTGCAGGGCTTTTTTCATGTTTTCATTTCAATCAGTCATGTCAGCTGACAATTATGAGCGAACCCACTCGTAGACCAAGCTTGGCTTAGCATGTACTGGCGCAGTGATGGTTAGATCTTCTGTACTAGAATCCTCTAACGTTGCGTCAGGCGTTAGCTCAGCATCCTCAGATACCTCGTTGCCCTTAATCACTTGTACGCCTGAGTCAGTTTCGTCACCAACGACTTCAGCAGCGTCTGTTGAATCATCACCGACAGACATTGTGTTGTCTTGAGTTTCAAATTCAGGACTCACTTCAGGCTCAATGTAAGATTCTTCAACCTTCGCAACTTGGCGAATACTTGCTACTTCTTGCTCAAACTCTTGTTGAGTCGACAATAAGTGAATTCGGAAAGTGACTTCGTTGTTCTGAATCTTCAGAATATCTAGGCTTGCAACCGAGTTTAGACGCTTAAGTGCGTTTTCCAACTGGAAGAAGTCTTGAGCATTATTCAGGCTAATAAACTGCGTTAAAATCGATTCTGATGACTCACTCGCTACCGTCACAGCACTTTTGCCTGCGTAGTAGTTACTGATTTGGTCGACTAACTTCTTAGAAGTCGTTGCGCTGTTACCTGATAAAGAACCACTTACAGGCGATGTTGGTGCGCTCGTCAATTGACTTGGCTTTTGATCGTATAGAGCCCAACGTAGGCCTGAAGATTGAGCCTTTATCACCAGCACAGCATCAACAGGGTAACGCTGACTCGCTTTACTGATTGGCGTAACAAAGCTGCCCCACAAATCAGAAGTCGCAATACCTGTAATATCGTCAAAGTCACCCACAGGCAGCGTTAGAGGCAAGCCACGCTCTTTTGCGTTCGCTTGTAAGCCAGCGGCCAACTGTGAGTTAGAGTGTTCCCATACGATGTTCTTGTCGTAGTTGTCCTCTTCCACCAGCCAAACAAGGATGTTTGAACGCGTATCAGGCCAGTAAGGTAACTGTGCTTGAGTCAGTAGAGAACGGATTTGAGCACCGTTAAAACGCATACGCAATGTTGATTGGTCATTGCTTTCGCCAAAACTCATTTGAGACATGTACTGCGAACTCTTGCGCATCGCCTTTTGAATCGTCTCATTCGAAGCGACATCAGTTTGGCCAGTCGCACGTATCAATACCTGCTCCATACCTGTATTTCTTGCCACTTGTTCTGGCTGTTTGTCTTCAGCGTTAATCGCAACTTCAGCACTAAAAATATCTACTTGAGTTAAGGCATAACTCGGAGAGGTTAATAGTCCCATCAACAACAATGCTATGTAGCGCATACTGATCCTAATATTCAAATCTTGTGCCTAGATGATAAGCAACTATGGATTGAGGGGCAAGGTCGTTAGCGCCCACTGTGTTTAATAACCACAAAATATCACCTGGCCATGATAAATCGCTCACTTATAAACTGAATTTCTAGGGTTTAGATGGATATAAAACATCACTAAGATAAATAAATTTGATCTATCTGGTGTAGCAATCGATTGCTAAGTGATAGAATCCCGCGAATTTTATTTTTCACTTTTCATATAACGACCATTTTTAAGGACATATCATGAAAAATGCTTTGCAAGGTGCGCAAATGCTGTTCGTAGCTTTTGGTGCGCTTGTACTCGTGCCGCTACTAACAGGACTTGATCCTAACGTTGCACTCTTTGGCGCAGGTATCGGTACCCTTTTATTCCAACTTATTACACGCCGTTCAGTGCCAATCTTCTTAGCGTCTTCTTTCGCATTCATCGCGCCTATCATGTTTGGTATTCAAACTTGGGGTGTAGGTGCAACCATGGGTGGCCTTATGGCGGCCGGTGTTGTGTATGTACTAATGGGCGCGTTAATTAAAGTTCGTGGTGTTGGCTTCATCCATAAACTGCTTCCACCTGTCGTAGTTGGCCCTGTGATCATGGTTATCGGTTTAGGCCTTGCGCCTGTCGCAGTAAACATGGCACTAGGTAAGACAGGCGATGGCGCAGTTCAGCTTGTTGATGCAGATGCAGCACTGTGGATCTCTTCGATTTCACTGTTAGTGACCATTGTCATCAGTGTGTTCTCTAAAGGCTTCCTTAAGCTACTACCAATCTTCGGTGGTATTGTCGCGGGTTACATCACTAGCTTGGTTTATGGCGCAGTCGACTTCACACCAGTAGCTCAAGCATCTTGGTTAGCACTGCCAAACTTCACGGCTCCAGAGTTCAACATCAACGCGATCTTCTTTATGGTATTTGTTGCGATTGCACCTGCTGTTGAACACGTAGGTGACATGCTTGCTATCTCTAACGTGACCGGTAAAGACTACCTTAAAAAACCAGGCCTACACCGCACAATCACTGGCGACGGTGTAGCAACAATTGCTGCTTCTATGTTGGGCGCGCCACCAAACACTACCTACAGTGAAGTAACAGGCGCGGTAATGCTGACCAAAGCATTCAACCCAGTGATCATGACTTGGGCTGCTGTAACAGCCATCGTTCTTGCATTGGTCGGTAAGCTAGGTGCACTACTTCAAACGATTCCGGTTCCTGTAATGGGCGGCATCATGATTCTACTGTTTGGCTCTATCGCAACCGTAGGTTTGAATACTCTAATTCAAAACAAAGTTGACCTACACAAATCACGCAACCTTGTGATTGTCGGCATTACTTTAGTCTTTGGTATTGGCGGCATGGCCTTTGGTATCGGTGACTTTAGCCTACAGGGCGTAAGCCTATGTGGCATCGTAGCGATTTTACTTAACCTAGTGCTTCCAGATGAGCTAGGTGACAACACTGTGGTAGATAAAGCTCAAATCGATTAATGAACCGGTAAGGCTAGATTCAAAAGAATCACAACCTAACAAGATCAAAAAAGGGAGAGCATCGAATGCTCTCCCTTTTTATTAATACGGTTAATTCAGAGAGTTAAGGAACTGTTTAGGGTCACTTAAGCTGAAACCGAATTACTTAGTACCGAAGATCTTGTCGCCAGCATCGCCAAGACCAGGAACAATGTAGCCCTTGTCGTTTAGCTTCTCATCGATTGCAGCCGTGTAAAGCTCAACATCTGGGTGCGCTTTTTCTAGAGCAGCGATACCTTCAGGAGCAGCAACAAGCACAAGAATCTTAAAGTGCTTACAACCTTTCTCTTTCATCAGGTCGATAGTCGCGATCATAGAACCACCTGTCGCAAGCATTGGGTCTACCACTAGAGCAATACGCTCATCGATGTTAGATGCAAGCTTGTTGAAGTATGGTACTGGCTCAAGTGTTTCTTCGTCACGGTAGATACCAACAACGCTGATACGTGCACTTGGAATGTGCTCAAGAACGCCGTCCATCATGCCTAGACCAGCACGTAGGATTGGCACTACCGTTACTTTTTTACCTTTAATTTGGTCAACTTCTACTGGGCCGTTCCAACCGTTAATCGTCACACGCTCAGTTTCAAAGTCTGATGTCGCTTCGTATGTTAGAAGGCTACCCACTTCTGTCGCTAGCTCACGAAAACGCTTAGTGCTAATCTCACCTTCACGCATCAGGCCAATTTTATGTTTTACTAGCGGGTGTTTCACTTCAACAACTTTCATTTCCAACTCCGGCAATATTTAAACAAACCTGTAGATTATACACGAACTCTAAGGTTATTTCAGAATCTTTATTCTAATAAAAAAAACCGCGCAAACGTTTGCTCTTGGTAATCAAGCCCTGTTAGAATAGCGCCGTTTTCACATCCAACTTAAGTTCGAGGACTATCCCGTGAGTGGTAATACTTCTTCTCTAAGCTACAAAGACGCTGGTGTTGATATCGACGCAGGTAATGCACTAGTAGACCGTATCAAAGGTGCTGTTAAACGCACTCGTCGCCCTGAAGTAATGGGCGGTATTGGTGGCTTTGGCGCCCTATGTGAACTTCCAACGAAATACAAAGAGCCGGTACTTGTTTCAGGTACTGATGGTGTTGGTACTAAACTTCGCCTTGCTTTGGATCTGAAAAAACACGACACCATTGGTATCGACCTAGTGGCAATGTGTGTGAACGACTTAATCGTTCAAGGTGGTGAGCCGCTATTCTTCCTAGACTACTACGCAACAGGTAAGCTAGATGTAGATACAGCAGCAGACGTTGTTTCTGGTATTGCTGAAGGCTGTGTTCAAGCTGGCTGTGCACTAATCGGTGGTGAAACTGCTGAAATGCCAGGCATGTACGAAGGCGACGACTACGATGTAGCTGGCTTCTGTGTTGGTGTTGTAGAAAAAGCTGACATCATTGACGGCACTAAAGTAGCAGCAGGCGACGCACTTATCGCTGTTGGCTCAAGTGGTCCACACTCAAACGGTTACTCTTTAATTCGTAAAGTCCTAGAAGTTTCTGGTGCTGATAAGAGTGAAGAACTAGAAGGTCGCACTATCGGTGAGCACCTACTAGAACCTACTAAGATTTACATCAAATCGGCACTTAAGATGATTGCAGAGCATGACATTCATGCTATCTCGCACATCACAGGTGGTGGTTTCTGGGAAAACATCCCACGCGTACTTCCTGAAGGTACTAAAGCAGTCATTGATGGCAAGAGCTGGGAATGGCCTGCTATCTTCAACTGGCTACAAGAGAAAGGTAACGTGGAGACATTTGAAATGTACCGCACTTTCAACTGTGGTGTAGGCCTAGTCGTTGCTCTACCTAAAGATCAAGCAGACGCTGCTGTTGAACTACTGAAAGCTGAAGGCGAAAACGCTTGGGTTATCGGTGAGATCGCAAACGCTGAAGCTGGCGAAGAGCAAGTTGAAATCAAATAAGTGATACGCTCACTTACTTAGATAATCAATGAGGACCTAATGGTCCTCATTTTGCTATTTAGCCCGCAGAAAACCTTAGTTTATGTAGGTACATTGTAAACAGTTCCGTTAATCAATCGTATGACCCACTCTATGAAAAACAATCACTCAAATAAAACCAGTCACTCTAAGAAAAACATCGTTGTGTTAGTTTCAGGAAGCGGAAGTAACTTACAGGCAATTTTGGATGCTTGTGATAACAATATGATTGATGCTTCAGTTAAGGCTGTCTTTTCAAACAAAGCAGAGGCTTTTGGATTAGAACGAGCGAAAACCGCAGGTGTTGACGCACATTCAGTGAATCCAAAAGACTTTGGTTCTCGTGAAGAGTTCGATCATGAATTGATGATTCAGATTGATGCATACCAACCCGATTTGATCGTACTTGCAGGATACATGCGTATCCTGAGTTCAGAGTTTGTTCGTCACTATTCGGGAAAAATGGTCAACATCCACCCTTCCCTGTTACCTAAGTACCCAGGCCTACACACCCACCAGCGTGCTATTGATGCACAAGATAAAGAGCACGGAACTAGTGTCCACTTTGTTACCGAAGAGCTTGATGGTGGCCCTGTGATCTTACAAGCTAAGGTTCCGGTATTTGAAGATGATGATGCTGATATGTTGGCAAGCCGAGTGCTTACTCAAGAACACTGCATTTACCCTATGGTCTGTAAATGGTTCGCCGAAGATCGTTTATCAATGCTAAATGGGCAAGCTGTCTTAGACGGTAAGGCATTAGGTAAACACGGTTACGCAGAAGAGTAATTCTTCAGAAACTAAATCAAATCCAAAAAAAGGCCGCTTACTGATTCATTAGTTCAGTAAGCGGCCTTTTTTTATACGGTTCAAATAATACTATTCGGAGTACTTAGCTTAATGGCTCAGTTGGCGCTTGGCTTGCTACCTTCTTCGGCGCATAAGCGACATCTTCCAACGCTTGATGGTTATTGCCAATTAGCTCACCAAAATGAAACAGCGCGTATTCACCCGGCTTCATTCTAAACCACTCTTCATTGTCTGTTAGAGGCTGAGTTGCCACCACTGTAACCACATCATTAGGCGTAGTTTCTTCTTGGAAGTTAATCTCAACATCTTCATCAATCAGGCTCGCTTTACCAAAAGGTGCGCGCCTTGTTATCCAGTACAAATGGTTGGTGCAGTAGGTCATCACATACTCACCATCACTGAGTAACATGTTGAAAACGCCTTTCTCTCGGAGCTTGTCACAACACTCAGCCACAAAGCGAAACATACCTTCCATATCTTGAGGTGGCTCAGGGAAACGCTCTTCAAGTTGTTTGAGTAGCCAACAGAACGAGAGCTCACTGTCTGTCTCGCCAACCGGTCTGAAACGACCACTAATCAGATCGTCGTAATCCGTTAATTGACCATTGTGAGCGAAGGTCCAGTATCGCCCCCAAAGCTCACGAGTAAAAGGGTGTGTATTCTCTAGATTAACACCACCACGGTTCGCTTGACGGATATGACTGACAACGGCTTGGCTTTTAATTGGGTAGTTTTGAACCAACTCAGCGATCTTAGATTCACAGCTAGGGTTAGGATCTTTAAATGTACGAAAACCCTTTCCTTCATAAAAGGTAATACCCCAGCCATCGCGGTGCGGGCCAGTATTGCCTCCACGCTGCATAAGACCAGTAAAGCTAAAACAAATATCAGTTGGCACATTCGCGCTCATACCGAGCAATTCACACATGGTTTAATCTACTCCCTATTAAAACCAATGGAGCCACAAAGCTGGGCTCCAAATGTCTGTAAAACTATTATTCCATCTCTTTTTCAACAAGCTGAATCACAATATGAATGATCTTAATGTGAATCTCTTGGATGCGATCTGCATAACCAAAGTGTGGCACTCGGATTTCGATATCAGCACAACCCGCCATTTTACCGCCATCTTTACCCGTCAATGCAATCGTCTTCATGCCTTTAGCTTGAGCAGCTTCAATCGCTTTTAGAATATTGGCAGAGTTACCTGAAGTCGACAGACCGAACAACACATCACCTTTACGACCTACCGCTTCTACATAACGAGAAAATACGTGGTCGTAGCCAAAATCATTACTCACACAAGACAGGTGGCTTGGATCTGAAATCGCAATGCCAGCGTAACCTGGACGGTTTTCACGGTATCGGCCAGTAAGCTCTTCCGCAAAGTGCATTGCGTCACAGTGTGAACCACCGTTACCACAAGAAAGCACCTTACCCTCTTGCTTGAATGAGTCAGCAATCAGTTTTGCCGCCGCTTCAATTTGAGCGATGTTATGGTCATCACTTAGGAACTTATTCAGAACGTCAGCAGCTTCGTTCAATTCACTTTTGATTAGGTCTTGGTACATAAGGCTTATCTCTTATTTTTTTGACGTAACTTAAAGTACGCGAAATGAGAACTGAGGGTTTTCCCCTCTTTATAGCTGAGTTTACCCACAAACATGAAATAGTGTCGACACTTAAGCCCAAAGATTGCCACCTTAATTAACTTGTCGTTGTAAATCCGTCCAAATATTCGCCACCAACCTCTCACAATTAGAACTTTAACTCTATTGAGATCACTTTTTACTCACTTTGGAGTTTTACAAATATTTAATATTTTGTTTACACTTGACTGGTTAGACCTCTTACCTAAAACTTAATAACAATAAGTGATCTCTGAAAAGGAAATCGATCATGAACATATTGCTCTCCCTACTCGGCATGACCGCCATCTTAGGCGTCTGTCTTTACCATAGAGTTAGTCTGGTACGTGCATTAGTTGTATTAACCGGCGCAATGGTAGCATTAACACTGTTTGGCGGCGTGGCAGTCACTGGATGGCTTTGCTATCTATTAGCCGTTGCGATCTTTGCTGTACCGACCATTCGTCAGACACTGATCAGCCAAAAAGCACTCTCTTTATTTAAGAAAGTTCTACCGGCGATGTCTCAGACAGAAAAAGAAGCACTAGAAGCTGGCACAGTATGGTGGGAAGCAGAGCTGTTCAAAGGTAAACCTGAATGGAAGAAGCTTCAGAACATTGCTGACCCTAAGCTCTCTGAAGCTGAGCAAGCGTTTTTAGATGGCCCTGTGAATACCGTGTGTGAAATGGTCAATGATTACCAAGTGACACATGAGCTTGCTGATTTGCCACCAGAAGTATGGCAATACCTGAAAGACCATAAATTCTTCGCCATGATCATCAAGAAAAAATACGGCGGCTTAGAGTTCTCAGCTTACGCTCAATCTTTGGTTCTACAGAAGCTAACGGGCGTTTCTAGTGTATTGTCATCGACCGTTGGCGTACCTAACTCATTAGGCCCTGGTGAGCTTTTACAACACTACGGTACAGAAGAACAAAGAAACCACTACCTGCCTCGCCTAGCGGAAGGTAAAGAGATCCCTTGTTTTGCTCTGACTAGCCCAGAAGCCGGTTCAGATGCAGGTTCAATCCCAGATTACGGTGTGGTTTGTAAAGGCGACTGGCAAGGCGAAGAAGTACTTGGCATGCGCCTAACTTGGAACAAGCGTTACATCACTCTCGCGCCTGTCGCGACCGTTCTAGGCTTGGCTTTTAAACTTCGTGACCCAGACGGTCTGCTTGGTGACCAAAAAGATCTTGGTATCACCTGTGCGCTTATCCCAACAGATTTAAAAGGCGTAGAGATTGGCAACCGCCACTTCCCACTAAACGTACCTTTCCAGAATGGTCCAACGCAAGGCGACGATATCTTCGTGCCTATCGATTTCATCATTGGTGGCCAGAAAATGGCAGGTCAAGGCTGGCGCATGCTGGTTGAGTGTCTGTCGGTTGGTCGTGGTATCACACTGCCTTCAAACTCAACAGGTGGCATTAAGTCTGCTGCGCTCGCAACAGGCGCTTACGCTCGTATCCGCCGTCAGTTTAAACAGCCTATTGGTCGTATGGAAGGGGTTGAAGAGCCACTTGCACGCCTGGCAGGTAACGCTTATGTAATGGACGCTGCAAGTAATCTAACCGTCGCAGGTATCGACCTTGGTGAAAAGCCTTCGGTTATCTCTGCAATCGTTAAGTACCACTGTACTCACCGAGGCCAACGCAGCATCATTGATGCGATGGATATCGTCGGCGGTAAAGGTATTTGCTTAGGCCCATCGAACTTCCTAGCTCGTGGCTACCAAGGCTCACCTATCGCGATAACGGTTGAAGGCGCAAACATCCTGACTCGTTCAATGATCATCTATGGTCAAGGTGCGATTCGTTGTCACCCTTACGTACTGAACGAAATGGAAGCCGCTTATTCTGAAAGCAGCGATGCGCTTGATAAGTTTGATTCAGCGTTAGCAGGACACGTTAGCTTCACTATGAGCAACCTAGTCCGCAGCTTGTGGTTTGGTTTAACCGATGGCCGTGGTTCTGATGCGCCAACACCTTCAAATAAAACAGATAAACAGACACAGCGTTATTACCAACAACTAAACCGCTACAGTGCAAACCTAGCGCTACTGTCTGATATTTCAATGGCAGTTCTAGGCGGTTCACTGAAGCGTAGAGAACGTTTATCAGCAAGATTGGGTGATATCCTGAGTCAACTTTACCTCGGTTCAGCAACGTTGAAGCGCTTTGAAAGTGAAGGCAGCCACGCTGAAGATCTACCGTTAGTACATTGGGGTATGCAAGATAGCTTACGTCAGACTGAAGTGGCGATTGATGAGTTCTTAGCGAACTTCCCTAACCCTGTGATTGGTCGCCTGCTTCGTGTTGTGTTAATGCCATTTGGCCGTATCCGTCGTGCACCAAACGACAAACTGGATAGCAAAGTCGCGCACATTCTACAAACACCAAGCGAAACACGCTCTCGTATAGGTCGCGGCCAATACCTAGAAGCGACGGAATACAACCCAGTAGGTAAGATTGAAAAAGCGCTAGAAGTGATTCTTCAAGCTGAACCCCTGTTCGACAAAGTCTGCAAAGAGACGCATCAAAAACGTGCCTTCTTACGACTTGATCTTGTTGCTCAGTTGGGACTTGAGAAAGGTATCTTAACTCAAGACGAAGCAAATCTTCTGATTAGCGCTGAGGAACATAGACTGTACACGATTAACGTGGATGACTTCTCACCAGAGGAGCTTGCAGCAAAGTCTCAATACCCAGACCAATCGATTGATAACGTCGCTTAAGACCAGAAAAAGAAACAAAAACGGGACTCCTATGAGTCCCGTTTTTTTGTTCATGATTTCGTTGCCACAAATTCCAATGCTTTATCTAGCGGCTTATTCTCTCTAGACAATCTAATCATCTAAGCGAGTTACTTCGGCGCCTTGAGCTGCATCTCAGGTAACGCTTTTTTCTTCGCCTTAACCTTACGAGCCACAAACCAAATCAATAAGCCCAATAGAATCGCGACCACATTACCCACCGCAATAATGATCATACTGCGCTGTCTGTCATCTTCACGTTTTTGAAGGATCATCAACTCTGTTGCGATACGCTTCTGTTCAGCAAGTGCTTCTTCTTGAAGGCGTCGTGACTCTGCTAAGTCGATATCTTCAACAACGCTGTACGACTGCTCGGTAATAGGAAAGATCAGCGGGCGCTGACTTGAAGCATCAGTGGCGTAAACCATCCCTGACCAATTATAAATCCCCAAATCGCCATTATAAGGCACCTCAAGAGCGACTTTCATTGCGTCGACTTCAGCTTGCCCCTGCTTGTACATCACATATTCATCAGGAGCCTTGTGCTCAACATGAACCGCTAACGAGCTCGGTGCGATCATCCCCTGCTCACCAGACACCACAATAGTATGAGGTAAACCCTCTTTTCGTGATTGAATGAAGGTGCTAGTGATCGGTGTTGGGTAAACCAAGACTTCTTGCTCTTGCGCTCGCAGGAACACACCATTACCAGAGGTAATACGCGCTCGGTATTTACCGGGCTCGATATCAATTGGCAAAGAGACCGTGAACACACCATCTCCAGCCTTTTCATCAAGATCAACGCCATCATCGGCAAACTCGCCCATCACAACCGGCACCGGGCGCGCTTCTCTCACCAAAGACTCTTCGTTTTCAACAAACTTAGTAAAGGTGACCTTAAGCTTTACGCGATCGAGAAAATCACGCAGCACCAGCGGCTTGCCATCAGAAGTCAGTCGAGCGGTAAATTTGATGCGTTCTGTTTGATACAACTTATCTGGGAACTCATTAGCATCCAAAACAAGATGAGATAGAAGCTTGATATTATTCTTAGGGGAAACTTTGCCTATCGCTTGCCAAGGGCCAGGCATCGGATTGTCGATAGAGATAATGTCCATGGACGATTCTTCGTACCAACGGACATTATCAGCATTGCGCCAAGAGTAGTATTTCTTGCCATCAGGGCGAACCAAAACGACAGGTTTAGAGTTATCGGCTCGATAAATCACAAAGGTGACTTGTTCAATACTGGGATCAACTCGAAAACGGTTGTCCAATAAACTCATTACGGATTCTGTTGCCGCATGTAAGCTAAAGCTTAACAGCAATAAGCAACCGGTAGCCAATACCCTTAACATACTTTCTCCCTACTGACGCCAGAGGCAGCTTCCACTTTTCTCGACGAGATCTAAACGACTTTGATGCGCTTCTACTTCATCGGCCGTAGCTCGTAAAACCTTTAGGGATTTTCGACCACTTTCTACTCTTCGTATGCTTTCGGCTTCGCCTTCCTGTTGACCAGCGTTAAATTGCAGCGAAGTTTGACCACCCGTCATCAATAAGTAGACGTCAGCTAGGATCTCCGCATCGAGCAATGCGCCGTGGAGAGTACGGTGCGAGTTATCGATACCGTAACGGTCACATAAGATATCTAGGTTGTTTCTTTTACCTGGGAATATCTTCTTCGCCATTGCCAAGGTATCGGTAACTTTACAGTAGTCATCCGTTTTACCTATCGCAGGGTTGAGCTTCTCAAACTCATAGTCCATAAAGCCCGTATCGAAGGGCGCGTTATGAGCCACCAGCTCAGCACCTTTGATAAAGTCGAGAAACTCTTTATGTATGTCTTGGTATTCAGGCTTATCAATCAAGAATTCATCGGTAATACCGTGAACGCCAATCGCCTCTTCTTGAATCGCACGATCGGGCTTGATGTAGACGTGGAAATGACGCCCGGTCAATCTACGATTGATGATCTCAACTGCACCAATTTCAACGATGCGATGCCCCATATAGTGAGGACCACCTTCTGTATTCATACCGGTGGTTTCGGTATCGAGTACAACAATGCGCTTATTTTCGTTCGAACTGTTTTTTTCGTTCGTGCTTTGTTCTGGAGTGCTACTGGTATTCATAAGGATAACTGTGTCAGACTATGCCGATAATGTGCTTGAGGTAATAGTATCAAATCATGACGAAACAAGTTGAAATTTTCACTGATGGTTCTTGTTTAGGCAACCCAGGTCCTGGTGGCTATGGCATCGTACTTCGCTACAAGAAAGTCGAGAAGACGCTAGCAGAAGGTTTCACGCTAACAACCAATAACCGTATGGAAATGCTCGCCGCTGTCGTTGCTCTCCAAGCCCTCAAAGAGCCTTGTTCTGTGATTCTGACCACAGATAGCCAATACGTGCGTCAAGGCATCACACAGTGGATTCACAACTGGAAAAAGCGTGACTGGAAAACAGCCGACAAGAAACCGGTTAAAAATGCCGATCTGTGGCAAAGGCTTGATAAAGAAACCGCTCGTCATAGCGTTGATTGGCGCTGGGTAAAAGGACACGCAGGACACAGAGAAAACGAAATGTGTGATGATTTAGCAAGAAACGCAGCGGAAAATCCGACTAAAGAAGATACGGGCTATCAGCCAAGTTAATCGTCTTTTTGAATTAGACGTACATTTCAGAAAATGATTTATTGTTCCTGAAACTGATTGATAACGCCTTAAATTAATTGATAGTTTCTTAACCGAACTAGTAGATAAAAAGCCGACAACTAGTCGGCTTTTTCTGTTTTTAGCGGATATGATGCTTTGGCTGAATCCATTGTACGACGCGTATTTGTTCTAAAACTTGCTCCAACAGGTGAGAAACGTCGCTTAAGGTGCCAATGTGGCTTGATAGGTTTTAGCGGGTAAGTACGTTTACGTGCAACAATAAAGTATTGGCTTCCGGCGAAGGATGCACATCCACCTAAGCTGTTCTCCAACCACGTCCACATCGCTTGATACTTACTCATCGGAAACAGCGCGTAGGTGTCACAATGAATCACTTCATAATTAAGTACCCCTAACCAGTCTTTTATTCGGTTAGGCGTGTACATGCGCCCACTCCAAGGCAAACTGTTCTTTCGCCAAGGCATCAAACTGGCAAGCCCAGTGACACTAATCGGGTTAAAGCCAGTGATAATGATATAGCCATCGTCCATCATGACTCGATCAACTTCTCTCAATAAGCGATGTGGGTCATTGCTATAATCTAACTGATGACTCAACACCACAACATCAAAGCTTTTCTCCAAAAAGGGCAAATTATAGCCATCCGCTATCACATTATGTAATGGGTTCTGGATATCTAGGTTTACTTGATGTTGAATGTTGCATGTGCAGCTAGAAATCTCACTACTGAGGCCACCGAGCTTGAGCATATGGTAACCAAATAGCTTTGGGCACCACTCATCGAGTCGAGTTTGAATAGATTCTCTCAACCAGTCCCCATTGTGCAATTGCGCCCAAGTATAAGGACGTTCAAACTTCTTTCTGCTACGTGCTGGCTTCATCAATAATCTGTCTCACTTATTCTGTCGCACTAAAAGTGACTGGAGAACCAATAATGTTATATATCAAAAGCATACCTGCATTTAACGACAATTACATCTGGCTGATTGAAAATAGCGATCGCCGTTGTGCTGTCGTCGACCCCGGTGATGCGGCTCCAGTATTAGAGTACTTAGCACACCATGAGCTAACTTTAGATGCAATCTTGATTACGCACCACCACCACGATCACATTGGTGGCGTTCCAGAACTAGTTAGACAATTTCCCGGCGTTGATGTCGTGGGTCCAAGGAATGAACCAATCCCCACCTTAACTCACCCAGTCGATGATGGTGACCAATTAGAACTGTTTGACGAAGTATTCCTCGTCCTAGGGCTCAGTGGCCACACCGCGGGTCATATTGGTTATGTGGGTGATGCAAAACTGTTTTGTGGTGATGTGCTATTCTCTGCGGGTTGCGGCCGAATCATGGAAGGCACACCACAACAGATGTTCGATGCACTGAATAAGATCACGGCGCTGCCTCAAGAAACCGAAGTTTATTGTGCGCATGAATACACTGCCGCAAACATCGCTTTCGCATTAGCGGTTGAACCTGACAACCAACATTTGCAGCAATATCGCGACCAAGTGAACCGACTTCGTGCTCAAAATAAGTCGACCATCCCCACAAATTTGAGACAAGAGAAGTTTGTGAACCCCTTCTTGCGCTATACCGAGCCAAGTGTAGTGAAATCAGTGTCTAATCGCACCGAGCAGACCGATCCTTTATCGGTATTCACCGCTTTACGTGCGTGGAAGAACGAATTTTAACAAATACAGACTTGTCACTCATGGGGGGTGGCAAGTATTATCATCGGCCGTTAATTAAAAAGGCTGTAACATGCGAGTTAAGTACAGCTGGGCTTTGGTATTACTACTTTCTGGTTGCCAATTAACTCAGTCAGAGAATCCAGACCAAGCTTCCGAGCAAACCAACACATCTCCTACTAAAGAAGTTTCTCAAGCGAACGTTTCATCAGAAGCCACAGCCAAAGAAGATCAAAAAGTTGAAGCACCTGTCGTTACTCCACAAACACAACAAGATGTTTGGAAACGCATTGCGATGCAACTTGAAATGGAAGTACCAGACCAAAAGAAGGTCGACTACTACCGAACTTGGTACCTCAAGCACCCGAGTCATCTAAAAACCGTATCAAAGCGTGCTGAACCTTTCCTGTATCTGATCACCACTAAGATTGAAGAAAAAGGCTTACCACTAGAACTGGCCCTATTGCCCGTTGTAGAAAGTTCTTTCGATGCATTTGCCTATTCTCATGGCAGTGCTGCAGGTCTATGGCAATTCATTTCAGGCACAGGCAAAGACTACGGGCTTGAACAGAACTTTTGGTATGACGGCCGCCGTGATGTTGCCGCCTCTACCGACGCCGCATTGGATTTCTTATCAGACCTTAACCGACGTTTCGATGGCGACTGGAACCATGCGATTGCTGCCTATAACAGTGGCGGTGGTCGAGTAAACAGCGCAATCCGTAAGAACAAAAAGTTGGGTAAACCAATCGACTTCTTCTCTCTGGACTTACCAAAAGAGACCAGCAGCTATGTACCAAAACTGCTTGCTCTAGCTGATGTCATTGCCAACCAAGAAAAGTATGGAATCGATATTCCGGCGATCCCGAACAAGCCAGTGCTGACACTGGTTAACCCAGAAGAACAACTTGATTTAGCCATTGCTGCGAACTATGCAGGCATTCCTGTCAAAGAACTTCAAGGTTACAACCCGGCTTACAACCAATGGGCGACAGCGCCAGAGAAACACCAACAACTATTACTTCCTTTAGACTCAGTTGAAAGATTCAACAAAGAAGTCGCTGCCAATAAAGGCAAAGGTATGAAGTTGGTGCGTTACAAGGTTCAATCTGGTGACAGCATTAGCGTACTGGCTAGCAAATATAACACCACCAGCAAAGTGATCCGCTCTGCGAACGGTTTGAGCAACAACAATATTCGTATTGGCCAGCACTTGCTTATCCCAACATCCACCAAAGACGACAAGACATACGCCCTAAGCGCCTCAAATCGCCTAGCAAGCACACAGTCGAAGAGTCGTGGTCAATATAAGCTTAGCCATACTGTAAGAAGTGGTGACAGCCTATGGACGATTGCACGCGCAAACAAGGTATCTCACCAATCACTGGCTAAGTGGAATGGCATGGGACCACGCGACACGCTTAGAGTTGGTCAAGAACTGGTCATTTGGAAGAACGGTTCAGACGGCGCCATCATCCGTACGATCTTTTATAACGTGAGATCAGGTGACACAGTCAGCGGTATTGCATCAAAGTTCAAAGTAAAAAGTGCAGATGTTGTAAAATGGAACACTTTGCAGAACAAGAAATACCTACAGCCAGGACAAAAACTGAAGCTGTATGTTGATGTAACTAAGGTAAGTGTATGAACCCGTCAAGTAACCCACTCGTCATGCTGTTGGATATATTCCGTTCGCCAACAGCTTGTTTCTTAGCGCTTTATCAACGAAGTGCTTGGGGGTGGCAACCCTACGTCGTATTAATGCTCAGCCCATTTTTATTTTGGGGTGCTTATTTTTCGAATGTAGATTTTGCCTGGTTAAGTGCAGAGCTATCGCAGCAACTGGCTCAAACGAACCCTGACCAATTGGCGTTACTTGACAGCAATACCTTACTCGCAAGTGAAATCATCAGTGACGTATTTGGCCGAACATTAACCATTGTTCTATTGGCATTCTGGTTTAACCTAGCAACCAAGCCAAGCCAACACCAACACAGCTTTTGGCGATGGTTTGCAGCGGCATCGGTTGTTATATTCCCAGCTGTTTTAGGTGATGTAGCAAGCTACGCAAGCCTGATACTCAAGCATGGACATGTGATGAACTACGCTGCCGACTTGAACAGCTTAAATGGCTTGATCAAGTTACCGCTAACTAATGATTGGTCACAATTTGCTAGCTCATTACCACTGCTTCTGCCATGGTACATCGTGCTAGGTTATGCTGCGGTATTAACGTGGACTGAGTTTGAACGCGGGCAAGCGCTTGTGATTTCAGGCTTACCATGGGTTGGCTACTACCTAATCTGGGCGCTCTACATTTTAATCTTTTAAGTAGAAGAGATAAGGCTAGCGAAGACTCTCTAGCCTATTGTTCCGTTAGATTTCCCAACGTAACCACCGTGCGAATGGTTAAGTTCCAATGACTAATAGCTAATCACTATTTAGCCTTAAAGGTCACTCGCATAGGGTTGTGATCAGAAGCGTCCGTAATGGGCGCTTTTGCTTTTTCTACCTCTAGCCCTCGATAGAACACGTGGTCGAGCACCAGTCCTGTAATGAACTGAGTTCTGTTATCTGGCTCAAAGGTAACTTCCGTCAAACCAACCTTCTCCAACGCATCTTTCAATACAGCAAAGCGAGCTTCACTCCAGCTATTAAAATCCCCGGCAAAAATAACAGGTCCACGATACTTTTGCAGATTATCAGTTAAGCTCTTGAGCTGAGCTTCATAATCTTCCGTACCAAAGGTAAAGTTCACAGCGTGGATATTAATCACAGCCAGCTCTTCGCCATTACTTAGTTGGTAACGCGACCAAAGCGCGGATTTAGGCAGTTGAAGCCAAGGTTCTTCATGAGTATAAGCACACGCTTCAATCGGTAAATGAGTTGCTAGGTTGAGTACCCCTGCACTTTGCTCAAACGCCTCAAACGCATTCACACGAGTGCTACCCCACTGTCCGCTCGTTACCCATTGGCGAAGTCCTTCTGTCATACGCGCTTCTTGCAGCAAGACTAAATCGCTACCTGCCGACAGCTTATTTAACTCACCCTGCCAATTATTTCGGTTTTGCTTATAGATATTCCACACCGTAATGTCTAAGCCATCAGACACATCAATCGCTTTCGGTGCAGAGTTTTGGTAGCAGCTGTAGATGTCGTTACTGGTACTTTGAGAGGAAGTGATCAGGTTGGGTTTATTCGGGATCACGAAGATAAAATGAAAACTAACGACAGCAAGCGTTATCAATAGCGTGATAACAATGATGGTTTTCTTAAACATACAACACCCTACCAGAAATGAAAAAGGAGCGATAAACGCTCCTTTTAGGGTAATAGTTTTTTTATACGGCGTCTTCGTCTTCTTCGCCAGTACGAATACGTACCACACGTTCAACTTCAGTAATGAAGATCTTACCGTCACCGATTTTACCTGTTTGAGCCGTCTCGATGATGGTATCAACACATTGGTCAGCCACTTCGTCGGTCACAACGATTTCTAGTTTCACTTTAGGTAAAAAGTCGACCATGTACTCTGCGCCGCGGTATAGCTCAGTATGACCTTTTTGACGTCCAAAGCCTTTAACTTCAGATACTGTCATACCCGTAATACCCACTTCTGCAAGTGCTTCACGTACATCATCAAGTTTGAATGGCTTGATAATGGCTTCAATCTTTTTCATGTTCATCCCTTAAACTGTGCGAATGGCTCATTATCGGTTAGCTATAGTAAACATTCAATGAAAAAAGCCAGAGCTTTAAAGCTCTGGCTCGAAATTTATCATCTTGTTTAATCAGCGCTTTGAGAAGGTTTTACTTAAGGCTTGCGTAGTAAGCGGCTAGATTCGCGATGTCTTCATCACTCAGCATTGAAGCTTGAGCCTGCATGACAGCGGCCAAACCGCCGGTGCGCTGGCCGTTCTTATAGGCCTTAATTGATGAAGCGATGTATTGCTCGTTTTGACCTTTAAGGTTTGGATAGCCAGGGATCACTGCGATACCGTCTGCACCATGACATGCCGCACAGATTGCTGCTTTAGCTTGACCCGCAGCGACATCAGCCGCCAGTGCGTTACCACTCAATAGTCCAAATCCAAGAACTAATCCTAGTGTAATTTTCTTCATTGCATATTCCATTAATTATTTTTATTAAAGTGACGGTGAATTGTGACACAAACTTTTTCTACTTGCTCCAAAGCGCTTCACAATCTTGACCTTCGTAGTTTTTATCTACGAATAAGCCTAAAACAGCGATCACTCGATCGCCATCAATTAATATCGGCGTTCTGCGTCTTAACCAACTGGGTACTTGGTACTCTTGAAACAACTTCTTAAGCTTCCTGCTATGACCGCGCCCAACAGGGTGTGCTGACAATCCCTCAGGGTTAAAGATCACTCGCAGTGTTCCTCTCGTTGTGTTGAGACTAAAATGTTGCGCATCACAGTGGTTAGATACACCATCACTCGCCGCTGAAGTTAAGTGTAGTTCCCCTAAACCGTCAGGCAAAACTAAGCTCTCTTCCATCGAGATATCACTTTGCCAGTTCGACAAGTCTTTGGTCTCTTTGACGACATAGAGCTGATGATTAAAACGTCTAACCTCAACCTCATTCAACACCAGCTTAGGATTAGCGTCCGCCTGAGCGCATGCCACCTCATCCCATATAAGTTTGAGCTGCTTTTGGCTTGGCATCGGTTGATTACAATGGCTAAGCCACATTCTTATCAGTCGTGCTCGTAACAAGTCTGAATGTTGGAATAACGCCTCAATGCTTAAGCTCTGGCTATCTCCCAAAGCTTGCTGTAAGTGAGACTCAAGCAACTCATCCAACAGTAACTCTTGCTCTGCACATAGCTGAGCGCTGCGACTGACCGATTCTCGAAAACTAGGCCAACGCTCAGTCAGCACCGGAGTCACTTGATGACGGATAAAATTGCGGTCAAAACGCACGTCCTGATTACTTTCATCTTCTACCCAAGTTAAGCCCATGTCGTGAGCTGCTGCTTCAATCTCGATTCGAGTTACCGATAGCAGTGGGCGAACAATATGAGCATCAGCAAACGGCATCACTTTCGCCATCGAAGAGAGCCCTTTCGGACCACTGCCACGCTTCAACGCTAACAAGAAAGTCTCGACTTGGTCATCAATGTGCTGGCCTGTCACTAACACATCGCCTTGTCTAATATGCTTTTTAAAGGCTTGGTATCGCGCGTCTCGAGCCAGCTTTTCAACGCTTTCTCCACGGCTGATATCTAGCGAGACTCGTTCAATGAACAAAGGTACCCACAAAGCATCACACCATGCTTGGCACTGCTCTGCCCAGTGATCAGCATTGTTACTTAAGCCATGATGAACATGTACCGCACAGCACTCGATGTGATGGGACTTAGCGAATTGGGCAGCCAACTCCAACAAAACTCGTGAATCGACACCACCACTGAAAGCGACGAGCAACCGGCAAGGCTTAAGCGCGCTTTGATCAAGTACAGATGTGAAGGTATCAATTAAGTGTGTCATGAGGCTAATAAACCAGAGGTCGTGTGTGAAGGGATAATGTTTTAATAATAAAAAAGGGTTGGCACTGAGTCCAACCCTTTCATCAACTTGTTCGTATAGCTGGCCTTATCGCTAAGGCAACTTATCAGCAGTAGCCGTAGCTCATTAGACGCTGGTAACGACGCTCAAGCAGCGTTTCGTTATCAAACTGCTCTAGCTCTTCTAGCTGTTTAACTAACATGTCTTTCATGTTCTGAGCCGTTTGTGCAGGGTCGCGGTGCGCGCCACCTAGAGGCTCAGGAATGATTTCGTCGATAAGCTCAAGCTCTTTAAGGCGAGGAGCAATCAGGCCCATCGCTTCAGCAGCTTGTGGTGCTTTATCTGAATCGCGCCATAGGATTGAAGCACAACCTTCTGGAGAGATTACTGAGTACGTAGAGTACTGAAGCATGTTCACGTAGTCACCAACACCAATCGCTAGTGCACCACCAGAACCGCCTTCACCAACAACGTTACAGATAACAGGAACTGAAAGGCCAGCCATCACTTTTAGGTTTTTAGCGATAGCTTCAGATTGACCACGTTCTTCAGCACCAACACCTGGGTATGCGCCCGCTGTGTCGATGAAAGTGATGATAGGCATGTTGAAACGCTCAGCAGTTTCCATTAGACGTAGCGCCTTACGGTAACCTTCTGGCTTTGGCATACCAAAGTTACGGATCACTTTCTCTTTAGTCTCACGACCTTTCTGGTGACCAATAACCATAACAGGACGGCCATTTAGACGAGCCATACCACCCACAATAGCTTTGTCGTCAGCGTAAGCGCGATCGCCCGCCATCTCTTCAAACTCTGTGAATGCATGCTCCAGGTAATCTTTGGTGTAAGGACGTTGAGGGTGACGAGCAAGTTGAGCTACCTGCCATGCACCTAAGTCACTAAAGATTTTCTGTTTAAGCTCTAAGCTTTTTTTCTCTAGTTGTTCGATTTCTTTGTCTAGATCTACCGCTGTGTCACCACCGTGACGCGAAACGTCACGTAGCGCTTCGATTTTTGCTTCAAGTTCAGCGATAGGCTTTTCAAATTCTAGAAAGTTCAGGCTCATCTATGAATCCTTGTTGATTCAGCTCCGCATTCGCGAAGCTAAATTTTAGTTAAATTCGAGTTCTACTTGGCTATTTCCAAGCAGCTGTTTTAATTCGTCTAGCAATGTATCACTTGGCGTCACGCGCCATTCTGTGCCCAATGTTAACCGCGCTCTAGCGTCGGCACGCTGGTAGTATACATTGACTGGGACCGTTCCGGCTCTATAAGGTTCTAAGATTTGACTAAAGCGTTCAAAAAATTGACCGTTAATTTGGGATTGGTCGATAGATATCGACACCCCACGAGCATATTTCTCACGGGCGCTTCCTAAGTCCATGACCTCGCGCGCGGACATTTTAAGCCCGCCATTGAAATCATCAAAGCTGACCTGTCCGGAAACGACCACAATTTTGTCTTTTTCGAGCAGTTCTGCGTAGCGATCGAGCGCATCCGAGAACAACATCACTTCCATTCGGCCCGAACGGTCATCAAGTGTCATCAAACCGATTCGCGTACCACGCTTCGTCGTCATCACTCTCGCTGCAATCACCAAACCGGCAATCGTTAGTGATTGGTCACGACGCGTTGGCGTGGCATCTTTCAAACGACAGCTGGTGTATTTCGCTAACTCTTTGATGTAAGCGTTAACCGGGTGACCCGTTAAATACAAACCAAGCGTTTCACGCTCACCCTCAAGCCAAACCTTCTCAGGCCATTTAGGCACTTGGGTATACTTGTGCTCAACCTCTTCCGGAGCGTCGGTCAACACACCAAACATATCAGATTGACCAAAAGACTCGGCATGGTGATGTTGGCTCGCCGCCTTCACCGCATCTTTCAAAGATGCCATCATCGCCGCTCGGTGAGGACCTAATCTATCTAAGGCTCCGGATAGAATCAACTTTTCGATAACACGTTTATTAACCTTCTTCAGATCAAGGCGTGCACAGAAGTCGAATAAGTCTTTAAAGTAACCACCCTTATTTCGCGCTTCGATGATCGCTTCGATAGGGCCTTCACCCACCCCTTTGATCGCGCCGATACCATAAACAATCGCGCCATCTTCATCCACGTTGAAACGGTATAGACCTGAGTTGATATCTGGTGGCAAAAGCTTGAGCTTCATACGGAAACATTCATCAACAAGGCCGATAACCTTCTCGGTGTTATCCATATCTGCCGTCATTACCGCAGCCATAAATTCCGCTGGGTAGTGCGTTTTCAGCCATAGCGTTTGATAAGAAACCAGTGCGTACGCTGCGGAGTGAGATTTGTTAAAGCCGTAGCCCGCAAATTTCTCTACCAAGTCAAAGATCTTCATGGCCAGCTCGCCATCAACACCATTGGCTACAGCACCTTCTTTGAAGGTACCACGCTGTTTAGCCATCTCTTCTGGCTTTTTCTTACCCATCGCACGACGCAACATATCCGCTCCGCCAAGCGTATAGCCAGCAAGGATCTGTGCGATTTGCATTACCTGTTCTTGATACAGGATGATGCCGTACGTAGGTTCTAGTGTCTCTTTAAGCGATTCGTGCTGCCACGTTTCATCAGGATACGAAACAGCTTCTCGGCCGTGCTTACGGTCGATAAAGTTATCTACCATGCCTGATTGCAGAGGACCCGGGCGGAATAGGGCTACCAATGCGATAATATCTTCAAAACAGTCCGGTTGGAGACGTTTGATCAGGTCTTTCATACCACGCGATTCCAGCTGGAATACCGCGGTGGTTTCAGAATTTTGTAATAGGTTGAACGATGCTTGGTCATCAAGAGGGATCGACTCGATACGAACCGGCTCTTTACCTTCTTTCTTCAGGCGAGGGTTTACGAGGCCTAACGCCCAATCGATGATGGTCAGGGTACGTAGACCCAAGAAGTCGAACTTAACCAAACCAGCGGTTTCAACGTCATTCTTATCGAATTGCGTAACTGGGAAGTTACCTTCGGCATCGGCATAAATTGGCGCAAAATCGGTGATCGTGGTTGGTGAAATAACAACACCACCCGCGTGCTTACCGGCATTTCGCGTACAACCTTCAAGGATGCGACACTTATCAATCAGCTCGCGAACTTCTTCATCGCCATCGTAAAGCTCTGGCAATGCAGGTTCAGCAAGGAATGCTTTCTCTAGCGTCATGCCCGGATCTGGCGGTACAAGCTTTGAAATTCGATCAACAAAACCAAACGGGTGGCCCAATACACGGCCTACATCGCGAATTACCGCTTTCGCCGCCATGGTACCAAAGGTGATGATCTGAGAAACGGCATCACGACCGTACATCTCAGCCACGTGGTCGATAACTTGGTCACGCTTATCCATACAGAAGTCGATATCGAAATCGGGCATGGATACACGTTCTGGGTTCAAGAAACGTTCGAAAAGGAGATCGTATTCAAGCGGGTCAAGGTCGGTGATATCAAGCGCGTAAGCCACCAAAGAACCGGCACCAGAACCACGCCCTGGGCCTACGGGCACATCGTTGTCTTTTGACCACTGGATGAACTCCATTACGATCAAGAAGTAACCTGGGAAACCCATGTTATTGACAACTTCGAGCTCGATCTTGAGTCGCTCATCGTATTCAGGTCTGCGCTCAGCGCGAACTTTTTCGTCAGGGAACAGGAACGCCAAACGTCGTTCAAGACCTTCTTCAGATTTCTTGATCAAGAAGTCTTCAATCGCCAAACCTTCCGTAGGAAAGTTAGGCAGGAAGTATTCACCCAGACGAACGGTCACGTTACAACGCTTGGCAATCTCAACACTGTTCTCTAGCGCTTCTGGAATGTCTGAGAACAGCTCACACATCTCTTCTTCGCTACGAAGATACTGTTGCGCACTGTAGTTCTTCGGACGACGAGGATCGACCATAGTGAAACCGTCATGGATCGCCACGCGGATTTCGTGAGCATCAAACAGGTCTTCAGTTAGAAAAACCACTTCGTTGGTTGCGACAACAGGCAGGTCTTCCTGTTCAGCAAGCTCTAACGCAAAGTGTAAGTATGACTCTTCATCTGGTCGTCCAGTACGAATCAGTTCCAAGTAAAAACGGTCGGCGAAGTACGTTTTGTAAAACTCGACGCTGCTTGCAACCAAATCACGGTTACCTTTCAGTAACGCCTTACCAATCTCACCTTCTTTGGCGCCCGATAGAATGATCAGGCCTTCTGCATTCTCAATTAGCCACTCTTTATCAATTACAGGCTGATGTTGAACATGACCACGAAGGTAGGCTTTCGAGATAAGTAACGTTAGGTTGTTATAACCTTTATTGTCCGTTGCGATAACGGTGAGCTTGGTCAACTCGTCACCGAATTCCGGAGACTGCATCAAGAAGTCAGCACCAATAATAGGTTTAACCCCACACCCATGGGCAGTACCGTAGAACTTCACCAAACCACACAGGTTGGTAAAGTCGGTCAATGCTAGAGCAGGCATACCCATTTCAGCGACTTTTTTAACTAATGGTGGCACCTTGGATAGGCCATCCACCATCGAAAAGTCACTGTGTACGCGTAGGTGAACAAATTTTGGATCTGACATTATTTTTCCTGAGTTCTAGGTTTGAGCCTAGGATTACAACTGTGTGTATTCTATTTTTTTCTAACACAAGTTAGCAACTTTATTCGATGCCAAACTCTAGTTAACGTAAAGCTCAGTCTATGCCAAGAATACGTTTTACTGGCTTAAAGCTCTTGCGGTAATGCTCGGTTACACCATGTTTTTCAATAGCTTCGAAATGCGCTTTAGTCGGGTAACCTTTATGCTTAGCAAAACCAAACTCTGGATGAAGTTTATCAAGATCTTCCATCTCTTGGTCACGAACGACTTTTGCGATAATAGACGCCGCACTGATTTCAGCCACTCGCAAGTCACCCTTCACAATCGCAAGACCATCCATCGGCAGTTCTGGGACACGGTTTCCATCTATCAACGCCATATCAGGTTGAACGCTCAACCCCGCGATAGCTCGCTGCATAGCAACCATCGTCGCTTGCAGAATATTCAACTCATCAATTTCTTGTGGAGAACAACGACCGACAGACCACGCCAAAGCTTTCTCTTTGATTTCAGGAAGTAACGCAAGACGCTTCTTCTCAGACAATCTCTTTGAGTCGTTCAAGCCTTCGATTGGGTTGTTTGGATCAAGGATAACCGCAGCGGTCACCACGTCGCCAACCAAAGGGCCACGCCCTACTTCATCCACGCCAGCAAACAGCTGGTAGCCTTGCGGATATTCAAATGGAGGAAGCTCTTTTTTCTCTTTTACTGCCATAACTAATCTCTTAATGTTCTGTAGGTAAGCGCTTTATGCTTCAACAAAAGGTCGGTCAATCAATTTCAATACTGCGTTAGCGGCTTGTTTGTCTGCGTCTTTACGGATCCAGTGATGCATCTCGGTAAAGCGTTCGATCAAGGCACTGTTATCGGCTGATAGCATTTTATCGACAGACGGGAACAAAAAGTCTGGGTGACACTCTTCAAGAATATGCTCTTTCACGATCTCTTCACCAGCCAAAATATTCGGCAGTGACACAAACTCAGTGATCGCCAACTTCTTAACAATGTAACCCGTCAGCTTATTTACTTTGTAACCAACCACCATAGGGCGTTTAAGCAACATACATTCAAGAGCCACGGTACCTGAAGCCAAGAGCACAGAATCAGCGGCGGTAATCACGTTGGTTGCCGTATCTTCGACTAACGTGAATTCAAGCTCAGGTGCGGTCGATTGCCAGATTTCAGTAAACTGCTTTTTACGCTGCTCGTTAACGAGCGCAACAACAAAATTGATATCCGGATACTTCTGCTTAATACGCTGGCAAGTTTCGATAAATGGTTGAGCAATCAAACCCATCTCACCACCACGACTGCCCGGTAATACGGCTAACCACTGCTTGCCTTGTTCAAGACCTAACAGCTCTCGAGCATCTTGTTTACTTGGCTCTAAAGGAATCGCGTCTGCCAACGTGTGACCAACAAACTCACAGGCAACGTTATATTTATCGTAGAACGCTTTTTCGAACGGCAAGAAAGCCAAGACTAAGTCGGTTGCTTTGTCGATTTTAAAGATACGCTTTGGACGCCAAGCCCATACTGAAGGGCTCACGTAATGCACCGTTTTGATTCCAGCGTTCTTAAGGTCTAACTCAAGCCTTAGATTGAAATCGGGCGCGTCGATACCGACAAAGACATCGGGTGGATTTTGAGTGAAATACTTAACCAACTCTGCTTTTACTTTTAACAAGCGAGGTAAACGGCCAAGCACTTCAACTAAGCCCATAACGGCCAGCTCTTCCATCTCGAAAAGAGACTCACAACCTAGGGCTTTCATTTTCGGCCCGCCAATGCCAACGAACTCAGCATTCGGGTATTGTGATTTGATCGCTTTGATAAAGCCTTCACCAAGCGTATCGCCAGACAGTTCGCCGACAACAATGCCTACGCGCAATGGTTCATTCGAAACGAAGTCCGAGATATTAGTTGCTGCTTCTTGCGGTGCCATAGTTTTTCAATTCCCTTGTTGCCTAAAACAAAAAAGACCGCCTAACGAGTAGCGATCTTTTTGTTATACCATTCTGATGAAGTAATTATTGTCATACTCACATTGATTGGTACATAACCACATCGAGTATTAACGAATAATACCGCGCTCAGAGTTCTCTAGCATTTCAAGCATAGGCGCTACCGAGGTAAACTCTTTTGCCATTTCAACTAAAGCCGCTTTCGCTTCTTCAAGTGTTTTACCTGAACGGTATAACTCTTTGTACGCCTTCTGTAGTGCACGAATTTCAGGTTTTTCAAATCCGTTACGCTTCAAACCTACTAGGTTAAGACCGAATGGAGCCGCGTGGTTACCCTGTGCAAGCACGTACGGCAGTACATCTTGAACAACTGCAGAACAGCCACCAATGTAAGCGTAAGCACCAATCGAACAGAACGGGTGAATCGCAGAAAGTGCCATAACACCAGCGTAGTCGCCAACCGTTACGTGACCGCCAAGAATAGCGTTGTTACCAATGTGAGTGTGGTTACCAACAATAACATCGTGCGCTACGTGAGCATTAACACAAAGTAAGTTGTCATCACCAATCACTGTGGTTGCTTTATCTTGAACCGTACCACGATGAATTTGAACCGCTTCACGAATCACGTTGCGATCACCGATCACAACTGTTGTCTCTTCACCGCCGTATTTCTTGTCTTGGTTTTCTTCACCAATAACAGCGTGTGGGAAGATGCGGTTTTCTTTGCCAATGGTTGTGTGACCTTTGATCACAACGTGCGACATCACTTCAGTGTCGTCACCGATTGTCACGTTACCAGCAATGTAAGTGAAAGGCCCAACCGTCACGTTAGCACCGATAGTTACATCACCTTCGATTACTGCTGCCGGGTGAATTTTCGCTGTTTCATGAATCATATTAAAACTCTCTACGAGCACATTTAAGTTCAGCTGAACATACAACTACGCCGTCAACCTTAGCAACACCATTAAACGATGCGATGCCACGACGTTCTTTTAAGAATTCAACTTCGATAACCAGTTGGTCACCTGGTACTACTGGCTTACGGAATTTAGCTTTATCTACGCTAGCAAAGTAGTACAACTCGTTGCCAGAAGGCGCACCGAAAGATTTGAATGCTAGAAGGCCTGTTGCTTGTGCCATTGCTTCTAAGATCAACACGCCTGGGAATACAGGAAGCTGAGGGAAGTGGCCAGTGAACTGAGGTTCGTTAACAGAAACATTCTTAATTGCGGTCAGTGTTTTTTCTTTTTCAAAGCTAGTCACACGATCAACCATTAAGAATGGGTAGCGATGAGGTAGTAGTTCCTGAATTTCAGTAATGTTCATCGTTGTCTGTTCAGTAGTCAAAGTCGTATTCCTATGTATATTCTTTATTTAATTAGAAGGATTATAAACGAAAAAGACTCGCTGTACGCGAGCCTTTTATTAGAAATGCTGGAATTATGATTCCGCGCTCTTCTCAATAAGTTTTTCAACGGTTTTCAAACGCTTGTTCATTTCATCAATACGATGAACTCGCGTCGCTGTTTTACGCCAGTCTTTATTTGGCTGTAAAGGAATACCCGAAGAGTACATGCCTTTCTCAGTGATGCTGCGCATTACCATCCCCATACCGGTGATTGTAACGCCGTCAACGATTTCAATATGACCATTAATCACACAACCGCCACCAATAATACAGTACTTACCTATCGTCGTGCTGCCTGCAATGATAGTACCACCTGCAAGAGCTGAACCATATCCGATGTGAACATTGTGAGCAATCTGAAGTTGGTTATCTAGGATAACGTTGTCTTCAATGATTGTGTCATCTAATGCGCCGCGATCGATGGTAGTACACGCGCCAATTTCTACGCGGTTACCGATGCGAACCGAGCCGACTTGCGGGATCTTAACCCATTCGCCTTTCTCGTTCGCATAACCAAAACCATCAGAGCCAATAACAGTACTTGATTGAATCAGACATGCTTCACCAATCACCACTTCATGGTAAACACTTACGTTAGCCCACAGCTTAGTGCCTGCGCCAATTTTTGCATTTTTACCAATAAAGCAACCAGCACCGATGATCACATCATCACTAAGTACTGCACCAGACTCAATCACAGCGTTCGCACCAATAGACACATTTTGTCCAATGGTTGCATCGCTAGAGATTGAAGCAGAATCAGCAATATCCGCTGCGGGTGCAGGAGTAGTATCAAGCGCTTGAGCAACCTTAGCAAAAGCAACGTAAGGGTCACTAACCACAATAACGTTGGTCTTACACAGTTCGCGCTCACTCTCTTTAACCATAATAGCGGATGCTTTACAGTCACCTAGGTGCTTGCTGTACTTCACGTTAGAAAGGAACGTAATGTTGCCTTCTTGCGCTTTATCCATAGGAGCGACTGCTGAGACGGTAATCGTACCGTCTCCATGTAGCTCTCCCCCAGTAATCGTTGCCAATTCGGCTAAAGTCAGGTTCTTCATAAAACTTATTTCAGTGATTTAATTACTTGCTCAGAGATGTTGTATTCAGGCTTACCGTATTGTAGAGCTTGAATATCAACGATCATGTCGTAGCCTTCTTTCTCTGCAACTTTAGTTACAGCATCTTGAATCACTTTGAACAGCTTCTGCTTCTCTTGTGCTTCACGACGTTGACTTGCTTTTTCTAGTGCTTGAGCTTTGATTTTGTATTTGCTGTCTAGTTGGCCTACTTCGATACGAAGCTTCTCAACTTCTTCAGGACCTAGTAGCTCGCCATCACGCTTAAGCTTTTCAATCTTCGTTTTCGCTTCAGCTTGAATGCTCTGTAGCTCAGCCGCTTTATCTTTGAACTCTTCCTGCATTTTTTGAAGAACAACTTCACGCTGAGGTAGAGCCTGGAATACTTGTGCAGTGTTTACATAACCCACTTTTTGCGCAGCTTCAGCAGCTGTTGCAAAGAAAGAAGAGCTAAGAACTACAAGGCCTAAACCTGCTGCTTTAATCATATTTTTCAAAATATTGTCCTTTAAATATTAGAAAGTTCTACCAATGGTAAATGTGAAGAATTCCTCATCATCACCTTCGTAAATTTTAATTGGCTTCGCTAGAGAGAAAACCAGTGGGCCCATCGGTGACATCCATTGAAGAGCGGCACCATAAGATGAACGGTAATTTGTTGGATCTGAGTAATCGTAGTAGTACTGGCTGCCACTGCTTGGTTGGTTCCGATCTATGAATTCGGTATCCCACACACTTGCCATGTCGAAGAAGACACTGGTTCGAATCTGGCTGCGTGCTTCATCAGAAGCAAACGGTGTCGGTACAATTAACTCTAAGCTTGCCAAAGCAACCGCATTACCACCAACCGAATCATCAGTTGCAACTCCATATGAGCCATTATTTGATTGCCCATCACTATAAACAGCTTTCGGACCTGCCGAGTTAGAGCCAAAACCACGTAGGGTAGTAAAACCACCTGCGTAATAGTTCTCGTAGAATGGGAACAAGTTATCGTTACCATCCGTTTGGCCATAACCATTACCATAGCCTAATCGGCCACGCATCAATAGTGTGAACTCATGCTTTTTGGTCAGCGGGATGTAATGTTTCACATCGTACTGCATTTTAAAGTACTGAGCATCAGAACCGGGTACCGTCACCTTAGCAAAAGCACGTTGATGGTTACCTTCGGTTGGGAAAAAACCACGGTTAAGATTGTTTCGAGTCCAAGAGATATTGATATCAAAGTCATCAGTTAAGATATGTTCATCACCATATTGGTCAATACTTTTCGCAAATTGAACAGCTTGTACATAAGTAGGTACATTACCGATCTTGTTGTGCGTATAGCCAACACCAAACTCAAGGCGGTTCAACTCATCCATAGGGAAACCCCATGTAAGACTGGTACCATAACTTTGGTTGGTATAGTCGACAATATCCGCTTCAGAGGCTTCAAATTCGTTGTAGAAGATCTTACCGCCTAAGCTCACACCATCAAGGTTCCAGTATGGGTCTCGGTAGTCTAAGCTCACGTTCTTTTGGTAATCGTTCATCATGGCACTTACGCCAACACGGTTACCAGAGCCCGCAAAGTTATCTTGTTGCAGACCAACTTGGAAGCTAACACCTGATTCAGTACCGTAGCCAACACCAAAGTTTATGCTGCCTGAGTTCGCCTCCTTAACGTTGTAAACCAAATCAACTTGGTCTTCACTGCCAGGAACACGCACTGTTTGTACATCAACCGTTTCAAAGAAACCTAAACGGTTAAGGCGGCTCTTACCGGTATCAATTGACTTAGAGTTAAGCCAGCTGCCTTCCATTTGACGCATTTCACGACGCAGTACTTCGTCTTTCGTTGAGTTGTTACCCGTGAATCGAATATCACGAACGTAGATACGGCTGCCCGCTTCTACATTGATAACCAACGACACTTCTTTGGTCTCATCGTCAAATTCAGGAATCGTGCGAACTTGTGGGTACGCGTAGCCAGATTCACCAAGAATTCGTTTTACGTTCTCTTCCAAAGACGTTACCGAAGAACCGTTGTACGTATCGCCGTCTTCGAATGGCACTAACGCTTCGAAGTCAGCCTCACGACCGATTAATTCACCACGGAAAGAGACATCTTTAACGGTGTAAGCTTCGCCTTCATCAAGGCCAAGTGTGATGTAAACACCTTTCTTGTCTGGAGAGATCGCCACCTGCGTAGAGTCGACCTTAAACTTCAGGTAACCACGGTCAAGGTAGTAAGATTTCAACGCTTCGATATCACCGGCTAAGACCTGCTTTTGGTATTTTTCATCCGCAAGGAAATTCCACCATGCAACATCAACGTTCAGGTTGAAACGACTGAGCAGTTCAGAGTCAGAGAAGACTTCATTACCGATAAAGTTGATTTGTTGAATCTTAGCGGATACGCCCTCAGTAAACACAAACTTAAGGTCAGAACGGTTACGTGGCAGAGGTGTCACAACCGCTTTTACTGTCGCGTTGTACTTACCCACGCTGTAGTAAAAATCTTCAAGGCCTTTCTCAATGTTACTCAGCGTAGTACGGTCAAGAGCTTCACCTTCACGAACACCAGACGCATCTAGGTTCTGCTGAAGTTGTTCTTCTTTGATCGCTTTGTTACCCGAGAATGAAATGCTCGCGATGGTCGGTCGTTCTTTCACTTGAACAACTAAAACACCTTCATCGCGAAGGACTTTAACGTCCTCAAAGTTACCTGAAGCATACAGTGCACGAATGATCTCAGATACATCGCTTTCATCTACTTCATCGCCAATACGCACTGGCATTTTCAGTAGAGCTGCACCTAATGCAACACGCTGTAAACCTTCGATCTTGATATCTTGAACCACAAAGTTTTGTGCTCCGTTCGCAGCCACACTAGTGGCCAATAGACTTGCGAACAGAATTTGCTTAATCGCCATACTTATTCTAATTATTCCTTGCTACTACCAATGCCTGTGAGAAACCATTCACAGACGAGTAAAATCATTAAATATTGCCAGAGCCATCAAAGAGAAGAGGATTGCACCTCCCACTCTGTATCCCATTTCCTGAACTTTTTCAGGCACCGGTTTACGAGTAACGGCCTCAATAGCGAAAAAGAGCAAATGTCCGCCATCAAGCATAGGCAGCGGAACCAAATTAATAATCCCCAAGTTAACACTAATCAGAGCCAAAAAGCCTAAGAAGTAAACCAAACCGTAATCGGCGGTTGTCCCTGCACCTTTAGCTATTGAAATCGGGCCACTCAAGTTATTTAAGCCAACATCACCAACGATGAGCTTCTTAAGCATTGTCAGCGTCAAACCAATAATTTGACCTGTTTTATCAAATGCTTTTCCTACAGACTCAATTACACCAAATTGTAACTCAAAGCGATAATCTTCTGGCCATTCTGCGACTTCTGGAGCAATACCTGCATAGCCGATTGTGGAACCATCAGAAAGCTCGCGGCTTTTTGGCGTCATAACTAATGACTGTTCAGTTCCATTTCGCAGGACTACAAGGTCCAAGGGTGTCATCGGGTTTGAACGGATTAACTCAACAACCGACTGCCACTGTTCAATAGGCTGCCCATTAATCTCAACAATTTTGTCGCCAGCTTCTACCCCTGCATCGTATGCAGCACCGTCATCAATGACTTGAGCGAGCACTGTCGATATCTCTGGAGAATATGGTCTAAAGCCCAGCGTTGTCATTGCAGATTCAGTTTCTGGGTTGAATGACCAGTCTGAAATATCCAATGTCATCTGTTGTTCAAAGCCGATATCGTCTTGAGAAGAAACCGTTACAGTCATGGACTGATCACCAATATGCGATATCAACCCCATATTGACTGATTCCCAATCTGCGGTTTTGATTCCCGAAATAGATTTAAGTTCCATTCCAGTTTCAATTCCGGCTTGTGCAGCAATAGATTGCGGAGTAACTTCACCAATTACGGGTTTAACCGCCGGCACGCCAATCAAAAATACAAGCCAATAGGCAAAGACGGCAAAGATAAAGTTAAACGCAGGACCTGCACCAACTATCGCTGTTCTTTTCCACAACGGCTTCTTATCAAAAGCGTATTGTTGTTCGCCTTCAGAAAGGTCGTCTACACGACCATCAAGCATCTTAACGTAGCCGCCCAATGGAATGACAGACAAGCTGTACTCTGTGCCATCACGGCCAACTTTGCTCCAGATTGATTTACCAAAACCAATCGAGAATTTCTCAACTTTCACACCACAGCGACGAGCAACCCAGAAGTGTCCAAACTCATGAACAGCGACCAGAATACCAAGCGCTACAATAAAAGATGCGAAGTTCCACAGAATTCCACTCATGCTAGCTGCTCTTTAATAAATTGATTGGCTATTTGACGAGACATATTATCGAGCTCGAGAAGGCTTTCCAAGCTATCTAAGCCCTCAGAGTTATGTTGTTCACATACTTTGCTCATAACATGCTCGTTAATGACAGCAATATCGGTAAATTTCACTCGATTGTTCAAGAAAGCATCGACTGCAATTTCGTTTGCTGCGTTAATTGCTGTTGTAGCGTGCTGACCTAGGTAGCAAGCTTCAATCGCTAATCTTAAGCATGGGTAACGGCTAAAATCTGGTTCTAGGAAAGTAAGCTCGCCCACTTTGGTGAAATCCAAAGGCTTAACACCCGCTTCAGTGCGCTCAGGGTAAGACATCGTCAAAGCGATTGGCGTCGCCATGTCAGGTTCACCCATTTGAGCAAGCACAGAGCCATCTTTGTACTGGACCATAGAATGAATCACAGACTGAGGATGAATAATCACTTTCAGCTGCTCTTGAGAGGCATTAAATAACCATTTCGCCTCAATGTACTCTAAGCCTTTATTCATCATAGTCGCAGAATCGACCGAGATCTTAGGACCCATAGACCAGTTAGGGTGTGCGATAGCTCGTTCTGGTGTTACCGACTCTAACTCAGCAACGTTCGTATAACGGAAAGGACCACCCGAACCAGTCAAAAGAATATGGTTGATACCGTTCTCTTCTAAATCACAACGGCCTAGGTTAGTTTGTACGTTTTGAGGCAAGCATTGAAAGATAGCATTATGTTCACTATCAACTGGAAGTAGTTCAGCGCCGTACTTTGCTACCGCATCGATAAACAACTGCCCAGACATTACCAAGGCTTCTTTATTAGCAAGCAAGATACGCTTACCAGCCTTAACCGCAGACATAGTAGGAAGCAGGCCTGCGGCGCCAACAATCGCAGCCATTACCGTATCCACTTCCTCTAGAGAAGCAACCTGGCACATGCCTTCAGTGCCTGAAAGCACTTTTACGTTAGGGTAACTCGCGGACAACACTTCAGTCAGTTGAGACGCTGCATCAGGGCAAGCCATAGCAACATAGCTTGGTTGCCACTTTTCAACTAGCGCCAGCATCTTTTCAACATTCGAGCCTGCAGCCAGTGCAACCACTGAATAGAGATCTGGGTTTTGCTCAATGACTTTTAGTGTACTTGCACCAATCGAGCCGGTAGCGCCAAGGATAGTTAGATTTCGCATCACATATGACCGTAGAAATGTAATAAAGGGCAGAATCACTGCCCTTTTTTATTAGAATGCTAAATAAAGCAGAGCAAAGACAGGGAATGCAGCCGTTAAGCTATCTATTCTATCTAGTATACCACCATGACCAGGAATCAGATTACTGCTGTCTTTCACCCCAGAAACACGCTTAAACATGCTTTCAACAAGGTCACCTAGAACAGAAATAACAACGGTCACAAGGGTAATAACAATCATGTGAAGTGGGCTTGTGAATTGGATGTCAAATAAGTCAGCAAAGATCCAAGCCACGATCACCGCAGTAATAATGCCACCGATAAGACCTTCAATCGTCTTATTAGGGCTTACCGCTGGTGCCATTTTACGCTTACCAAAACTCTTTCCTGAAAAGTATGCGCCGCTATCTGCAGCCCAAACAAGCAAGCAAACAAACATCACCAGTTTAGCACCGTGGTAAGGATCAGCATCGATACCGTTAGCACGCAGGATAACCACACTCCAGAAGAATGGCAGCAGAGTCAGCACACCAAAGGCGTGACGAAGAAGAGAAGAGTCTTTCCATGCAGGCATAGACTTAGGATAAGTCACCGCCATGCCACTCGCGATTACCCACCAAATCGAGCCAATCGTTAGAATGGCGTAGTGAGCAGTAGACAAGTTATTAAGGCTAAATGCATCAAAAGGGATAAAAGCAAAACTTGCAGCACTTACCACAACCGTTGGAATCAACGCTACATAACGTGATTTGCTTTCAACAAACTGAGTCCACTCCCAAAAACCCAATAGCGAGATTACCGCTAGTGAAAGAATAAATGTAGGAAGTGATAACTCGAAAATACCTAGAATAACTAGGGGAGCTAAAATCAACGCCGTAATAATTCGTTGTTTCAAACCAAAAAATCCTTATTAACTGTCCATCAGAGCTTTAATTTGCTCACCGGTGCATCCAAAACGACGCTCACGGTTAACAAACCAAGTCACAGCTTCTACTAAGCTGTCTTCATTAAAGTCTGGCCAGAATTGTTCAGTGAAATACATTTCGGCGTAAGCCAACTGCCAAAGCATAAAATTACTAATGCGGCATTCGCCACTGGTACGGATAAGTAGATCGACTTCAGGAATATCTGCCATCGTCAGGTGCTTTGTAATCATAGCTTCATCAATGTCATCTACATTAATATCACCAGACTTTACCTGTTGAGCAATAGAGGTCATTGCTTGCTGAATATCCCACTTACCGCCGTAGTTAGCCGCAATATTAATAACCATACCAGTATTGGTGCTAGTCAAAGCTTCCGCTTCTTCTATCTTCTTTTGTAGTCGATCATTGAAACGACTTTTATCACCAATAACACGAAGTTGTAGATTATTTTTATGAAGCTGTTTAACTTCACTCGACAGCACTGAAATAAACAGCTCCATCAAGATACCGACTTCTTCTTCAGGACGACGCCAGTTTTCGCTACTAAATGCAAAAAGAGTAACGGCTTTAATGCCAAGCCTGGCTGCAGAAGAGATAGTTTTACGAACGGCTTGAACACCGTTTTTATGGCCAAAGACGCGAGGCTTGCCCTGAGCTTTTGCCCAGCGACCATTACCATCCATAATGATAGCAATGTGTTTAGGAAGAGAGTCTGTGAACGCTTGAGAATTATGCATAAAAGAGTGAATCAAATTCTAATAGTCGAACAGAGTAGCATAAAAAAACGCTGCACCGTGAGTACAGCGTTTTTCCGGAAAGAAAAGAATATGGAAAATTAAACTTCCATCAACTCTTTTTCTTTAACAGCTAGAACTTCGTCTACGTTCTTAACCGCAGCGTCAGTTAGCTTTTGAATTTCGTCTTGTGCTTTACGATCTTCATCTTCAGAGATTTCTTTATCTTTAAGAAGTGCTTTTAGATCGCCATTCGCGTCACGACGGATGTTACGGATAGCAACACGGCCACCTTCAGCTTCGCCACGAACGATTTTAACTAGGTCTTTACGACGCTCTTCCGTTAGCGGTGGAAGTGGAACACGGATAACTGTACCCGCAGACATAGGGTTTAGGCCTAGGTCAGATGTCAGGATTGCTTTTTCAACTAGAGGAGTCAGCGTTTTATCAAACACTGTAATAGCTAGTGTACGTGCATCTTCAGCGATAACGTTAGCTACTTGAGTCAAAGGCGTTGGAGCACCGTAGTACTCAACAGTAAGACCAGAAAGTAGGCTCGGGTGCGCACGGCCTGTACGAATCTTTTGCAGGCTGTTTTTTAGTGCATCAACACTTTTTACCATGCGCTCTTGAGCGTCTTTTTTGATTTCGTTAATCACAATTTCACCTTGATTATGTTCTTTCTTCAAGAAAGCTTTTTATTTGGAGTGATAAGGATAAGCTTACCAAGGTACAACACCTCAGTAAGCCCGAAAAATTAGTCAGCGTCGCTGATTAATGTACCTTCAGTTTCACCCATAACCACGCGACGTAGTGCGCCTGGTTTATTCATGTTAAATACACGGATTGGCATTTTGTGATCACGTGCTAGCGTAAATGCAGCCAAGTCCATTACTTTAAGTTCTTTATCAAGAACCGTGTTGTAAGACAACGTATCATACAGCTCTGCGTCTGGGTTTGCTACAGGGTCAGAAGTAAATACACCATCTACTTTTGTCGCTTTTAGAACTACGTCAGCTTCGATTTCGATACCACGTAGACATGCAGCAGAATCCGTAGTGAAGAATGGGTTACCCGTACCAGCAGAGAAGATCACAACGCGACCTTGACGTAGTTGGCTGATTGCGTCTGCCCAGTTGTAGTCGTCACACACACCTTTAAGAGGGATTGCAGACATTACACGTGCGTTTACGTAAGCACGGTGAAGAGCGTCACGCATTGCAAGGCCGTTCATTACCGTTGCAAGCATACCCATGTGGTCACCAACAACGCGGTTCATACCTGCTTCAGCAAGGCCTGCACCACGGAAAAGGTTACCGCCACCGATAACAACGCCTACTTGAACACCTAGTTCAACCAATTCTTTCACTTCTTGAGCCATACGATCAAGGATCGTCGGGTCAATACCAAAACCTTCTTCGCCTTGTAGTGCTTCACCGCTAAGTTTTAACAGAATACGTTGATACGCCGGTTTAGGGTTCGTAGTCATGGAGTTTACCTTCCAAAGAGTTGATGATTAACAGTCATGGATAAAAACTGAATAGCTCAGTTTGCATTCATAACAGCTAAAAAATAATTCACTATTCATAAAAAGACCGCAGCATTTGCCACGGTCTCTTTTCAAACAATACGCTAAGGATTAACCTTTTTGTACCGCTGCAACTTCGTCAGCAAAGCTCATTTCAGCTGCTTTCTCGATGCCTTCACCAACTTCTAGACGTACGAAGTTAGATACTGAAGCGCCTTTCTCTTTAAGGATAGCGCCAACAGTTTGCTTAGGCTCCATGATGAAAGCTTGACCAGTTAGAGAGATTTCGCCCGTGAATTTCTTCATACGGCCAACAACCATTTTCTCTGCGATTTCAGCTGGTTTGCCTTCGTTCATAGCGATTTCAACTTGAACTGCTTTTTCTTTCTCAACTACGTCTGCAGGTACGTCTTCTGGGTTTAGGAACTCAGGACGTGATGCAGCAACGTGCATTGCAACGTGCTTAAGAGTTTCAGCTTCGCCTTCACCAGCAACAACAACACCGATTTTCTCGCCGTGACGGTAAGAAGCTAGTGCAACACCTTCAACGAATTGTACGCGACGGATGTTGATGTTTTCACCGATTTTAGTTACTAGTGCGATACGCGCTTCTTCAAATTTAGCTTGAAGATCAGCGATTTCTAGACGTTCTGCTAGAGCAACTTCAGCAACTTCGTTAGCGAATGCAAGGAAACCTGCATCTTTAGCTACGAAATCAGTTTGGCAGTTAACTTCAAGAAGAGCAGCTGCGCCGTTTGCTTCTTTGATGATGATTGCGCCTTCAGCAGCAACGTTACCAGCTTTCTTAGCTGCTTTTGCTGCGCCAGATTTACGCATGTTTTCAATTGCTAGCTCGATGTCGCCTTCAGCAGCAACAAGCGCTTTTTTACATTCCATCATGCCCGCAGCTGTGCGTTCACGAAGTTCTTTAACTAGAGCTGCAGTTACAGTTGCCATTCTCTATTCCTCAGTAAATTCTAAAAAAGATAAAAAACAGGGGCCTAATTAATTGGCCCCTGATATTGACTGTATTCAGTCCGTTAAGCCATCGATTATGACCGCTTAATGTGAACTAAATATGGCTCAGAGCCGCTATTATTCAGCTTCTACAAAACCGTCTTTTTCAGCAGCTACAGCAGCAACATCTTTGTTGCGACCTTCTTTAACCGCGTCTGCAGCAGCGTTTAGGTAAAGCTGTACTGCACGGATTGCATCATCGTTACCTGGGATAACGAAGTCAACGCCGTCTGGGTTAGAGTTAGTATCAACTACAGCGTAAACTGGGATACCTAGGTTGTTTGCTTCTTTAACTGCGATGTGTTCGTGATCAGCATCGATTACGAATAGAGCGTCTGGAAGGCCGCCCATGTTCTTGATACCACCAAGAGATTTCTCTAGCTTCTCCATTTCACGAGTACGCATTAGAGCTTCTTTCTTAGTAAGCTTGTCGAAAGTACCGTCTTGAGCTTGCGCTTCAAGTTCTTTCAGACGCTTGATAGACTGACGAACAGTTTTGTAGTTCGTTAGCATACCGCCTAACCAGCGGTTGTTAACGTAGAACTGGTTGCTGTTGATAGCAGCTTCTTTAACAGCTTCAGATGCAGCGCGCTTAGTACCAACAAAAAGAACTTTACCTTTCTTCTCGCCAACTTTAGCGATTTCAGCTAGAGCTTCGTTGAACATTGGTACAGTTTTTTCTAGGTTGATGATATGTACTTTGTTACGAGCACCAAAGATGAATGGCTTCATTTTTGGGTTCCAGTAACGAGTTTGGTGACCGAAGTGAACACCAGCTTTAAGCATATCGCGCATTGATACAGTTGCCATTTTAAAATCCTCTATGGGGTTAGGCCTCCACATCCCCCATGAATCCGACCCCTAACAACTAACCACTTTTCAGCCGTTATCTGTGTTGTTGAGGCACCCCGGAACATGTGTCGGAATGTGTGTGATTTAAAGAAATAAGTTAGTGAACATAAAGCTTGTTTCGCCAATTGGAGAAAACAGTCCTGATGTCCGGCGCGCTTTATACCATATTTTGTCTATCTATGGCTAGAAAAAATTCTAAAAATGGCGACTGCTATACTGATCCCTATCGGCGAATTTCACCTATAAATAGTGTCGCTACTCATTCACTTCTGTCTCAATAAATCGATCACGATTCACTCACGTTGAGCAGTATCCACCAGCAATGTATGGACATGGGAATGTTGCGCTAAAATGCTGCACTGATAGAATAGCCCCAATATGCACACTTAGGTGCTACCAAATTAAGAGATATGCAATGGCTGTAAAAATTAAAACTGCTGAAGAAATTGAAAAAATGCGCGTCGCCGGCAAGCTGGCTTCTGAAATTCTAGAGATGATTGAACCTCACATCCAAGTAGGTACAACGACAGAAGAGCTAAACCAAATCTGTCACGAGTACGCTCTAGAAAGAGGCGCATACTCAGCACCACTTGATTACCACGGTTTCCCTAAGTCAATCTGTACGTCTATCAACCACATTGTGTGCCACGGTATTCCAGCATCACAAGATGAGACTGGCAGCACAGGTCAATTCAAACCGGCTGTATTAAAAGATGGCGACATTCTTAACGTTGATATCACGGTAATCATCCCTGATGACGAAAACGCAGATCTAAGCGTTCGTCCACAAGGTTACCACGGTGACACCTCTAAGATGTTCCTAGTGGGTGAGGTTTCACCTGCAAACAAGCGTCTGTGCATGGTTGCTCAAGAAGCACTTTACGAAGGCATGCGCCAAGTTAAGCCAGGTGTTCAACTTGGCCAAATCGGTACAGCTATCGAGAAGTACATCAAAACAAACAACAAGAACAACCCACGTGCGAAGTTCTCTATTGTTAAAGATTACTGTGGCCACGGCATTGGTTCTGAGTTCCACGAAGATCCACAAGTGGTTCACTACAAGAACAGCGATCGCACCGTGCTAAAAGCAGGCATGTGTTTCACTATCGAGCCAATGATCAACGCGGGTAAGTTTGGCTGTCGTCTTGATGACGAAGATAGCTGGACAGTATACACAGCAGACAGCAAGAACTCGGCTCAATGGGAGCACACTCTGGTTGTAACTGATACTGGTTGTGAAGTACTAACACTGCGCAGCGATGATACAATCCCACGTATCATGAAGAACGCTTAGTTCACCGAACTGAACGCATCAGCCTTTTAAGAATATCCTCGCATTGTCGAGGATATTTTTTTATCCACTCAATTTCGATTTTCCATCAGCTTCTGTTAAATTGTTTACTATTCTCATTTGCTTGCACGGATAGCAGACTATGCCTTATCAATGCCCTCTTACGTTCAATGACGAACAAATTGAAATCTGCGAATTAAAAAATCAGCTCGAAATCTTCACGCAGTATCAAAAAAATGAATTTCTTAACCACCACCCCGTCACCGATTTGGTTCTACTGCGCTCCGAATACATGGATTTACTTCTCAATCGTTTGTGGGAAAATTTCGGATTCAACAAACTGCCTCATATTTCACTTGTCGCTGTGGGCGGTTATGGTCGTGGCGAACTGCATCCTTTGTCCGACATTGATATTCTTATCGTCTCGCAAAAAACATTGCCACCAGCACTCGGCGAGAAAGTCAGCCAATTCATCACCCTACTCTGGGATCTAAGATTAGAAGTCGGCCACGCCGTGCGCACCATTGCCGAATGTCTGGAAATCGGCATTGATGATTTAACCGTTGCGACCAACCTTCAAGAATCACGATTGTTGTGTGGCAGTGAAGACACTTTCCAAGAGCTAAAACTGAAGATTCACTCCGATTCATTTTGGCCAAGTGAAACCTTCTACAAGGCTAAGATTCAAGAACAGAGAGAGCGTCACGCTCGCTACCACGACACTACTTACAATCTAGAGCCGGACATTAAATCGACTCCGGGCGGACTCAGAGACATACATACCCTGAGCTGGGTTGCGCGTCGCCATTTCGGTGCGACCTCTTTGTTAGAGATGAGCAAATACGGATTTCTAACCGATGCGGAGTATCGTGAATTAGTTGAGTGCCAAGATTTCCTATGGCGAGTTCGTTTTGCACTGCACATTGAACTGCGCCGTTACGACAACCGCCTCACCTTTGCCCATCAAGCTCAAGTCGCTGAACATCTGGGTTATACGGGCGAAGGCAACCGCGGTGTTGAGATGATGATGAAGGAGTTCTACCGAACCCTTCGTCGTGTTGCTGAACTGAATAAGATGCTGCTTAAACTATTCGATCAAGCGATCATCAATGGCGGTCAGACCCAAGATGCTGAGATTCTCGACGATGACTTCCAACGCCGAGGTTCGTTGATCGAAGCACGCAAGCCAGCACTATTCCAAGCAAGACCAGAAACCATTCTCGATATGTTTATCCATATCGCCAATGACTCGACTATCGAAGGGGTTAGTCCCCCAACATTGCGACAGTTGCGAACGGCGCGTCGCCGATTGAACCGATTTCTGCATACCATTCCTGAAGCGCGCGACAAGTTCATGGATCTAGTTCGCCACCCTAATGCCCTACACAAAGCCTTTAGCTTAATGCACAAATTGGGCGTGCTTTCAGCGTACTTACCGCAGTGGAGCCAGATCGTTGGTCAGATGCAGTTTGACCTATTCCATGTTTACACCGTTGATGAGCATAGTATTCGCTTGCTCAAGCACATCAACCGCTTTAGTCAAATCGAGAACCACGATAAGCACCCTATCTGCTGTGAAGTCTATCCTCGAGTACAGAAGAAAGAGTTGCTAATCCTTGCCGCTATCTTCCACGACATCGGCAAAGGCCGCGGCGGAGACCACTCTGAAATTGGTGCGGTTGAGGCTTACTCCTTCTGTATTGAACACGGGTTATCGAAACCTGAAGCTAAACAAGTCGCGTGGTTAGTACAAAATCATCTGTTGATGTCAGTAACGGCTCAGCGCCGTGATATCTACGACCCAGATGTGATCACCGAATTCGCCAAAAAAGTGCGTGATGAAGAATCACTCGAGCTACTGGTTTGTTTAACCGTTGCCGATATCTGTGCGACTAACCCTGAGCTATGGAACAGCTGGAAACGAACCCTGTTAGCTGAGCTATTCCACTCGACGCAGCGAGCACTGCGGCGCGGCTTGGAAAATCCTGTCGATGTCAGAGACCGTATTCGTCACAATCAACAAATGGCATCAGCACTGCTGCGTAAAGAAGGCTTCACCGCTCGTGAGATTGAAGTGCTATGGCAACGCTTTAAAGCTGATTACTTCTTACGTCACACACATAAACAAATCGCTTGGCACTGTGAGCACTTACTTCGCCTAGAAGACCCAAGCCAACCGTTAGTATTGATCAGTAAGAAAGCGACACGTGGTGGTACTGAGGTGTTCGTTTACTGTAAAGACCAAGCAGCACTGTTTGCGACCGTGGTTGCCGAACTCGACAGACGTAATTTTAACGTTCATGACGCCCAAGTCATGGTCAGCAAAGATGGCCATGTTTTGGATACCTTTATCGTACTAGACCAGCACGGCGAAGCGATTGATGAATCAAGACACAAAGCCGTTGCTAAGCATCTGACTCATGTATTGGCTGATGGCCGCCCGACTAAGATTAAGACGCGTCGCACGCCACGTAACTTGCAGCACTTTAAAGTCAAAACCTTAGTTGAGTTCCTACCAACCAAGAGCAAGAAACGCACCTTGATGGAGTTAAGAGCGCTTGATACGCCGGGGTTATTGGCTCAAGTCGGTGCAACCTTTGCGGAGCTAGACATCAACTTACACGGTGCCAAAATCACCACCATAGGTGAGCGAGCAGAGGATTTGTTTATTCTGACCAGTGAAGCGGGAGGAAGGCTGTCTGAAGAGCAAGAGCAGGCGCTCAGAGAACGATTAACCGAGCACGTTTCGGAACTCGCACCTTAGAAAGCGAATTCAGTCTAAAGCAGGTTTAATAACCAAATAAGTGTGGGCAAAGATAGAGAGCGATCTTGCCCACAACTTACAATCAATTCACAGATATCAACTATCTAGCTCGTCGTTAGGCTGCTACATTGATCAAGTCAATTACATAAAAGTATTACATTCATAACCTAGAGGTCGCTTATGTATCCAAACCTCACTGGCTTAGGTATCCACGAACCTAAACAGATTGAACGTTACTCCCTTCGCCAAGAAGCGCACAAAGATATCCTGAAGATTTACTTTCGTAAGCAGAAAGGTGAACTGTTCGCGAAAAGCGTTAAGTTTAAGTACCCACGACAAGTAAAAAGTGTGCTTGTTAGCGGTGGCAATAATCAATACAAAGAAGTGACTGAGATTAACCGCAACCTCACTCTTGTGATTGATGAGCTCAACAAGATCACCAAACCGACGCCAACAGCTGAGGTGGATGTGAAGCAGAAGATCCTTACCGACTTACGCCATCTAGAGAAAGTGGTATCAAGTAAGATCGCTGAGATCGAAGCCGATCTAGAAAAGCTAAAATGATCCCGCGACTAACTATTACTGTTAACTAACATTAGTTATGCCGTTAAGGTTATACAGATACAAAAAGGGCTGATATCACTATCAGCCCTTTGTTTTTTATTCTATTTTCTCTATTCACTTAGACTCGCGATTGCTTAAAACACGCGAGACTTACTTAGACAAGCAAGTTTGAGCATCGATTAAGTTAGTATCCCACTCAAAGGTTTCAAACAACCTTAGCCAAGTTTCATCAAGGTTGGCCTTCATAACCAACTCTTCTTTTGTGAAAGGGTGAATAAAGCGAAGCTCTGAAGCGTGCAACAACAAACGGTGCGAATCTAAATCATCACGGAACAGTCGATTGTGCTTACCATCACCATGTGAAGTATCACCGACAATCGGATGTCTTAGATGAGCCATGTGACGACGCAGCTGATGTTTACGACCTGTCTTTGGCATCATCTCAATCAAACAGTAGCGGCTCGTAGGAAAACGTCCTGTTGAATATGGCACTTCTACTTTTGCTAGCGGTTCATAGACTGTCACCGCCTCTTGCGCTTCTTTGTCTTCTTTCGCGAACTTATCTGCGATCTTATCCAGCTCAACCTTAAGTGCATAATCAAGCGTATCGCCCTCTTCTATCCAACCACGGACAATCGCATGATAGGTTTTTTGCATCTCATGATTAGCGAACATTGGCATCACCTGTGAAGCAACCTCACTCGACAACGCAAATACCAACACACCTGATGTCGGTCTGTCTAAACGGTGTAACGGAAAGACATGCTGACCAATTTGATCACGCAGTGTCTGCATAACAAATTGCGTTTCGTGTTTATCCAGCCATGAGCGATGCACTAACATGCCAGCGGGCTTATTCACCGCGACAAAATACTCATCTTGATAAATGATCTCTAACATTACGCGCATACCTCATCAATGCTCTGAATTGTCATTAGCAGTTCGACTTTGTCTGCCTCATTTTTCCACACTTCACCAAAATAAGGATGGATAGCAAAGCCCTTCGGTAGCGGCATTTTCGCATCCATCATTGCGTTGATCTTAACGATAAAGATCCACTGCAACCACTCTTCTGGCTGTAGAGAATCAATCGCAAAAGGCTCTACGCTCGCCAGAGCTTCATCCGAAGGCGGAAGCGCGCTCCATAGGGAACATTGGCGCATTTGTTGTTCTAATTGTTGAAGTAAAAGAGGTAACTTTGTGGCTGCTGTCATTTTTCACCAAGTTATTTATCTAGTGACCTTGAAATTGGGGCATAGAGTACCATCTATTTAGGAAAGAAAGTTAGGAGCTTTATTACTATGGAAACGATTCACACGCTCACTCAGTTACTAAAGAATAGCGGTTGCCAATACGATATCTACGACCTAGGTCGCCGTATTCAGAAAATCGACAACACCTTATTCTCTGATGTTGAGCAAGGGAAACAGCCGTACCCATTTCCACTTCAGAAACAAGCTCACTTAGCAATTAGCTACTGGAACGAACACAAGCAACCGTGGATCTGGTTCCTAAAATTCAAACTGGACGAAAGAGGCCTATTACATCAAGGTGATGTCGGCAATTTTCTTAAGTTTGTTATCGAAGCGATGGGCACACGTTTGAACGGTGAGATCAGCGAAGAGCAACAACAAAAGCTGTCAAACAACCCATATACCTTCAAACCTTCAGAAGACAAAATGGCCGTGTTCCATAGCCAAGTAAGAGCAGGTTTAGACCTTGCGACGAGCCAATACTACGAACACGCTCAACACTACTTCACTGGCGAACTCGGTTGGGACAACTGGAAAACCGTTGGCCTACAAGGCATCACTGATATGTGTGCTCGCTTGGGCAGCCAACAAAATGGTGTCGCGATTCGCAAAGCATTGAATAAGCTGCCTTCAGAACCTCTATACGCGACACTCGGGGCGCTTGAGCACACGCAAATCAATGACAAGCTCGCTCAACGCTTACAAGAAATGGCAGAGAGTGAGATTAACAGTCAAGAGCCAGATCTGTTCTTACTGTCAGCACTGGTACGTGCCCTTTCTGGTGCAGAGCAAAGCACTACTAACGCCGTGATTCATCAAGTCTTGGCTAGCCCACGCTTAAGTCACCAAGAGGTGTTAATTGGTTTAGCTGGTCGCAGCTGGCACGCACTGCAAGATCCAGCGATTGCTGAGCAGTTCTTGCTGCGTCTCGCACAAACGGGCAACCAGAACCTGTTCAATCAGTTATTTGCAGATTTAGTGATGATTCCAACTCTGAGAATGGTATTTTTACCGCTACTGAACTCAAACCCATCACCAGAACTTGCCAATGCACTTATTGAATTACAGCAAGCGGCTAAGTCGCAATAGATATCAGACAGCTCAACTCAGTAGCTCATAACAAAAAGCTCAAATCACGAACGGAATAGCGAGATAAAAGGAAGTATGGATTAAATGATAGATAACTTATTGGCTATTTTGATGCTGTGCTTCTTTTGCTTTCTGTTTTGGCAGCAGCGCAGGCAATCCGAGCTTGCGAAAGCTGCCATTGCGAGAAAATGTAAAGAGCTCGACCTACAGCTATTAAGTGTTGCCTTTAGTGGTCATAAACTTAAGATGCGCCATGAGCTCACCACCATTTGGCGCTGGCACACCGTGTATCAATTTGAGTTTTCAGCGTTGGGTGATGACCTGTACCAAGGGAAACTGACCATGGTGGGTTTCCGTTCTATGCGGTTTGAGCTACAGCCTCATAGAATGTAACGTCGCAATACTCGGTATAACGATATTCATGATAAGGGCCAAACTGATCTTGTTTGGTCTCTTTAAATGCAAAGCCTAATTTTTCTAATAACTTAATCGATGGGTTGTGTCCGACATTCACAGTCGCAACAACATTCGTTAGACGCTCTTCAAAACGCACCAAACTAAAGAAAGGCTTTAGTACCTCACTAGCAAAGCCTTGATTCCAGTATTCTTTATCCAAAATAAAGCCAAGTTCATGCTTACCCTTTTCCGATGAAACAAAGACATGTCCAAGATATTCGCGGGTTTGGTTGTGGATGATCGCACGGCAGAAGCCAACGTTATCTTGCAGTATTTCTTGAAAAAGATGCTTCGCAGAGGCGACAGAGTGAGGCCCGTTCATTTCAGCGCGATTAATGGGGCAGCAATTTAACTTAATAAAGTCGAGTTCTAGCTGTTCAGTATAAGGTACCAACAGCGTTCTTGAGGTTGCTATCGTCATAAAACACTCCTTGTGTTGACCATTAGCAGAAAAGCAGATGTTGCGCTCTTAGATGAAAAAGCTCTCGATTAAAAAGAGCCTCCTAGATAGAGAAAAGCCTCAGGAAAAGAAAAGCCCCGACACCGAAGTGTCAGGGCTAGGGTCTTACTCGCAGCAGTCCGGCTACTAATTAATGCTCCATGCATCATCCATAATAGTGGCTGTAATCCTTCAGCTCTTTCCTTTACTTCGCCGTCCTAGCGGTGTCCAATCATCCTGAAAGCTAACAATCCTAGTTAGCGCACATCACTTGTTCCGTGAGCGGTGTCCTTTACATCGTCCTGATGCTAATCCAACCCTTTAATCCTAAAGGTGTCCATTGTCATTCCGTTGCAGCTAACTTCCTGTTAACTGACTGTATCCCTACAATGTCCTTACGCTCCATGCTTGATCACTCAATCCTAAGTAACCAAATCTTCATCCTGAAGATAACCAAATCCTTGGTGCTTTCCTGTTCCGTGTCAGAATCCTTCCGACAAGGTTTAATTTACGCGATTTAGGATTTCGGACAATAGATTTGCATCACATTTTGAATTCGAGAAAGTTGTTAATTATATAAAACAAATAAAATTCAACACCTTAACTATATGCACATCAATCTCTCTAGCGATGTATTCGTGTTATCTCACAGCCTTTGTAAGAGATCTCTCACAAGCCATGGGCGGTTTTATGATTCGCTATCATTCACCAGAGCGAGTAAAATGACTGAAGACTAAAAATGGAGGTCAACATGCTGACAAAAGATGTTTCTGAAGAGTTGAAATCAGTGCTTGAAGGACTGCAAGCGCAAGGGAAAGAGCCGACAGTTGCTTTAGTTAAGGCTCGTATGAGCACATCCGTTCCGATGCCCGCTTTAATCACGACTATCAAGAGCTGGAAAAGCGCAAATCGCGTTCCTAAAGTTGAAGTTGCGACACAAGAAGAGCCGGCACTTGATCGTGTTAGCCAACTGGAAAAGCAAATCCTTGAACTCACTGCTCGCGTAGCTACGCTTGAAGCTAAGTTAACTGAACAATAAGTTGAACGATAAATAAGCTAACAGAGAAATAGAACACTATGAAGATATGGGTTGATGCGGACGCTTGTCCAAAGGTTATCCGAGAAACAATCGTACGCGCAGCTGAGCGCACAGGGGTTGAATGTACCTTTGTGGCAAACCATCTGGTTCCCGTTCCTAAACGCAATAACATTCACTCAATTCAAGTGCCAAGCGGGTTTGATATTGCTGATGATGAAATCGTAAAGCGCACTGAACCTGGCGATCTCGTGATTACATCCGATATCCCTCTGGCTGACGAAGTGATCACTAAAGGTGGGCAAGCCCTCAGCTCTCGTGGCGAGCTATACACCAAAGAGACCATCAAAGCGCGCCTGAATATTCGTGACTTTATGGATACCATGCGCTCAAGTGGCATCCAAACGGGTGGACCAAGTGCCCTTTCTCAAACCGACCGTCGTGAGTTTGCCAACCACCTCGATCGCCTGCTAGCCAAACGCTAACCACAACCTTCCTAACGACGAAACCTTTGATATTCGTTCTTAATAGCTGTAGCCCCGATGAAATTTTAATCGACATACTCCGTTCTTGATATTTATTACAATAACGGAGTATTGATTATGGTTCGTCGAATCGCCCTCTCGCTATCCATTCTTTTTTGCAGCACTCAACCTTCCTTTGCCGATGAAAACTTTGCTGGTGAAGACCTTGCTAATAAAGAGTTCGGAATCATCGGAGGCAGCATCACCTATGGTGAAAGTGTTTTCTCAACTAAAAGTGCCCCTCAATTTGGCGCGACACCCAACCTATTCTACTCAGGCCCAAAAGGCTTTATTGATGGCAGCTTAGCCAATTGGCAACTGCTCCCTTACGTCGGGCTATCTGGAAGCTGGCGCTTTGCTGAGGTGTCAGACACTTTTGTCGACCTACCTAATGGCATTCAAGACAGAGATGGTAATGGAGAGCTGGGGATAACGTTAGGTACGGTAGGCGCACGACTTACCTACTTACACGATGTGACTTCAGAACATAGCGGCTACGAAGTTCAGCTTCACTTAGGCAGAACATTAGAGACCTGGACGCAGCCATTCACCATTACGCCCTACCTAGAAATCGATTATCGTGACAAGAAACTGTCCAATCACCTTTATGGTATTTCTAACACCGAATCTTCTGCCTCGGGACTAAACCAGTTTGATGCGGAGTCGACGTTTGTTTATCAAGCGGGGTTAATCGGGCTTTATGAGTTCACGCCAACTTGGATTGGTATCGCTCGAGCAGACTTAATTCATCACGACAGCGACAGCGCTTTGATACACCGAGATTTAGGCTGGTCATTTGAATTTGGGGTTACCTATCGTTTCGCCGGATTATGAGTTTACTCGTCCAAATAAACGAGCCAACCTATTTTACATGCACCATTTTGAAATCGGTCAAGATGGTGCTCCAAGCCTTATTCCTATAACGATATACACTTAACACATATCAGATATTGAAACGGATCATTACCTCCTCGTAGCGCAGACATGGATACTCCCTCTTTTAGTGAACACATGAGTGCACCATGCTACGTAAAACAACGACTATTTTTGGCTCGTTGCAATGGATCTGCTCCCTGCTCCTTGGATTCTCTTCTACTTCTTTAGCACAAGAAGATACCGTTCTCCCTTCAACACCAGACAACAAAGATAGCGGATTATTTTCACTGCTTGGGGGCCCGGCTTACATGCCAGAAACGGGCTTTATGCTTGCCATCGGTGGATTGTACTCATTTAACACAACATCTGAACAACCGAGTAAAACTCAACGATCTTCCATCACATTAGTCGGTATCGCCAATGAAATGGATAGCGGCGTCGGTTTTGGTGTTCGCTCTAAACAAAAAATATTTTCTCCACAGAATAAACTGCGCTACTTCGGCCAGTTATCGATGGGCAAACAAAGCTTGTACTATTTCGGTACTGGTTATCAGTCAGGGGTCAATAACGGTAAAGATGAAGAGAACTTAGTCGACTATGACTTCGTCACCTACAACGCCGATCTCGGAATACACTTGGGTAACAACATTTACCTGGGGCCAATACTTCGCCTGCAGTACAAAAAGGCGATTGAAGAATCTATTTCATCAAACGTCGCTCAAGATACCGATTTTATCTACGGTCAAGATAACCCCTTCACGCTCGGGGTAGGTGTAGCCTTACAGTGGGATACCCGTGACATCGCAGTAAATGCACGTCAAGGTCAGTTTCTGAGCCTTGAATATGCGAGCTACCAAGACAACTTTGGCAGTGATTCCAATTTTGAAAAAGCTGAAGCTGATTACCGTCTGTACTGGACACCAATCAAAGGCTCCACCTTGGCTTTTCTCAATACTGCAAACTTCAGCGCAGGCGACGTTCCTTATTACGAACTGCCAACCTTTGGCGGCCAAGATTCCATGCGTGGCATCTATTACGGACGCTACCGTGATATGCACAGCGTTGAGCACACCATGGAGTATCGCCAGTCATTTATGAGTAATGGTGATTACACCAAACACGGCTTTACGATGTGGGCAGGTCTAGCAACAACGGCTGAAAACACCAATGACCTGTATCAGGATAAAATTTACAGCTATGGCGTTGGCTATCGTTATGAACTCCAACCTCGTATGAACGTTCGTGTCGACCTCGGCTTTGGCTCCAATGATGCACAAGGCCTTTATCTGTCGATCAACGAAGCGTTTTAAGAGGTCACCATGACAAAGTTAATAACGTTAAGTGCGGTTGTCGCATTGGCTATCGGCGCAACATCAAGTTGGGCAGAGGAAAGTGCACGAGTCGATTTTCCTGATGCTGAAACACAACAGAAGCTCAATAAGAAGTGGGAACACGCTTTACCTTTTCATGCCCAAAAGGCCATTGATCTCGGTTATGCCCTGCCTCTACCGTTATCTCTTTCATTCATCGGTAACGCTTCTGCACAAAATATTGAAATGTATGATTTGGGCGTGCAAGTCGGCGACGTAAATTTAGGAGACAGATACGATCTTTCGCAGGTGTCATTTGGCGATCCTGAAATCGAGAGCAAAAGCATGCAGCTGCGCGCTGCGGCTTGGGTGTTTCCCTTCCTACAAATGGGCGTACATGTTGGGCGTTTCTCGGGTGGTACACAATTAACAGCAGAAATACCGACCTCACTCTTTAAAGCTTGCGATAATCACCCAAGGTTGCCCACTTGCGCTAAAGAATCCGTCAGTACCCCAGAGTTTTACCCGGATGTGGAAGGCACTAACTGGGGGTTCTCGATGAATATTGTCGGTCAGGTTGGAGATTTCACTTATGTACTTCCGGCCAGTATGACGCACTCTCGCACAGACGATGAGCGTACAAATACCAAAACCATGTTGTTCAGCCCTCGAGTTGGCCAACTTATTCAAACTGAAAACTGGGGTAACATTTTCCCCTATGTGGGGGCCGCTTACATGCACAGTGAAGGGTTAACGCAAGAAAACAACGCGTTAGGTGTAGATGGGCTGTCGTATCAATTATCTCAGCAAAGCGCAGAAGACTATTCTGCGATAATCGGAGCAAATTGGAATATCACAAAAACTTACGGAGCAAACCTCGAATTCATTGGTGGTCCGGGCAGAAAAATCGTCAATGTCATCATGACTTACTCCTACTAGTTCCCGGCGACATAACGAAAAAAAACCTGCGATAAACGCAGGTTTTTTTGTTCTCTATAAGAGAGCTATCTGTAAGCAAGAGTTGTCTTTAGGAACGAGCCATTGATAGACAAATCTGAACCTTAAGACTAAGGCGTGTAGTACGTTGCCGCACCTGGGCCTACTGGTAGACCAAATACGAATACCCAAATGTAGAACATTAAGCTCCAACCAACCAAGAATACGATTGAGTATGGAAGCATAGTTGCAATCAGAGTACCGATACCTAGGTTCTTCATGTAACGCGTCGCTACAGCAAGGATAAGACCAAAGTAGCTCATCATTGGCGTAATGATGTTGGTTGTTGAATCACCGATACGGTAAGCCGCTTGAATCGTTTCAGGCGCGTAACCAACTAGCATTAGCATTGGAACGAAGATTGGCGCTGTTACTGCCCACTGAGCAGAAGCTGAACCGATCATCAGGTTAATGAAGCCACACATTAGGATGAATGCGAAGAACAACATTGGACCTGTTAGGCCGATATCTTGTAGGAAAGTAGCACCTGCAACTGCGAATACTTGACCGAAGTTAGTCCACTTGAAGAAAGCAACAAACTGAGCAGCGAAGAACACAAGTACGATGTACATGCCCATTGAAGACATAGACTTAGACATTGCATTGATTACATCACGGTCTGTTTTCATTGTGCCGGTAACTTTACCGTAAACAAAACCAGGAACTGCGAAGAATACGAAGATGAACGCTACGATACTTTTCAGGAATGGAGAACCTGAAACCGTACCTGCTGCTGAACGTAGAACACCATCAGCTGGAACAATCGTCCAAGCAAGAAGCGCTGAAACCGCTAGCACTGCGATACCCGCAAGCTTAAGGCCTTTCTTCTCAACGTCTGTTAGTTTGCCCATTGAATCATTTGATAAATCTTCAGACGCTTCTTCGTCATTGTATTTACCCAGTTTTGGTTCAACAATCTTCTCAGTTACAAATGCACCTGTAATCGCGATGAAGAAAGTAGAAACAAACATGAAGTACCAGTTTGATTCAGGACCAACGCTGTAAGTCGGGTCGATCATTTGTGCTGCTGTTTCTGTGATACCAGAAAGCAGTGGGTCAACCGTACCGATTAGAAGGTTTGCAGAGTAACCACCAGATACACCAGCAAATGCTGCCGCTAGACCTGCTAATGGGTGACGACCCAAAGAGTGGAAAAGCATTGCTGCAAGCGGGATAAGTACTACATAACCAAGCTCTGAAGCCGTGTTAGAGATAATACCGGCAAAAACTACGGTTACCGTAACCATGCGCTTAGATGCGCCCATTACCATGCCACGCATCGCCGCAGATAATAGACCTGAGTGCTCAGCAATCGCTACACCTAGCATTGCAACAAGCACGGTACCTAATGGCGCAAAGCCAACAAAGTTTGTCACTAGATTAGTAACAATGAGCTGTAAGCCTTCAGCATTAAGTAAGCTTACAACGTAGATCATGCCGTCAGCAGCACGACCTGGAGCACCTTCTGGACGAGGGTCCATAACAGACACATCAAAATATCCTGCGATACCTGAAGTAACTAGAATAGCGACACAGAAGATTGCGAAAAGAGTGATCGGGTGGGGTAATAGGTTCCCCAAATATTCAACACCATCGAGAAAACGGGTAAAAATAGGTTTCTTTGGCGAGTTGTTTTTTATTGAAGCTGATGAACTCATCAGTTCCCTCCTTGTAGTGATTCCTATGCAATTGTGACAAAAATGTTCAAATTGCCAGCGAAGGGTACGCGACAAAATTATCAATTAGAAATTCAAAATGTTACAAAATGTGTAACAAACGACGATTTTTAACTCTATTTGAACAATTAATTAGCAAATAAATCTACATTAAATACAAAATCTAGATTTATAATTCACAAATACACATTCACTACAAATATAACTGATAATATAACCCATTGATTCACTTGAAAATAAAACACGCCATACTCTAAGTTAATACGCAATATTCTGTCAGGTTCTTCTCGAGGGAAAAGAAAAACAGACAAATGAATGAAGTTTGACTTTCCCCTCGTTTTTACACTCGCGTCACATCAATTTGACTGACTATTTCTGAACCGCTTTGAATCTCGGATTGGTTTTGCAGATAACATAATGACGACCTCTGCGCTTTACTATCTGGCAATCAGGATGGCGACTTTTCGCACTTTTAAGTGATTTCACAACTTTCATTCTATTTCGCTCCCTTACCTAATTGACCAAAACGACGAGTGAAGTTCGCAACACGTCCTTCTTTATGTAGCACTCGTTGTTTACCCGTATAGAAAGGATGCGACTTTGACGACACCTCAATCGTGAAGTAAGGATAAGTATTGCCGTCTTCCCATTCGATAGTACGGTCTGTTTTTAGCGTTGAGCCGATTAAGAAGTACTCATCGACACTGGTGTCATGAAAAACCACGGGACGGTAATCTGGATGGATATTCGGTTTCATTGTATTTCCCTTAAATAACTAATTTGATATGTTATAACATTGCAAATGATAATTATTATCAAAAGAAAAACAAGCGATTTTATGATATTTTTCCGTCTTAATCGTAATCAGAGAACACCCAACTATGTACACCATTGAACCTGTTGGCTTTATTGAGTCTCCTTATAAAGAGAAGTTCGCTGTGCCAAGACAGCCTAGGTTGGTACCCACATCCACCTCAAGAGTCAGGTTGGTTGATGCAGCAAACTACCTTGAGTCTGTTCGTGATATCGAGCAATTTAGCCATGTTTGGTTACTATTTCTGTTCGACAAGAACCTTGAAGCAGGCTGGAAACCAACTGTGAGGCCACCTCGCCTTGGCGGGAATGAACGTATTGGTGTATTCGCGTCTCGTGCCACATTCAGACCGAATGGAATTGGCATGTCTGCGGTTGAACTAAAAGGTGTGTCTCAAGAAAAAGGACAAACTTGGTTGGATCTCGGCAGCGTCGACTTAGTAGACGGTACACCGATCATCGACATCAAGCCTTATATCCCCTACTCAGATTCGATTCCGGATGCATTGGGAGGGTTCGCCGCCGACGAACCAGAGGTGCTCGACGTTAACTTTTCGCAGCAAGCGCAAAGTAAGCTCGCAAGCCATCCACAAGCGCGCCATATCATTCAGGTGATCAAAGAAGTATTAGGCCAAGACCCTCGCCCTGCCTATAAGAAAGGTAAGCCTGACAACAAAGAATATGCGGTAAATTTGTTCGATCTTAACGTGAAATTCGTGGTTGAAACGCTTTTCATCAATGTAACTGACATTGAACGCTTTTGAGATCCCAAATAGGCTGATATTATATGCGGCTATATCAGATTTGCTGTGGTCACGAACGACAGCAAGTTTTCTTTTATCAATGATGAAACGGATACCATAGAATGCGTACCAGTAACTACCTTCTTTCTACTCTGAAAGAGACTCCAAACGACGCAGAAGTTATCAGCCACCAGCTGATGCTACGTGCAGGTATGATCCGTAAGCTAGCTTCAGGTTTATATACTTGGCTACCTACTGGTCTACGTGTACTGCGTAAAGTCGAAAATATCGTTCGCCAAGAGATCGATAATGCAGGTGCCGTTGAAATCTTGATGCCCGTAGTTCAACCGTTTGAGCTTTGGGAAGAGACTGGCCGTTCTGAAAAGATGGGTCCTGAGCTACTTCGTTTCACAGACCGTCACTCTCGCCCGTTTGTTCTTAGCCCAACAGCTGAAGAAGTGGTAACGAGCCTAGTACGTAACGAGATCAGCTCTTACAAACAGCTACCTCTAAACCTGTACCAAATCCAGACTAAATTCCGTGATGAGCGCCGCCCTCGTTTTGGCGTAATGCGTGCACGTGAATTCTCTATGATGGATGCGTACAGCTTTGATATCGATAAAGAAGGCTTAGAAAAGTCTTACCAAGCGATGCACGATGCTTACTGTAAAGCATTCGACCGCATGGGCCTTGAGTACCGTCCAGTATTGGCAGACTCTGGCGCAATCGGCGGCAGCGGCTCTCAAGAATTCCACGTTCTTGCTGAAAGCGGCGAAGACCTAATCGCATTCTCTTCAGAATCTGATTATGCAGCGAACATCGAGAAAGCAGAAGCACTAGCTCCAACGACTGAAGCGGCAGCGCCAACTCAAGAGATGGAACTGGTTGATACGCCAAACGCAAAAACAATCGCAGAATTGGTAGAGCAACACGGTCTAGCAATCGAGAAGACTGTTAAGACTCTATTCGTTAAAGCTTCTGATGAAGTAGACGCTGATATCATCGCGCTAATCATCCGTGGCGACCACGAACTGAACGAAGTGAAAGCAGAGAACCTTCCACAGGTTGCTTCTCCACTAGAGATGGCTTCTGAAGAAGAAATCCGTGCACTTGTTGGTGCTGGTCCTGGTTCACTTGGCCCTGTTGGTCTAGAGCTACCATTCATCGTTGACCGTTCTGTTGCTGTAATGAGTGACTTCGGCGCTGGCGCAAACGTAGACGGTAAGCACTACTTCGGCATCAACTGGAGTCGTGACGTTGAGCTTGCTCAAGTTGAAGATCTACGCAACGTTGTTGAAGGCGACCTTAGCCCATGTGGTCAAGGTACTATTCAGCTTAAGCGTGGTATCGAAGTTGGTCACATCTTCCAACTAGGTAATACTTACTCTAAAGCAATGAACTGTAACGTGCTTGGTCCTGATGGTAAGAGCGTAATCCTAGAAATGGGTTGTTACGGTATCGGTGTTTCACGTGTTGTTGCATCTGCTATCGAGCAAAACCACGATAAATTTGGTATCACTTGGCCAGACGCACTAGCACCATTCCAAGTTGCTATCGTACCAATGAACATGCACAAATCTGAGCGCGTTAAAGAAGCAGCTGAGAAGCTATACGCTGAATTAACCGCTATGGGTATCGAAGTACTATTCGATGACCGTAAAGAGCGCCCAGGTGTTATGTTTAAAGATATCGAGCTAGTGGGTATCCCTCACACTATCGTTATCGGCGATCGCAGCATGGACGAAGGTAACTTCGAATACAAAAACCGTCGTACTGGTGATAAAGAAGCTATCGCAATGGACACGGTTATCGAGCACCTTAAAGCTCAACTAGCTTAGTAATCCGATTACTGACTAGATAAACATTGAAAGGCTGCCATTAGGTGGCCTTTTTTATGTCTGTCGTTTCCCTTCAAACTCCATTCTATTTATCCCTAGAGTAAATAACGTAAGTTAATCCCCTGTTCATCTTCAAATCCGTATATTGGTGTCATCAACTTTTTGGACATGCTCACCATTGGAGGTATCGATGGATATCAAAAGCTTACTGAACCAAGCACTTAAATCAGATCTCGTAAAACAAGGCACTCAGAAACTTTCACAAGGGTCTTCAAGTTTAAGTGGCCTTTCTCAAGGCAGCAATGGCAAGAGTAGCAGTAAAAGTACACTCGGAGCCTTCGGTGCTGGCGCAGTTGGCGGCGGACTGTTAGGTGCGTTAATGGGCTCGAAGAAAACCAAGAAAATGGGTAAGAAAGCCGCTGGCATTGGTGGCGCAGCAGCACTTGGCGCTCTCGCTTATAAGGTCTACAACGACTATCAGTCTAAACAAGGCCAAACACCGAATGCCGAACAAGCTCAGTTTGATGAGAACGACTCAAACCATAGCGTGCTGATTCTCAGATCGATGATTGCAGCGTCCAAAGCGGATGGTCATGTTGATGAAGAAGAGATGGCTAAGATCGAACAAGCCGTCGAAAACATGGGTGCCGATTATCAACTGACCAAATTGGTCTCTGAAGAGCTGCACAAACCGCTCGATCCAAGCGAAATCGCTCAGCTCGCAACCTCACCTCAACAAGCGAGTGAGATCTATTTAGCGTCTTTGATTGTAGCGGATGAACAAAACTTCATGGAGAAGGCCTACCTCAAAGAGTTAGCCAAGCAACTCAACCTTGCTGATGAAGTTACTTATCAACTTGAACAGCAAATCTCTGGTTAAGCAGTCAATATCCGGCTAATCGGCAAGCTAGCAAAGTGATACGTTGAGCATCAACAGAATGAGATATTGAGCAAGAACAAACTAACTCTGAACTTAATCAGATCCACTTTGTTTTTGCTTATCTCTATGTGTATATTGAGATCAGTTATCATTTGGTTAGGTATAAAAATGAAAGTATACGATTGTTGTGATTTGGTGCGTGAACTGTATTCTCAAATTGGCAGTGGCGACCAAGGCTATATCCCTAAAGCGATCACCTGCGCGGTAAAAACATTGAACGACCTTGCTGCAGATGAATCTCTTCCTAAAGAAGCGCGTGAGCGTGCAGCATTTGCCGCTGCAAACCTACTGATCTCAGATTTCGAGGACTAATATGAACCTCGCTAATTTTGAAAAAATGGATCCTGTGATGTTGATGAGTATCGTCAACATGAAGCTACGTGACGACTTCGGTGGTGATTTGGATCGAGTGGTCAACTTCTACGAGATCGACAAAGCAGCATTGATCGCTAAACTTGCGTCTGCTGGTTTTGAATTCCTTCCAGAAGCCAAACAGTTTCGATAGTCATTTAGAACACGCTTGATTTTGAAAGGCCAACCTCAGTGTTGGTCTTTTTTATTGGTGATACATATTGGATAAACATGTAGTTAGCCAGTTATAAATTATCTGTCTACATCTATACTTTTATATCTTAGAGTCAACGAACGCTCCTTGAACCAAAGCGTATTGTTGTATAGGCTACCTAAAATAGCCTATAAAACTCATCACCCAATCTGATGATATCGAAGGATTAACAATGAAAAGACTCGGACTTTTGGCAGTTTTCGCTGCAACACTGACTGCAGGTTGCGCTTCAAATACACAGCAAGACAATTTTCGTGAAGCCTCTTTTGAGCTGTGTAACACCGAAGTCGATATTTACTCAGTAAGCCATGATGAAAGAGTACGCATTGTCTGCTCTGATGGCTCTAAATTCGCTTTAAATAACGAAGACACGCTAGAAGTGATGCGTGATATCAACATCGACTACTGTGACGGCGAAGGCTTAGGCAAATTCAACGAGAGCCGCCATTATTACTCATTCAAGTGTAAGTCTGGCACCCTGCTTAGCATCAGAAAGTAGAACCAACATAAGAAAACCACAAAGGGTTGATGTGCAAACATCAGCCCTTTTTAGCACCCGCAATAACCAATCTTCAAAAACAAAAAAGGCCCCAAAAGGAACCTTTAAACTCTTTGTTCAAAGTAGATGAGCGAAGTTCAAGGAGCTCACACGAAGTTTGCGCTAGCAAATGAGTAAGTGCGACACAGAAATTCGTTCACTCTCTGAGAGTTACCAGACAATAAAAAAGGCTCCCAACAGGAGCCTTCAAATTCATCGTTTTTCAAAGTAGTCGTTTGAAATTCTAGGAGAGCACGCGGAGCTTACGGATGTAAGTGAGCATGCTCGACAACGAAGTTCAAATTACTACGAAGAAAAATTAAGCGTAAACCGGTAGACGCTTACAAATTTCTAATACTTTTGCTTTCGTTGCTTCGATAACAGACTCATCGCCCATGTTATCTAGGATGTCACAGATCCAACCTGCTAGCTCTTTCGCGTCTGCTTCTGAGAAACCGCGACGAGTGATAGAAGGAGAACCAATACGGATACCTGAAGTAACGAACGGGCTACGTGGGTCGTTTGGTACTGAGTTCTTGTTCACAGTGATGTTCGCTGCACCTAGTGCTGCATCTGCTTCTTTACCTGTGATGTCTTTGTCGATTAGGTCAACTAGGAACAGGTGGTTCTCTGTAGAACCTGAAACGATGTTGTAACCGCGTGCTAGGAATTCAGCAACCATTGCTTTTGCGTTAGCAACTACGCGAGCTTGGTACTCTTTGAACTCTGGCTCTAGAGCTTCTTTGAACGCTACTGCTTTACCAGCGATAACGTGCATTAGAGGACCACCTTGGCCGCCTGGGAATACTGCTGAGTTTAGTTTCTTGTAAAGATCTTCGCCTTCGTTTGAAAGGATAAGACCGCCACGAGGACCCGCTAGCGTTTTGTGCGTTGTCGTTGTTACAACGTGAGCATGTGGAACTGGGTTCGGGTAAACACCTGCAGCGATTAGACCAGCAACGTGAGCCATATCTACAAAGAAGTAAGCACCTACTTTGTCAGCGATTTCACGCATGCGCTTCCAATCACAAACTTGAGAGTAAGCTGAGAAACCACCGATGATCATCTTAGGTTTGTGCTCGATAGCTAACGCTTCCATCTCTTCGTAATCGATTTGACCTGCTTCATCGATACCGTAAGGGATGATGTTGTATAGCTTACCAGAGAAGTTTACTGGAGAGCCGTGAGTTAGGTGACCACCGTGCGCAAGGCTCATGCCTAAAACAGTATCGCCAGCATTCAGTAGTGCCATGTATACAGCGTTGTTTGCTTGAGAACCTGAGTGAGGTTGTACGTTTGCGTATTGAGCGCCAAACAGTTCACATGCACGTTCGATTGCTAGAGTTTCAACTTTATCTACGTACTCACAACCACCGTAGTAACGCTTACCTGGGTAGCCTTCAGCGTATTTGTTTGTAAGTTGAGAACCTTGAGCTTCCATTACACGTGGGCTTGTGTAGTTTTCTGAAGCGATAAGTTCGATGTGCTCTTCCTGACGAAGAGTTTCTTCTTGGATAGCTGCGAATAGATCCGCATCGTAATCAGCAATGTTCATGTCACGCTTAAGCATCTGTATCTCCTGACTCAGATTGTACTGAAAGTTTCAAAAAAACCACACAACGACCGAAAGCAAACGTTTCCGTCACCGTTTTGATGTGACGCATTCTACATAATTTGATCTAGGTCATAAAGAGCTAATTGCAATTTTATCATGCAGTTTTTTCATAATCACATATAAGATTCATCATGGTTATTTGGCTTATCCAACCAAAGATGACGCTTACTGTCAATTTTACGCTTTACACCCTGTAAAACGCAGATTACATAGGTTTACCTTAATTTTGCACCTCAAGCTACCGAAAGCTAAGGTTTTTCTCTACTATGCACGCCTTTATTGGTTAGGTAATTATAAAAACGATGGAAAAACACTCACGTAAAGAAGATTGGGTAGCGATTCTCACTGGCACGTTTTTAGTGGCGTTAGGCGTCTTCTTTTTACAGTCAGCGAACCTGCTTACCGGTGGTACTACTGGCTTGGCTCTGCTTTTGAGTCAATTCTTGCCTGTAACCTTTGGTATTTTGTACTTTGTTGCCAATTGTCCATTCTATTTATTAGCATGGAAACGATTCGGCCGCAGCTTTGCTATTAGCAGTGCGATTTCTGGTGCTTTAGTATCTGTGTTTGCCGATCATTTATACTTAGTTATCTCGCTAGAAGTTCATAACGAGATCTATTGTGCTGTTGCCGGCGGCTTATTAATGGGCTTAGGTATGCTAATCCTATTCCGTCATCGCTCAAGTCTGGGTGGCTTCAACGTACTGTGCTTGTTTATCCAAGACCGCTACGGTATCTCGGTAGGTAAAACACAAATGGGTATTGATGCGTGTATTCTGTTTGCATCGTTCTTCTTCGTGTCACCTTGGGTCATTGCCGTATCTGTATTAGGTACCGCAGTATTGAACATCGTATTGGCAATGAACCACAAACCAACTCGCTACTCGGTGAATTACGCGTCTTAATACCAATCACCCTGTGAATTACTAGCTGTTTTTAATAACAAAAACAGCTAGAATTTAGGTTTTATAAACCGTCGCCTTTTCTATGCAAGATTACCTCTCTAGCGCCAAAGACCAACAAGCCTCTATTTATATTGAAGGCTTGGAATTCAACCCCAACACACGAGTCTTAAGTTGCGACGAGCAGGTCATCGATTTAGAACCTCGTTCTATTGAATTACTCGAACTGTTTCTGACTAGCGTGGGTGAACCGCTCGCTGCTGAGCACATCATTGAATCTGTGTGGCAAAGTAACTTCATTTCCAAAAATGTTCTGACAAACCGAATCAGTACCTTACGTTCAGTACTTCAAAAACACCTACCAGATAGAGACGCGACCAAAATACTGGTGACTTACCCACGCAAGGGTTACTTCCTTAACCCAAGTTCGGTTAGCTTTGCTGCGGCTTCCCCTGATACCGAAGCGGATGATGCCGTCATAGAATCTCCAACCAGTCAAAAAGGATTGGGCTCCAATCCCGTTAATCCTTGGCTTGTTGTGGTGTCTTTGGTTTTGCTGATCAGCACAGCGGTAATGGGTTATATGCTTTGGCAATCTTCGACTCGTGCTTCCGAAGTCGAACGCGACCAACGATTGATTCCTAAGGTCGAACTTCTTCTGAATCGATTGGATGCCATTGGCGATAATTCCAGAAAATACCGAAAAGTCGTAAAAGCATTAATACTTCAACAGCAGATTGAATACGCCTACACCGATCTTGCTAACCAAGATGCGCCAAGCTACTTCCTTGACCCTATAGACAGCTCTCCCTTCTTTCCGGGCGCAAAGAACATGCGTACCAGTGATTACCTGCTTAACATTCAGCTGAAGGATCAAGAAGTAGATAAACGCCTCGTCGCTAAAATAAGCCTGATTTACCCGAACTCAGGGAAGTTGGCGTTTGGTGGGGTTTACTCTATTGATGTTAATAACATCAGCAGCAGCGTTATGGAGATCAACCGAGAGTTGGCTAACTACTTTGCTCTGCCCGCACCATTGTCGCCAGAGTGGTCTGTCGACAATACCGAAGTCAGTGAATTGCTGAGTGGAAAAACCATCACGTTTGATGGCATCAAGCTCAACACCATGACGTCTACTCTGATTGCACGACAACTTGCTCTATTTGAAACGGATCAGAAGAAGCTCATTGCGTTCACCAATCTTGTTCAAACTCGATTTAAGTTACTACCGGACGAACTCAAACTGTGGGTTGGTATCATTCATTTCAAACTGAGAGACCTGCAAACCGCAAAAGAGCTCCTAACCAATACCTCAGGAAACTCTACGATCGAAAATGCGTTGGTTTATATGATGGTTTCTCACATTGCTTATAAGCAAGGCAACATGGAGAAGTTCCGCCTCAACTACATGGAGTCGCTGGTTGCGTTATTGAGAGTGGTTCCATCCGAAGATCTATTCGCTCGACTATCTAAACCTGAATCTAAATCGACCTGCCTACAACCTTGGAAGAGCTTAAAGCTAAGCGTTAAAGAGCCTTTGATCATAAAGCAATGGGAAAAGTTAATGCTTAACTACTGCAGCGCTGTCGGGCAACAACTCTCAAATAACAAAGAAAAACCCTTTAAAATAAACAACTTAAATATAAATTAAGATCTTATGTGACTTCGTTTTTTGCCCTATTTACTCCTCAAACAATAGCATTCCTAAAAACATCGGGCCCACCAAGGGCTTCCAACTTTAGGAATGTTCAACATGAAAAAAACAATGACGCTGCTAGCGACCTCTCTCTTTGCTCTCTATGGTTGTGGAGGCGGCTCTTCTTCTGGTTCTACAGATGGTAATAAAGGTCCAAGCAGTCAGGTTGATTACCCTATTGCGAGCTCTGCATTTTCCCCTAAAACAGAAACAACATTAGGCTACTCATTTACCAAAGATGGTGAGACTGAAGGCGTAATGACAATGAACTTCACTCCTTTAAGCGGTGAACTCATTATTGCAGGGTTACAAGAAGAGGCCGGCAATGAAGCGGTCGTTCAAGTTATCAATGATCTGATCAATTACGGCATCACCGAATTTTATGTTTCTGAAGACATCATGACGAATGTTGAAGGTACACAAGAAGACGGCAGCATTTATTTTGCAGGCCCTGACCGCGGTCTACATGAAATCACCAATGCCTACTTTATTGGTAGCCAATACATCACAACCGTAATGCGCAGCAGCCCTCTTTTCCGTTTGAAAGGAACTGACGTAAAAGAGAGTGACCCAATCATTGATATCAGTGAAGAAACCGTGTCATTGCAAGTGACGTTACATGGCAAAGCAGTCGCTAACTTGCTGAATGACTTTGAAGATAGCTCGTGGGTATCAAGACTGCCAACTAATGCCTCATGCCTAGTCACATGGCAACAACAGATTAAAGAAACAGGCATACGTAAGAGTTTCAAGATCTCTGATAAATCAATCGAAGCGGCGAACCTAACAGAGAAAAACACTTACTACATTGGCTGTGAAGGTATGGATTCGGCAGAATTTGGCACATCATCAGAGCGCTGGTTCAACCCTAGCATCGGCTTAATTGAACAGATTGAATTGATGTCTGTAGAGCAATCTACGATCGAAGAATCAGCAGCGGTACTGACTTCTATTAGCTAAACCCAAGCATAACTACTGACTAGCTACAAACAATAAAAAAGGCTTTGGGGAGCTCTCCAAAGCCTTTGTAGAAGCCCAATCCTTTAAGGGGAAAAGAATCAGGCTTCTTAAAATGAAACAAGGTTAACCTTCAATCAAGAGAATACGAGTCTCGTAAGGACGTAACACTTGATGATGTAATGCAACTGAAGTGTTCGCTTGTTGATAGTTAGACAACAAACTCTTCGCCTTAGTCATATCAAAACGTTCCGGTAAAACGCATTCTGCCTCTTCACCATAATAGTTGTTAATACACAGCAAAGTCTGCCCTTCGTTCTGACGTGCATACGCAAAAATTGATGAGTGCTCAGGCAGTAGGTCTTGATAACTGCCATCCGTAATCACTGGCACTTGTTTACGTAACTCAATCAAACTCTTATAGAAGTAAAAAACAGAGTCTTTATCTTCAAGCGCTTGCTCGGCGTTAATCTCAGAGTAATTATTCGCTACATCAAGCCATGGCTGAGCTTGTGAGAATCCTGCGTAAGGCTCACTGTTCCATTGCATTGGTGTACGAGAGTTATCTCGAGACTTCTGCGCCAAAATCGCCATCATATCTTGATGAGCCACACCATCACGGTTCACCATGATGTCGTACATATTGGTACTCTCAACATCACGATACTGGCTAATTTCAGTATAGCCAGGGTTAGTCATGCCAATCTCTTCACCTTGATAGATATAAGGTGTGCCTTGCATCATATGCACAGAAGCGGCTAGCATCTTGGCTGATTCAACGCGATATTGCTGATCGTTGCCTAAGCGACTCACCACTCTTGGTTGGTCGTGGTTACACCAGAATAGTGCGCCCCAACCTTTGCCGTTCAATCCTGTTTGCCAGTGATTGAAGATCGATTTGAGCTGCAAGAAGTCAAACGGAGCATTAGTCCACTTCTCACCATTGGTGTAATCAACCTTAAGGTGGTGAAAGTTAAATACCATTGATAGCTCGCTGTTATCAATGTTTGAGTATTGCTGGCAGTGTTCCAACGTGGTTGAAGACATCTCGCCGACGGTCACGCTACCGTACTTCTGAAACACTGCTTCGCTGATCTCTTTCAGATATTCGTGCACACGTGGGCCATCGGTATAGAAACGACGACCATCACCAATATCATCATTAGAGAAATCTTGCTGCTTTGAAATCAGGTTGATCACGTCCAAGCGGAAACCGTCAACGCCCTTTTCAGCCCAGAAGCTGATAACGTCTTTCACTTCTTCACGTACAACCGGGTTCTCCCAGTTCAAATCAGCCTGTTCTTTGGCGAATAAGTGTAGGAAGTATTGCCCTGTCGCCTCATCTAATTCCCATGCATTACCACCGAACTTAGACTGCCAGTTCGTTGGTACTTGGCCACCTACTGGATCTTTCCAGATATAATAATCGCGGTACGGACTGTTTTTGTCGCCCAAAGCAGATTGAAACCATGCATGCTCTGTCGAAGTGTGGTTTACCACGATATCCATCACGATACGGATACCACGTTGGTGCGCTTCAGACAGCAATAAGTCGAAGTCTTCCATGGTGCCGAATTGAGGATTAATCGCGTAGTAGTCTGAGATATCGTAACCATTATCGATCATTGGTGATGCGTAAACCGGGGTTAGCCAAATCGCATCGACACTCAAATGTTTGAGGTAATCCAATTTCGAAATGATCCCTTTGATATCGCCAGTGCCCTTACTGCCACTGTCGCAGAAGCTCTTTGGGTAGATTTGATAGATGGTCGCGGTTTTCCACCAGCTTTCATCATGTTCAGTCATCGCCATCTCTAACACTCACTTACCAGAAAATATAAAATAAAAATCACCATGTGAATCATGGTCGAATAGGAGTCATTCCTAAGAGAAAAAGCGATAACTCACATTGGAGTCATCGCTTATTAAATGCATTACGCGTTCGCGGTTTCTAACTCACCCTTGGATTGGGCTCGCTTGTAAAAGAACAGGGTTAACGTGATAGGCAGTACTATCGCCACCAGCATCGCGACTAGGTAAATCGACCAATATTGAGGTTGAATCGATAGGATGCCCGGCAAGCCGCCGACACCGATACCATTCGCCATCACACCCGCGCTACCACAGATTGCGGCTGCAACAGCACTACCAATCATTGCGCTGAGCATTGGGAATTTGTATTTAAGGTTAATACCGTACATCGCAGGCTCTGTTACACCTAAGTAGGCTGAGATTGCCGCAGGAACCGAGATGTCTCGTTCACCTTCACGCTTGCTCAAGATAATGATGCCGACTACTGCCGATGCTTGTGCAATGTTTGATAGTGCAATCAAAGGCCAGATTGGTGTGCCGCCTAAGTCTTGCATCAATTGCAAATCCACGGCGTTGGTTGTGTGGTGAATACCCGTGATAACCAAAGGTGCGTAAAGGAAACCAAATACCACTGAACCAAGAATCGCAAAGTCACCTGTCATTGCCGCTTTAGCTGCGAATGCCACACCATCGCCTAACATACGACCGAATGGGCCAATGAAAGCGTGCGCTAGAATCACAGACAAAACAATCGATACAAATGGCACAACCACTAGGTACAAGTAAGCAGGGACGATGCGCTTAAGATTGGTCTCAATGAACGCCAAAGCCACACCCGCTAACATCGCAGGGATCACCTGAGCCTGATAACCGACCTTCTCAATCACGAACAGTCCAAAATCCCATACCTCAGGTACCGATTTACCTATCATGTATGCGTTCATGAGTTGTGGTGAAACCAAGGTCACACCGAGCGTGATACCCAAAATAGGGGTTCCGCCAAGCTTCTTAACCGTTGCCCAACACACGCCAACCGGTAGGAAGAAGAAAATAGCTTCGCCGATCAACCATAAGAAAGAGTGAACCGTTGCCCAGAATTGACTGATTTCAACGAGGGTTTTGCCGTCGAACATGCGAATGTCGCCAATCACATTACGGAAACCAAGAATCAAACCACCAGTAATGATGGCAGGCAGCAGTGGTACGAAAATTTCGGCTAAATGGGAGATACCACGCTCAAGGAAGTTCATATTTTGACGAGCAGCCAGCTTCGCCTCATCTTTTGATGATGCCTCTTTACCTGTCTGTTCAATCAGAAGTGCGTACACTTCATCAACTTCAGTGCCAATCACAACTTGGAATTGGCCTGCGTTAGTAAAACAGCCTTTTACTAGCTTCAGTTTTTCGAGTTCAGCTTTGTTGGCCTGCTCTGTATCGTTCAATACAAAACGCAGTCGAGTCAGACAGTGGCTGACACTCGCAATGTTTTCTTTACCACCGACTAACTCGATAAGACGCGCAACGTCTTGCTTCGCTATCTTACTCATACTACCCCACCCTGGTTTCATTCAATTACTCATCTAAACCATGCAGCTATAACCACTCAGATTTAGATTAATGGGAACATTCCCAATCACGGTTATTATAATGCCCGTATGAATGATAAATTAAAATGGGAACAGTCCCATTAATTGAAAGAGATCACACTCTAATTTTAATCTAAGCAGTTCAATTTCGCTTAATTGAGTGGATTATAGAATAGGAGATTGGGTGTGATGAGAGATCTCTGAATTACCTAAAAGCTGAGAGATCAATAGATTAGCAGCCAACTTACCTGCAGATTGGTAACCAGGATCAATGCTAAATACTCGCGGGAACAAGAAAGAGAGAAGATCATTGCCACCAACGCCTGTTACAACCACATCTTCACGTTGTAGTTCTTGTAGACGCTTGATCACGCCAAGAGCCAATGTGTCACTGGCACAGACAAGAGCTTGAGTTGTAGGAGTCAGTACCTCATCCACCAGCTGATAAGCACTTTCGTGATGAAGTTGACCAGTACGATAGTTCGCAATCACTCCAGTGCTTTCACACCAATCGAGATAAGCCTTGAGACGCAGTTCACCGGTTGATTTATCACTAGGATCAACCCCGATAAAGCCAACGTCAGAGATCCCCTGATCCGATAAATGCGCCAACGCACTATTGATCACCTGCTGGTTATCATAGTTAATCGACGTCACGTTCTCGGTATCCAAAGCAATCACCACCGCTTTGTGTTCCCACGCTTCGATCGCAGGAATATCGCAGTCAGTAAAGCCAAATACAATAATGCCATCAACGTTACGACGCTTTAGAACTTGCAGGTGCTCATTGGCTTTATCTCTATCAAGTTGGCTTTCCATGATCACGACATCGTAATCCGCTCGATACAACTCGGCCAGCATAGTGCTAACGGCTTTATTTTCTGAGGGAGAGTCCAAACGAGAGATAATCACGCCGATGACTTTTTGGCTGCCACCGCGCATCGATTGCGCTGACTTTGAAGGCGTATACCCAGATTCTTGAATTACTCTTTCCACCCTTTCACGGGTTTCAGGTTTCACTTTTGGATCATTGGTCAGAACGCGTGATACGGTTGACTTACCAACACCGGACAGTTTTGCAATATCAAGAATAGTGAGTTTTTTGCTCATAAAAAGTCTAACGTTAAAGGGAAGAGAATAAAAAGTGAGGGCAGATTCCCTCACTTAACTGTTTGTAAATCTTAGAAGTTAACTATGACTTACTTTCGACAATTTTTATAGACGACACGACCAAGTTCTAGACGTGCGTTGTCACCTTTAGTGCGCAAAGTGACGCTATTGATCAGCTCAGAGGTACCATCATCTAAGATATACTTCGTTCCTGAACCTGCCGCTATTTGAGTGAGGCGATATTCATTCTCTGGCAAACGTAATACCGCTTTTTCATTACCAAGGTAAGCGACCTTAAATGAAGCGTCAGACTCACATTGATAAGTCACGAATTGATCGTCCGATACTGCACCATCAGGCGCTGCGGATTTAGAACACCCGAATAACGCTACCGTACATAGAGATGCTATCAACAATGCTTTCATACTGCGTTCCTCATCTTTATATAGTGAACAACACTTATATCTAAGTGAAAGAGACTTAGTGCCTTAACCTTTTAAGAATGCTGGTACATCTTTAATACTGTCAAGCACAACACTTGCAAGTGCCTCACCCTTTTCAGTTATTGGCTTACCGGTTCTTACCAGTACTTTTGTGCCAACACCTGCCGCTTCTGCAGCCATCATGTCTTCCGCTTTATCGCCGATCATGACCGAGTTAGCCATATCAATCTTCAGAAAGTCACGAGCAGAAATGAACATGCCTGGCTTTGGCTTACGACATTCACAATCTTGCTTGTAGTCACCAATACCGTGTTCAGCGTGATGCGGGCAGTAATAGATGCCATCAAGCTCAACGCCGTTATCGACAAAGTTCCAATCCATCCACTGCGTCAAAGAAAGAAAACGGTCTTCACTAAACATGCCGCGAGCAATACCAGATTGGTTGGTCACTAGCACCAATAAATAACCCATATCTTTAAACGCTTTCGCCGCTTCAAACACACCATCGATGTATTCAAAGTCATGCTCATCATGTACGTAGCCGTGGTCGACGTTAATCACACCATCACGATCTAAAAAAACAGCAGGTTTAGACAAAATTTTGTTCTCTATCAACTCTCTATTAATCATTAATTATTACACGCTTTATTTGCTTCATCACTATCTATTTAGTTTTGCGTTCGTTAACGATTTGTTTCAAGCTTAACCATACAATCGACGTTTAGCCGTCTAGACGTAAAAATATCTATTGACTTAGATCATAGAACACCATAGCATCGTCTGTAAATCGAGCGAGCTATCGACATATTATTCTGTTCTACCTGCACGGGTTTCTCTATGATTAAAGTGAATCAAGTCAACAAGGTTTTTTATCAAGGCACTAAAGAAATCAATGCCTTAATTGATATCAACCTCCACATTCCTCAAGGTCAAATCTTTGGAGTCATCGGCTCTTCAGGTGCAGGCAAAAGTACCCTAATCCGCTGTGTAAATATGTTGGAAGCCCCGACTTCAGGTGAAGTGATTGTTGACGGTATCGACCTGACAAAACTCAGCAAATCAGAACTTAGCGAAGCGCGCCGTAACATCGGCATGATATTCCAACACTTCAACTTGCTGTCTTCTCGTACTGTATTTAACAATGTAGCACTGCCTTTAGAGCTTGCTGGTAAAGATAAAGCAATTATTGAAGCGAAAGTGAGTGAGTTGCTTGAACTCGTTGGCTTGGCGGATAAGCGTGACACTTACCCTGCAAACCTAAGTGGCGGTCAAAAGCAGCGTGTTGCGATTGCTCGTGCACTGGCCTCTGACCCGAAAGTACTGCTGTGTGATGAAGCGACCAGCGCACTGGATCCAGCAACAACTCAATCAATTCTTGAGCTGCTGCGTGAAATCAACCGCAAGCTGAACATCACTATCCTGCTTATTACGCACGAGATGGATGTAGTGAAAAGCATTTGTCATGAAGTCGCGATCATTGGCGGTGGTGAATTGGTAGAGAAAGGCACAGTTGGTGACATCTTTGCTCACCCTAAGACTGAACTTGCGCATCAATTCATTCGTTCAACGTTGGATCTAACGATTCCTGAAGATTACCAAGCACGCTTGCAAGAGACTCGCGTAAACAGCAGCTACCCGCTGGTACGTCTTGAGTTTACTGGTGCAACGGTTGATGCTCCGCTGATGACGCAAATCGCACGTAAATTCAATATCGATGTCAGCATCCTAAGCTCTGACCTTGATTACGCCGGCGGTGTGAAGTTCGGCATGATGGTCGCAGAACTGTTCGGTAATGAAGCAGATGATAATGCTGCTATCCAATTCCTACGCGACAACAATGTAAAAGTAGAGGTGCTTGGTTATGTCCTTTAGTTTCAACGAGATTGCTGACTGGATCAGCCTTAACGGTAACCTTCTATTAGGCGCAACAGGCGAAACGCTTTACATGGTTGCTGTCGCTGGCATCGTTGGCTTCGCGGTCGGTATCCCGTTAGGCGTGATTCTACACACGACTAAACGAGGTGGGCTGCTAGAGAACACCAAGGTAAATAAAATTCTCGGTGCGGTTGTAAACGTCGGCCGTTCAGTGCCTTTCTTAGTGCTGATGGTGGCGATTATCCCACTGACTAAGATGCTGATTGGTACCTTCATCGGCACAACAGCAGCGATTGTTCCACTGACGATTGGCGCTATCCCATTCGTGGCTCGACTTATCGAGAGTGCGCTACTTGAAGTACCAACAGGTCTAGTAGAAGCGGCTCAATCAATGGGCGCAACACCAACACAAATCATCAATAAGGTTCTGCTTCCAGAAGCACTACCAACTATCATCAACTCAGTAACGATTACGCTAGTGACTCTGGTGAGCTACTCAGCAATGGCCGGTACTGTTGGCGGTGGTGGCCTAGGTGATGTCGCGATTCGTTACGGATTCCACCGCTACGATGTGACCATCATGGCTGTGACAGTAGTGATGTTGATTGTGCTAGTACAAATTATTCAATCAATCGGTGATTCATTAGTTCGCCGCGTTGACCACAGATAAAGACTCACGAATAAAGATTAGAGTCGTCTGAACCTAATTAAATAGATTTATTAAAAGGAGATTATTATGAAATTTAGCCTTAAAGGTTTACTAACTATCGCAGCAGCAGCTTCAGCGCTAGTTCTAGCAGGTTGTGGTGATAAAGAAGTGGATACTTCTAAAGTAAAAGTTGGCGTAATGGCAGGTGCAGAAGCTCAAGTTGCTGAAGTGGCAGCTAAAGTAGCAAAAGAGAAATACGGCCTAGATGTTGAGCTAGTAACGTTCACAGATTACGTAACACCAAACGCAGCTCTAGATGATGGTTCTATCGACATCAACGCATTCCAACACGCACCGTACCTAGATCAGCAAGTGGCTGACCGTGGCTACAAGCTAACTATCGCTGGTAACACGTTTGTTTACCCAATTGCGGGTTACTCTAAAGAAGTGAAATCAGTAGACGAAATCCAAGACGGTGCGCGTATTGCTGTACCAAACGACCCTACAAACCTAGGTCGCTCTCTACTTCTTCTTGAGCAACAAGGTCTTCTTGAACTTCGTGAAGGCGCAGGTCTTCTAGCTACAGTTCGCGACATCGTGGGTAACCCTAAGAACCTAACGATTGTTGAACTAGACGCAGCTCAACTGCCACGTTCTCTTGATGATGTTGCTCTATCTATCATCAACACAACTTACGCGAGCTCTATCAACCTAACTCCACAAAAAGATGGCGTATTCGTTGAAGACAAAGATTCTCCTTACGTAAACCTAATCGTTTCTCGTGAAGACAACCTAAACGCTGAAAACGTACAAAACTTCGTTAAAGCTTACCAAACTGAAGAAGTGTACAACGCAGCTTCTGACATCTTCCAAGGTGGCGTCGTTAAAGGTTGGTAATCAACTAAACGACAGCACTGTATAGATACCCGAAGGGGCTGACATAACGTCAGCCCCTTTTTATTGGTTAGGATTTACCAGAAAGTTCGACTTACCACCAAGCTTCCACTTGCATACCAACGCTCATTTCACTGTTTTTACCTTCACCGAAGGCATTGTCGTTTTCAGCATCATTTAAATAAGTAGCGAAGATACGGAATTCAGGACGAGACCAGAAACCCACTTGTGGAACCCAAGCCTGAGCGATGGTGAATTTACCACCTGCCCCATCTTGGTTATCAATCGTTTCTACAAAACCACCAATTTCAAGGATGGTACGCATGCGCTTGTCCCACTTATAAAGCGGACGAATAACTGCACTGAAAGAGTCATCATCACTGTTATTAGCACCCACACCGGTTGACGCGGCATAACGCACAGTGTGGCCAAACTCAATATTCTCGCCAATCGCAAGCACGCCCCAGTTAATCAAACGGAAGCCATCGGCGTCATTGTTGTTTGCATCTCGAACAATGCCTTTACCCGTGCCAAAAGTCGTCATCTGCTCGGCATAACCAGAGTTAGCAACCTGCAGAATGGTTTTGTTGAAACCGCCTGATAGGTTTTGATTCAAGCTCGCCGTTAGCATTACGCTGTCATCCGCATCCACCGTTTGACCTTGCTTTTCATTGGCGAAGTTCATATCAATACCGACCTCAAGATCCGCATTGTTCCACAATGGAATGCCTGCATAACGTATATCAGCAATCATGGCCGTCGTTTCTTTGCCATCAAACACATCGCCAGTCACCGTGTCTTGAATCAACGCCACCGATAATTTACCAGGGCCTAGGTTGATGTGTTCAACGCCGGCACCAATACCACTTACATCCCAGTAGTAATTATCAACGATGTGCACATCATGACGTTGGTAGTAGCGCTCACCCGCCCAAATCCCAATGTCCTTATCTTCAAAAAGCCCCACCGCCTGAACATTCAATTGCACCACATCCACGCTTTTATCCGCGGCATTCTCATCTTGGCCTTGCCAGTACGACAACATGGAATCAACTAAAAATGAAACGTCGTCCTCAGCATACACCTCTTTCTTAAAGCCAAACTCACCATACAGGTCATTTTCGTTGCCGAGTCGGCCAACTTTACTCACCTCCCACTTGCTGTTTGAGCCGCCTTCATTACTCAGGCCAACGCCTCCGCGCATGTAGCCATTGAACTCCAATGGCGTGGTTTCATCAGCGTATAAATTAGGGGCAAGTAAAGCAGTAGAGAGTGCAGCAGCAATAGGTAACAGTTTCATCGTCCATTCCTTTCAGATCTAGAATCAGGTTATTATTTATAAATGGGAACATTCCCATGGGATCGATCCCATTTATATTAAGCAGAATATAAATTGAAAGAGAACTGATTGATTATTGTGATCAGGATAACTATTGAGATAACTAAAAGCTGATGGGTGTTGGATTATTTCAATGAATACATTGGCACTACGGAAAGAGCTGAATATCACGTTCTGTACGTATTTAAAGGGGAAAAGGGTAACGATAAGAGAGTAATAAAGATCGAGCTAAGACAGGTAACGAAGTAACGGCATCGGGGATGATACAAGGTGCTAAACATTTAATATAAAAAGAAAAAAATATCGGAGCACTAAATAGCGCTCCGATATCTAAAGCATGACGCTTAAATAACCACAAGAAGACTACTTCAGGTGATCCCAAGAGATGTTTGACACCAATCGGCAGTCATCACACTTGAAATAGAAAATATCGTGGATAGGCGCATCTAGCAGCCATTCACCACCACATTGCGGACATTTGCGCTCTTTTTCATCTTTCAGGCTGATCCCACCGACACGGTATAAGTAGTAGTAGGTTGGAACCTTAGTCAGATATTCAATACGCCCTCTTAGACCCCAACCGCGTTTAAACAGCACACTCTTAGTGTCACTGATCTCGGTTAGCGTTGCATGTTCAGCGCGACAACCACCACCCATTTGTACTTCATCACAGGCTTGCCATTCTGTCTGCCATTTCAATACGGCTTTATGGTCGCCATTGAAGGTAGGTGGATTGCGATACAAAGGGATTGGTAGCAAGCTATCGCCACTGCGCAGCGGTGAACAGGTGTGCACGAATGTCGTGTATAACACCTGCCAGCTTGGCGTTTCATCTTCTGCAACTTCTTCTGAGTTCAGATCTCGACCTAGCAAACGCATTTTAGGCGCTAGTAGGCTCGCGTTAGACAAGCGATCAAAACACACTTTCACAAAGTCTGAGTGATTACGCGGGTGTAAACTGTCTTGCTCCGGGCACACAACGCGAACATAGAATTCACCATCGCCCATCACGATTGGGAATTCACGACCTAACACTTGTCCGTTATAACGAAGTGCATCCATTAAGCCATTAACAGCCTTGTCGACAGCGCTTACCGTTGTGTTATCAAAACACTCAAATTGAAGTTCTAGTACGTACATCTATTTATACCGCTGGTTGTAGCTTTTCTAAAAATTCTGCCAATGTCTCGGCGAGTACATCACGATTTTTGGTGCCTAAGCGCTCCAAAATCACGTTACCCGTTAGGTTACAGATAGAGATAACGTCTAGCTCTGCATCGGTCGCGGCAATGAAAACCGTTGGTTTTAGCTTCAAGCGACGCTGAGTCACTAGGTGACCCAAAATGTTTTCTTGTAGGCATTCGAAGTCTTCATCACTCCAAATCTGTAACAGAGTCAGCTCGTTACCATCAAAAGTCGCGTTCATATCTGCGCTGAATTGTGCGCCGTAGAAAGTCTTGATGTCTTCATGCAGAGTCAACTCAATACCGGTTTCAACGTTGGTGAAATCCGCGAATTGCTCACGTGGATAGTGCTTCCACAACACGGCATCGCCACTCTTTTCTTCTACGCATGGCGATACGATGTCCACCAACTCCTCATTACGAGGTAAGCTTTGGTGTTGCTGCTGCCACGCGTCAACGTATCGCTGACTAAAAGAAAGTAGTGCGTCTTGAGCACGTTGAGTCATGAAAATCTCCTAAACACAAAATAATAAATAGAATCCGAGCCCTTTCCGCGCCGATTAAGCGATGACTTAATGACAGGGTAAGGGGGATTCAGTAAAATCGACCCCATTCTAATCGAATTTGAAACGAAAGTATGAGCAAATATTCTGACGCAAAAGAGCTAGTGGGTTTAACCCTTGGCCAAAAAACTGAGTACTCTAACCAATACGATGCAAGTTTATTGCAACCAGTGCCTCGTAGCCTTAATCGCGATGATCTTGCGCTAAACGGCGAGCTGCCTTTTGTTGGTCATGATATTTGGACGATGTACGAGCTTTCGTGGCTAAACACCAATGGCCTACCACAAGTGGCGGTCGGTGAAGTTTTCATCCCAGCAACCAGCCCAAATTTAATTGAATCAAAATCCTTCAAGCTGTACCTGAACAGCTACAACCAGACTCAATTTGAAAACTGGGATCAAGTCACTGAGCGCCTGACCCAAGATTTGTCAGCATGTGCAGGCGAAACGGTGATTGTGAATGTAAACTCAGTAACCGACTACACAAACCAACCTATCGTGACGATGGAAGGTGACTGTATCGACAACCAAGACATCCAAATCACTAGCTATGACTTTGAAGCGTCACTGCTTGAAGGCGCAGCTGGCGAACAAGACGTTGAAGAGACACTGCATAGCCACCTATTGAAGTCGAACTGTTTGATCACCAATCAACCGGATTGGGGCAGCGTTGAGATCGCATATTCTGGTAAGCAAATTGACCGTGAAGCTCTGCTACGTTATTTAGTTTCTTTCCGTGAGCACAATGAATTCCACGAACAATGTGTTGAGCGTATCTTCACTGACATCATGAAATACTGTGCACCTTCGAAGCTAACTGTGTTCGCACGTTACACACGTCGTGGTGGTCTGGATATCAACCCATACCGTTCAACAGAGCAAGATAGACCAAGCCACAATAAGCGTATGGCTCGCCAATAATCAGGCGAGAACCACCCACACTTATTTGAACCTACCAAATCTTTAAAGGGACATTGAAATGCGTTGGTTATACGTTGTTAGTCTATTTATTTTAAGCTTAAGCACATCGGTCAATGCGTCGGTTTATTCGTCGGCGCTACTCAATGAAGCCAATAACTTGGTTGAGATCGAGCCGAGCCAAGCAAAACAAATGGCCAACAGCTACCTAACGTTGCGTGTCCTTTCTGATCAACGCGAGAAAAGCCCTTCAGCGATTTCTCGCGAAGAGACAGACTCTTCGATTCGAACACCAAACAGCAGCATCGATGCGTATAAGATCTTAGCCAAGGCGGAATACAACCTTGGCAATATGCGTATTGCGATTCAGCACATCGACAAAGCCTCTGAGCTAGCGAAAACCTATAAGCTTGATTACCTAAAACTGGATCTTCAGATCCTAAAAGTTCGCTTACTGTGGCTGAGTGATAGAAAATCAGCCAAAGCAAAAACAGAGCTAGCGGGTATTGAAGCAAATCTAGAGTCGGTGAATAAAACCTTACGCTTGACGGAAGGCATCACCTATCGCTTGATCATGTTGAAAGCCGATATCGCCTCTTATGACAACAAGGTCGATGAAGCCGAGAAGTTCTATCAAGAAGCCAAAACCTATCTCGATCAGCGGTACTCTGAAAAAGTCACCATCGACTACCACATCTCAGTCGGCGAGTTTTATCTGACCCATAAAGAGTACAACCACGCATTATCTGAGTTGTTGTATGGCTACTGGAAATCGGTAGAAGGTAATCTGAGTTCACGTTTGGCCAAGGTCAACCGCCTACTTGCGCAGCTTTTCTTTGAGCGCCAAGTGTTAGATAAAGCGTTAGAACACCTATCTCAAGCTGCTGATTTCTATGACAACTTTGAAAATTCTCCTGTCTTAGCGCAAGTGCTTAAGAAAATGGGTGATGTGTACTTCTATCAAGGAAAATATAACCTTGCCTTGGTGCACTTCTTCAACGTTCTTGATCACGAAAGCACAGACCGAGATATCCACCAAGTCATTGATATTCGCCTAAGTCTATCAGCGACTTACCTACGTCTGTATAACTACCCTCTAGCAGAACAGTACCTAACCCGTGCCCTTGAGCTGCTCGAATATACCGACATTCCAAAGCTGGAAGGTCGTGCTGCACTGTTATCAGCAGGGTTGGCGTATCACCTACAAGAAAGCGAAGACGTGATAAAGCATGCGACACGTGCACTTGAGATCTCTCGTCAGATAGAGAACATGCGTCTTTCACAACGCTCATACTACTTACTCTCTTTAGGTTATGAGCAGGCTGGTCGCCCACAGCAAGCGTTGGCAAACCTTAAGCAGTACAACAGCCTTGTCTCTCTAGAGCAACAAAAGCTTAACCGTGTTGGCGAAGATGCGTTCCGTCAACAGAAAGAGTTTGCTGAACAAACCCTGCACTACGCAGGCCAAGCTCAAGAGCTAGAAAAATACAAACTGGAGCATCGTAAGTTCCAAAAGATATCGTTCGCCCTATTCTTGTTCAGCATTGTCTTGTTCTTCTTTGTGCTGCGCCGAGGCTACATCATTCAAACCTTAGCCAAAGAAGTGGACTCACTGCGCACTGACCTATTTACGCACTCACGTTCAAAGCTTCCGAACTTAAGAATGCTCAATGCAAAACTATCGAACTCGCTGGAACAAACCAGCCAAACCTTTGAACAATGGCAACTTGGCGAGCTCATTCATGAACCACTAAACGACCGTCTACGCTTCGTGATGATTGACTTGCCGTTCCTACGAAATATGTATACGCAGAACGGTTACAAAGCCGGTTTAGAACTGGAAGACGCTTTCGGTGAGTTCCTAAAATCTAAGCTTGAAGGCCCAGCGCGTGTCTACCACTTCTCGGATGCGAACCTGCTTTATATTGAACCAAACGCGGACCGTGATTTGTCGCCGGAAGCCATGTTCAGAAAGATTCAATCTTGGGTGAATGACTTCGAAACAGAGCGAAACATCAACCGAACGGTCCGTATGGGCATCGCTGACTACCCGTTTTTACCACGCGCATACACCGCAATTAACGATCAAGAACTGCTCGACGTATTGTTGATGTCGACCAATCTAGCTCGTGAGATCAGTCTCAAAGAGCGCAGTAGCCAATGGGTCTATCTAAAAGCTATCGATAATGCACCAGCAGCGAGCCTTGCAACTGGTAACATAAGAGAAGCGTGTAAACATGCGATTAATCAAGGGTTAATAAAAATACAATCCTCGTACCAGAATGAGGACAACATCAAAAAAATGCTAAAAGATGACTGATTTGCGAGCGGTTAAGAGCAGCAAGTCGTGACCTTATTTTTAGTTTTGTTATTATCGATGTAACGGAATTTCATCAAAATGATCGAGATCGGTCTACGCGGCGCTAATAAATACATCTATGGGCATTCTTGAAAAAGACATTCAGGCGCAACTCCACCAGCTGAAATCTCAGTTGGAGCAGGTCCGTTTGACGCAAAGAGACACCTCGTTCAAGTTTATTAGAGAACAGAAAGTTCTAAAGCGTATCGTCACATCTTTAAGTGACGCATGTGTTGGCAGTAACAGCCATTTAGATGAAAACCTCATTGCCCTTAGGGAAGAGCTAGAAAAGCAAAAAGACATTAGCTCGATGATCCCCAAGCTGGCAGTATTAGAAAGGATGCTTAAGCAGAAAACGTTGGCTATGGATAAACAGAACGGATATCTGGACGATAGCATTAAGCACAGTGGGGAAACGCTGCAGCGCATAACTGGCCTTCCAGCACAGCTAAAACGCGACCTACGAAACTTACTTAGCTTCTCCGAATGCAATGGCAGTCAGAAAGTCGACCATGCCATGAAACTTCTCGGTATTTATGAGCGTGCCATAAAGATTATGGCGAATAACTCACGCACCCACTTTTCCGACGCTGCGCACTCTCCGGAACAAGAGCTCCTTTCCGACCTATCAAACGAATTACAACATCTGATCACTGAACTCGACTTCGAGGGTGAATCGGGTGATCTGCTTACCGATATTCGAGCGAAGCTGCTGCTTGGTGTTTCCACACAAAACCTACTTGAGCTAACACTTCAGATCCTCAAACTGGTTATTGAAGGCACTAACCTAGAACGCAAGAAGTCTGAACAATTCATCGATCAGCTTAATGCTTCTCTAGCGTCCAGCATCAAAACGGCAGATCAAAATGCCGACCAAAGCCAGAGCTACTTTGAGCACCGCCAAGGTCTGAACTCTGAGTTAAATGAACTTGTCACAAGAAGCCAAAGCTCGGTAGATAAAGCGAAGGATATTGATAGTTTAAAGCTGTCGATTAATCCGCTACTCAGTGAAATCGCCTCTCTTTCGGAAAGGCTGAACCACGCAGAGCAGAAAGAACAAGCTCTGATAGAGAGAATGAGTTACGGAAAGACTCAGTTAGATTCACTCTATGAAGTGACCCAAGATTACCGTAAGCGTTTGGAAGATCAGGCTCAGCGTATGCTGCTTGATCCTCTAACCAAGGTTTACAATCGCACAGCCTTTACTGATCGCTTAGAGCTTGAGTATCGCCGCTGGATCCGCGCGCAACATTCGCTACGCGTAGTACTGCTCGACATCGACAACTTCAAAGCAATTAACGATAGCTTTGGTTATACCGCGGGCGACAAAGCACTCAAGATCATCGCAAGAACCATCACCAAAGAAGCAGGCACCACCGATACTGTGGCTCGTTTTTCAGGTGAAGAGTTTGTCTTATTGCTGCCAGAGCAAACCGATGAATATTGCCATCAGGTGATTCAAAATATTCAAACTCAAGTAAGCCGCTTACCCTTTAAGTTCCGTGACCAACAAATCACGATCACTTTATGCGCGGCAAGTACTCAGTTTAAAGAGTCAGATACACCGGAAGAAGTGTTAGAGCGGCTCAATACAACGCTAAATAAAGCAAAACAACGCGGTAACAACCAACTTGTTTGGCACTAGGCCAGCCCTAGATTTAATTTATTTCATTTTTTCAAATACTTATCACATACCATTTCCCTCAATGTTTGCTAAGCTAATGATTAACATTCGCTTAACAAGCATTCTTGGCAAGCAACGCTGTCGTATCCGTTTCGTCTGGTTAACTCTCTCCTACCTTTAACCAAACACTTTCAACGTTTGCTTCTCACTCTCGAGCCAGAGGGTCACTTCAACGTCCCCTGCTCTTTTCAACAAGGAGGCACTATGATCACTCATATCAGCCCTGCCGGTAGCATGGATTTACTCTCTCAACTTGAGGTTGAGCGTCTTAAGAAAACCGCGTCTAGTGATCTGTACCAACTGTATCGTAACTGTACGTTAGCGGTTCTGAACTCGGGTAGCCATACCGACAACTCCAAAGAGTTGCTCGACAAATATCTGTCGTTCGATGTCGAAGTCGTTCGCCGTGAGCGTGGTATTAAGCTCGAACTGAGCAACCCACCTGAGCATGCCTTTGTCGATGGTGAAATCATCAAGGGTATTCAAGAACACCTATTCTCAGTACTGCGTGACATTGTTTACGTCAACATGCACTTAGCCGACAACCAAAGGCTCAACCTGACTAATGCCACTCACATTACTAACCTTGTGTTTGGTATCTTGAGAAATGCAGGTGCGCTGACGCCGGGCATCGAGCCTAACCTGATTGTATGTTGGGGTGGTCACTCTATTAATGCCAGCGAGTATCAATACACTCGTGAAGTCGGTAATGAACTCGGCCTACGTGAACTGAACATCTGTACCGGTTGTGGACCGGGAGCAATGGAAGGCCCAATGAAAGGGGCTGCCATTGGTCACGCGAAACAACGTTACACCGATCATCGTTATCTGGGGCTTACCGAGCCTTCGATCATTGCGGCTGAGCCACCAAACCCAATCGTGAACGAACTGGTGATCATGCCAGATATTGAGAAGCGTCTTGAGGCGTTTGTTCGTATGGCGCATGGCATCATCATTTTCCCAGGCGGCCCCGGCACGGCCGAAGAGCTGCTGTACATATTAGGGATCATGATGCACCCGAATAACGCCGAGCAGCCAATGCCGATTGTCCTAACTGGTTCGAAAGAGAGCGAAGCTTACTTCCGCTCAATCGATAAGTTCATTGGTGAAACTCTAGGGCCTGATGCGCAGAAACATTATGAGATCGTGATTGATGATCCAGCACGCGCTGCGAAAATCATGAAACAAGCGATGCCAGATGTGCGCTCTCACCGTAAAGAGACCGGTGATGCCTACAGCTACAACTGGTCGCTGCATATTGAGCCTGAGTTCCAACTGCCATTCGATCCAACACACGAATCTATGGCGGCGCTTGATCTTCATATGGACCAAAAAACAGAGAGCCTAGCCGCTAATTTACGTAAAGCGTTCTCGGGCATTGTCGCAGGTAACGTCAAAGCCGAAGGTATTCTAGAGATAGAGAAACACGGCCCATTCCTGATTGATGGCGACAAAGAGCTAATGACCAAGATGGACCAACTGCTAAACGACTTTGTTGAGCAACATCGAATGAAGCTACCGGGCGGTACGGACTACGTGCCTTGCTATAAAATTGCACCGAGCGAATAGGCACACTCATTAACGAGTAACTAAGTGAGTGATAACCAATTGGTAGGCATAAAGTTAATCAGGTTATGACGTTTACGTCGCTAACGTTTCAACTCACCAAGTGATACGTTACTATAAGGGGCTAGCAGCCCCTTTTTTATTGCCTATTTAGTGGAAACTTATGTCTATCCATCTTGTTATTATCGATGCCTTAAACCTCATCCGACGCGTGCACTCTGTTCAGCCGGATCCAACCGATATAGCAAGAACCATCACCACCACTACTCGAACTCTCAATAAGATTCTGAATGAATCAAAGCCCACCCACATCATCGCGGTATTTGATCACCATTTACAAGATCGAGGCTGGCGCGCAGATGTGCTCCCTGCTTATAAGCAGAACCGTAAACCGATGCCAGAACCATTAATGAAAGGCCTTGATGCTATTCAACAAGCTTGGTGGGAGTTAGGCATTGATTCACTGCTGTCTGATGGCGATGAAGCGGATGATCTCGTCGCAACACTGGCAAAGAAAGTGGCTGACCACGGAGAAACCGTCACCATCATCTCGACAGACAAAGGGTATTGCCAGCTGCTATCACCCACTCTGCAGATCCGAGATTACTTCCAGCACCGCTGGTTAGACAAACCCTTTATCGAAGCTGAGTTTGGCGTTAAACCTGAACAACTGGCGGATTACTGGGGATTAACGGGCGTAAGCTCAAGCCAAGTACCGGGGATTCCAGGTGTCGGACCAAAAGCAGCCAAAGAGATATTAACCACATACCCAGATATCGAAGCGGCCTACCAAGCAGAAGACCTACCGAAAAAATATCGTAAGAAGTTCGACGAACACATCGAATCCGCTCGTGTATGTAAGCAAGTATCGGCACTCAAAACAGACATTGATTTAGGGTTCAATCTGCAAGATATTCGTTACGAAGCAAACTCTTAAGTCGCTGTGACTCGATAATATTGATACAAAAAATGCCCCTTAAAGGAGCATTTTTTATCACTGGCACACTAACGTAAATATTAGTGCGGTGAGATGTTTGAAAGCGCCTGAATATGAACCGTGATCTCTTCGCGATCGTGGTAAAGGTGCTTAGCCTGCATCTTGAACTTCACTTTGTTCTCAATAAGGAACACTTTTAGGTTCTCGATATCTTGCAGTACTTCATCGTAACGACCTTTCATAGGCAGTTTAAGGTTGAACAGTGCTTCTTTCGCCCAGCCTTTGATGATCCACTCACCCATCAGGTGTGCAACACGAGCTGGCTTCTCAACCATGTCACAGATAATCCAAGTTACGTTCTTACGGTCTGGTTCAAACTTAAAGCCATCCACCATGTGGTGCTTAATTTGACCCGTTTCCATTAAGCTGTCTGCCATCATGCCGTTATCAACACAGTGAACGAACATCGAGCGCTTAACCAATTGGTAAGTCCAACCACCTGGACACGCACCTAAATCAACACCCCACATACCTGGAGCCAGACGCTCGTCCCACTCATCACGAGGGATGAATACGTGGAATGCTTCTTCTAGCTTCAATGTAGAACGGCTTGGCGCATCTGATGGGAATTTCAGACGAGGGATACCCATAAAGAACTGTGAGTTGTTCGTTGGGTAAGAGTAACCAACAAAACAGTGACCCGGAGCGATGAAGCATAAATGAAGCACAGGCTTCTTAGCGTTATCTTTCGCTGTCATCAGGCCTTTACCACGCATCGCTTGACGCATCGGCACAGTAAACTTACGGCAGAACTTCAAAAGCTCTTTTGCTTCGTTAGTGTCTGGCGTTTCAATACGGATATCACCACAACGAGGGAAACCTTCTTTTTCAGAAAGCGCCTCAAGAATTGGAGAAATACGGTCATCGGTTGGCAGATCTTTAATTTCAACAGCCACTGCCAGCATTTGACGAGCAAAGATCAGTGATTGGAAATCGATCTCTTTGATCAGCTTGTCCGCTTCACCTGCTTGGTAACATTCAAACAATACAAAACCTGTATTGTTCTTTAGGCGAGGAAAACCAAACACTTCCAGTTGTGTTGCCTTGTCTTGAATTTCGCCAGCACATTCTTTTTCAAAACCAGAGCGACAATAAAGTAGTACGTGTTTCACTGAGTTACCTCTTTTATATTCAAAGCAGCGAAGGAGAAGACTCCCCAACCAATGATAAATAGTAGACCACCAAACGGAGTGATAGGGCCAAACCATTTTATTCCTGTCAGCGCCAAGCCATAAAGGCTGCCACTAAAACAAAGGATGCCGATGATAAAGCAAATTGCCGCAATGAAAAAATATTTTTGTGATTTAGCGCCAAGTTTCATCTGCAGCAGAGCACCACACGCCAATATAGCCAGAGTATGGATAAACTGGTACTGAACACCGGTCTCAAACACGCCTAGCAGATATTCAGGCAAGATAGCTTTCAAACCGTGAGCTGCAAAGGCGCCAAGCATCACAGCAACCGCACCAGAGATGCCAGCAAACGTGAGTAAATACTTACTTCTCATTGAGCACCTCTTTGATAAACGCTGATAACTTCTCAACGGTTAACGCAATGTTCTGTTGCTCTGTGTAGCCAGAACTCTTACGCGGCTTAAAGCTGTGGTCGCCATCAGGAATAAATTCAACACGAATAGAATCAGACAGATCAAAGTCAGCAAACTCTTCACGCTTGCCAAAGGTATCGCGCTCACCTTGTAAAATGAGACACGGCTTTGCTAACTCAGCCAGATGCTCACCTTTGTACTTCTCAGGTTTACCTGGAGGATGGAAAGGAAAGCCTAGACACGCCATGGCTGCCACTTTATCAACTTCAGACAAATGGCTCGCCATACGCCCTCCCATCGACTTACCCCCAATCACAAGCTTATCGGCATCAACCTGCTCAATAATCTCTTGGTAGGCTTCAAGTAGCTTAGGCGCTCTGTCAGGTGGACGACGCTTACCATCTTCAGCACGTTTAATCATGTAAGGGAAGTTGAAACGAATCACTCGTATCCCTTTAAAAGCTAACCCTTTGGCTACCGACTGCATGAACTCATGATCCATGCCTGCGCCTGCACCATGGGCAAAGATAAAGGTGATCGGATTGTCTTCACCATCAATGATGACGTTATTCATCGAGTAAGTCCTCTTGTTCACTTTGCGCTTTCGCTAGCATCCAGTCGCGGAAAGTGGCGATACGGCCCATGTCGGCTTGTTTCTCATGACAAACCACATAGAAGGCGTTCTTACTCACCAACACTTCATCAAAAGGTGCAATCAAGCGACCCGCTTCGATTTCAGGCTGCGCCAACACGTTGTTACCTAGAGCAATGCCCTGACCGTGAGCCGCTGCCTGCAACACCATGGTTGAGTGACTGAAGATAGGACCGTGATTAACGTTTACCCCGTCGATACCATTTTGCTTAGCGAACTGTTTCCAATCCTTTCGAGAAGTATCATGCAATAGCGTATGACATGCTAAATCACTGAGAGATTCTAATGGTTTTACTCCTAGCAGCACGGAAGGTGAGCAAAGAGGGATCAAGTATTCTTGATAAAGCTTGTCGGCTCTGAGCCCCGACCAATTACCTCGGCCATAGTAAATAGCCACGTCTACATCATCGGTCAGCGAGCCTTCATCCATATCAACGGCTTTGATTCTTACATCAATATCAGGTTCTTGCTGATTAAAGTCAGCGAGCCTTGGTACCAACCATTGAATCGCAAAACTCGGCGGTAAACTGATGGTCAATGCGCCCTTCTCACTTCGCTCAAGCACTTTATCCGTCGCTTCTGCCAGTGATGTGAAAATATCCTTGATATCCAAGAAGTAGCTTTGACCTTCTTCAGTCAGCAGCAAAGAGCGGTTTCTTCGGCGAAACAGCTTCAAAGATAAGAATTCTTCAAGCGCTTTGATCTGATGGCTGACCGCCGCTTGAGTAACAAACAACTCTTCTGCGGCACGCGTAAAACTCAAGTGTCGAGCTGCTGCTTCAAACACTCTTAGCGAGTTTAATGGGGGTAATCGACGAGACATAGTTACTCTCTAAATAAGCATTAGTTTTTTTTATCTGAAACATTATAATTTGTCCATTGCCTAGCGGCCAGAGAAATTCTATATTTCATCCCGCAGCAGCTAGCCTGAACGGCTTGATTCTCTCTAGAATCAATTGGCTTAGCTCCTGCGATGTTGTGTTTGCAAACTCGTTCTTTTCGAGTTGGGTAGAGTTCTACCAAATGTTTTGTTGCAGTTTATACTGAAACGAGGCATGTACTTCCTGTATTTATTTTGACCTGTCTGTCAAATTTGTTTACACCGCCTTATGGGCGGTGTTTTTTTATGAGCAAAGAAATGTAACTACAAGTTTATCAATAGCTGTGCTAATTAATCTTTATTATTTTTCATCGCCAATCACAGAATCAGACACCCACTCAAATAATCAACTGAACACATACAAATAGCACCATTGAGTTGCACTAAAAAGTAACAGAATACTTCAAGATACTCACACTTCTTCGGTACTTATAAGCCCGTTTAGAGCTCACTCTTGCTATCAATCAAAAATTTCAAAGCTGAGCATGACGATAGCACGCCCAAACTCACGCCTCTGTCTGACTACTGTAAATCATTCACAATAGAAAATAAAAAAGCCGCTTACTTTTCAGTAAGCGGCTTTGCAAAATGATTAACGGTTGGTCAATACACCACTATGGGCGGTAAACCTTAACGTTATGGAAGCCTTGCTCTTGTAGGTAAAGCGCCTGTAGACGGCTCATTACACCACGGTCACAGTACAGCAAGTACTCTTTCGCTTGGTCTAGGTCGCCAAATTGAGTCGAAAGCTTAAAGAATGGGATGTGTTTAATTTCAACACCCTCGATCTCTAATGGGCTTTCGTCTTCTTCTTCTGGGCTACGGATATCAAGAACGATAGCGTGCTCAGCAACAGCTTGAACTTGTTCAACTTCAAGCGCTTGCTCTTGGCTCTCTTTCTCGATGTCACGGATATCCATAACACGAGCGTTCTCGATCACTTGATCCAGCACTTCAAAGTTAAACTTAGCTTCTTCTGCTTCCAGTTTGCCTTTCTTCGCTTTCACTGTTGGCTTCTTAGAGATAACACCACAGTACTCAGGCATTACCTTAGCGAAGTCTTCAGTACCGATGATACGAGAAAGGTCGATGATGTCTTCTTTGTCCCAGTTGATAAGCGGACGAAGAATCAAAGTGTCTGTCACGTTGTCAATGTGGCGAAGGTTAGTTAGCGTTTGGCTAGAAACCTGGCCAAGTGCTTCACCCGTGACTAGAGCTTCAATACCGAAGCGCTCTGCAACCATACCACCAGCACGCATGAACATACGCTTAAGAACAACGCCCATTTGGCCGTCTTCTACGTTCTCAAGGATTTCAGCAACCACAGGTTCGAAGTCTACAGAAATGAACTTCACCTTTGCAGATGAGCCGTATTTATTCCATAGGTAGTGAGCTACTTGCTTAACGCCAATCTCGTGTGCTGGGCCACCAAGGTTGAAGAAACAGTAGTGAACCTTAGAGCCACGTTTGATGTGCAGGTAGCTTGAAACACCAGAATCAAAGCCGCCAGAGATCAAGCTCAGTAGATCTTCTTGAGTACCAAGAGGGAAACCACCTAGGCCTTTGTGACGAGCTAGAACTTGGTTTAACTTATCGTTAGCCACTTCAACCTTAACGGTTACATCAGGGTTCTTAAGTCGAACTTTAGCTGACTCAACTGCTTGGTTTAGACCGCCGCCTACGTAGCGTTCAAGTTCAATAGAGGTAAAGTCATGCTTACCACGACGCTTAGCACGAACAGAGAAAGTTTTGCCTTCAATGTCAGCACGGCTGCGTTCTAGTACTTGCTCGTAAATATCGTGCAAGTCTTTGAACTCAGACTGTTGTACTTCAAGAGAGTGGTGAATACCTGGAGTGTGAGTCAGAGCCTCTAACACTTCTGCGTAGTACTGGTCACTCTCAGACGTCACTTCGATATGATCGCGACGGTTGAATACCGCAACACTTTCACAGCGACGTTGAATAACGTTACGAATGTTGCACTCTAGAATCCTTGTGAAGCGCTTACGCACCGATTCACTTTTTACAAAAATTTCCGGATGGGGCTTAACAATAAATTTCATAGTACTTTCACAACATTAATGTTCAAAATTTTGAAAACGCTCATCGCCAAGTAAATTAGAGAATTTACACAGCACTTGAAGCAAGAATAGATCATATCTAAATCTAAGGGCGCGAATTATACATGAGAAAGTGAAGCAAGGAAAAGAGTGCTTGCTGTAACACCATCATTAAACCGCTTGTTATTAACAGTAGCAGGTTTCGAAACAACATAAATTCAGCAGAGAGCATGGTGAAAGACCAACAAACAAAAAGCCCAACCTCATTATAAGGTTGGGCTTTCGATGTTAACTGGATGCTATCGCGTGTGCACGTATCGGCTATTGATTAATAACAGGCACTTCATCACTGTAAAGCGGCTCGCCCTGCATGATGCTGATTTCAACGCGGCGGTTGAGGCTACGTTGCCATTCAGTATCGTTCGGCTCGACTGGCTCGGTATCCGCCATGCCGCGTACTCTCAAGCGTTGATGAGAGAAACCACGCACCTTTTCCATCTCTTGAGCAACAGACACCGCTCGCTGTGATGACAAGTCCCAATTAGAGCGATAAAGCTCGGAATCAAGACGTTGATTATCGGTATGCCCTGAGATTCGGACAATACCCGGAACATCTTTAACCAGTTCAGCCACCTGTCTCACCAAAGGTCGGAACTTAGGCTGCAGGAAAGCAGAACCCGATGGGAATGCACCCTTCTCACGAATTCGAATCACAATCTGCTGGCCAAGATTTTCCACCTCAATCGCGCCTTGGTCGATCTCTCGTTCCAACGCCTTCTTGATGCTTTCCATCAAGGTTTCCATCTCTTGCGATTGAGCTTCAGCTTGTTGTTGCTGTTGGTCTGACTCAGAGTTTTGATTGTCGTGAGTCGAAACCTCTGGCGACTTGCCTCCGGTCATCTTGCCTTGGTCACGCATGGTACCGCCAGCACGCTCAGATTCACCTTCATGAAACTCAAGCGTTTGCTGCGTAATATCAATCGTCTGCTGCATGATCACATCAATCGGTGTCGGCTCTGGGCGACCAGGACGGAACTCTTGTGCAATGATGCTGGTGCCTTTAGGAATGTCTTTGACTTCCAAGCGGTTTTGTACACCAAACGCAAATTTCATCGAGCCAGCGATCTGTTTGAACTTCAGTACGTCCATCTCAGAGAATGAGAGCAGCAGTACGAAGAAACACATCAGCAGTGACATCAAGTCAGCAAATGTCCCCATCCATTGAGGCAACCCCGGAGGAGGACATTTACATGGATTTTCTTCATCCATCTTCAACTCCTCTTACGCAGGTTCACCATCAATCATACGCTTACCTTCATTTAGGTAGCTCTTCAGGTAACCATCAATAACTCGTGGGTTCTGACCATCTTGAATCGCGAGTACACCATCCATAACCAGACGACGGTTAAGTGTCTCTTGGTCACGACGTAGCGCAAGTTTGTCAGCAATAGGGAAGAACACCATGTTCGAAAGAATCGCACCGTACAGGGTGGTCAAAAGTGCTACCGCCATCGCAGGACCGATCGCTTTTGGATCATCCATGTTCGAAAGCATGGCAACCAGACCAACCAAGGTACCAATCATGCCCATCGCAGGAGAAACATCACCAAATGCAGAGAACACTTTCGCGCCCTGCTCGTGACGCTCTGTGGTTAATGCGATGTCTTTTTGCAATGCCGCACGAACTACATCGCCATCATGTCCATCCACCAATAGGTCAATGCCCTTTTGCATGAAGCTGTTACTGATTTCCATCTCTTCTAGTGCTAAGAAACCACCTTTACGAGCTGCATCAGCCATTTCTACAATCTTAGCGATAAGATCTTCAGGCTCGTCCGCTTTAAACATAAAAGCTTTACCTGCGATTTTAGTCGCACCAAAGAACTGTCCCATGGTGAACTTCATTAGAACAACAAAGGTTGAGCCACCAACTACGATCAAAATGGATGTCGTGTCATAGAACATCCCGAGGCTTCCACCTAGGATCATTGCCATAATTACAAAGGCAAATCCACCAATCAAACCTATTAGGGTAGCTAAATCCACTGAGCACTCCTCATGCTTTTTTGTAGCTCTATGTCGACGATAATCTTTGTATCGGCAAGACTATAAGATCTTTTAGTAAATTCTTGGCCTAAGTATCACACTTTTCGTTTTTGAATCCCAACTATTGGCTTACTTTGCTCTTATACGTAGCGCATAAACTCGATAAAGCTAAGGTTATTCAAGCAAAGTGCGTTCAAGCCCCTTAAAAACGAACTTTCTAGCAAAATTTCTTGGTTACATTTGACCATCTCAGCGGCCTAGGGTAACGTTCGTTCATCTTTCCAAACGCAGATTTATTATGGCTACTAAGAAACCTGAAAATATGAGCTTTGAAGCGGCAATCGAAGAGCTTGATGGCTTGGTTGATCAACTAGAAAATGGTGATCTAGCTTTAGATGATGCGCTGAAAAAGTTCGAACGAGGCATCTCCCTCGCTCGTGCCGGTCAAAGCAAACTAAACGATGCTGAACAGCGTGTTAGCATCCTACTGCAAAATGATGAAAACGCAGAACTTAGTGACTTTAACCCACAACCAGAATAACGAACTGTATGAGATCCCCTATGATCGAGACTTTATTGTCTTATCAAGCACGTAATAACGAGCAACTGAACCTTTGGCTTGATCGCCTGCCACACCAAAATCAGAACCTGATCAACGCGATGCGTTATGGGTTACTTTTAGGCGGTAAACGCGCACGTCCATTTCTTGTCTACATTACAGGGGAAATGCTCGGCTGCACCGCTGAAGAACTCGACACTCCAGCATCTGCAATCGAATGTATTCATGCCTATTCTCTGATTCACGACGACCTTCCAGCAATGGACGACGATGAACTGCGTCGTGGCCATCAGACTTGTCACATCAAATACGATGAAGCAACGGCAATTTTAACTGGCGATGCACTACAAACTCTCGCGTTTACTATACTTGCGGAAGGTACATTAAGTGCTGACGGTGAAAGCAATCGCGTTCGAATGATTCAACGCCTAGCTGAAGCCTCTGGTGCACAAGGTATGTGCATTGGACAAGCACTTGATATTGAAGCTGAAAACCGCTCTGTCACGCTAGAAGAGTTAGAAGAAGTTCACCGCAATAAAACGGGCGCGCTAATGAAATGTGCGATTCGTTTAGGTGCGCTTGCTGCTGGTGAAAAAGCGTTTGAAGTGATGCCTCAATTAGACAAGTACGCCGATGCCATTGGATTAGCATTCCAGGTTCAAGATGATATTTTAGATATCACTGGCGATACTGAAACTTTGGGTAAGCCACAGGGTTCTGACCAAGAATTGAACAAAAGCACCTACCCTTCTTTGCTAGGTTTAGAGGGCGCTCAAGAAAAAGCGCAAACTCTGCTACAGGAAGCGCTTCAAGCTTTGGCTGCAATCCCATACAATACCCAGTTACTCGAAGAGTTCGCCCGATACGTCATCGAGCGCAAGAACTAAGACAATAAGCGCGCATTACCTATGACTCTTGATATATCAAAGTACCCAACTCTTGCTTTGGCTGATAAGCCAGAGGATTTGCGTCTACTTCCAAAAGAGACGCTTACACAGCTTTGTGATGAATTACGTACCTATCTTCTTAACTCAGTGAGCCAGTCAAGTGGTCACTTAGCGTCAGGCTTAGGTACAGTAGAGCTGACAGTTGCTCTGCACTATGTGTACAACACGCCTTTTGACCAGTTGGTTTGGGATGTTGGCCACCAAGCATACCCGCACAAAATTCTTACAGGTCGTCGCGACCGCTTGTCGACTATCCGTCAAAAAGATGGACTGCACCCATTCCCATGGCGTCAAGAGAGCGAATACGACACCCTTTCTGTTGGTCACTCTTCAACGTCGATCAGTGCTGCACTTGGCATGGCTATCAGTGCGAAGAAAGAAGGCAAGAACCGTAAAGTCGTGAGTGTGATTGGTGATGGCGCGATTACTGCGGGTATGGCATTTGAAGCCATGAACCACGCGGGCGATATTCACAATGACATGCTGGTTATTCTGAACGATAACGAGATGTCGATCTCTGAAAACGTAGGTGCGCTAAACAACCACCTAGCTCAAGTTCTTTCTGGCAGTCTTTACACGTCAATTCGTGAGGGCGGCAAGAAAGTGCTATCAGGCGTTCCGCCGATTAAAGAGCTGGTTCGTCGTACAGAAGAACACCTAAAAGGCATGGTTGTCCCTGGCACCATGTTCGAAGAGTTAGGCTTTAACTACATTGGCCCAATTGATGGTCACGATGTCAATGAGCTGATTAAAACGCTTAAGAACATGAGAGACCTTAAAGGCCCTCAGTTCCTGCATATCATGACTAAGAAAGGCAAAGGCTACGAGCCAGCTGAGAAAGATCCAATCGGTTACCACGGCGTACCGAAATTCGATCCAGCACACTCCAGTCTGCCTAAGAGCACCAGCTCTAAACCAACTTTCTCTAAGATTTTTGGCGACTTCCTGTGTGATATGGCCGCGCAAGATCCTAAGCTGATGGCGATCACGCCTGCAATGCGTGAAGGCTCTGGCATGGTGCGTTTCTCGAAAGAGTACCCAGAACAATACTTCGACGTAGCGATTGCTGAGCAGCATGCTGTGACGCTAGCAACCGGTATGGCGATTGCGGGTGATAAGCCGATAGTCGCTATCTACTCGACGTTCCTACAACGTGGTTACGATCAACTGATCCACGATGTGGCTATCATGGACTTACCGGTCATGTTCGCTATCGACCGTGCAGGCCTTGTCGGCGCCGATGGTCAAACACACCAAGGTGCGTTCGACTTAAGCTTCATGCGTTGTATTCCAAACATGGTGATCATGGCGCCAAGCGACGAAAACGAATGTCGCCAAATGCTTTACACCGGCCACCAGCACACAGGTCCAAGTGCCGTTCGTTACCCTCGCGGTAATGGTATGGGCACTGAGATTCAAAATGAATTTACCGCGCTTGAGATTGGTAAAGGTCGTATCGTTCACGAAAGCGAAAAAGCAAAAGATGGCTCGAAAGTCGCTATCCTAAGCTTCGGTACTTTCCTTGAGAGTGCACTTCAAGCCGCTGACGCCATCGATGCTACAGTGGCAGATATGCGCTTTGTGAAACCGCTCGATGAAGCTTTGATCAAACAACTTGCTGCTGACCACGATGTTCTGGTGACTATCGAAGAGAATGCGATTGCAGGTGGTGCGGGCGCAGGTGTGATTGAATTCTTAATGCAAGAGAAACTGCTGATGCCAGTATTGAACCTTGGTCTACCAGACAAGTTCATTGCTCAAGGTACTCAAGGCGAACTGCACGAAGAGCTTGGCTTAGATGCGAAAGGCATTGAGAAGTCTGTCTCTGACTACCTTGCTAAGTAGTCTTAATACGTAAGCTAGTAAGCTCTGCAAACAAAAAAGGTTGGCCCTAGGGTCAACCTTTTTTGTATCCATTAGTTAGTTTGGTGTATCGCTAACTAAACCTTAATCCTTCAGTTAGCTCACACTAACCAACCTGCGAAGTGTGCTACGGCATACAACGAAATAGCCGCCATAATACCCGCTACAATATCGTCAATCATGATACCCAAGCCGCCGTGAATTCGCGCATCTAGCCAACCAATCGGCCATGGTTTTACCATGTCAAAAAAGCGGAAAAGCACAAAACCAGTCAGAAGCCATTTCCAGTCATCAGCAGGGATATTCAACATAGGCACTAAGCTCATGGTGATCCAAAAGCCCGCAAACTCATCCCAAACGATAGAACCGTGGTCATGCACGCCCATATCATCAGACGTTACTTGGCAGATCTTAATACCAATAATGCAGCTTACCACCACCACAGCTACGTAAGCAGGAAACGGTAACTGAACCAACAACAGGTACAACGGAATAGACGCGAGCGTGCCCATTGTGCCGGGAATAATAGGCGATAGGCCACTGCCAAAACCCGTAGCCAAGAAATGCCAAGGGTTTTTAAGAGAAATAAGAGAAAGTGGGTTTGTCATCAATTAACCTTAAAGTGATCGTAACCAGTTAAGTTCCAGCTTAGTGGTTCACCATTATTGTGTAATTCAAAATATTCTACAGGTCTTATCTGGCCAATGCAGGTGACTTTTGTACCAGTATGTGACAAAGCACTTTCCAACGACCCTTTATTCTCTTCTGGTACAGTAAAGCACAGTTCGTACTCTTCACCACTGGTCAGCGCATATTGCTGAGCTGAAGTGATATCAGGAGCGAACTGACGTAATTCCGCAGAGATAGGCAGCGTGCTTACATCAATACTCGCACCAACTTGAGAACGCTTAAGGATATGTTTTAAATCAGCAATAACGCCATCAGAGATATCAATCGCCGATGAAGCAAGGTTCACCAACGCCTGACCCGCTAACACTCGTGGAGCGCTCACATAATGTCTCTCTTCAAGCTCAGCAGCATAGGGCTTCGCTCTGTTCTGCTCAGGGTTAAGTAACACTTCTAAGCCAGCTTTGCTGTCACCTAGATTACCTGTTACGTAAATCCAGTCGCCCACTTTCGCGCCATCTCTGCGCAGCGCTCGCCCTTCTGGCACAAAGCCCTGTACCGTCAGTGTCAGGCTTAGTGGGCCTTTGGTGGTGTCACCACCAATTAACTGAATACCAAAGTAGTCTGCGAGTTTAAAAAAGGAGTCACAGAAAGGGGCAAGCCACGCTTCATCCACTTCAGGCATGGTTAAAGCAAATGACACCCAAGCCGGCGTTGCGCCCATTGCAGCAAGGTCACTGATATTGGAAGCCAACGCCTTGTGTGCCACCCAAGCCGGATTCGCCTCAGCTAAGAAATGGGTACCAGCCACTAAGGTGTCCGTGCTGATCGCTATCTCAACATTGCCCGGCGCTTTGACCAAAGCACAATCATCGCCAGCAGCTAGAAGAACGTCTTTACGTTGTGGTTGTCGATTTACAAAATATTTTTCAATCAGGTTAAATTCGCCAGACATCACATGCCCTATCTTTAGTCTCATAAAAATCGCCGTAATCATGGATATTACAGAAATTTAGTTACAAAAAAGGCCAGCATGAAAGCTGACCTTTAGATTCAATATACGAACGTCTTATTTCTTACGAACGTGCGGTGCAGCTTTATCAAGCACACCGTTAACAAACTTATGGCTGTCTTCTGCTGCAAATACTTTTGCAAGCTCGATAGCTTCGTTGATAACCACTTTGTATGGTACATCTTCGCGACGAGTCATCTCGTACATAGCTAAACGTAGAAGCGCTAGTTCCATCAGATCCAGATCTTGCATAGGGCGAGATACGAATGGACGAAGCTTGCTATCAAGTTCCATGTGGCTAAGAGCAACACCAGTTAGTAGGTCGCGGAAGTATGCAACGTCTGTTTCTGGCATAGCAAGAGCAGGCTCTGCAGCATGATGCTCTTCTTCATCATACTTACCACCAGATAAGAACTGTTCTTCAACGGTAGCAATATTTTCTTTAGTAATTTGCCAAGAATAAATTGCTTGTAGAGCAAATTGACGTGCGTTACGACGTGCGGCTGGTTTCACACTGGCCCCCATTAGGAATCGATTTCAGAAAGAACGTTGATCATCTCAAGTGCGCTAAGTGCTGCTTCTGCACCCTTATTACCAGCCTTGGTTCCTGCGCGTTCAATAGCTTGATCGATCGTATCAACAGTAAGAACACCAAACGCTACTGGAAGAGAATATTCCAGAGACACTTGTGCCAAACCTTTATTACATTCACTACAAACATAGTCAAAGTGAGGTGTACCGCCACGAATTACTGTACCAAGAGATACAATCGCATCGAACTTACCTGTTTTTGCAACGCGCTGCGCTACAAGTGGAAGTTCTACTGCACCAGGGCAACGAACAACAGTGATGTTGTCTTCGCTTACTTGTCCATGACGCTTTAAAGTATCGATTGCACCAGAAAGTAAACTTTCGTTAATAAAACTGTTGAAACGAGCAATAACGATAGCAATTTTTGCATTTGGCGCTGGGAAGCCACCCTCGATCACTTTCATAAGCCTTCCTTTAACTATTTTCATCAAGTGAGAATCGCCGGATTCTAGCACAAAACTGTGAGCAATATCTAATGGTAATTTAGAAGAACAGACACCGGCAATGTAAAGATGATAATGCAGCGCTGATCCCAAGCATATAGGAACAGCGAGGAGCCAAGTTTGTGTATTGAACACGTTTTGAGTCGAACTCGGCTACTTTGCTCTTTTGGCAAGATCTATCACCAAAAGAGTCACTGAAATCATCGGTAAATTATGTCGCTACAAACGGAGAAACGTCTGCTCGCTGACGCATGATTTATTCGCAAACGTACTCAACAACGTTAAGACCAAAACCACCCAATGCGTGGTAACGCTTAGAGCTTGAAGAAAGCAGACGCATATCGTGCACGCCTAGGTCTTGAAGAATCTGAGAACCGACACCAACACGACGCGAGGTACCCTGCTTTTTCGCCATAGTTGGCTGCTCGTTCTTGTCTTGCGCTTCGAATGTCTTCACTTTGTGAATCAAAGAATCAGACGACTCTTCGTTGCCAAGAATAACCAACACACCGCCTTCGTCGCCAATGCGCTTCATCGCTTTATCTAGCGACCAGCTGCGTTCAGTACCACGGTCTGAATGAAGCAGATCGGTGAACGTGTCATGCAGATGAACACGTACCAAAGGAGCACCTTCAGATAGGTCGCCTTTTTGCATCGCGTAGTGGATCTGGTTATCAATTGTATCGCGGTAAGTCACAAGCTCGAAATCACCGAATTCAGTTGGCAAATGGCATTGTGCTACACGTTCAATCGTTGTTTCTGTGTTGTTGCGGTATTCGATCAAGTCAGCAATGGTACCTAGCTTGATATCGTGCTTTTCTGCAAACACTTCAAGATCTGGGCGACGAGCCATAGTGCCGTCGTCGTTTAGGATCTCAACGATAACAGATGCTGGCTCACAGCCTGCAAGACGTGCTAAATCACACCCTGCTTCTGTGTGTCCTGCGCGAGTCAGAACACCGCCATCTTGCGCTGTCAGTGGGAAAATATGACCAGGTTGAACAAGGTCTGCCGCTTTTGCATCTTTCGCCACTGCCGCTTGAACCGTCACTGCGCGGTCAGATGCAGAAATACCCGTCGTTACACCCTCAGCCGCTTCAATCGAAACCGTAAAGTTGGTGGTGTACTGTGCATTGTTGTCTTGAACCATAGGTGCTAGACCCATACGGCTTGAACGCTCTTTGGTTAGCGTCAGACAGATTAAGCCGCGGCCATACATCGCCATGAAGTTAATCGCTTCTGGCGTCACATGTTCTGCTGCCATGATCAGATCGCCTTCATTCTCGCGATCTTCATCATCCATCAGGATAACCATTTTTCCTAGGCGAATGTCTTCAATAATTTCTTGAGGAGTACTAATTGGCATTGTTCTATATCCTTTGAAATGGTTCTGCTTCCTAGAACCGACACTATTTAAACCTGATGATATTGCTTCGCTTTACAAAGTCTCGCTTAACGCACTTTGTATCAACGGTTAGGCAAAACCATTCTGCTGTAAGAATTCCATCGTTAATCGAGATTCAGGCTCAGACTCTTGTTGCTGACCTTGCAGTAAACGCTCCATGTAACGCGCTAATACATCGACTTCTAGATTCACTTTACGACCGACATTGAATTGGTCGATGGTGGTTTCTGAAGAGGTGTGAGGAACGATAGTCAGCTTGAATGCGTTCTTACGTAAATCGTTCACAGTCAGGCTGATGCCATCGACCGTTACTGAACCTTTTTGAGCCACGTATTTTGAGATTTCTGCTGGCATTTCTACCCAGAACTCAATCGCACGACCAACTTGATTACGTTCAACAATCTCACCCACGCCATCAACGTGACCAGACACGATGTGTCCACCGAAACGCGTGGTTGGTAACATTGCTTTCTCAAGGTTAACTTTATCGCCCGCTTGGTAATCGACAAAACCCGTTTTTTTCAGGGTCTCAAGCGAAAGGTCTGCACTGTAGCTGTGGTCGTTAAATTCAACCACCGTCAAACACACACCATTGGTAGCGATACTGTCGCCTAACTGAACGTCAGCCATATCAAGCTTACCAACGTCAACCGTTACGGTGATGTCTTCTCCGCGGGGAGTGATTGCACTCAATGTACCTACGGCTTCTACAATTCCTGTAAACATTTTAAAACTCTTTTTGTTGTCAACGACACGTATGCAGTTGGAGTAACTATTTCTACTGTGGTTTCGTTACTATCAGTTTCGAAATACGGGTTTCGCAACGATGCGAATATCCACACCAACCTGTCGAACATCTTTAATTTCTAGGTCAATAACATCAGACATTGAAGTGAGCCCTAATGCGCCCATCAAACCTCGTCCGTCACTGCCCATAAGTTTAGGTGCTAAATAGAGGATTAGCTCATCCACCAGCTGCTCTTCAATCAAGCTTTTTGCCAATGTCGCGCCCGCTTCGACCCAAATATGGTCGATATGATTTGCAGGTAATTGACGCATCAGATCGTGCAAATCAAGCTGACCTGCATCTATGGTTGCGACTTCAATATCAGCAGACGCTTCGGCAACTCTCAACACGGATGTTGGAGTCTGGAATAACTTGAGTTCAGGACGCAGTTGGTTTTGGCGATCAAGAATCACGCGAATCGGCTGACGCAGCTCGTCTTCAGCGTAATGATCTTTGATGCTGCTTGGCAACTCTGCCCAACGAACATTCAACGACGCGTTGTCTTCAATCACCGTCTGGCTAGTTGATAGCACAGCGCCTGATTTTGCTCGGTAGTTCTGAACATCACGACGCGCTTCTGGCGATGTGATCCACTGGCTTTGACCATTATTCAATGCCGTTTGCCCATCAAGGCTAGCGGCCATCTTTAACTGAACGAATGGCATGCCCGTTTGCATACGCTTGATAAATGCAGGGTTCAAGTCGAGAGCGTCTTGCTCTAGCAAACCGATTTCAACCTCAATACCCGCATCGCGTAGCATTTTGATACCACGACCTGCGACTTTTGGGTTTGGGTCCTGCATGGCGCAAATTACTTTGGCTACTTGAGCCTTAATCAAACCTTCAGCACAAGGTGGCGTTCGACCATAATGAGAACAAGGTTCTAACGTGACATAAGCCGTCGCACCTTTTGCTTTGTCGCCCGCCATTCGCATGGCATGTACTTCAGCATGAGGCTCGCCAGCTTTGGCATGAAAACCTTCACCAACGATCTGACCATCTGTTTGTATAATGATACAACCCACATTCGGGTTGGGTGCAGTAGTGTAAATGCCGCGTTTTGCTAACTGAATAGCACGCGACATCATTTGAAAATCTAGGGGAGTAAAGTTTGACATGATTGAGGAGTTAATCCTCTAATTTAGCGATTTCTTCGCCAAACTCTCGGATGTCTTCAAAGCTACGGTAAACAGAGGCAAAACGGATGTACGCCACTTTATCCAATTCTTTCAATTGGCCCATCACAAGATTACCAATCATCTCGCTTGGTACTTCACGCTCACCAGTTGCACGGAGTTGTGACTTAATCGTACTGATAGCAAGTTCAATCGCATCAGCACTCACTGGGCGTTTTTCTAGGGCGCGCTGTACACCACCCACCATTTTATCTTCATTAAATGGTTCGCGGTTTCCATTCGACTTTATGACTTTAGGCATCACAAGTTCTGCCGATTCGAACGTAGTAAAACGTTCACTACATGCAAGGCATTGACGGCGACGACGAACCTGATGGCCATCGGCTACCAGTCTTGAATCGATTACTTTAGTGTCGTTCTCTGAACAAAAAGGACAATGCATATCACCTCCAAATAATTGAATATCAGTGTAACGGAATTGCCAAACGTTAGGAAAGAAAAAGGGCCAATTAAGGCCCTTTTGTGTGGTGATTCATTGATTATTGCTACTCGATCGCCATTTCAAAAATGAGCTGAGGAGTAAAATTAACGACCAGCGTTAACCGCGGACTAAATAGTTCGCTTTACCTACCCATTTGTAGCTTGTCAGCTCTTCTAAGCCCATTGGGCCGCGAGCATGCAATTTCTGAGTAGACACGGCGACTTCAGCGCCTAAACCAAACTGTGCGCCATCAGTAAAACGTGTTGATGCATTCACATAAACCGCTGCAGAACCAACAGAGTTAATGAAACGCTCTGAGCTCTCTAGGCTATTGGTCATGATCGCATCTGAGTGACTCGCGTTGTGTACACGCATGTGGTCAATCGCTTCTGCCACATCCGCTACCACTTTCACGCCTAGCGTGTAGCTTAGCCATTCAGTGTCAAAGTCGCCTTCAACCGCATCACGTTGGTCTTCAAAACCCGCTAGCAGCGATTTTGCACTGGTATCAGCAACCAAGGTTACCTTGCCGGCTAAACGCTGTTTCAGCTTAGTTAGGAAAGCTTCAGCAACCGCTTCATGCACTAGCAGTGTATCTAACGAGTTACACGCTGACGGGCGTTGAACTTTTGAGTTTTCAACCACATCGACAGATTTCTCAAGATCAGCGCTTTCATCAACGAAGATATGGCTGATACCAAAGCCGCCAATGATAACTGGGATGGTGCTGTTCTCTTTACACATCTTATGCAAGCCAGCGCCACCACGAGGAATGATCATATCCACGTAGTCATCCAGTTTAAGCAGTTGAGAAACGAGTTCACGATCAGGCTTCTCGATGTACTGAACAGAAGCAGCTGGAAGCTCCGCTTTCTCTAATGCAGACTGGATAACCTTAACCAGTTCCATGTTCGAGAAGAACGTCTCTTTACCACCACGTAGAATGCTTGCGTTACCTGTCTTCAGACACAGAGCTGCAATATCGATGGTTACGTTTGGACGCGCTTCATAGATAACACCCACCACACCAAGTGGTACGCGACGACGAGACAGCGACATACCGTTTTCCAGTACTTTGCTGTCAATCTCGCTGCCAACTGGGTCATTCAGGCTAATCACGTTACGCACATCGTTAGCGATACCGGTTAAGCGCTCTTCATTAAGAAGTAGACGATCAAGCAGTGCGTCGGTTAGACCCGCTTCGCGACCTAATTCGATATCTTTCGCGTTCGCTTCTAAAATCGTTGCAGCGTTTGCTTCTAGCTCATCAGCGATGATCGCCAATGCTTTATTCTTTTGCGCCGTAGATGCGGTCGCTAGGAGGAAAGCAGCGTCTTTTGCTGCGATACCCATGTTAGTTAAATCCACGTTTAACTCTCCCTAAATTCTGTCTGTCTTTGGATGCAAAAAGGCGATTCGCCTTATCATCACGAGCTACTCTTGAATCACAACTAGGTCGTCACGGTGAATGACTTCTGACCCATAATCGTATCCAAGGATGTCGCCAATATCTTTACTGTGCTTGCCTGCAATTTTTGCTAGGTCTTGGCTTGAATAACTGGCGATACCACGCGCAATTACTTTGCCTTTGCTGTCTGTGACTTGGGTAACTTCACCACGAGAGAATTCGCCTTTAACTCGAACAACCCCTTTCGCCAACAAGCTACTGCCTTTGGTGTTAACTGCGTTTACTGCGCCGTCGTCGACCACGATGTCACCTGCTGAAGCAGGGCCCGCTAAAATCCAGCGTTTACGGTTTTCAAGCGCTTCCGCTAAAGGCAAGAAACGTGTGCCTTGTGGGTTGTCACTCAGTGAATCAAACACCACGTTTTCGGCACTGCCCGCTGCAATAATCACTTCGATGCCAGCGCGACGAGCAATATCAGCCGCCTGCAGTTTTGTCGCCATGCCGCCGGTACCTAACGTCGTACCGCTGCCACCTGCTATCTTACGCAGTGTGTCATCAATGGTTTTCACTTCTTTGATGAGCTCAGCATTTGGCTCTTTACGAGGGTCAGCCGTAAACAGGCCTTTTTGGTCTGTTAGTAGCAAAAGCTTATCAGCACCGCACAAAATACCCACTAAGGCCGACAAGTTATCATTGTCGCCCACTTTAATTTCGTTGGTGGCTACTGCGTCGTTTTCGTTTACTACCGGAATAATATCGTGTTCAACCAGTGCGTTGATCGTGTCACGTGCATTAAGAAAACGCTCGCGATCATCGAGATCAGCACGAGTCAGTAGCATCTGGCCAATCTTAAGGCCATAGATAGCAAACAAAGACTCCCAAACTTGAATCAACTGACTTTGCCCAACTGCCGCAAGCAACTGTTTGCTCGCCATTGAGTTGGGAAGTGCGGGGTAACCAAGGTGCTCACGTCCTGCTGCAATTGCACCAGACGAAACCATAACCACAGAGTGGCCTTGTTTTTTTAATTCAGCACATTGACGAACCAGCTCAACCATATGAGCGCGGTCTAATGCCAATGTTCCACCAGTTAAGACACTGGTACCCAGTTTAACAACGACAGTTTTACGCTGTGTTGTTGTCCCGCTTTGATGATTTGTTGTCATGAAGTCTTTTATGGATAAAACAAATAAGAGGTGATGTTTTAGCAATCAAAAGGGGAATTCACAAGCAGAAAAGGTGCGAAATCGCACCTTTTTGCTTTATATAGAAGAGTAACCTTTAAAATTAGACGAATTCGACAGACTCTTCGTCTAATTGGATACTGATTTCAAACTTACTTTGAAGTTCATCAACCAGTTTTTTGTGGAAAGCTTCTTGAGTTCGAGAGACCTCAGCTACCGCCTTTTTAGGTAGCGGCAAAGAATCCCAGTTACCATCGATGTTGTACTTGCCGATATTGTACTTCGCCGAATATCCCTCTTCCGACTTATCCAATTCCAGCCACCAGCCCCAGAACTCGCGTTCTTCTGGTGATTTTTTATCGTTCACACATACAGACAAGCAATCAAAGATATAGTGGCCTTCTTCTGATTGCGGTTCCCTTAAGTAAGGCCCGATCGCCTTTAAAACATTCAACAAGCGGTAATGCGTAGGTTGTTGTGTCACTTCTGACATATTGAATCTCCATTTTCAATGTTAAGAATGACGTTACTCAGACTGTTATACGTAGAAACTACGCATTTGGATTTTATAAATTATCGCTGAGTATCAGGTACTTAGTTTGTACACTTTTCATGCTTAACTAATTTAGGAGAAATGTCATCTAAATAATTCATCCTCAAGCCACTTTATCGCCAATTCGAGGGATTGCTCATAACCTTGTGTAATTGACTTAGCTTTGATTTTCTTCGCTTTTCCGTAATCACTGTAAATAGCAACCAGTTGATTATCCATTGGCGGTGAAACCGGGTCACCTTCCAGAGCCAATGCCAAGATAGGAACGCTGGTTTTACTGTTTGACAGCAAACCTTGTACCTTGAGTGACCACGCCATCAACTGCCCAGAAAGACTATTGATATCAACTGCCCCTTTACCAAGACGCGAAGCCAACACATCTAGATGCATCTTAGGCATCTGTTTCAGTTTGTCGGCATGAACAAAGATGTCGTGAATTGGCGCGCCTAAAGAGATACACGCTTTAATCTTATGTTGCTCAAGGAAAGATAGTCTCACCATCGCATTGCCACCGAAGCGAAAACCAAACAAGCCGACTTTGTGGTGATCGACCCATGGGATGTTAGGCAATTCATTCAGCACCGTTTGGTGAAGACAAGATGAGTCTTCTGTTAACGGCCAATGTGCACTGTGCCCTATCGATGGCATGTCTACCGTTAGCATGGCAATGTTCTTTGGAGCTAAGTAATCCCTAAACAAGCGCCACATATCGGTTTGCAAGCTATCTAAACCCGCGCTGACAATCACAACTGGTTGCGGTTTATCTGTCTTGGTTAGATGCAAGTTCGCTTTGATCTTCTTGTTCTGGTATGGAATATCAATCTGCTTGACGATCAACTTAGTGTGCTTGATCGCTTCAGAATACGCTGCATTGGCCAGCACTTGTGCCTGAGCCGCCAAGTTGTCGTTCTTGAGGTGTGGGTAACCCGCAATACTGAAGCACAGCGATGCTGAAAACAGCTCTTCAGCCATCTCTTCACCGCTCTTCTCATTAGAACGATTTTGATGCTGCATACCCAGCTTGGTCCATTCGTATGCCCAGTTACCACTTCGGTAACCCATGACCGTATCAAGCCACTCGTCGATTGTACGAGAGTTATCTGATGACGCGATGCGAGCCAATACCGCTTCTTGCTCTATTGGATTAACGCCTTGCCATACCCACTGAAGACGTCTTAGGTTTCGATACCATGATGAGTTTTGCTGTTCACGCTTCTCATCCAATAACGCTTCAGAGCTTGGCATGTATTGTGTCAACATTGAGGTCTCTTTCGCCTGCTTGTGCTTTACAAACAACGTTTCCGAAAGGTTCGAGCTCGTTTCTTCTGGTTCAGACATTGGGATACTTAATAAGAAATGGTTGTCACTAATAATATAAAAAAAAATGACCCTATAAAGGGTCATTTCTCAAAAAACTAAGTTTACGCTTATTTTGACTTGCGATTTACTGGCTCAACGTAGCTTAGGCTAGTATCCCAAGGTTGCTCAATCCATGTGTCTTGAGCGATATCAACAATGTACTCGTCTAGCAAATCAGCACCCGATGGTTTTGCACATACAGCGATCAGTTTCGCTTTAGGGTACATTTCGCGAAGCTTACGTGCAGTGTCACCACTATCAACCAAGTCTTCAACGATTAGGAAGCCTTCGCCGTCACCTTCAGGTGCTTTAACTACTGTCATATCACGTTGGTGATCGTGGTCGTAGCTAGAAATACAAATCGTATCTACGTGACGAATACCTAGCTCACGAGCCAAGATTGCACCAGGAACTAAACCACCACGGCTTACAGCCCAGATGCCTTTCCACTGCTCTGCTGGCATTTGCTTTTCAGCAAGTTGACGGCAGTAAGTCTGCATGTTGTCCCAAGTGATAACGAATTTGTTGCTCATAGTATAAAACCTAATAATTTTGTCATGTTATTAGAGGCTATCTCAAACATAGCCTCTTCAGCGATTAAGCAGAAATCTAGACGATTAAGCGAAAATGTATTTAAGAATAAAGATAACCGACATTACCCACACAGCAGGTGAAACGTCGCGACCTTTACCACTTAGCAGCTTAATTGCAGCGTAAGCGATGAAACCTAGTGAGATACCCTCAGCGATAGAGTACGTCAGCGGCATAAGCAGACATGTTACCACGACTGGTGCTGCTTCCGTAAGATCACGCCAATCAATGCCAACTAGGCCAGACATCATCAGAATTGCTACATAGAAAAGTGCACCTGATGTTGCGTAAGCCGGAATCATACCTGCAAGTGGCGAGAAGAAAAGAGCCAGTAGGAATAAGATACCAACAACAACAGCAGTTAGACCGGTACGGCCGCCTTCAGCAACACCCGCAACACTCTCAACATAAGAAGTAGTGTTTGATGTACCTAACAGTGCACCAATAGATGTTGCTGTAGAGTCAGCAAGCAGTGCTTTGTTCAAACGAGGTAGTTTGCCGTCTTCTTTGATTAGGTTTGCTTTCGTTGCAACACCAACCAGAGTACCCGCTGTATCGAACAAATCGACGAACAAGAATGCGAATACCACTGAAATCATGCCGATTTCAAATACAGCAGAGAAATCAAGCTGCATGAATGTCGGTGCAAGGCTTGGTGGTGTAGACATGATGCCGCCGTATTGAACGTCACCAATAACAATGCCAAGAGCTGTGATAGCTAGAATTGCAATCATTACTGCGCCTTTCACGCCACGGTGAACAAGAGCAATCGTTAGGAAGAAACCAAGTGAGCCTAGGATAGGAGCAATCGCGGTAATGTCGCCCAGTGAAACTTTAGTTGCTGGGTTAGAAACAACGATGCCTGCATTGCTAAGCGCAATGAACGCTAGGAAAAGACCGATACCTGCAGAGATACCAACACGCAGAGACATAGGGATCGAGTTGATAATCCATTCACGGATCTTAAAGATACTTAAGAAGATGAAGATTACGCCTGATACGAAAACCGCTGCCAGAGCAACTTGCCACGTATAACCCATACCCATTACAACAGCGTAGGTAAAGAATGCGTTCAAACCCATGCCTGGAGCTTGAGCAATTGGGTAGTTAGCAACAAAGCCCATGATGAAACAGCCAATAGCAGCCGCTAAACAGGTTGCTACAAATACAGCGCCATGGTCCATACCAGCATCAGCTAGAATCATTGGGTTTACAAAAATGATGTAAGCCATTGTTAGGAAGGTTGTTAGACCTGCGATGATTTCAGTGCGCACATTGGTGCCATTTTCACTGAGTTTGAATAGCTTTTCGAACATTATCGAATCCTATAAGGGTAAAAAGTAAACGGTTGCGTAATCGATTGGCTGTGGATTATAAAGTTATCAAATAACAAATTCCAGATAGAATTAAGGCTCTAATCGATATTTATCAGAATGCCGTATGAAACAAAGCGATTAAAAATAAAAACATTAGCGGTAAATAGTGTTTAAAAACAAACAATTAACAACGTTACATTCAGTGAAATCAGTTGGTTGTTTTTTCTACCATCGGTTATTTTCATTGAGAATCTAGCCAGTAAATTCTGAATTCAAACCCACAATAGTTATGTATTTTTCAACAGGATCAGTAATAAGGCGCAAATTGATATTTCGGCGTTTAAAAAACAACCGCGCAGAACTGCAGGGAAAGTGACAAACGAAAGCGGTTTGGAAAAGTAGCAGGCAAAAAAAACGCCACTCAAAACTGAGTGGCGGTAGAATCTGTCAACCAAAAGGGCTGTAAAAGAATTCCAATATATAGGGGTGAACAAAACTGTTCGAGTTACATGCTTACGGTATTAGTAACCAAAGCTTGTAGGGTATGCAAAGTTGCTAGTGTAAACAGAGCTGTTAATCCAGAACATTGCAGATGGTAAACCTTTCATAACTATCACCTTAATAAATCAATAAAAAACGAATTTGATTTCTCGGTTCCTTGGAGGCGATAAAACGGACTCATCCTTTGAGCATTTACTCTTCATCTCAGAAGTTGGTTATTAATATACCCTAAAGAAAAAAGATTACAAGTATTTTTTGCTATACGTCACACTTTTTGCCATTTACGGTTATTTTGCAAACTTATTTTCGTAATTAAATTACAGAATAGAATTAAACAAACGTTTGCTTGCGCCATTTATAAGCATCAAGGCGCTTAATTGTGATCAGGTGGACAAGATCGCTTTCAAAATTTGAGCTATTTGAGGTTTAGAACCGCTACTCGTCAAAACGCTCAAGTGGTATGCTGTTGCCATCAAAACAGACCCATATTTTAGATTTTTGTTCTAGATTTTTACCCATACAAAACCTAAATATATGGTTATTAAATAAAAAAGGAGTCATCCGTGTCTGAATTCCATTCTGAGATCAGTAAATTATCCCCTGCCCCTATCTGGCAGTTCTTCGATAAGATTTGCTCAATCCCACACCCTTCTAAGCATGAAGAAGAGCTTGCTCAATACATTATTGCTTGGGCAACAGAGCAAGGCCTAGATGTACGTCGTGACCCAACGGGCAACGTATTCATCAAAAAGCCAGCAACGGCGGGTATGGAAAACAAAAAAGGTGTAGTGCTACAAGCTCACATCGATATGGTTCCACAAAAGAACGAAGACACAGTTCATGACTTCGCTAAAGATCCAATCCAACCATACATTGATGGTGAGTGGGTTACAGCTAAAGGCACAACGCTTGGCGCTGACAACGGCATGGGCATGGCTTCTTGCCTAGCGGTTCTCGCTTCAAACGAAATCCAGCACGGCCCTATCGAAGTTCTACTAACAGTAGATGAAGAAGCAGGCATGACTGGTGCTTTCGGTCTTGAAGCGGGTTGGTTAGAAGGCGATATCCTTCTTAACACCGATTCAGAGCAAGAAGGCGAAGTGTACATGGGTTGTGCTGGCGGTATCGACGGCGCAATGACATTTGAAATTGCTCGTAACGCGATTCCAGCTGACTTCGTAACACGTAAGCTAACGCTGAAAGGCCTAAAAGGCGGTCACTCTGGTTGTGACATCCACACAGGTCGCGCAAACGCAAACAAACTGCTTGCTCGCTTCCTAGCGGGTCACGCAAAAGAGCTAGACCTTCGCATCGTCGAATTCAAAGGTGGCAGCCTTCGTAACGCGATCCCTCGTGAAGGTTTCGTAACGGTTGCTGTTCCTGCGGCAAGCCAAGAAAAACTGGCTTCACTATACAACTACTACACTGAACTGCTTTCAACAGAGCTAGGCAAAGTAGAAGACAGCATCGTGACTTTCAATGAAGAAGCTTCTGTAGAAATGGGCGCACTTGCGTCAGCAGACCAAGCTCGCTTTATCGCGGCACTTAACGCATGTCCAAACGGCGTGATTCGTATGAGTGACGAGATTGAAGGTGTTGTGGAAACGTCTCTAAACGTAGGTGTTATCACAACAGAAGAGAACTCAATCACAGTGCTTTGCCTGATCCGCTCTCTTATCGATTCAGGTCGCTCACAAGTAGAAAGCATGCTTCACTCTGTTGCTGAACTAGCAGGCGCTAACATCGCGTTCTCTGGTGCTTACCCAGGTTGGAAACCAGACGCAGATTCGGAAATCATGCATATCTTCCGCGACATGTACGAAGGTATCTACGGTCACAAGCCAAACATCATGGTTATCCATGCTGGTCTTGAGTGTGGTCTATTCAAAGAACCTTACCCGAACATGGATATGGTTTCTTTCGGCCCAACCATCAAGTTCCCGCACTCTCCTGATGAGAAAGTGAAGATCGACACCGTTGAGCTATTCTGGAACCAAATGGTTGCATTGCTTGAAGCGATCCCAGAAAAAGCTTAATTCGATTAGCGTTAGTGCTTTTCAATGAATGGTGTTTCAGTAAACACCGTTTATCGACACAAAATAAAACAGGTACTCAATGAGTACCTGTTTTTGTATCTAATCTTTGTAATCGACTATTTGTGACTAAAGAAGCAATTAAGCGCGTGAAGCCGCGTAGCTTTCTAGCTCATCAATTGAAGTTTGTGCCACAACTTCACCATCGATGAAGTACGTCACCATCTCGCCATCACGAACACCGATTAACGTCGCACGCTCACCAGACTGGTAAGTAATGTCCATTTGGATCGTGTTTTCATCAATCTGCTGCATTTGACCTTTTTCGATCACATCTGCACTCGTGATAGGACCTACTGGCGCTTCCGTTAGAGACGGATCAAGTTGGTGGTTGATGTCTAGGTAAGTATCAGTCTTAGTATCAAAGATGTGCGGAGCACCTGTTAGTGGGTTGCTACCTGTCCAGAACTCTAGTGAGTTGAATACTAGGTAGTCGGCAGCAACTGTTAGACCGTATGCAGGTGCAAGTAGCATGTTCAAACCACCACGAGCGTAACGGTTATCAACAGCCTTGATGTTGAACTTCATTAGGTAACCCGTTACTGCGTTGCTACCAACACAGCCAGATAAAGCAACAGATACCACCGCTAGTGCTACAACTTTTGAAATTGTTTTTTTCATTTTGATCTCAATATTTGAATTTGGCCGCCAAAAAATGGCGGTGGATAATACCAACGAACTGAATAACAAATATCAGCGCTAAATCAATGTATTGTCAGAAAATTCACAATTTGAAACACCCTTCAATTAGCCAAATAAAAAACTGAAACCAATTCACAAGCCACTTCATAAAAAACTTTTGTCGTCACCGTAAAGCGATTGATTCGTACTAAAAATCAACGATTGCTACATTCCGTGTTAACGAATTATCACCATGTTGAGAACAACCTAAATGGCAAGACTAAAACCTAATCAACCATTCGAATTACTTGGTTATACTGTTCAGCCAGGACAGCGAATGGAGATTGAACTGCAAGCGGCTCAGCTTTACACGCATTCTCCACTTTCGATCCCGATTGAAATTATTCACGGTCGCCAAGCAGGCCCAACACTGATGGTAAATGCGGCTATCCACGGCGATGAGCTAAACGGTGTTGAGATTGCACGACAACTGACCAATGCGATTGATCCAAAGAAATTGAAAGGGACATTAATTGTTGTGCCTATCGTTAACGTATTTGGCTTTATCCATAAATCTCGTTACCTACCAGACCGTCGTGACCTAAACCGTTGCTTCCCTGGCAGTGAGAAAGGATCGCTAACATCACGCATCGCTTACACCTTCTTCGAGAACGTGGCAAAGCACTGTGATTACATTCTAGATCTACACACGGGCGCGATTCACCGTACCAATCTGCCACAGATTCGTGCAAACCTATCGAATCCTGAAACACTGCGCATCGCAAAAGCGTTCGCAACACCCGTGATTATTGATTCTCCACTGCGTGACGGTTCACTGCGTAGCGAAGCGGAAAAGCTGGGTATTCCTGTATTAACTTACGAAGGTGGTGAAGCACTGCGTTTTGATCACCTAGCGATTCGTGCGGGTTACCTTGGCGTGCATCAAGTGATGAAAGAAATCGGCATGCTGCGTCCTAACCGTAAGAAGTTACCAGAGCCAGTATTGAGTAAATCCACCAGCTGGATCCGCGCGGAGTCAGACGGTATTTTGCGTAACATGGTAAGACTGGGCGAACAAGTTGAAGCGGGACAAACTCTGGCTTACATCAGCTCTCCATTGGGTCACCAAGAAGGCCAAGTGATCACAACCAAAGGCGGTATCGTGATTGGTCAGCAAACTCTGCCTTTGGTCAACGAAGGTGATGCTGTGTTCCACATCGCTTACTTCAAGCAAGACGATGAAGAAGTAGGACAATCAGTAGAAAGCTACATTGAAGAAGTGGCAGAAGATGATTGGCTAACTGCACTGAATAACTGATCAGACAATGCTTAAAAGTTTAAGAGCTCGACGTTAAAAGCGAGAAGCTAAACCGAGCTCTTAAACACAATAAAACAGAACTCCACAAACTAAAAAGCCCCAATACACTTTTAACTAGAAAGAAAAAAGTTGTATCGGGGCTTTTTTTTCACAAATCCCTTATCTTAAAATTAAGGGATCTATAAATTAGTTATGCACTGAATTACTCAGCGTCTTCTTGCTCTTCTGCACGAGCTTTAGCGCGCGCTTCACGTGCTTGCTCAGCTTTAAGCTCTTTAGTGTGACGTAGTTCGTCACGCTCTTTACGCTGCTCTGATTTACGCTCGTTACGTTCAGCTTGGTTAGCGATGAAAGATGCTAGCTCTTTCTCTGCCCACTCTTGTGCTAGAGCTTCAGTTTCGAAACCAGACTCACGCTTAGATACTGTAGTGCTGCGAGACGTTACTTGACGAGTAATCTCTGCACACCAACCGTTGCGTTTTTCTGTAAGGCGGATATCAAATTTTTTGTTCTTAGACATGTTCTATTTTTTCCTAAGGGAGATCATTAAGGGATCGGTCAACTTTGATAACTCCATCTAAGTGAGCATCTTTTAACACCATCCCTTGGTAAGCGCGGTATTAGAGCACAAATCAATGAATATTGCTGCAAATATTTGCAGCGGATCACACTCCAATGCTGCAAATCGTTTGCGCCTGATTTCAATTAGTTCGTAACTTCCAATTCACCATCAACTTCAACCCTGTTTTATCGACAACAATGAAATGGACTATGCTCAAACAGAGATAAATGAAAGAGATACCTGCTTGCTCAGGTTTATAGACTCTACTGTCTCACCTACTCCGCTCATAATTAAAATAGCTAAGGAGTTGCTATGGATAGCTTCATCAAAAATTTACCAAAAGTTGAGCTGCACTTACACATAGAAGGCACACTTGAGCCAGAGCTGATGTTCCAACTCGCCAAGCGTAATAACGTGTCGATTCCATTTGAGACCCCAGACCAAGTCCGAGACGCATACCAGTTCCACAATCTTCAATCCTTTCTCGATATCTATTATCAAGGTGCAAACGTACTGATTCATGAACAAGATTTCTACGACCTGACGTGGGCTTATCTGTTGAAGTGCCAGCAAGATAATGTGGTTCACACTGAGATATTCTTCGACCCCCAAACCCACACGGAACGCGGCATTGCCTTTGAAGTCATCGTAAGCGGGATCACTCGAGCTTTGAATCAAGCGGAGCAAGAGCTTGGTATCAGCAGCCAACTGATCATGTGTTTTCTGCGTCACCTCGATGAAGACAGCGCTTTTGAAACACTCAAACAAGCCCTTCCCTATAAAGATAAGATCATTGCCGTTGGGTTAGATTCATCAGAACAGGGCAATCCGCCAGAGAAGTTTAAACATGTATTCCAAGAAGCGATCAACCAAGGCTTCTTGACTGTCGCGCACGCCGGAGAAGAAGGCCCAGCACAAAATATTATCGACGCAGTGAGCTTGTTAGGCATTACCCGAATTGATCATGGCGTTCGCTGTGTAGAAGATGAAGAGTTGATGGAACAGCTAATAGCAAAACGTACACCACTGACGGTCTGCCCGCTATCGAATACCAATCTCAAGGTGTTTGAGACCATGCAAGAGCACAACATCGTCGAGTTGCTGAGAAAAGGGCTGTGCGTCACCATCAATTCCGATGATCCGGCTTACTTCGGTGGCTATATGAATGATAACTTCCTAGCGGTCGCCAATGCTCACCCAATGACCAAAAACGAATTAGCACAATTCAGTATTAATGCCATCGAAGCCAGTTTCATCTCGCCTCATGCCAAAGAAGACCTCATCACGCAGGTACGCCAATACCTTGCTGCGAATACTTAATGAGTTATCAAGATCAAAAAGGGAAGCTCTGAGCTTCCCTTTCAATATGGTTCGATAACCCATTTGCCTTAGCCCGGGTGACCATCCACTCTTGGCGTTAACAGCATCATGCCGAACTTCCAAATAAACAGCCCGAACGCTAACGTCCATAAACCGGCGCTGATGTTGACCATCTCAAATAAATACGCCGGGAAGAATGTCACACCCAAACTACGAACGAGTGCCGCGATAAAAATAGCCGAGAACGCCAAAGCCATACTTGGCCCTTTATAGATAGCACGACCGGTATGTCCCATTGTCACTCGCGTAATCATCGCCAGAATTAACCCACTCAAACCGCCAATCGCAAACAGGTGCAGCATGTTGTGGCTCGCGAACGGGTTGTCTAACAGACCACGCAACAGCAAGCTTAAAGGGATACATAGGTAAGCCGCATGCAGCGACCACACCAAAGGTTCTGATAGTGTTGTCCAAGGTTTCCAGCGGATAAAGCGCACCAACTGAGTCACACCTGCAAATACCATCAACTCATTGCCGACTTGAGCAAAGGTCAATGGGAAGAAGCTCAACACAAATAAACCAACCAAAGGTAGGTTCGCTAGCCATTCCAACCAAACCAATGGTTGTGCTTTTTCAAAATCAAAGCGACGCGCTGTGAAGAATGGGATTACTCGCCCACCCATCACTGATAACAGCAAGGTAAACCACCACAACATAGCCTGCCAAACTGCAGACGATGGAAATGGAGGCATTCCCTTTATGGTCGCGTAACTAGCAAAGTTCGCCACGATAGCCAATATAAACAGCGGCACAAAAAACAGGTTCTTCCAGCCTTTCGACTTCACGACTCGGAAACCAACTTCGTAGGCGGCAAAGATTAAGAACAGCGCCTCAACCGATGAGATCAGCCATAACGGAGCGGGTGTCCAAAACAGAATACGAGGTGCGAGCCATAAGCCCACAAGAGCTGCCAACCGATAGTGCTTGGTTCCGTTGACACCCGTCCACGTTTGTACTGCCGTTAACACAAAACCGACCACTATCGCCATTGAGAAACCAAACAGCATCTCATGTACGTGCCACCACAGTGCAGGAACTTTTAAAATCTCAGGCTGACCGTTTTGGAACATGATGACCCAAGCGACAATCGCAATCACGGCATAGAGACTGCCTAAAAAGAAGAAAGGTCGAAAACCTAAACGCAGGTAGGCTGGAATCGCGTCTTCTACACTTTTATCTGTGATATTTAACAAACTCGCTCCTAATTCTCAGATAAGCGGCTAAGGTATTACCTAAACCAAATTTGGTGTGCATCAAATCCGATGCAATATGCAGATCACATTGCATGAAACGCGCCAATTAGATAAAAGCAGTAAAAACAGCGACTCACGAGATTCGCTAACCAATAAACAAGTCAAAAAAACACAACCAAAAGAGTCATAAAGACATATGTGTGTATAAATAGAAACTTACTGACTTTTGGTATCTCGCCACATATAGTAAGACTAGACTTAAATGGAACAACTCAGACAAGGAATGCGATGTATATTTTTGGTTATGGCAGCTTAATCAACTCATCTTCACGCCAGCTTACCGGTCAGACAGGGCAAGCGCTCCCTGCGATTGTTCATGGCTTAATTCGCCATTGGAGCAAGATCGATGACAGCTATGTGTTATCACCTTTGATCGTCAATCTCGGCGAGGGACAAGTGAATGGTGTGTTGCTTGAGGTGGATGATATTGCACTGGCTGAGTTTGATCGCCGTGAGCGTGGTTATCACCGAATCGAATTAAAGGCCTCTCAGATAGAAAGCCAAGATGAGTTCAAACAGGATCAATCGATCTGGGTTTACATCAAAGACGAGATTGAAGCACCTTGCGAAAACAGCCCTATAGTTCAAACCTACGTCGATACTGTATTGGCAGGATGTTTAGAGGTGTCTGAAAGCTTTGCGGCGCACTTTGTTAAACACACACAAGGTTGGCATCACCCATTAGAAAATGATCGCCACCAGCCTAAATACGGCAACCTTGCTGGAGTTTCCGATCACCACCACAGTGTGATTGATGGCTTGATACTGACCGTGCGCAGCTAGTTGATTTAGGTTGGTGAACACATCGACTCACCAACCTAAAGTGAGCTTAAACGACACGAATACCTGCTGGCATCGCACGTTCAGGTGTTAGCAATACACTTTCAGATTCATCTTCCGTTTCTGCACATAACAACATGCACTCAGAAGTGTGGCCTCTCATCTTCGCCTTCGCTAGATTGCACAGAACTACAACCTGCTTACCCATTAACTCTTCTTCTGTGTAATAAGGGACTAGGCTGGTCACCGTTTGCAGTGTCTTGTCACCAACATCCACTTGCACGATGTACAGCTTGTCGGCGTTTTCATGACGCACAACCTCAACGATCTTACCCACACGCATTTCTAACTTAGCAAAGTCACCATAAGAGACAGTATCCATTTCTCACTTCCTATATTGATTTGTTTTCACTCATTAAATCATTTACTAAAATTAAGTAAAATGTAAATGTTTACACTAGCATTAAGCCTAATAATTACAAGCGGTAAAGATCTCATTACTGGAAGTAAAATGAGAGTTTCGTTGCCTTACTATCATTGTCGGTGTTAAATAGATGCAGCAATGTATAGAGGTTAAAAATGGCAACAATTAAAGATGTAGCAAAGGAAGCTGGTGTTTCTGTTGCAACCGTATCTCGAGTGATCAACAAGTCTCCCAAGGCGAGTGCAAGCTCGGTAGAGTCTGTAACTAAAGCGATGTCTAAACTCGGCTATCGCCCGAATGCCAATGCTCGTGCGCTGGTAAGCCAAAGCACAAACACTGTTGGTGTATTGGTCGGTGACATCTCCGATCCCTTTTTTGGCACATTGGTTAAGGCTGTCGATAATGTCGCTCGTGAGAACGGAAAACATATCCTTGTCGGTAATGGCTCGCACGATCGTGAAGAAGAGAGACAAGCGATTGAGTTGCTGATTAATAGCCGTTGTGACGCCTTGGTGATCCACTCGAAAGGCCTGACAGACGAAGAACTGGTCGCCTATGCAAAAGAAGTCAAAGGCTTAGTGCTGATCAACCGTTATATTGCTGAGATTGCCAACCGTTGTATTTTCTTGGACAACAAGAAAGGCGCGTATCTTGCGACGGAATATCTGATCCGTCATGGCCATAAGAACATTGCCTGTATCGCCTCATCGCATAGCATTGAAGATGCCGATGAGCGTATCCAAGGTTACTTAGCGGCACTCTCAGATTACAAAATAGCGCTCTCTGACAGCTATATTGAATACTCAGCGCCCACCAGTGACGGTGGCGAATACGCCATGACTAACCTTTTGACTAAATCACTGCCGATCACAGGCATTGTGGCGTACAACGATTATATGGCAGCTGGTGCTTTGTCTGTCCTTGATGAAAACGGTATTCAAGCGCCGGACAAAATGTCGATCATCGGCTTCGATGATGGCTTGATTGCCCGCTATGTTCATCCAAAGCTCACCACTATTCGCTACCCGATTCAGATGATGGCAGAGAAAGCGACACGACTCGCGTTGCACTTAGCCAAAGGTGAAAACACCTCCACTGAACCAATGATGTTCTCTCCAACTCTGGTACGCCGCAATTCGGTAGAGAAAATCTAATTTCTGGTCGACTCATCAAGCAATAAACAAAAAAAAGCCCTAACAGAATCGCTTCTGTTAGGGCTTTCCTACCTTACTCAGATACTCAACAATCGCGCTTAATAAACCGCACTCTTGTTGAGCGCCACTTTTGCTCATCCCCCAAGAACAACGCAATAATTCACATCGTCCTATTCACAAGCAAAAGATATTGGCGTAACCGCTTTGAGCTAGAGCGTACTAGTTTGAAGAATCCCCCGAAAATTCAAACTGGTAACAGGTACTGTAATTATATTCTTGTTCAGGCTTGAGAATACAACTGTCCTGCTTCCACTCTGGGTGGTTAGGAGAGTCAGGTAAGAACTGGGTTTCTAGCGCCAAACCAGCGTAGTCTTCATAGCTGCCACCACTTCGGTTTGGTGTGCCACCAAGCCAGTTTCCGGTGTATAGCTGCATTGCAGGTTTGGTTGAAAATACTTTTAGTGTGACGAGCGCATCTGGTGAGGTTACGGTCGCGGCACATTGAGTGCGTTTGCAGCCATCAGCCAATAAGAAAGAGTGGTCGTAACCCTTTGCTGCTTTCTGCTGTTCATCGCCCAACAAACGCTCTGAGATCATCATAGGCTGATTGAAGTCAAAGCTGGTCGATTTCACCGATTTAAGGTTACCTAACGGAATACCCACCGAATTGGTCGGTAAGAATTGATTGGCGTTAATGCTGACAATGTGTGACAAACAATCGTGTCCGGCTTCTGCGCCAAGTAGATTGAAGTACGCATGATTCGTTAGGTTGACTACAGTCGGCTTGTCTGTGGTTGCAGAGTAATTAATGGAAACTCGATTGTCTTCGGTGATGTCATAACGCACCGACACATTCAAATTCCCCGGGAATCCTTGGTCGCCATCAGCAGACTCTAGAGTAAACACCACTGACGTTTCGGTTTGCTCGGCAATATTCCAACGGCGTTTATCAAATCCGTTCGGGCCACCATGTAAGGTATTGCCCGCTTGGTTGGTTTCCAGCTTGTAATTCTGACCATCAATTTTGAAACGACCATTAGCAATGCGGTTAGCATAACGGCCAACGATTGTGCCCATATAGCTGGCTTGTTTATCGAAGTTCTCCATTGAGTTAACACCCAACAAAACTTCTCTTTTGTTTCCTTTTACTGGCAGGATACAGCTCAACCATGTTGCACCGATATCCATGAATGTCACTTGCATGCCATGCGTATTTGATAGCGTCACTAACTGAGCGGGTTGGCCATCATAGGCTGGAGTCTGCGTCATGGATTGATGCAGGTTTTGCTCTTGTGTCATTCTAAATTCCTTCTAGTGCCAGTAAAAAGCCTCTACCTGAAGTAAAGGCTTTAGCATTTGGCCTACCATGATCTTTTTACTTGGTAAGCGCTATATTAAGTCTCGAAGCCGTTAGATTACTTCAACTAAGCCTGCTCCGTCTTTCGCTTGGCACACATAAATAGATTCTTTTAGACCCGTCGCCGCTTGATATTTCTGTTCAACGGTTGTTTTGATTTCATCAACCAATGCAGGTGGCACCAATGCCACAATACAACCACCGAAACCTCCGCCAGTCATACGCACGCCACCTTGTTCGCCGATCACTTCTTTGACCATATCAACCAGCGTATCAATCTCTTTCACCGTGATTTCAAAATCATCACGCATTGATGCATGCGATTCAGCCATCAGCTCACCCATGCGCTTCATATCATGAGTGCGTAGAGCTTGAGCCGCTTCAACAGTACGGTCATTTTCAGTGATCACGTGACGCGCACGTTTTGCGACCATTTCATCTAACTCAGACTCTTTCGCTTTGAATTGCTCAATGGTCACATCACGAAGTGCCGTAACACCAAAGATACGAGCCGCTTCTTCACACTGCTCACGACGCGTGTTGTATTCGCTGTCGACCAAGCCACGTTTCTTGTTTGAGTTGATGATAACCACAGCCATATCTTCTGGCATTGAAACCGCTTGAGTTTCTAGGCTGCGACAATCCAAAAGCATCGCATGATTTGCGCGACCTTCTGCAGAGATCATTTGGTCCATGATGCCGCAGTTACAGCCCACAAATTCGTTTTCAGCTTGCTGACCATTAAGTGCCACTTCAGCTTGGCTGATCTCTAGGTTATAAAGCACCTTAAATGTTTGACCAATCACCACTTCCAGTGCGGCAGAAGAACTTAAACCTGCACCTTGAGGCACGTTACCCGTTACAGAAATGTCTGCACCTGTAAATTCAAAGCCGCGACCTTTTAAGCACTTCACTACACCACGAATGTAGTTAGCCCACATTTTGTCTTGTTGGAATGTGATCTCTTGAGTTAAATCGAACTCATCGACTGCATTACCGTAGTCCACTGATACTACGCGAACAATGTTGTCGTCACGCTTAGCCGCGGCGACTACCGTTTGGTAATTAATGGCACACGGTAGAACAAAACCATCGTTGTAGTCGGTATGCTCGCCAATCAGGTTCACACGACCTGGTGCTTGGATAATATGAGTCGCTTGGTAACCAAGGACTTGCTCAAAAGATGCTTTCACGTTTTGGATTAGGTCAGACATAAGTAAACTCTCTGGTTAAACTCTTTGTTCAATTGGTTATGGCCCCTTCACGGCACCACTTTAATTCTTTTAGATTCCCTATCTCGTTCGCCTCTCACGGTAAGGAATGACAACATCAGCGACTAAGCTTTTAAGCTCCAAAGTCCTAAGCTTCTAAGCTCTTAAACTTATGGGCTTCTCACCTTTCGTCATTCCAGAATCGAGGGACGAGATATCTGGAATCTCGCTCGTTATCTACGAAACAGGCTATTCCTGCTCTTTGTAGTGAACGTCATTCAAATCACGAAGACGTTGCGCGGCTTGTTCTGCGGTTAAATCACGCTGAGACTCAGCCAGCATTTCGTAGCCGACCATGAATTTACGAACCGAAGCACTACGTAGCAATGGCGGGTAGAACAACGCATGCAGTTGCCAGTGATCGATGTCGGTGCCTTCTTCGAAGAATGGCGCATAGTGCCAGCCCATTGAGTAAGGGAATGAGCATTGGAACAAGTTGTCGTAGCGACTGGTCAGATTCTTAATCGCAAGCGCTAAATCATCACGTTGTTCGTCAGTCAGTTCGCTCATACGGCGGATGTGTGTTTTTGGTAGCAACATGGTTTCAAATGGCCACGCCGCCCAATAAGGAACCACCGCAATCCAATGTTCAGTTTCAACCACAGTGCGAGAACCGTCTTTCATTTCAGCTTCAACGTAATCCACTAATAGGTTTGAGCCTTGCTGCTCAAAGTACTCTTTTAACAGTTTCTCTTTGCGTTCAATCTCGTTGGGTAAAAAGCTGTTTGCCCAGATCTGACCGTGTGGGTGTGGCTGAGAACAGCCCATGGTCTCGCCTTTGTTTTCAAACGCTTGAACCCATAGGTAGTCTTTACCTAGCTCTTCAATCTGTTCATTCCATGTGTCGATAACACCGCGAATCTTGTTTACTGGTAACTCTGGCAACGTTTTGCTGTGGTCCGGAGAGAAACAGATCACACGGCTCAACCCGCGAACACCTTGAGTCTTGAATAGAGGGTTTTCAGACTCTGGAGCATCAGGCGAATCGGGCATCAAGGCCGCGAAATCATTACTGAATACGTAAGTGCCGTCGTAATCTGGGTTTTCGTCGCCTGAGATACGCGTATTGGTTGGGCACAAGAAACACTCTTTCTCGTACGCAGGAAGCTGCGCGTTCGATGGTTTTTCATCTTGGCCACTCCAAGGACGTTTTGCTCGGTGCGGTGATACTAAGATCCACTGACCCGTTAATGGGTTATAACGACGATGCGGGTGGTCTACTGGGTTAAATTCAACTTTTGACATGTTTAGATTGCTCTCAAATTTTGTGTCTTGGTCAATTCACCAAGATGAATAATTCTTCTACAAGGAGATTCCCTATCACGCTCGTACCTCGCTGTAGGGAATGACGTGTAATCTCGTTGTGCTATTTGTGCAAAGGCATCCGCTTCATAATCTTGTGCTCATCCGCCATTCCAGAATCGAGGCACGAGATATCTGGAATCTCGCTTTTCTCATCTCTTATCTCTGCTTTCCCAAAGAAATTGGAGATGCAGCCAACAACGCTGTGGCTTCAATTACACAGGTTAGTAGCCGTTCGGGTTATTCGATTGCCAATTCCACGTATCCGCAGTCATCTCCATCACGCTACGCGTCGCCTTCCAACCAAGCTCGCGCTCTGCTTTTTCAGTACTTGCCCAACACTCGGCAATATCACCTGCGCGGCGTGGGCAAAGTTCATAAGGAACCGGTTTGCCCGATGCTTGTGCGAAGGCTTCAACCATCTCAAGTACACTTGAGCCTTTGCCCGTACCTAGGTTGTAAATGTGTAAGCCCGCTTTCTCACCAACCACTTTTAGTGCTGCGACGTGGCCGTCCGCTAAATCCATTACATGAATATAGTCACGAACGCCTGTGCCATCGACTGTTGGGTAATCGTTTCCAAAAACAGCCAGTTTTTCACGGCGACCGACGGCTACTTGAGCAATAAACGGCATTAAATTATTTGGGATACCTTGTGGGTCTTCACCCATAGTGCCCGATGGATGTGCGCCAACTGGATTGAAGTAACGCAGTAAAGTGACGCTCCAGTCGTTCTCCGCGTTGAACAGATCGCTCAAGCACTCTTCCACCATATATTTGCTGCGACCATAAGGGTTAGTTGTCGCGCCAGTTGGTGAAGTTTCAGTAATCGGCACTACTTCCGGGTCACCGTAAACAGTAGCCGAAGAACTAAATACGATGCTTTTCACGCCCGCTTTCTTCATGCTTCGAGCTAACACTAGTGAACCATTAACGTTGTTATCGTAGTACTCCAAAGGCTTAGCCACCGACTCCCCTACCGCTTTCAGGCCAGCAAAGTGAATCACCGCTTGGATATCGTTTTCTGAAAACACGCCATCTAGAAAAGATTGGTCACGAATGTCGCCAAGATAAAACGTTGGGCGCTTGCCAGTTAACGACTCGATTCGTTCCAGCACTAGCTCTTTGCTGTTGCAAAGGTTATCAACAATGATCGGCTCCATACCTGCCTGTATCATTTGAATGCATGTATGACTTCCGATGTAACCCATGCCGCCCGTAACCAGTACTTTCACAATCAACCTCTCTTTGTCGTCATTCGTGGGCTAACTCGAACTGACATTCAGCTCAGTAGCACCGTATGTCAGAAATAGTAGCAGCCATTTTGACTATAATTCTGTGATCAAAACCACGAAGTGTAAACGTTTACACTAACTTTCATCATTGGAACTGATCATGACATAGAGAGAACGTATAGCTGTTAACCTCTAATTCATTGAATTTTAATAAGATAATTATAGATAGTTAGATTTGAGACATCACAGATGAGTTGAGCATTTATTTTACTAAAAGTTAATGCAATGACGTCCAGTTTGATTACAATAGGTCTGTAGAATAAAGAGGTGCATTGCTTTTTTACTAAATACCAATTTCAAAGCAGCGCAATGTTCCAATAACAGGAAGTGAGTATGGCAACGTTAAAAGATATCGCGACTGAAGCGAATGTATCATTGGCTACAGTTTCAAGGGTTCTCAATGAAGATCCAACATTAAGCGTCAAGGAAGAGACCAAAAGACGTATCTTTGAAATTGCAGAGAAGTTGGAATACAAAACCAGCAGCTCACGAAAAACCGTTAGCAGTAAAAAACAAAACCATCACTTCCTAGCACTGTATAACTACAAGCAAGAAGCGGAAGTTAACGACCCTTACTACCTATCGATTCGCCACGGGATTGAAACCCAATGTGAAAAGATGGAAGTTAAGCTAACCAACTGTTATGAAAGTAAAATACAGATCAATTCAGCGCCAATCACAGGTGTTTTGTTGGTGGGAAGAATGACACCAGAGGTTATCGAGCAAGCTAAAAAGCTGAGCGATAATATCTGTTATGTCGATTTTACCGATCACTCAGAACCTTATGACTCTGTCGATATCGACCTGGCTTTGATCAGCAAAGAGATCACCAACTTCTTTATCAACCAAGGCTATGAACGCATCGGCTTTATTGGTGGCCAAGACGACGTCAACACCCCTGATATTCGTGAAGTCGCTTTTGCTGAATATGGTGGCCTCAAGAACGTTGTCAGTGAACAAGACATCTACCGTGGTGACTTCTCTAGCTCTTCAGGTTACAAGCTTGCAAAACAGATGCTCGCGACAGGTGACTACCCTAAAGCCATGTTTATTGCGTCAGATTCCATCGCAATTGGCGTTTTACGAGCAGTTCATGAGCACGGATTAAACATTCCTGAAGATATTGCGCTGATCAGTGTAAACGACATCCCAACAGCTAAATTTACCTTCCCATCTTTATCGACTGTTCGTATTCACTCTGAACTAATGGGAATTCAAGGCGTTAACCTACTGATTGAGAAAGTACGTGACGGCCGAACCATCCCATTACGCGTCTATGTACCAAGCAAACTTAAGCTGCGCGATACAACAAAATAATTAAATATATCAAGTAGATAAATAAAGGCTACCTTTGTTGAAGGTGGCCTTTTTTGTGCCCATCACATACATCAATCGACACATATTTCCCTCCTTAACCTGCTGCATAAAACAGCCAATAGCATTCTTTTAAGTGGATCACACAGCACTGTAAAAAGACCATAAAAAACGTGATGAAGTTAAAGTAAAACGTTTTCACTAATTTCATTTAGTAAAACTTTTACTAATAATTACCTCAGTCCAAAAATACTCGTATTCACTACGACCCAATTACGCATAAGAACGTCGGTCAGCAAACTGCATTCAGACCGAGAGAGAGGCAACGTGAACAACTGGGAAAACTTCCTGAACTTACATGAGAACCGTATGGCACCGCGTGCATACTTCTTCTCGTACGCATCAGAAAAAAATGCAAAAACGTTTCAGCGTGAACTGAGCAGCCACTTCCAACTATTGAGTGGTCAATGGAATTTCAGCTATTTCACCAATCCGCTATTGGTTCCTGAAGAGTTCTATTCTCAGGAAATGAGCGACTGGGGCAACATCACGGTTCCAAACATGTGGCAAATGGAAGGCCACGGCGATCTTCAATACACAGATGAAGGTTTCCCATTCCCAATTGATGTGCCTTTCGTACCATCAGACAACCCAACCGGCGCATACCAACGCTCTTTCTTCCTTGGCGAAAGCTGGGACGAGAAACAAACCATCATCAAATTTGATGGCGTTGAAACTTACTTCGAAGTTTACGTAAACGGTGAGTACGTAGGTTTCAGCAAAGGCAGTCGCCTAACCGCTGAGTTCGATATCTCTAGTCAGGTAAAAGCAGGCAACAACCTACTTTCTATTCGTGTGATGCAGTGGGCCGACTCAACCTACATTGAAGACCAAGACATGTGGTGGACGGGCGGTATCTTCCGTGACGTCTACCTAGTAGGTAAAGAACAACTGCACGTTCAAGACGTTACCGTTCGCACTGACTTCGACGACGCTTACCAAAGCGCTACCCTGTCGTGCAAAGTGGAACTAGAAAACCTAGCAGCTGCGGCAAACGCAACCCTTGAGTACGTATTGCTTGATGGCATCCAAGTTATCTCGCAAGGCTCAGTAGATAACTTAAGTGTCGATGGCAATGCGAATACTCAATTCTCTATTGATGTGGTTAACCCTGTTCAATGGAACGCTGAGAACCCTTACTTGTACCAACTGCTGCTTACGCTGAAAGATGGAGACGGCAAGGTGTTGGAAGTGATCCCACAGCGTGTTGGTTTCCGTGACATTAAAGTTCGCGATGGTCTGTTCTACATCAACAACAAATACGTGATGCTGCACGGTGTAAACCGTCACGACAACGACCACCTAAAAGGTCGTGCGGTTGGCATGGATCGCGTAGAGAAAGACTTAGTGTTGATGAAGCAACACAACATCAACTCAGTACGCACGGCACACTACCCGAACGACCCACGCTTCTACGAATTGTGTGATATCTACGGCCTATTCGTGATGGGCGAAACCGATGTTGAAACTCACGGCTTTGCTAACGTTGGCGACCTAAGCCGCATCACTAACGATGCCGCATGGGAAGCGGTGTTTGTTGAGCGTATCGAACGTCATATCCACGCTCAAAAGAACCACCCTTCTATCATCATGTGGTCACTAGGCAACGAGTCTGGCTACGGCTGCAACATCCGCTCTATGTACGATGCAGCAAAAGCGATTGATGACACGCGTTTGGTCCACTACGAAGAAGACCGCGATGCTGAAGTGGTCGACATCATTTCAACCATGTACTCACGCGCTCAACTGATGAATGCCTTCGGTGAATTCCCACATGAAAAACCACGCATCATCTGCGAATACGCACACGCAATGGGTAACGGCCCGGGCGGTTTAACCGAATACCAAAACGTGTTCTACAAGCATGACGCAATTCAAGGTCACTATGTTTGGGAATGGTGTGACCACGGCATTTTAGCGCGTGATGAAGCAGGCACAGAGTTCTACAAATACGGCGGTGACTACGGTGACTACCCGAACAACTACAACTTCTGCATGGACGGTTTGATCTACCCAGACCAAACGCCAGGCCCAGGCTTGAAAGAGTACAAGCAAGTGATTGCCCCAGTGAAGCTTCGCGATTTCGATGCACAAACGGGCACCTTCACGGTAGACAACAAGCTTTGGTTCTCAAACATCGATGACTACACCATCACTGCGGAAATCCGTGCTGAAGGTGAAACCATTGCCGTACAACACATCAAGGTTGAAGAGCTGGCTGAAAACTCTAGCCGCGAACTGACACTTAACTTGCCACAGCTTGATGAGCGTGAAGTGTTTGTAAACTTTACGGTTCGTAAGGATTCTCGTACTTCATACAGCGAAGCGAACCACGACATCGCGGTTTACCAGTTCCAACTGAAAGAGAACACAGCACAACTTGAAGCCTTCACCAACAACAATGCGACAGCACTGAATGTTGAAGAATCTCGCTTAGCCTACCTAATCAAAGGTCACAACTTTGCTCTGAACTTCTCGAAAGTGAACGGCAAACTGACGTCATGGTTAGTGAATGGCGAGGAACTGATTAAGTCTGAGCCTAAGCTGAACTTCTTCAAGCCAATGATCGATAACCATAAGCAAGAGCACGATGGTTACTGGGAACCTGCACACCTACAGATCATGCAGGAGCACTTCCGTACGCTGAATATTGAACAGAACAACGGCAAGGTAGAGATCACCACCACCAGCATCATTGCTCCACCAGTTTTTGATTTCGGTATGCGTTGTGAATATCGCTACCAGATCAGTGCCGAAGGTCAGCTAAACGTTGAACTGAGCGGCGAGCGCTACGGTGATTACCCACACGTGATTCCAGTTATTGGCTTCGATATGGGCATCAATGGCGACTTCGACCAAGTTCAATACTACGGCCGCGGCCCTGAAGAGAACTACCAAGACAGCAAGCAAGCCAACATGATTGATGTTTACCAATCAACCGTGGCTGACATGTTCGAGAACTACCCGTTCCCACAAAATAATGGCAACCGCCAACACGTTCGTTGGGCTGCGCTTTCAAGCCGCGCAGGTAATGGTATTGCAGTAAAACCACAGCAAGAAATCAACTTTAGCGCATGGTTCTACACCAACCAAAACCTGCATCAAGCACAGCACACGATAGAGCTAGAGAGGAGTGGCTACATCACCCTAAATCTAGACCACCAAGTGATGGGTTTAGGCTCAAACTCTTGGGGCAGCGAAGTGTTGGATTCTTACCGCGTGTACATGGACGAGTTCCGCTACGGCCTAACTCTGATTCCATTCAAAGCAGGCGATTGCGACGCACAACACCTAATCAATCACAACTTTGGTGACGAGTTCTTCACGGCGAATACGCCAACAACTCAACCACAACAGAACGAGGCATAAGCGATGATCGTTTTAGACAACCTAGAGCAATTTAAAGTCGTTTACCGCGACGGTCGTAAATGGCAACGCTGTGTAGAAGCGATTGAAAACATCGGCAACATCAAAGATGGCGTGATGTATTCCATTGGTGACTCACTGGCTTACATGATTGAAGACGGCGTGGCTCGTAACACAGAAAACTTCACCGGTAACCGCCGTTACTTTGATGTGCACTACTACTTGGAAGGTCGTGAAACGGTTGAGTTTGCAGATAAGTCTCAGCTTGAACAGACCCAAGCTTACAGCGATGAAACCGACCGTGAACACCTCATGGGTAACGGCGAGACTCGTGAGTTAGTTGAAGGCCAAGTGGCGATCTTTGATAACAGCAAAGCTTACCGCTTTCACGGTGATAACCGAGTTCGCAAAGTGGTGCTGAAAGTGACTATCGAAGACGGCTACTTCCTTAATAAGTAACCGAAAACAAGCTACCGAAGCCAAACAGCCGAAAGTAGCAACAACAAGATCTATTCACAGTGTGACTGAGGCTTGCCGTTCAAGACTCAGCCACACTGCAAACGCCTTTATACTTCCTCCCTACAAGGAAGCTTAAAGATATAACGACTATAATTACGTGACCCTTGGAGGACACTATGTCTGAATCTGTACGCGGTAAGTTAGGCAAATTTGCCCTACTCTCCATGACATTTGCAGCGGTATTTAACGTTCGCAACATTGTAAACAACAACATCGAATTGGGATTGAGTTCAGCCCCTATCTTTTTGCTCGCAACCCTTATTTACTTCATTCCATTCGTGTTCATCATTGCTGAATTCGTATCTGCAAATAAAAATTCTGAGTCAGGCATGTACGACTGGCTTAAAAAACCACTAGGCTCAAAAGCAGCCTACCTAGGTTCGTTCCTATACTGGTTCGTAAACCTTTTCTGGTTTGTATCCCTGCTACCAAACGTAATCGCCTATGCGTCTTACGCGATGTTGGGCTATGAATACGCCTTCTCACCAGTCGTTACATCGGCTATCTCGATTGCTCTGTTTGCAGCAGCGACCCACATCTCAACCAAAGGCGCGAGCTGGCTAGGTAAGATTGCCGAGATCGTGGCATACGGTGTATTTGCTCTATTTGCAATCTACGTTATCGGTGCACTCATGGCACTGGGCGGCAACCATGAACCAGTAGAACCAATCACGCTTGAAGCAATGACACCGACCATCAACTGGGCAACGCTAGGTATCATGTGTTGGATCTTCCAAGCAGCCGGTGGTGCAGAAACCGCAGCCGCTTACCTAAACGATGTTAAGGGCGGTCACAAGTCTTTCATCAAGGTTATCATTGGTGCGGGTATCGCAATCGGCGCAATGTACGCAGTTGGCTCTCTACTTGTTAACGTATTCGTTGCTCGAGATGAACTGACCTACGCTGGCGGCATGGTTGAAATCTTCACAGGTATGGCGAACTACTTCGACATTTCACAATCTCTAACGGGTCGCTTCGTCGGTATTATCCTATTCGTTGCTATGTTCGGTTCGATGATGATGTGGACAGCAGCTCCAGTAAAAATTCACTTCTCTGAAATTCCTAAAGGTGTTTACGGCGAGAAGACAACAGAGCTTAACGAACACGGCGTGCCAGTACGTGCAGCTTGGTGGCAGTTCGCGTTTGTATTCGTGATGCTTGTGGTAAACGGCTTCGGCTCGGAATCAGTACAAGACATGATGAACACAGCAATTAACCTAACCGCTGGTACAGCAATGCTTCCGCCTATCTTCATAATGGTGGCGTACTTTGTATTCCGCTTGAAGCATGACGACACACCACGTGATTTCCGCATGGGTACTCGAGTTCAAGGTATGGCTGTTGTCTCTGTGCTTATCGGCATCTTCGTTGTGAGTATGACGGCATCTGCATTCCCAACAGGTGTTGACCTAGTTCAAGCCTTCTTTATCAACGTATTCATGACAGCGGTATTCTCTGGTCTTGCTTGGTGGTGGATCTCGCGCTTTGAAAAAAAGCAGGCAGGTAAAGACGCAAAGCTAGAAACAGCTAAGCAATCGTAGCACTCTGCATTCCCCCAACTTTAAAAGCGCCTACTAAGGCGCTTTTTTTGTTTTAAATCAGACAATTAAAAGGAAATTCAATAAATAAAAACGGCGTTCCGTCAAGGTTTCAGCTCACGAAAAACACCAATTAATAGGTAATAAAACTCGAATAAAAACCAAGGTAAAACATTAACTAAATTTATTTACTCGAGGTCACATATTTGATCAATTTCGATTAACTTTCCGCCGCTTAATCTTTAATCTTCTTGCTGAAGAGACAAACTGATTCATATAAAAAAAACGACAAAAAGCCCCTACAAACCTTATAAATCGTCGTTCATGAAACCAGCAATCTCTTCAATGAACTTCTTAATCTTTAACTCTTTGTTTTGGTAATAAGTTTACTGAAATACCAGAGAGAAAAAGCCCAAAGAAGTCCGATCGTAAATCTATAAAAACAACAATGAGCCAACCCTGACAAAACAAAGCGGGTGTTTGCCAAACCAACATAACAATAAAAGTGCGGCCTAGAGCTTCCCTCTCTAGGACCAAGTTATAACGATCATCAACGTGATTCACCGGAGAACATCATGTCCGAAAATAAACGCAGTACGATAGGCAAATTTGCCCTACTGTCTATGACCTTCGCGGCGGTATACAGCTTCAATAACATCATTAATAACAACATCGAGATTGGCCTTTCTTCGGCTCCGATGTTCTTTCTAGCAACCATCTTTTACTTTGTACCATTTTGTTTGATCGTTGCAGAGTTTGTGTCACTGAATAAAGACTCTGAAGCGGGTGTTTACTCTTGGGTTAAAAGCTCTCTAGGCGGCCGATGGGCGTTTATTTCAGCTTACACCTACTGGTTTGTTAACCTGTTCTTCTTTACCTCTCTGCTGCCTAGAATCATCGCTTACGCGTCGTATGCGTTCTTAGGTTTCGAGTACATATTCACACCAATGACCACCGCAATTCTGAGTACTATTTTGTTTGCGGTCGCGACTCATATCTCTAACAACGGTGCGAAATTACTGGGCCCTATCACTTCACTAACATCCTCACTGATGCTGCTGCTAACGATGTCTTACATCTTGTTATCTGGCGGGGCTTTGGTAGGCGGTATCGAGCCAGCTGACCCAATCACCATTGAAGCCATGACACCAAGCTTCAACTGGGCATTCCTTGGCGTAATCACTTGGATCTTCATGGCGGCAGGCGGTGCAGAATCGGTCGCGGTTTACGTTAACGACATCAAAGGCGGTCACAAGTCTTTCGTTAAGGTAATCATTATCGCGGGTATCTTCATTGGTGCGCTTTACTCGGTAGGGTCTGTGTTAGCGAACGTGTTTGTTTCGCGTGAAGAACTTAAATTTACAGGCGGCTCAGTTCAGGTATTTGAAGGGCTAGCAAGACACTTTGGCCTGTCTGAAATCTTGATGAACCGTTTCGTTGGTGTGGTTTCATTCACGGCGATGCTAGGCTCTCTACTGATGTGGACAGCGACACCCGTTAAGATTTTCTTCTCTGAAATCCCTAAAGGCATCTTCGGCGAGAAAACTGTCGCACTTAACAAACAAGGCGTTCCAGAGCGCGCGGCATGGGTTCAGTTCTTCATCGTAATTCCACTGATGTTCATCCCAACGTTGGCGTCTGACACCGTTCAAGACTTGATGAGCACCATCATCAACATGACTGCAGCAGCTTCTATGCTACCGCCACTGTTCATCATGATTGCTTACCTTCACCTCCGTGTGAAACTGGATCACCTTCCTCGTGATTTCCGCATGGGTTCTCGTACGGTCGGTATTACTGCAGTATCGATTCTTATCGCTATCTTTACGGTTGGCTTCTTCGCTTCTACCTTCCCAACAGGCGCAGATATCATGACCATCATCTTCTACAACGTGGGCGGTATCGTGATCTTCCTTGGCTACGCATGGTGGAAGTACGGTCAATACGAGAAAAGCTTATCTCCAGAAGAGAAAAAACTAGAAGCAAAGCCTGAACCGGCAAACGCTTAGTTTTACCCTACACTCTGATCGAAAACTTAAGGCACTCCCGTTTGGTGAGTGCCTTTTTATTTGTCGGTACATTCCCACTCAACACCTAAATTTCACCAAAGCCTTCAAGAAAGAGGACATTCGATTCAACAATCGAAGCGCCTGTGAATTAATTCACTGACTGAATACCTACCATCCTAGCCATGCCTCTACACATTCAACTTAAAGTCAAAATAAAAACAAAGTAAATATTTACTAAAAATAGATCACACTTTTAAACTGAATTAATTTTAAACATCAAAATTATCATTAATATCGGTTTTGCGATCGTAAGTAACCTGACCAATACGCCTTGAAGAGCACCCCATATTAGAAGTCAGAACTGCTTGCGAACCTTCATTTATAACCCGACACAGAAGTGATTAAAAATGAAAAGTAGTTTTACTAAAACCACTCTTATTACAAGCTGTATTCTTGCTGCCCTAAGTACCACTGCCCACGCGGAAGAGTCCGCAGCAAACCACAGTGATACTCAGCCTCCTAAAACAGAAACTGAAACCCTATTTAACTTTTATGGTGAGCTTGGCCTTGGTGGTCACGTGGCGCTAGAAGGTGATGACAAAGGCCGTTATGCAGACGGTACTTACATCGAAGCAGGCTTGGCGATCGAACACGGTAATTGGTTCGGTCTTGCTTACATGGAAGGCTGGACAGTGCAAGCCGACGACGAAGGCAACGCTTGGGCAACTGGCCACGGCTGGGGCGGCTTCGAAGGTGGTTTTAACCGCTTTTACGCTGGCTACCGCACCGACAACAAAACAGAATTCATGATTGGTCGTATGGACTCTTCACTGGATGACGTTCAATGGTGGGGTGACCCTACGGTTGAATACGGTTACGCGATCTCAAACACGCGAGACGTACACCTTGGTGTGAAGATCCAAAACCTAGAAGGCAAGCTTCGCTACAGCGTTTCATTCGCGCCAGAGTCTGACTTCTCTGAAGACGATGCTCTCATTCACTTCGGTAAATACGACAACTTTGCAGACCAATGGAAAGATAAGAACGCCATGGTCAACGGTTACCTCCAATACGATCTGACCGACGACTTAACCCTAATGGGTGGTGGTGAAGTGCGTAACAACGATGGCGGTGAACTATTGCTATTGGGTGCTGAATACAAAAACTTTGCGACTCGTATTTGGCACGACACAGATAAAGGCAACCAAGAATCATTTGGCAGCGAATCAGGTATTCAAACCAGTGCTTGGTACGAAGCGGCTCAGGGCGTTTACCTTTCAGCAGCCTACAACTACGCAAACTTTGATGGTGACAACGGCGACAAAGAAATCACCTCTTACATCAACGCGGGCGTTTGGTACGAATATGGAAACGGCACATTTGCGACTGCTTTCGATAGCCGCTTTGGCGTAGGCAGCGACACTGAAATCGGCGACGCTCAGGTGTTCGCAATGCAATACTTCTACTGGTAATAACAGGAATTGATCATGAAACTGAATAAATCATTCGCAGCTCTCGCTATCGGTGCAGCCCTTGTCGTTACTGGTTGTGCATCAAACTCCATCTCTGGCTCAAGTTCTGATGCAGAACAACTGCAAGCCAACCAATTTAAGAACGTTATCGACCGTACTGGCTCACCAGAATACATGCGTGACTACGACTTCGATGACCACCAACGCTTTAACCCATTCTTCGACCTAGGCGCATGGCACGGTCACCTACTACCAGACAGTGCAGAAGGCATGGGCGGGTTCCCAGGAACTGCGTTACTTACTGAAGAATACATCAACTTCATGGCTGATAATTTTGACCGCCTAAGCGTGTTCAAAGATGGCAAAAAAGTCGCATTTACCATGGAAGCTTACAGCCTACCGGGCGCATTGGTTCAGACACTAAAATCTGACGATGTGACAGTAGAAATGACGATGCGTTTTGCTTCAAACCGTACCTCTCTACTAGAAACTAAAATCACCACAGACTCCCCTGTCGAATTAGTGTGGGATGGTGAACTACTAGAAAAGACGCACGCCAAAGAGGGCGTTTCGCAAACCGACAAAACCATTGCTGAAACTTACCCTGAGTATGACCGTCAAATCGTCGCAACTGACGATGGCCTAAAAGTAACCTTTGGTAAGGTGCGTTCAACTTGGGATCTACTGACTTCTGGTGAGTCTGAGTACCAAGTTCACAAGTCGATTCCAACACAAACCACAGTGGATGGCCTAGCGTTTACTTCAACCGCAAGCATTGAAGAATCAACCACCATCTACACGACTTACTCGCATGTTCTAACGGCAGAAGAAGCAAAAGCTGAGCAGCCAGAAATCAAAAAGATCATGGCAAACCCTACCGACTTCTTAATTGCATCAGCAGAACGCTGGGAAGGTTACCTAGAGATGGGCTTAACCAACCCAAACGCAACACCAGAGCAAGAGCGTGTTGCAGTAAAAGCGATGGAAACCCTAAACGGTAACTGGCGCGGCGCAGCAGGTGCGATGGAGTTTGACTCTGTAACACCATCAGTGACGGCGCGCTGGTTCTCAGGCAACCAAACTTGGCCTTGGGACACATGGAAACAAGCCTACGCAATGGCTCACTTCAACCCAGACGTAGCGAAAGATAACATCCGTGCAATGTTCGCTTACCAAATCCAAGCCGACGATGCCGTTCGCCCTTGGGATGAAGGCTACGTGCCCGATCTACTCGCTTACAACCTAAGCCCAGAACGTGGCGGCGACGGCGGTAACTGGAATGAGCGTAACACCAAACCAAGCCTAGCAGCATGGGCAGTAATGGAAGTCTATAAGACCACCAACGATGAAGCTTGGCTAGAAGAGATGTATCCAAAGCTAGTGGCATACCATGATTGGTGGTTACGCAACCGTGATAACAACGGCAACGGTGTGCCTGAATACGGCGCAGCACGCGACAAAGCACACAACACACCTGAAGGCGAAATGTACTTCACCGTGGTTCGTGGCGATAAGCACGAAACAATCGTAGGCCAAGCGGCACTGGATAAAGTGGTTGCACAAGGCAACTACGATTACATCGAAAGCCCAGCGCAAACAGCCGCATCTTGGGAGTCAGGTCGTGACGATGCAGCAGCCTTTGGTTTCATCGATAAAGACCAGCTAGACGCGTATGTTGCAAACGGCGGTAAGCGCAGCGATTGGGATGTAGAGTTCGCTCAAAACCGCGCTGAAGATGGCACGCTACTGGGCTACTCTCTACTGCAAGAATCTGTCGACCAAGCAAGCTACATGTACAGCGATAACAAGTACCTAGCTGAAATGGCTGACATTCTAGGTAAAGACGCAGAAGCAAAAGAGTTCCGTGAAAAAGCAGAGCACCTATCGAACTACATCAACACTTGTATGTTCGACGAAGGCACTAACTTCTTCTACGACATTCGCATTGAAGACAAACCACTAGCCAATGGCTGTGCAGGTAAACCTATTGTAGAACGTGGTAAAGGCCCTGAAGGGTGGTCACCACTGTTCAATGGCGCAGCAACGCAAGGTCACGCTGATGCGGTTGTCTCTGTGATGAAAGATACGGAAGAGTTCAATACCTACGTTCCACTAGGCACAGCAGCGCTTTCTAGCCCAGCATTCGGCCCAGATATTTACTGGCGTGGACGCGTTTGGGTAGACCAATTCTACTTCGGTCTAAAAGGCATGGACAGCTACGGCTACCGTGACGATGCGATTGAAATGGCAGGCGCGTTCTTTGACCACGCCGATGGGTTAGTTCAAGACGGTCCTATCCGTGAGAACTACAACCCATTGAACGGTGAACAACAAGGCGCACCAAACTTCTCTTGGAGTGCGGCTCACCTGTACATGCTTTACAACGATTTCTTTACTGACGCAGAGTAAATCAAACCTATACCTGTCTTCTGGAATTCAATGAAAAGATAACCTCATAAATTTCAGGCTTTGGCACTCAGTATCTCGCTGAGTGCCTTTTTTACACTTGAAGCCAAATAATCTAATAAACAAGCTCTTAGACTATTTGGCCTATCATGATCCTTTTACTTAATTCGCTGTACTCCGCTAACACTGGCAAGCTTTTACTCACAAAAATATAAAGTGCTCTTGCTATGAAATTCCGCTCAAAAATTTCATCACTCTCACTGAAACATTGGGTTCTGAAGACTTATTCGAATTTTATTTATCCTTATTAGCCTTCCGGACATTAATTTGATAGTCGTTTACTAAATAATCGCTAAACTATAGTGTCGCCTACCCCTTTTTTGAGAAAACCTAAATGCCTAATGCTGATTCCACCCTAAATAAACGTATGGGAATCGTTGCGCTCACCTGGCCAATTTTTATCGAAGTTCTTTTAAGAACCGCACTCAACACCAGTGATGTATTCATGTTATCGGGATACTCGGACAAAGCCGTGTCTGCCGTTGGTGTTATTTCTCAAATATCCTTTTTCCTGATCATTGTCTCGACCATGGTCAGCAGTGGTACGGGTATTCTAATCGCGCAATACAATGGTGCCTCCCGCACTCAAGAGAGCGCTCACGTGGGCGTAGCGAGCATCATTCTGGCCATTATTGCCGGTGGGCTACTGAGTGTTATTGCCGTTCTTGTTGCTGAATATTTTATCCCGCTCTATCAACTCGAACCTCAAGTTGAACAGTATGCGCAAGAATACCTGTTCATCAGTGGTGCTCTCACCTTCAATGTAACCATAGGTGTGGTTCTCACCACTATTTTGCGCAGTCATGGCTATTCAAAGTCACCAATGGTGATCAACATGATTGCAGGCGTTATCAACGTATTCGGTAACTACTGTGCCTTATATCAACCTTTTGGTTTGCCTGTATACGGCGTGCAAGGAGTTGCGACCGCGACCGTCATTAGCCAAGTGATAGGGATGTTGATCTTGATTGGTGTGGTCAGAAGCAAAGGGATTGATCTACCAGTGAAGCAGTTTAAATCTGTGCCGAAAGCCATCTATCAAAAAATCATTAAGATCGGCTCGATGAACGCCGGAGAAGTGCTCTCTTATAACATGGCTCAGATCAGCATTACCTTCTTTGTCGTGCAGATGGGCACCTCTTCATTGGCTGCGTTTACTTACGCACAAAACATCGCTCGCCTCTCTTTTGCGTTTGCACTGGCGATTGGTCAAGGCAGCCAAATCCAAACAGGCTATTACATTGGTAAGGGTTGGATCGACGAGATTACCAAGCGCGTGCAACGTTACTTTGTGGTTGGCTTTATCGCCTCAACCGCGATTACCTGCATGGTATATGTGTTCCGTTTAGAAATTCTCGATCTGTTCACTCAAGATCCAGAGATCATTGCGCTAACTGCTGCACTGATTGCAGGTTCCATCATTCTTGAAGCTGGCCGAGTATTTAACCTGATCTTTATCTCTTGTCTAAAGGCTGCTGGCGACATTAAATTCCCGATCAAAATGGGTATTCTCAGCATGTGGGGCATTGGGGTTGCCATGAGCTATTTGCTTGGCGTGCATTGGGGTTATGGCGTATTGGGGGCTTGGATGGCAATCGCGATGGACGAGTGGTTCCGTGGAATCATCATGGCCTATCGCTGGCGAGCTAAGAAATGGACTCGATTCTCTTTTTAGACTTTTTAGCCTTCCATTTATCTTCACAAGATCGAAAAACGCCGCTCCTATTTCCAAAGAGCGGCGTTTTCGTTTTTAATTACCCTAACTCATCTACGCGGTCGCAAGTCCTTTCTTACGCTTTGCTAATCGGCCAAAAATACCGACTAACATCACGATGCCACACACACCGTAAACCTGCATGATAGTTGGATCATCAGATACAAAGCCCACATCAGAGAACATCACGTAAGCACCTAACACCATGTAGAGAATGATAGCCGAAGCCTCGAAACGGAACTCCCAAGGTGTCACATCAATATTCTCATTGACTGGCATCACGTACTCAGACTCACGAGGCATAAAGTAACCAATGATGAACATCAACGCAGTACATACCACGAACAGAATCGCCAATTGATGTAGGAAGTGAATCGGTGTTTTAAATACTAGCTGCATTGCTGCGTATGAACTTACAAACACCACCAACGCCACTTTTGCCGCCACAGCTGGAACACGTTTAGAGACATAGCCGACAAACACGATAGTGAAAATTGGCACACTGAAGAAGCCCGCCACCATTTGTAGATATTGGAAAAGACCTTCTGGTGCGTACATGATGAATGGTGCGATACATACCGAGATAATCGCAATCACGACACCAAAAATACGCCCTTTACCCACTAGCTCTTCGTCTGTTTTACCTTGTCCAAATAGCGGCTTATACACGTTCAATGCAAACAGAGTCGTTGAGCTATTCAACACACCATTAAAGGTACTCAAAATCGCACCAAACATCACCGCAACGAAAAAACCCACCAGCGGCTTAGGCAAAACTTCATTAACTAATCGGGTGTACATGGTGTCTGGATTACCGGCATCAGCACCAAACATATGGAAAGCGATGATGCCTGGAATGATCAAGAACAGTGGAGAGATAACCTTAATCGCACCAGCAAGGATAACCCCTTTCTGACCTTCTTTCAGGTTCTTAGCACCTAATGCGCGTTGAATGATGGATTGGTCAGTACCCCAGTAATACAAGTTCACCAATAGTAGACCTGTGAACAATGTCGAGAACGGCAGTGGATCGCTTTCTGTACCCACAGATTGAAGCTTCTCTGGCGCGGCATAAAGCAGAATATCTAAGCCAGCACCGAAACTCCCCTCGCCCAGTACCATCAAACCAAACACAGGGATCATCATGCCGCCGACAATCAAGCCTACGCCATTAATGGTATCTGCAATCACAACCGCCTTTAGGCCACCATAAATCGCATAAAAGAAGCCAAGTAAACCAATCGTCGCCGAAATTAGTGCGATTGAGCTAAACTCTGAAATATTCAGCAGAGCCTGAACATCGAAGATTTCACCCAAAACAACGGCGCCCGCGTAAAGTGTGGTTGGCAAAATATTGATCACGTATTGGCACAAAAAAAGTAACGTCACAAACTTCTTCACCGACATGTCGTAGCGGCTCTCTAAGAAGTCGGGAATGGTGGTGATGCCTTGTTTCAAATAACGAGGTACCAACATCAAAGCGATGATCACCAAGGTGACACCAGAGGCCACTTCCCACCCCATGACACTCATATTGTGGGTGTAAGACTGCGCACTCATTCCAACAAAGCTGGTTGCGCTCAAATTCGTTAAGATAAGTGAGCTGGCGATTAAGCCGCCGGTTAAGCTTCTTCCGCCAAGAAAGAAGCCATCTTGTGAGGTGTTTTTGTCATTTTTTACTTTGTTGTAGGTAAACGCGACTACAAACCCAGTAAATAACAAAAATGACAGCAGAACGGTAATAGACATTTTGTTTTCCTTAAGTTGAGTTATTGCGGCAGCAATACCTCGCTGCCGATTATAATTTTTATATTTAGATTTTTATTTGTAGGGGTACTCAGAGTCAGAAATTCACATCTTTTTTAGATGCACAATCAAGGCTGACTGTGGGTCGAGAATAGGTAAGGTCAATCCAATCTCTTTGAGGTTATCGCCGCTTAAAGTCAGCGTTTTATCTAACCATTGAGGGCGTTGCTTCATGAGTTGGAAACTGGTTTGTGGCATCTCCACTAACTTCACTTGGTACAGCGCACTGTCTTCCACGCAGCTAATACGAAGTGGTGATGGCAGAGCGTATTCAGGCATGGCCAACTGACACACGGTGATCAGCATTTCATCATCATTCTGCACCCCATAGATGTTCTGGTTTTTGTCCGCAGGATCCATGCGGAAGCTGCGACCTGAGTGCAAAATATGGCGAAACTGCTTGTGCAGAGAGATGTAGTGAGAGAAAGCTTGTTTCTCTTGTTGTGACTCTTTAACCGGGTCAAGCTCAACGCCCATGTGCCCCATCAAAGCGGTGACACCACGCATATTGATGCTGTGACGACGATTGGTTGAGTGACACTCAGCAGGGCCAATGTGCGCACCCATCACTTCTGGAGGGAAGAAGTAACTCATGCCTTTTTGAATGGCTTGGCGTTCCAATGCATCGTTACAATCGGATGCCCAGAATCGATGTGTTCTCTTGAGGATTTCAAAATCAATGCGACCACCGCCTGATGAGCAAGATTCAATCTCAACCTTAGGGTGTGCTTGATTCAGTTGATCGACGAGACGGTACAAGGCTTGAGTTTGACCATGCACCGCCGCCTTACCTTGGTGGCCCGGCTGAACTAATTCACGGTTCATATCCCACTTTAAGTAGCCGATATTGTACGTAGTCAGAAGCGCATCAAGGCGAGAGAACAAGTAGTCAAAACACGCTTCGTTCTGCAAGTCTAAAACATACTGCCAACGACCAGAGGGTTGATGATAACCTTGCAAACCTAGGACCCAATCAGGGTGGTTACGGTATAGGTTTGAGTCTTGGCTGACCATCTCAGGTTCAACCCACAACCCGAACTCCATGCCCTGTTGGTTAACGTGTTCAATCACAGGTTCTAAGCCATTTGGGTATTTCACTTCATCGAGATACCAATCGCCTAAGGCCGTTCGTTCACCATCGCGACCAATAAACCAACCATCATCAATAATGAATCGTTCAACGCCCATCGCACCGGCTTCCGTTGCCATCTGCATGATGTATTCCGGTTTATGGTCGAAGTAGATGCCCTCCCAAGTATTCAAGTGCACTGGGCGAGGTTTATCGGTAGGGAATTGAATAATGTTGTCACGAACAAACTGCTGAAAACGTTGAGCAATACCGTTCAAACCAGAGTTGCTGTAACAGCCGTAGAGCCAAGGTGTCTGGTAAGTTGCCTCTGGCTCTAGAATCGATTCACCCGCTAGCAATAACTCACCCGCTTGTACAAAGCGGCGGCCATCACTGCGGACATCAGCACGCATTTGGTGGTTACCACTCCAACCTAAATGGAAGCCCCACACCAAACCGTTCTGCTCTGAGAAAACTTGCGTTCCTGCAAACATGCCAGGGAAGTTTTCATGTGAAGTTCGACCGCGACGGTTCTCTTGCATGAAGCCACCGTGTTCAAAACGCTGACGTTGCGTTTGGAACTCATGACACCAACGACCATGGAACGTCATCAATTCATTGGCGTGGTTTGGCAGCGGCAACGTTGATGACAGCTTATTTAAATAGTATTTACTGTCCCCTTTATTGGTTACTGTGACGCGCTTTTGAACCACATCGGATTCGTAATCCAGTTTAATTTCAACCGTCAATTCAAGCTTAGACACGGTGTCTTCTAGAACAAAAATGGCTTGCTGATCCTGAGCTTCTACGCAGACGGTGTTAAAAACGGGAGCCCAATCAAAACCATCACGATGCCCTTCAATTCCCGGCGCATTAAAATGACCGCTACCCAATTCAGGACAAAGAGAAAGCGGCACATCGACATCAAGGCGTGCTTGAGAGATCGGTCTCTCGGTTGATAACAAAAGATCTTCATCAATACTGGCGATCTTAGCGCCCCAATGAAGAACCTCTGGAGTACGGCCCGATTTGATGATCAAACTGTGGTTTTTACTTGTTAGATGAATAAATTCGCTCATAGCCAATCTCTATTGTTTTCGTAAACATAAACTAAGATTAATAGTGAACTTGAAGACTGGAATTAGTACCAATACGGCTAAATAACGTGATCTAAAAATACTTATTCGTTACTAAAATTTGCACAAGATCGACTGTTTTCGGAAACATATTTAATGTTTCAAATGACATTTTTTTGAAAGGGAGCAGAGTTTCATTTCACTAAATTGGATAAGCTCATCGAACGACGGGAATATTCGATGGACGGTGTGATGAGTGTAACTTTTAAAGATGTGGCGAAGCTGGCTGGCGTATCGACTCAAACAGTATCAAGGGTGACGAACGGTTCGCAGGATGTCGCAGAATCCACTCGAAACAAAGTGAATGCTGCGATAAAGAAGCTTGGATATGTGCCCAATAAAGGGGCTCAAATGCTCAGCCGTTCCAAGTCCACCAGCATAGGGTTAGTGACTCTCGATATGGCCTTACACGGAGCCGCAATGATCGCCAATGGTGTGCGAATGCAGGCTCACGATATGGGGTATGGCACCGCTTTTTCTGTGGTATCAGAACCGAACCTCGCCAACACCCGCGAAGCCATTCGTGAACTGATCGCCCAACAGGTCGACAGCATCATTCTCAATGTGCCTTTAAAGAGTGCAGATGCCGAATTGCTGGTAGAGCAGTATCAACATCTCAACCTCATCTTCATTGATGTCCCTTCTAACAGCCAAGTTAACTATATATGCGGCGATCATGCCGAGGGCGCAAAGCTGGCGGCTCAACATCTTATTGAAAATGGTCGCAGTGAATACTTGTTGATCAGCGGGCCTAATGAGTCCAGTGCCTCACAAATCCGTCTGCAAAGTTGGTTAGCCGCGTTATCAGATGCAAACTGTCAGGTACAGTTTCAACATCAAGGAAACTGGCAAGCAGAAAGTGGCTACCTTGGCGTTCGAGACGCCGTCGCGAAACAAATCCGGTTTGATGCTGTGTTGGTCGCCAGTGATCAAATGGCATTAGGGGTTTTACGTGCTCTGCAAGAATTGCAAATACCAGTACCGGAAAAGGTCGCTGTTGTCGGTTTTGATGGCATAGAAGACAGCGCATTCTTCAACCCGCCTCTTACAACCATCAAACAAGATTTCACAAAAATAGGTCAGCAAGCGGTGAGACTTGCAGAGAAGCTCAACGCCAATTCTCAAGATGCCTTGTTACAACACCATATCGAAACCACACTGCTTCCGAGAGAAAGTAGCCAATCTAAGGCGACTGCCAATTATGAAAAACAAGAGATCGAAAAACTGCTGAAGAAGATTCAGAGCCTGCTACCAGAATCCAGCTGAAAGAAAAAAGCGCTAGGGGGAGCTAGCGCTTTTAAGACCAACTAAGTCCGTTTAGCCTGGTAGATTTTTAAGCTATATCATGAAGATATAACCAATTTTTTTACTTAGGTAAATCAAAAAGCCTATTCTTTACGACTGCTTTGAGTCGTAAATTAAGTATAGTCGGGTTCTTATAATAAACCGTATTTTTCTAAAATTAATTCATATGAATTTGACGATTAACCGACACAATAAACTATTCGGAAATCACAGATGAGATCGCATTAGTAATCAGCTTTCTAAGTAGTTTATTTTTATCATCTAAATGCTTTGCCTTTCGATAAACAAGCTGGATATCAAAATCTGGAACATCAATTGGTGGCTTCACAGCTAGTAAGGTTTCTTCACTATCCATATCCTTGCGCGCGACTAGCTTGGGGACAATACACAATAGTTCTCTGCCACGAATGAGCCGCTTAACAGTTAAAAAGTTACTGGAAGAGATCGCGACTTTCCGGCTTAAACCGAGTTCACCTAAACGAGTGTCCACTCCCGTCTTTAAAGCCCCTGCCGGGGAAACGAGCGCGTGCTCGACAGCAACAAATTGTTCTAGCGACATCGGCTCCTCAATAGATAGAACCGATTGATCAAGTAAACAAACATGTTGCTCCGTATACAAATGCTTTGTTCGATATTGCTTTGGTACCTCACCAAAGCTACCTATCGTCATATCAAGCTTGGCATCGTCAAAGACTTGCTGGTAGTTACTCCGGTTTACATTGAACAACGCTACTTGGGAATAAGGAGAGGATTGCTTAATCAGGTCAAACAATATTGGAGCGAACATCTGCTCGGCATAATCAGTGAGACCAATCTTCCAAGTCCCTTTATAAGTCTCTGCATCAAACGATTTAGATAACAGAACTTCGGACTGGATGGTATTCAGTAGCGCATCCACGGTACTTGATAGTTCAACGGCTCGGTCGGTCGCCTCCATCTTGCTACCTACGCGCTCAAACAAAGGGTCATCAAACAACTTTCGTAACCTTTGTAAGCTATGGCTCATCGCAGATTGGCTGACATAACAACGCTCAGCAGCCTTACTTACGCTATTCGTTTTATACAAAGCCTGAAGTGCAATCAACAAGTTAAGGTCGATTCCTTTCCAATTAAAATCAGCCATGCTAAATAACCCATTTCATTCATAGTTATAATTAAAACAATTAATTTGAATCATAGTTCAACTCCACCTAAATTACGCTAAACATTTATCTGGAATCGATCATGCTTTCAATTTTTAAAACCTTTTTCTGGCTTGGCTGGATTAGCTTTGGTGGACCAGCAGCACACATTGGCTACTTCCGTAAAACCTTTGTTGAGAAACTGAACTGGCTGTCCGACGAAGAGTACGGGCAGATTGTCGCTCTTAGTCAATTTCTACCGGGCCCAGGTTCAAGTCAGGTTGGCTTTGCGGTTGGCTACAAGAAAGGTGGACTAACCGGTGCTATTGCTGCATTTGTCGGCTTCACTTCCCCATCTGTGATTCTGATGCTGATACTGGCGTTAGTCAGCAACCAGCTATTGGAAGCACCACTTTTCAATTCAATCATTCACGGGCTTAAGTTATTAGCGGTAGTGGTTGTGGCTGATGCAACCTTTGGTATGTACAAGAACTTTTGCCAATCGAAGATAGCAACCGCCTTATGTGTGATTACCGCGATTGTTCTGCTACTGATTCCAGGCATCTGGCCTCAAGTTTTAGTGCTTCTATTTGCAGCGATGGTTGGCAGTAAGTTCTTGACGTCCCAAGAGCTAAAAACGACACCTTCAACACAAAAAATATCGGTAACGCCTCTGGTGATTTTTGTTGCTTTGCTAGTTGGCCTGCCTCTATTCAGTGCTTACTCTCAAGGTATTGAAGTGTTTGGCCTGTTCTACCAAGCAGGTAGCTTAGTATTCGGTGGCGGCCATGTGGTACTTCCGTTGCTACAAAATGGTATTGGTGACCAACTGTCTCAAGATGCCTTCCTAACAGGTTATGCAGCAGCGCAAGCAGTACCAGGGCCTATGTTTACACTTGCGACTTACTTAGGTTATGTGTTGATGCCATCGGCACCGATCACAGGCGCACTACTCGCAACGATTGCGGTGTTCTTACCGGGCTTCTTATTACTATTAGGTGTGTTGAAAAACTGGCAGGCAATTGCAAGCAAGCCTCTGGTAGCTGGTGCACTTACGGGTGTAAATGCAGCGGTTGTCGGTCTATTACTTGCGGCTCTGTATCAACCGATCTTCACAAGCGCAGTGAGTAGTGGCTTAGATTTCGCTCTGATCATTGTTGGTGTGTGGTTATTGAAAACCGTGAAGTTACCTATTGTAGGGCTTGTCGGATTATTCATGGTCTTTGGCGCAATGACAGGTTTAGCAGTCTAAAAGATTTATAGTAAGAAGTGAGCGAGTCGCTTGCTTCTTACTTCTTTTCAGAACTAGAATCAGGCTTAATCCCGTGAAAATTGAAGAATAAATTACAGTCAATAAGAGGCACAAAACTCATCGGCCAAAATGATTTTTGATGTTCAGGAAGATAGTACCTTAAGAACGCGATTAGATTATTACATGGATTTACATGCTCTCTTGCCATTATATAATCGTAATTCCAACCTTTTGCCAGGCCTTGCTTCCTCGTCGTACAGTACCGACCAATCTTCCATGCTATTCCAGGATCAGTAGGAATCAGAATCGAAAGAGTCCCTCCGGGCTTTAACACTCTTAACCACTCTTTGATAACTAAATGGGGCTCATACAAATGTTCCAATATATGAGTTGCAATCACTCGATCAAAGCTATTATTTTCAAAGTTTAATTGCCTAGCATTGGTCACATCGAAAGTAAGTTTATCGTAAGAGTTGATATGATTGAGCTGCTTTTGGGCCAACTCAAGCGCCGCAGCATCACCATCACTTACAATATATTCATCAAAAGTGTGCTTAACATGCAGTAAGTGTTCACCCGTTCCGGATCCCACTTCTAACACTCTCGAAAAGTGTTCACTTTCACCAAATGGCTTTTCGCACGCTACATGGCCAGCTCTCATCACATAACCCGTTGTATTTCCGCTGTAAACCCGCTCATCATATTCGTCACTGAATCGAGATAAATAGTTGAGCCATTCTTTATCTTCGTTCTTGCTTATTCTCATACCTGAACCCTATTTTGATAGCTTGTGATCGTGACTTCTTAATATTGAGAGGATTCTCATCTCTCTTCTACCTCGTGACACGTTGTCAAGTATCAAGCCACAAAAGAAAGACATCACCGCAATAAGTGCAATTGAGCTAGACAGAATAGCAGTAGGTACTCTTTCAACTAACCCTGTATCGATAAAATCTAGGATAACGGGAATCCCTAATCCTAATGAAATAAAACAAAGCAACACTGACAACACACCGAAGAAAAACATCGGCTTTACGTCTCTTAATAAGAACAAAATAAAGTTAAGGATTTTAATACCATCACTCAATGTATTCAGCTTGCTAGCAGTGCCTTCAGGTCTTGAATGATACTTAGTTGGAACTTCTTTGATTGACATATTATGGTGTAACGCGTGTACGGTTAATTCCGTTTCAATTTGAAAGCCATCACTAAAAATTGGAACTGTTTTAACAAACCTACGACTCATAACTCGATAGCCCGAAAATACATCACTCAATTGAGCGCCGAACCCTCGGTTGATAAGTGTCGAGAACATCTTATTACCGAAAATATGTCCTTTGGGGTAAGCCCCTGAAGAACGCTCTCGGCTACCGATGATCATATCGAGCTGTTCAGTTACGAGCTGATCGATCAATGTGGGGCATATTGACGCATCGTAGGTATCGTCACCATCAGCCATAATGTAAATGTCAGCATCAATATCCGAAAACATCCTCCTCACAACTTCGCCTTTACCTTGACGAGATTCATGACGAACAATAGCACCAGCCTGTAACGCCTCCTTGACCGTCCCATCAGTAGAATTATTGTCGTACACATAAATAGTTGCGCTGGGTAAAGCTAATTGAAAATCAGCCACAGTTTTTCCAACAGCCCCAGCTTCGTTAAAGCACGGGAGTAACACAGCAATGGTTTGTTCTTTCATGTACTCCCCCTAACTCGAAATACTCGGTAACCGCTTTCGATGTTGTCGTGCACAACCTCCAACCAAGTCGGTGTATCTGAGCTGTATAGTTTATTGATTAGTGCCTCCTCACCAGCTGAGTCCTTTAAAATCAACAAATGTGGATCATTGCCAACAACAATAATATCTATGTTTTTAGCTATGATTTTCTTTTCAGCTAAGCTGAGATCTTCCTCTAGCATCACCTCAATAAGAAACTGATTCCCGACAATATTTCGATGGTAAGGAGCGGCAATAATACGGTTAGTCGTTTTTGCCAATACCGGAGCCCCTGTTTCTATTCCAGACAGGATAGTTTGCGAATTTATATCGTTATCTTTTAAAACCTTATAGATGCTCAAAGGCTCTTCCTCTTCATCAAGAGTAGTTGTAATTTCTTCGGTTGGCGACAAAGCGAGAATGACAAACGCTACCGCTAGTGGTGCTCCAGAAATAATAACCGTCGCTTTTATGATGGAGGAACGTATGTAATCCGCTAACTGAAGAACCACATACGCCTGGAGTGGGGCCGCTAACACAAAACACAACCTCATGACTCTAATCTGCCAAAAGATCGCAAGGGCTAAATTGAACATAAAGATGAGATACAAAATTGTGCAGTGGTCGTTTTTACGTTTAAAAAATGGATACAAAGTGGCAGGAATCACCAGCAAAGCGTAATTCTCTATTGAGAAAAAACCATGACTTGCGACATATCTAACGATCGATTTCGCTTCTGTCACTTGGTCTAGCCAATACACTTTTAGTAACGGGGGGTAATCAATTAATAAAGCACTACTGAGTGAAGGGTAAAGTACTGCAACTGGAATTAAAAATAAAACAGCAAGAAAAAAGAATAACAAAGCCTTTGGCAATAGGTTCTGACCTTCATTCATTAACCGACGGTAAATATTGACAAATAGCCAACCACAGAAGAAAAAAATAATGAGAACAAATGATATTTCGTCGTACTTAAAAACAAAAAACTCATCGTAAGGCCGATTTAATAAAACCGCACAAACCCCAAACAGAACAGAACTCGCATACAGCTTAGAGATATAACCAAACCACTCATGGCGAACAAGACCGTAATACACGGTGTAAATCGTGAAGAAAATCATAAATAACAATACATTGTCTAACCCTGTCCACAAAGATAAAGACAACAAGATTGCTTGAGCATAAACACGCCATGATTGGCACAATTGGCTGTGATTTAACGGCGTCGAGGCTAAAAACAAGACAGCGAAGATAAGCTGAATATTATGATGATCAATAGAACCGGGTAAAAAATGGATAATTGAAGGCGAAGAAATCGCAAACATCATGCTAATAAAGCGATACTTGGCACCAAAGAGGTGGTCAGCTAAGTAAAAGCATGACAGTGAAAAAAGCAGCAAGTAAAGCAGGGGGACAAGAGAGATGGATATTGTATAAGCAAGGTTATCATCAACGATAAACAATAGTGGAAAGGCAACAAGCGACAGAACGAGATCAGGAAAACGAGACCAATGAATAACAATGCCATCAGCGGCATTAAAATTATTCATTGGTTCTAGGTACCAATGACCAGTTGCCATCCAATCCTGAAATTGAACGAAACGCATATAGTCGTCATTGTCATTCAGGTTAAGAGCTGAAACGCTCTCCCACTTGTAAATAAAGATCACTGTGGCACAAACTAGCCAGATGACAGAGACAACAATGATATCTTTGTTAAAATTATCACTTTTAGGCAATATGAATATCCTTTTCATTAAGCCAAATCAAATCACTATTGCTCCATTTCTCTCACTTCCGCTAGTGCTCTGTTTAAGTTTTCGTTCGCTACTCTGTAATACGATGGTTTCTTATCGATAGCTTGTTGAAGGTAAGGAACGGCCTGATCTGGCTTACCTTGTAATATTAGGAAATACCCAACATTATTCAATGCTTCAGGCGTATCCATATGTCGCATAAACATATTAGTGGCTTTCTTAACATCACCAGAGGCTAGGTAAATGAGTGCCAGATTATTTTGGGCCTTCTCGTTATTTGGCTCTAACTCTAAAGCTGAACGCGTGTACTGATACGCTTCTTTGTAATTGCCGTACATGTAATGTGAATAGCCCATGTTCAATAGAGCCTTGAATGAGTTTTTATCTATCTGTAATGATTTCTTAAAATACTCTTGAGCTATCTGATGTTTTCCATCAACATCTTCCAACACACCAATACCCATATACGCTGACGCTGGAGACATATTGTCAAACTTTAAGCTAGCTACTTCAGTTTGGTTCAACGCTTGGTAGTTTTTTGTCGTTTCACTACTTTTCAAGCGAACTTGGTCTGCGTTTATCGCTTTAAAAAAGTAGCTTCGACCTTCATCGGTCCGGCGCTGTTTTGTATATAAGATCCCCAACTCTTCCAATACCTCAGTATGTGCTGGGTTGAAATCCAAGGCAGCTAGGTACGCTTTCTCGGAAAGCGCATAATTACCACGAGACGAATGAATTTTTCCTATCGTAAACAAGGTTTTGTCGTGAAACTCCTGTTCAGGGAAAGACAGAGATCGGATGTACTCATAAAGCGCTAAATCTATATTATTATCTCTAAGCGCAATATCACCACGCATTATTGCTTCTTTTTCATTTAGCGGTGGATCATCGCTAGTTAATGTATCGATCGGCTTTCCAGAGTACAATTCTGCGTCAAATTGATTGGTTGGTTCATCAGAGGAAGCGCAACCAAGTAGCAAAAATGGCAATAGTAGTAAAACAAATTTATTTAAAAAAATCATAAGCTTGCTCCCGGCGCACTCAATGCGTCCATTACGATAAGTAGCCCAGGGCCAAGTGCGACAATGAAAAAACAAGGCCAAATAAATATCAACATAGGAAATAACATTTTGGTCGGTATTTTTGCTGCTATCTCCTCGGCAGCTTGCTGCCGTTTATCTCGAAAATCTTCAGTATAATCACGAAGCGTTTGCGCTAAGCTACCGCCCATTCTCGATGCATGGGAAAGCAAAGAAACCAATCCTTCCAGTTCGACTAAACCGGTTCGCTCGATAAGCTGTCTAAGAGCATCAGGCATGGTTACACCAGCTTGGATTTTTGCAAATACGGTCTCGAGTTCATCGGCGAGATCAGGTTGGGATACATAGAGTTCAGATGCAACACGTCCAAGAGCCGCATTAAAACCAAGCCCTGATTCAGTACAGACAACGAGAAGATCAAGAGCATCAGGAACACCGTTTCTAATTTTTTTCTGGCGCTCTTTTTGTAATTTACTCAGAATAATATTTGGCGTGAATGTTCCGAGGAAAACACAAGTCATGATAAGTAGATTATTGTACTCCCCCCCCAACGATATGTAATAAACCATAAAAGCAGCGACGATACCTATTAAGCTAGATAAAACCTTCAACGCATAAAAAACTGATAACGAGCTCTTCTCATGGAACCCAGCATGCATCAACTTTTCTGAGTAAGTTTCATTATCCTTTTTATTACCTTTACTAATAAATGGGCTTAATGATTCTAACGTATTAGAAAAATCATAAGGTTTTCGACCACCAGAACTCCCCTCTTCAGAGATTTGTCTTAGCTTCTTGTCTAAAGGAGATCTAGCACCTAAAAACAGGAACCCAATAGTCAATGTTAATAAGACAGTAGTGAGCAAAATCATCGCATAGATAATAGCCTGAGAGCTGAATCCAAACTCTTCTAACATCTGCTTCCAGACTTCAATATTTAATAATTCCATAAGTTAAATCTCTATACTGATGATCTTTTTAATCCATAAGGCTCCGATCGCCAAAAGAACAATACCGACACTGACCATCGATAGACCGCGAGGATCTTTGTAGAGTGGCTCGATATATTCAGGACTGGCTACCTTCAAAGCAAAAAATAAACCAAATGGGGATAAGGTTAAGATCCATGCTGATAGACGACTTTCAGCAGAGAGCGTTTTTACTTTCCTTTCTAACTTAAAGCGAGCTCTTAATACTTCAGATACCTTTTGCAAGTTCTCTGATAGATTCCCCCCAGTCTCTTTTTGTAGCATTACTGCACTTGAAAAAGCCAGCATTGATACGGTGGGAACTCGCTCTGCCATCTGCAAAATAGCTAAACGTAAGTCATAACCGTAGTTAAGTAAGTTGTAGGTATTTTTAAACTCAGCACCGATAGGTTCAGGAAGTTCTTCGCCAACTTCATTAAATGATTGAACAAGCGGTTGCCCTGCTTGCAGTGCTCGTCGGATAATATCTAAAGCCTCTGGAAGTTGCTCTTCGAATCGAGCCATTCTATAAGACACTCGATTTTGTACATACAGATAAGATATAACCCAAACAGAAATGAATGCAGCTAAACTAATAAACCATTCTTGATTGGTCATTATTGATATCAATGTGAGCAAGACACCACAAAGAGAAACAATAAGTAAAAATCGGCTCAATGCTAATTTAAAACCAGCTAATTCCAACATTTTTTTTAAGCCAGCAAAGTATGGAATAACTATTAACTTACGGTCTATAGGAGATAATTCTTTGTTATAATGTTCTTTTAATAAAGATAGACTCTCTTCATCGATATTACGTTGCGTCTCTTTCAAACGTCGAGACAGCTCTTTATGCTTCGCTTTTTTCCCTGCAGCAGGTAACAACAAAGCTTGAGAGATAAAAAGCACCGCAATGAATAACAGACCTAATGAAACGCTTACATTATCCATAATCTCTCCTTAACCGTGAGTCTCAGTAAAGAGCTCGAAAGGCAGGTCGAGTCCACGTTTGACTAACTGGTCATGATATTGAGGAACGACCCCCGTTGCTGTGTAATAGCCGATAATATTGCCATCTTCATCAATACCTTGACGTTGGAAACGGAAAATTTCCGACATCGTAATCACCTCACCTTCCATACCATTGATCTCTTGGATGCTCACCATACGACGCTTACCATCTTCTTGTCGTTCCATCTGTACGACGAGGTGAATAGCCGAAGCTATTTGAGCTCGTAAGTTTTTGGTTGATATGTTCCACCCAGCCATCGAAAACATGTTTTCGACACGACTCAAAGCATCACGGGGGGTATTAGCGTGAATAGTAGCAAGGGATCCATCATGGCCCGTGTTCATCGCAGCCAGCATATCAACCGCTTCGCTACCACGAACCTCACCAACCACGATTCGGTCGGGGCGCATACGCAGGGTATTTTTTACGAGTTCTCGCTGGCTGATTTCGCCTTTACCTTCTAGGTTTGCTGGGCGAGTTTCCAATCGAATAACATGAGGTTGTTGAAGTTGAAGCTCCGCAGAATCCTCAATGGTAATGATTCGTTGATCACGTGGAATAAAGCCAGAGAATATGTTTAACGTGGTGGTTTTTCCTGAACCTGTACCACCTGAAATCAATATATTGAGCTCGCCTTTTACTGCAGCTTCAACAAACTTAGCCATTTGGGGTGAAACTGAATTGTAGTCAATAAGGTTATCCATCGTTAAACGATCCACAGCAAAACGGCGGATAGAAACAGAGGGGCCATCAAGTGCGAGAGGAGGGATAATAGCGTTCACACGTGAGCCATCAACTAAGCGCGCATCTACCATAGGTGATGATTCATCTATGCGACGGCCAACCTGGCTGACGATACGGTCGATAATGTTTCTTAGATGGCGATCATCAAGAAAAGTATAGGGCGTTTTTTCGAGTTTACCTCTTCGCTCCACGTAAACGCTCTTAGGGCCGTTGACCAATATATCTGACACGGTTTGATCGGCTAATAAGGGCTCTAACGGACCAAGACCAAAAACCTCATCTTCAATCTGCTTGATGACCCTTTTTCGACCTTCTGCACTTAAAGCATGGCTACCATCTTCAGCCATCAACTGTACGATAGCTTCGTGCAAATCTAACTTAGCACGCTCTTTCTCCAAACTCGAGAGTAACCCTAAGTCCAATGTCTCAAGCAACTGCTTATGAAAGAAGTGTTTGATTGATAATTCTTGCTCCAATACTTTTCGAGCCTCATCAATTGCCTTCTCTTTTTCAACGCTCGCTTCAGCATTCCGAGAATGACTAGACGTCTCAACATTGGATAAACGGTCAACAGGATTGGCATCTTCTGAATCATGCGAAATCTGTTCTACTTTTTTTTCAAACTCTGGATTTACATTTTTTCGTTTAAAGAACATCACAATCCCTCGTGTTTACTTTTCATCAACCCATTATGAAAACAACTTTTTCAGCCACCCTTTCTCTTCTTGTTCTGGTGGTGATAGAACATGAGACAAATCGATGATAGAGCGAGTAATAGAGCTTTTCTTTCTCGACTGAACTAACGGCTGCCCCAAGTTGGCACTCTCCAGCGCAACTTTAAAATCGTTAGGCATAAGATGTATATTGTGATTACCCACCGCCTGCTCTACATCTTTTAACTTAATTGAATGTCGCTTTTCATAACGGTTGAGAATGACCTCTATTGAGTCGCTTTGTAGGCCATATTCAAACTTCAAAGACTTAATTAATCGACTGGTGTTTTTGACTGAAACTAAACTTTGTTGCAAAACCAAAAGTACTTTCGTCGCAGGTGATATTGCTGATGCAAACACGTGGTCTAAGCCTCTAGACAGATCAATGATCACATAAGGATAAAAGCGACGTAATATCGGAAGCAGTCGACCTATTTTTTGAGCCTGCTCGAAATCATCAGCGTTATTTTCATGTTTAAAGCTTAGAACATGGAGGCCTGATTCGTGTTTATTCACCAAAGATCCCAAAGATATTTCATCCAGGTCATTCGAGCTATTAATCGCATCAGAAACACTATAAGTGGGTACTATGTTCAAGTAGTCTGGAATCACACCAAACTGAAGATCGATATCGAGTAAAAGAACTTCATTGGGGTGTTGAGTGGCCATCTCTATAGCGGTATTTAACGCTAAGGTAGTTGCCCCCATCCCTCCCTTGGTGTTCAAAAACAAGATAAATTCTCCATAACTGGAGTTTTCAAGCTTTTCGGAAGCCGTTTTCTTAAGCAGAGGGAGTAAGTCTGAAATAGTGACATTATGAGATAAGAAATCTGAGGCTCCTAAGCGAAGCGCAATTTTTAATGACCCATTATCACTTTCATCACCAAGCACAACTAAAGACAAGTCCTTGTCTTCCAAAGACAAATCATACCCCTGTAACTCAACCATTTTTTGAGCCCAATTCCCATTAGCTTCAACAAAAATAAGCTCTGGAACATCTGCACTTTTTAGGTATTCCTCACTCATTGCCGCAAGAGAAAAAGAGGTCACATGAACATTTCGACATTTTTTTAGTTCTTGACTCATATGCGAATGAAAGCCGTCAGTACTGTAGACTAACCAAACCTTTAGATTCGTTCTTAAACGCGTAATATCATTGTCGTTTCCATTAGGCGTTAATTGAATTGCTTCCCCCATACATTTATCTCCTTTTAAACAACCGTTTATGGGCATCGATTCCATATGTTAGTGCTAGTTTCAGTTTCAGGCCTCACCACACCCAAACTTTCTGCTGGTAATATTGTTTCAAACGCAGGGGCGGCTAGAAACCCACTATTCCCTAAAAAGCTTAGGTTACTGATTAGCTGAATGCCATAACCCGTAGCCCTAGCACGCACAAATTTAATATCACCAAAGTTCGCTTCAAAATCAGAAGCAATCTCTACCCCGCTCGCGTCTAAGTAAGCCACTTCTAAGTTCGTATTAGTAAATCCAACAAGAGGAATATCATTCACTACCATTCCCGCAATATTATCTCTATCTAGGACGTAACATACCGTCGCTAACCTAGCAGCCTTCCTAGTCGCTTCACTGACCATTTGCAGCGAAAATATATAGGCACCCAACGCGAAAATGAGAAAGAGCAGCAACATAATTAACGATGAGACCAAAGTGAACTCAATAATAGCAAGCCCTTTGATTCGTCTTTTAAGCCTTATCATCACAGCACCCTCATCACCGAAGTGACACTTAATGGAATAGCAAAACTCTCATTCGAAAAAGGAATAGACAAGAAGAGTGGAACATAATCATACGTCACACTAACTCGTACATAACTGTCGCCTGAAGGCGGGGTTACGGTCACATCCGATGTCGTCAATGAAGATAGAACAGCTGTCCCCACGCTGTTCTGACCATAGACCACCACATTCTGAATTTCAGACGTCGGTGCGATGGTTCCACCAATGGTTCCATACACCTCACTAACCGCATAGCGTGCGCCGTTTTGCACTGATTTCGATATCACATTATAGTGAACAAGAATATTGCCAAGCTCTAGAACTAAGACTAGAAAAAACAATAAAACGGGAGTCGCAATGACCATCTCTACGGCAGCAAATCCCCGTTGAAATTGATTAGATTGCTTCATAATCAAGATTCCCCACTATCGGGATCCTTATACAGAACAATCTTATAAGTCCCTTCCGTTGTCGACGTTGTACTACCAGAACCACCAGCGACACTGCAAGAATGTATAAACTCACCAAAAACGGCTGGTGTACCTGAGTTGTTAGTTGGTGCTTTTTGCAACAAGAAAAAACAACCAATTTTGTTTACGGTAAAGTCAGTTGAACCACCACTTTTACCAGAGCAATCAACCATAGGAATGGGCAAAATTCTTCGCCAAGCAACACCATTAGATGCACACCCAGAACCACCGTTTGCTATACAGGCGTTGGTATCTGACTCATATTGAGCATAAGTATAACTTCCATCAGAATCGATCTCTCCTGTACCAGCATCAATCGTTATTTCATTGGTAGGTTCTGTGGTTACATAATCAGAAGGGTAATCTGATGCAGACAAGCCACCGCCATAATCTCCAAATCGAGTATTCAAACCATCGCCTGTGGGGCCAACCGTGCCTCCAGGTTTAGTTGTTATATTTTCACCAATTTTGACTGGCTGGTCATAACTACCACCTAAACCTTCCTTGACGGTTTTACCACCGGAACCGAAATCCAACAGATGATAATTACCATTACCCATTTCTGACAAGCTACTATCACCCACCTTCAATGCATGGACCGTTCCGACTTCATATCCAAATACATTAACTATCTCTTCTCCTGTCACATCGTGATAACCATCTTCAGGATCAATATCGTTATCCGAAGTGCCATCACCAATACACACCCCAATAGGTACAACGTTGTTTACAACTTCTTGCCCAGAGCTAGGCCCAGCAACGGCACTTGCCGATACTTCCTTATCAAGGCCAAACAGTTGAATGAAAAATTCATCCATCTCTAGTGCATCTACGCGAACTCGCACATAAACATCATCATTTGTACCGAACGTCGCCGTACCTGTAAAATCCTGTGGATCATTCGAATAATCAATGCTGATAGAAGCGGTCGAGAAATCAATTTCTTGGTTTCCTGTTGAAGCCGCCATGGCATTGAGTGCCGTACCGACTTCCACGTCTACAGCGTCTTTATCTTTGCTGTTGTCTAATATGGTTGCGGCAGCCAACGCTGCAGAATCAACTGCATTTTGTAAGCGCGTTTTATTCACGACCATATGGTTTATATCTACAGCTAACGCTGAGACAGCTAGAAAAACTAACAAGGCAGCGGTAATCATCACCACAACTAAGCCTTGTTGTTTTTTAGGGCTTTGTGATACTCGATACAACATATGAGTACCTCCAGATTTAGTTAAACTCTTCTAAGATCTGGCTACTACTTCCGGACAGGTCGTTTTCACCTCTACCAACATATCTGTCGTAGCCAGTCTGCATCCGCTCCCCTGTACCATTAGGTACTTCGAGTAAATTCTCTTGGGTCGCATTAGGGTTATAAGTTTGCTCTGTTTTCACTAATGCTACTGAGTGCCCCAAACGAGCATCGTTCGCACAACCAACTAACACCATCACGAGAAAGACCATCATTATTCTAATCATATCCATCTCCTTATAAATCATGGCCAAATGAGCCTTCGCTACCACCATCGGTCGGCGATACGGTCTGTGCCGATTGAGATTGCTCTGAGTCCGATTCTGACGGTTCAGCGATGTAAGCGCTTCGGCCTAATAAGTAATATTCCAAGTCATTGGGGTCAACGAAAGCATCCGTTGGTAAAGTCACTTTCGTTCGATCGATAGGTTTAGCGAGTCGAGGAGTAACAAGAATAACGAGCTCTGTTTCACCAGATACATACTCTTGGCTATTGAAAAGCTGACCTAAAATTGGCACATCACCAAAGCCTGGCATTTTGTTACTGATGTCCCTAACATTCTCACTCAATAAACCTGCGATACCGATAGTTTGTCCATCGGCTAATTCAAGCGTCGATGATGCGCTTCGTCGAGTAATAGGAGGTATGAAGTAAGTCGCATTAGTAGTACCAGGGTCAATCGTTAACGAACTACTGTTGGCAATCTCACTCACATCAACAGCCAAATTTAGATTGATTTTCTTGTCGCTAAGAACAGTAGGGATGAACTTTAACCCAACGCCATATTCTTTATATTCAATGGTAATACCATCTTCGTCAGGCACCGGAATAGGGAACTCACCACCCGCTAAAAATTCAGCTTTTGAGCCACTTAATGCGGTTAAGTTAGGTTCTGCTAAAACTTTCGCCACACCATTTTGTTTTGCTACATCCAATGCAAAGGTAAACAAAGTATTGCTATCAATGAAAGATCCTAGAATGCCGTAATCCGTAGAAGTGGGAATATCAAAGATAGGCGTCGCACCCAGCACACCAGCAGGCACTGAAGATGCCCCCCATGAAAAGTCTGAACCACTGGTTTGGAAGAAATGGAAATTGGCGTCAAACTTTCTTACCAAGCTTCGTTGAACTTCGGCTACGGTCACCTCTAACATCACCTGTTGAGCCCCACCAATCGACATTAAATTGATAACCCCCGTAGCCGCAGCTTGTTCACTACCACTCTCTTTCGATTCATCAGCGGTTTGCCCAGATGAATAGGTTTCTGCAATTCTCATTGCCACATTCATCTGCTGTTGATTACTCACCTGTCCACTTAACAACAGACGATTTTGAGCACTATGCACTTCGATAGTTTCATCAGGAAGAAACTCATATAATTTAGCTTTGAGGCTATTAAGATCATGAGTAACCTCAATGTTAATAGACTCAATCAACCGACCTCGAGAGTCCCAAGCCATTAGGTTTGTCGCACCTAATTTTTTACCAATTAAAAACACTTCATTTGATTTTAAAATTACAATATCTAAAACTTCAGGATCACCAAGAGAAACCTTCGCCGCTTTTCCCGACAGCACGACATGCGTAGATTTATGATGTGGAACCGTGACTGTTTTTCCCGTTTGTAACGCCGCAACACTGGCCGTCGAAATACAAATTAGGCTCAAAACACACGCAATTAATATTCTCATATTTCACCTCAATCCTTGACGCGCACATTAGATGTTTCTGTACCTTTGATAATGGTGACACTTGGTCTAGGCACATATCGACGAACCACTTTTTTCTCAACTTCATGTGGGTTTCTCAAAGTCAGCTGAATACTGCCTTTACTTTTAGCCGTGAGAAGTTTCTCGGCCTCTTTCGGCGTCATCTCAAGAGTTACCGCTCGTACAATAATCGGACTGTTTTCATTCGTTTTAGCCGTTTGATCTACAGCCAAAACCTTAATATCTTTAAGAACCGTTTGAGTAGCTGCAGAATTTTTTCCGTAAGAAACCGTATTGAGAATATCAACCTTGTTACCCGGTAATAAGAAACCTGCCACACCAATAACATCATCAACACGTATCGTTACCGCACGTTTATTTTCAGGGATAAGAGCTGCAAGCGTTGACCCTTCTCCTGGTACAGTAAATCGTAACTTGTGAAGCACCTCTCCGGCATAAATGGTATTAGCGACAACCTTACCTATTAGCTCAGATTGATCCGAATAGTTGTTTTCATTGATCCAATCAACTTCCATCAACTTCGTCGTTAAATACTGCTCTTCAATTATGGTTCCAGCTTCGATTTCTTGTGATGCGACAACAACGGGGTGACGCTCGACCGTTTCAACTTCAACGGTTGGCTGAACTTGATCATCCATCCACTGCTTAGCAAAAAATACAGCCGCTAAGCCGAATACTACGGACAGTAAAAACAGTAGGAAAACTTGACTCTTATTCATTATTCTCTTCCTCGTGTCCATCAGAGGTAAAATAAACTTCCCATGCCATGGAAAGAATATCGAATGTGATAACAGGTGGGAGTTGCTCAAACGAAAGAATGTCTTTGCTTATACCAACGAGATCTTTCGGTAAACATGGGAAAAGTGGCACTTTCAGAAGCGTGTGCATTTGAGACAAACGCTCAAAAAACCCGTCTTGAAGCTCTACCTCTTTATCAGCAACGACGCTCATCCATAAAGCTTCATAATCTCGCTGATTAAGTGGCTTGAATTCAATCTTGTAACCTAAACGACGTAAAAAGGCAGGATCGCTTATTTTCTTGGGGTTTAGATTGGTAGAAAAGGCAAGAGTTAATACAAATGGCATCGTTATCTGCTGACCATTCGGCAGCGACAAATAGTCGAATGAGTACTCCATCGGTACAATCCAACGATTAAGAAGCGCATCCACCGGCATGGGCTGACGACCAAGATCATCAATGATAAAAATCCCATTATTCGCCATCATTTGTACTGGGGCTAACCAGACACGACTATTCTCTGAGTGATTGACCTCGAGCATATCCATAGTTAGTTCTCCCCCAACCTGAATATTTGGCCTTTCACAATTAAGCCAACGCTTGTCGTACTGATCTTTGAGGGAAATGCTTTGATCGCTTCCGTTACTATCCAACGGTTTATGATGTTGCGCCGAGAACACTTTGATAATGTTACCTAATGCATAGACTGCATAAGGAATAAATACAGATGTGTGCAAAGCATTCACAATACGGCTCGCGACAAAGGTTTTACCAGTACCAGCGTGCCCATATAACAACAGAGCACGTCCAGAATTGATTGCAGGCCCTAATACTGAAATCATTTTATCGACACCATACACATCATCCAGAGCAGCTTCGACATGTGGCCGAGTCACTAACTCTGCTCTCAGGTCTTGCTGTTTGACCACATCACTGTATTGGTCAAGTGAAACTGGCGCGGGCCCTAAATAAGCATCACGTTTAAAGGCAAGATCAGCTTCTTCCAGTCCTTTCTCAGAAAGAGAATAACGGACATGACTATGGGAGACTGATGAAAGAGAAAGGTCTGAGGTAGGTTGAAACACCTCAATTAATGACTTCTTCCTCAAAACGGCTAGAGCACTTTCCACTATATGGGTAACAACACACAAATAATTAGAAAGCTCTAACACATCCGATTTAGGATAAGCAGACAAATGCTTGAGTACGAGGTTTTCAATAACAACTTCAGGAACACCCAACATATCAAGAGATGTCGGAACGGTAGGGGCTGAAATTTGAGGCTTCAAAGTTGTTGGAGCAGTACGCCCTATAATATCCATATATTATTCCTCTCCACAAAGCTAACCAACAACAGGTTTAAGTAAAGTAGCTATACATCGCTAATCCCATTACAACAGAGGGTGCAAAAGGCATCGTCACCTTATTTGAATACCTAGCGTGCAAGCTAGCACTTTCATTTAATACTGGTGCTACCCCACCAAGCATAATTAGCTTATTTTCAAAATAGCCTTTGATACTAAGACTGTTCGAGTTGGAAAAGTTATATAGCAGGTAGAAAGTCCCGATCACTCCAGAAGAAAGTAAGATAAAGTACGATGCATCAAGTAGTTGTCCCCACCCGAGATACATCCCCACAATACCTAATAGCTTCACATCTCCTGCCGACATAGCTCTTAAAAAGTATAAGAGTAATCCAAAACAAAAAAACACCACAAATCCAACGAAGGACATAAAAAAAACATCAAAGGTATAATTGCCGTCAAACATTGATAAAAAGTAAACAAACAAAAAGAAAATCAATATTTTGTTCGGTATACGATGTTTCTCAACATCGTATACCGAAACTGCAATTAGCAATGCCCAAAAAGCTGAAGGCTCATTAATCATATACTCTATTTATACACTCGATATAATACTCTGAAACTTACTGAGTAAAGCCGTTGCCATACCAGAGAAAACTAGTCCAACAGCAAGAACCAGTGAGGCTGCGCCAATCACATACTCAACCGTAGTTAACCCCGATTGTCGTTTCAGTCTATTGTTATTCATAACTCAACCACTAACCAACATTGGCAACAATAGCGTTTAATTTATTTGCTAGAGTAGTCCCTAAACCAGAAAATACGGTTGTCAAACCTAATACCAATAAAGCTGCACCGATTACATACTCGATTACAGTCAACCCTTCTTCATCTTTCATGAATTCTTTACAATTATTCAAAAACTTATCCATGATAACCTCTCCTTGATTTGTGTATCAGGCTTTGTTTACCTGTAAACTAAATCTAGAGGTGAGAGATATATTAGGTTAGGATTTTCTTGCCATTTACTTGCACTTTTTTGTGGTACTTCTAATCTAATTATTATGCATCTTAATTTATCTATTTTTAAACTCGAAGTTGAATATGAAATAGAGTTGGTATTTATATGAAAGTAGTAACACCTTTATTATCAGATAAAGACAGTGAATTTAATGCTGTTATTATCAATAAAATAAATCACTACTTCCCCATTGAAAATTATAAGCAAGATATATCTATAATCAGTAACTTAGATGTCAGACTGGTATTTTTCATCTTGAATAGACCGGATAAACTTCAACTACTTACAATGGCATTATCTATTTGTGAAAACTTGAACAAGCGAATAGTCATTATTTGCTCGGGCCAGTTACCTAATATCGTTCGAAATCATAAGAATATATTTTTCATTATCGAAACAAACAGTAATCATCTGACCAGTACATTCGAAGAACTTAAGCGTAAAACACAGCATATCTTCGAACCTCACTTCGATTTCGACAGAGACATAAATAACAACAATCAACTGCCTACCAAATTGTTTACTTCTGAGGTTGTTAACTATGTGATGGATAACATAAACAAAGAAATCAGAGAAACGGAGATCGCCGAGAAATGCCATTGTTCAACAACCTACTTTTCGAAAAAGTTTCATCTACACTTTGGGGTAAGCTTTAGAGACTTTGTTTGTGACAAAAGAGTTCTACTAGCTAAAAAGTTGATTGAGGCGGATACCGAGTCAAAAATTGCTGTAATTGCCTATCAATGTGGATACAAGGATGTGTCGTATTTTTCGAGAATTTTTAAGAAAAGGACAGGTGTAACCCCAGCAAGTTACAGACGTGCCTGCACAGATAACAGAAAACGCTAATTTTACTCCCTAAAAGAAAAAACCATGGTACATTTAACATGATTTTAACAAAAATAACCAAAAATAACTTAGCGAAAAACATGGAGTTAGACAATGATTCAGCCTAACGAGTTTAGCCAAGAACAAGCAACAGCTCTCCCTACACCCAATGATATGATTTTAAAATGGGCAGAAGAACGCCCAGATGAAGTCTATTTGAAACAGATTATTAACCGCCAATTTGTCGAATTTACTTATAAAGAAGTAGCCGACAAAGCACTGAAACTGGCGTCAGCACTAGAAGGACTCGGAGCCCAACCTGGCGATCGAGTCGCTCTCGTATCGAAAAACTGTGCAGAATGGTTCATCTGCGATCTTGCCATGATGTTAGGAGATTTTGTCAGCGTCCCAATCTTTCCAACGGCGGGTGCAGATACCATTCAATACTGTATTGAACACAGTGAAAGTAAAATTGTGATTGCGGGTAAGCTTGACGATCCTAAAGCCACTCAAAAAGTACTTGATGACAATCCGAGCTTAGTGAGTATTTCTCTGCCATACGACAGCGCAGCGAAGTGCCAACACACTTTCGAACAGCTCATTGAGACACATGAACCATCAACCAAACGCCCTCAGCATCACGACGACAAGCTGATGTCACTTGTTTATACATCGGGTACATCAGGGCTACCAAAAGGCGCAATGCTCACCTACGGCGCGTTTACTTGGTCTGTTCAAAGATTGATTGACCATATTGGGATCCAACCTGGCGATCGCCTGTTTTCTTACCTACCTCTTGCTCATATTACAGAACGCGTTTACATCTTTGGTTCTTCAGTAATGGGGGGCGTGGTTACGGCTTTCCCTGAATCTTTAGACACCTTTATTGATGATGTGAAAATGCATCGCCCTACTCTGTTTATTTCAGTTCCTCGCTTATGGACTCTGTTCCAGCAGCGAATCCAAGACAAATTGCCACAGAAGAAACTGAACTTCTTATTGAAGATTCCGTTTATCAACAACATCATTAAGAAGAAGCTTGCTGATGGTTTAGGGTTAGATCAAGCTCGCGTTCTCGGATGTGGTTCTGCACCTGTATCACCCGCTCTACTCGCATGGTATGAGAGCGTTGGTCTGCACATTACCGAGGCATGGGGCATGACAGAGTCTTTCGCCTACAGCACACTCAACTACCCATTCAGAGCCGATAAAATTGGTACGGTTGGTAATGCAGGTCCAGGGATCGAACTCAAAATAGCTGAAGATGAAGAGATTCTAGTTCGAGGCAAAGGCTTATTCTCTGGTTACTACAAGAATGATATTGCAACCCAAGAATCTTTTAACTCCGATGGTTGGCTTCATACCGGTGATATCGGTGATATCGATAGTGAAGGTTACCTAACGATTCGTGGACGTAAGAAAGATACCTTTAAAACCGCTAAAGGTAAGTTTGTTGCCCCTGTACCAATCGAAAACAAACTGTTTGAGTACAGCCGCGTAGAAATGATGTGTTTGATAGGTCTTGGCCTACCTGGTCCAATCCTACTTGTGGTGCCGCATGACTTCCCTAATTTCGATCGAGCTCGCTATGAGAAAACGACAAAGCGCGTTATCGAGAAAATGAACGAGCAGCTCGGTTCACATGAGAAGATCAAAGGTGTATTGATGATTAAGGAACCATGGAGCATTGAGAATGGCGTGTTAACCCCTACTCTCAAAATCAAGCGACATATCCTTGAGCAGAAATACCATGAAGTTGGTCATAACTGGCCGAAAGATAAATTGGTGGTTTGGGAAGAATAATCAAAATCGAGAGGGAGCCATTATGGCTCCTTTTTTGTAAGCTCAAATTATAAGTACTTAGTATAATCCGCAGCATCACTACTCTCGCAATCTAAACCGACATCCTTTCTCATTCGATGACTTAACGATTTCGAGCAGATAACTTGTCTCGATTTAGTCGCCTTCTTCATCTTAGTATTATCATTGATTTTAAGTACCTGAGTAATAAATCTTCCGACCCAACAGGTTATTGCTTTCATGTTCTCTCTCTTGTATTCCCTGTTTATTTATAGCTATTATGAAAACAACCTGTTCGATAATCGAACAACCATTATTAACAAGAACTATAAGCTGAGTTTATGGATAATAGACTGCGTCACCTTTCAGGTCTCCGTTACTTTGAAGTTGCGGCTCGCTTGAGTAATTACAGCAAAGCTGCTGAAGAGCTGTTCGTCACTCAAGCAGCCGTCAGCCAGAAGATTCGACAGTTAGAAGAACAGGTTGGATGTAAGCTCTTTATTCGTAAGGGGCGTGCAATGACTTTGACGCATGAAGGGCACACACTTTTTAGACATGTCTCTGATGGATTTCAAGAGGTTCTACTGGGGTTAAACAAGATCCAATCAGAACCTATTCAAGGGCTGCTTGTTGTTAGATGTCCCCCTTCTTTTGCTTCTCGTTGGTTACTACCTAGGCTGTGGAAGTTCTCGGTAAAGCACCCAAAAATCCCAATTAAGGTGCTAACAGGGTCTGATACCCCAAATTTGAAACATGGTCAGATTGACGTGGCTATTCTGCAGGGCGAAGATCTGTGTGTTGAAGAAGGCTTGACTCTTGAGATGCTAATCAACGAACCGGTTTACCCTTTTTGTTCCCCTGAACTAGCAAACTCTTTGAACTTCACATCACCTGAACAACTCCTCAAATGTTGGCTGATTCAGTTTGATAGCGGTTGTTTCCCGTGGGAGGAGTGGTTTAGGCAAGCAAACATATCGACTCAAAGCAGCACCATTCAGTGGATGGAAGTCGGTACTTTTGATATGGGGTTAACCACGGTCATGGCGGGACATGGGGTTTGCTTGGCAACAGACAGCTTGGCTGGTGACTTCATCGAACGCGGCTTGCTAGTGAAGCCCTTTGATATAGGCATGACACCTGGGGTTCAAGTCAACCTATGCTTTGATCCTAACTCCCCGAGAGAAGAGCGCATTACCGCGTTCACCAATTGGTTGCACGAAGAAGTAAACGAGCTATTGGAGAGTTAAATCTCATCTCCCACTTCTTTATATAAACCATAAACCTAACTCAACATAGAACGGTAACGTAAACCTCCCGACACCGACAAAACTATGTTGAGTTAAAGCAACATCGAGTTAAAAGCTACGTTGCCTCGAATCACTCCCAAAATGACTTCTTCAGTTCTTTCTCGACTTGTTCCGACGTAATCCCGACATCTCTCAGTAAATAATCGGGTAGCTCAGACATCTGCTTTCTAGTTCTACGATTTTGAAAGTACAGGCCTAATTTAGAATAGAATTTCTTAATTGATAATGATGATAAAAATGAATGGTTGGTATTTGCTGTTGCTGTGATCGTATTCATAGCCTTTTTCCTGTTGATCTTTCGCTTTGTTATGGTCAATAATCGACCAACAGAGCAACATCGACAAACGATAGATACTGGCATTCAGTTAAGGAAAACTAATGTGAGAGAACGCACCCCACCATTCCAAGGGATATACTATTTTTATACTGCGGCTGAAACTGGCAGTTTTAAGCTCGCCGCACAAAAGCTATTTGTCACGGCAGCTGCCGTCAGCCAACAAATTCGCCAACTTGAAGAGTGGTTAGGCGCAGATCTGTTTATTCGCCAACACCGAAAAATAGTATTAACCCATGAAGGCGAAGTATTGTACCTGCAAGCGAAGAAAGGCTTTGCCCATATTCAAGATGGGGTAAGACGCGTCAACCAAGATCCTAACCCGACTCAGCTGTCGATCTCTACCGTGCCTTCCTTTGCTCAGCATTGGCTAGTACCGAGAATTGGCGACTTTCGCGATCGCCACCCTGATCTATCCATGTTAATTGAGCCGACCAATAAGCTAGTCACATTTGAAGATTCTAATGTCGATATCTGCGTTCGATATGGTCATGGAGACTACCCAAACATCGAATCACGTTGGTTGATGGACGAGGTCATTTACCCGGTTTGCCACCCTATTTATCAAGAGAAACACGGTATTTATGACATCGACGATCTGCATAAAGCGGAACTTATTGAAGACCGTTGGCCTGATATGGATTGGAATCTCTGGTTACAAGTCGCAGGGGTAAAAGCTGGCCGCACATCATTGCAATTTGATGGCTCTCATTTTGTGTTAGAAGGTGCGCTATCCGTTCAAGGTGTCGCGCTTGTTAAGCACAGCTTGGTATACCGCTATTTACAAGAAAAGAAATTGGTGCGAATCGGAAACATCGCGCTGAAGCCTAAATACAATTATTTTTTGTGCGCGCCTCCAGGTTACTTTCATCGAGAAAAGATAAAACGTTTCGAAGAATGGATGCAGGCTCAGGTTAGATTATTTGGTAATACAGGTAGAGAAGAACTTTCGATTATCCACACCGATTACGAACTCAAATGGTCGGATAATTCATAAAGCGAAACTGGTATACTTAGCTCAAATAAATGGCGAGAACATCTCATGACACAAGACAATAATCCACTTCACGGTATTACTCTACAGAAGCTACTGACTGAATTGGTTGAACATTACGGTTGGGAAGAGTTGAGTTACATGGTGAACATCAACTGCTTTAAAAAAGACCCGAGCATTAAATCGAGCTTAAAGTTTTTGCGTAAAACGGATTGGGCTCGTACCAAGGTAGAGCAGATTTACATCGACTTAAAGCGTTAGTCTCTCCCTGTTTTATCAGTCCCGTGTTGATTAAATACGGGACAACCCCTGTGTCTACTTTTTAGGGGCCATATCAATATCACATCTCGCATCTCGCATCTCGCATCTCGCATCTCGCATCTCGCATCTCGCATCTCGCATCTCGCATCTCGCATCTCGCATCTCG